>JAFRSH010000037.1 GCA_017427685.1 Lachnospiraceae bacterium | reverse complement strand
TTCACTAATTCTTTTAATAATGATACAATGTCCATGAGAGTGTTCTCCTCCTTGTTTTTTTGTTGACGCAAATATTATACCTTAGAGGATGTTCACTCTCATTCTTTTTTCTTATTCAACTGACAAATACTTTACTCTATAGACTACGTCGTTACACCGTTACATCGCGTCACATCTTTTCTTTTGGCGCATCGCACTCAGGGCATTCTTCAATATTTGAAATGTACTCTAATAGTTTGGTGCCATATACTCCACATTTTTCTAGCCCCATGTTTTGGCTGCAGTGTACACATTGTGGCATAAATTACTATCCATCATTTCCTTCCAATGCATTTCTTTTTGAGTGACCCCCCTGGGGTGACGGGGGGCACCATTATTTTATTCTTTCAAATATCACAGTCTCACCGACACCCGATTCCCTGAGAAGCTCTGTAATCCTTTCAAAGTCTGCCTCGGAAGCCTCAATCACGAACTTGGCGTTCTCAGCGATGCCCTTGAAAGCATTCTTGTAGATCGTCTTTACCGAACCGGTGAGCTCGATGAGTTCAAGGTTCTTGCAGTTCTTAAATGCTCCCGTGTTGATCGTCGTGATATTCTCTCCGAGTACGACTTCTTTCAAAGTCCTATTACCTTTAAGAGCATTCTTTCCAACCGCTTTTACTACTCTGGTCATCCCGTCGAGCTCGATACTTTCGGGGATTGCGAGCTTCTCTCCATTTGTCGTAAGAGACATAAGCTTTAATCTTCCGTTTACCGACAAGGAATACTGTCGTTTCTCGTTGACGACTTTTCTTGCTTTTTTGTTGCCGTCATCAACTGTATCGGACATGCTCTCTTCTACCGAACTATCCTTGCCCGTGTCGGATTTTCTTTCTTCCGCAATGTTCTCTTCGGTCTCATTTTCTGATACTGCAGCAACTGTAAACTCACTCTTCTCTGTAATTGTTGCGTCTCCGAGAACACCCACAAGAGCTGTAGTCTTGATCGTTTCCTTGTTTCCTGCGGCGTCTGTCTTCTTTTCGGTTATGGTGACCTTTTTGATATTGTCCGCTTCGGGATCACGTTTATATGTCTTCTGCGTCTTTTCAGAGCCCGAACCGTCCGCATTCTCAGTCGTAGATTTAATTGTTTCTGTACCTTTTTTGTTAACCTTAATAGTTCCTTCGGTCGAACTTAAGAGGTTACCCTTTCCATCCTTCTTTTCAATCTTTAATGTGCCGTTGCCCTTGGCATCTCTGGTTTCTTCTTTTCTCAAGACACTTCCGTCGGGCCACACTGTTTCCGTAATAACGGTTGTTGTTCCGTCTTCGTTCCAAATAATTTTTATAGTTGTAACGGAACCGTCTTTATTCTTGCGCGTAAATATACTCGGATCGGGTACTTTATTTACCTTTTCTGCTGCGGGCTCGGGATCATTAACGGGAGTCACGATAACAGGTGCTGGTGCGGGGTCCGGTGTTACATTTGTATTATCCGGCTCTGTCGCCGGCTCTCCGATCACAACAGTGATGGGATTAAAAGTATTTGCAGTTGACCAGTTCCGGGTTCCTTCGATCATATACCAGACATAATATGTTCCCGCCGCAGTTTCCGAAGGGATATCGGATGAATATCCGGTTGCGGGTCTGCTGTTTGTCCTTGTTACCGCATATTTGACTTCGGGCGTGTAAGATCCGAAAGCCTGCGCAATTCCTCCCGTGATAAGAGCCCTCGACGTATTGTTTGCTGTCAGCCCCGTTACTCCCGCAGGAGTTGTAGCAAGCCCGGGTGTTGCCTGACCTATGCTTACAACAAGCGGACCGCCTTCAAACGTTTCACTCGTACTACTGTTATTTATCACATACCATACATAATAGGTTCCGGCCTCTTTTTTATCCGGGAAACCTGTAGTAAAGGCTCTGCTTTCCGGTCTGCTGTTTGTTTCCGTGACGGCATATTTCAGTGAAAGCGCACTTCCCGTCACGCTCACCACGTTCCCGTCTATCAACTGTTTATCCGTTCCGTCAAATACAATGCCTGTGTTGATAAGATCGTCTCTTACCAACACTCTCGAAGTCACAGTTACTTTTGCGGGACTGCTAGCATATATATCAGGATAATTCGGTGCAATACATGAAGAGATCGTTCCTCCTGACAGTTTAACGGTTGCACTGTCCCCGTTGCAGTAAATCCCACCACCATTTCCGGTAGCCTCGCAACCGGTGATGAGTCCTCCGTTCATATCAAATTCGGTGTTTTCAACATACACTCCGCCACCGTTAGGGGCCGTACATGAACTGATATTTCCTTTTTCCATGGTAAATGTTTCTTGTCTTTGATACACTCCTCCACCGCCGGTATTTGCATTACAGGAAGTGATAGTTCCTCCGTTCATTATAAACGGAGAGCTACTATATACCCCTCCTCCGAGATCAGAAGAACATGAAGTAATAGTTCCTCCATTCATTGTAAATGTACCATCACCGACGGCATACACTCCACCTCCTTTCTTATTTGTAGCGCAGGACGCTATCGTTCCTCTATTCATCGTAAAAACAGAAGCCCTCCTCACGTACACTCCCCCCCCTCCTTCATTAGCACTGCAGGAAGAGATCGTTCCACCGTACATATTCAAAGTCGCGTTCATCAAATCTATTCCACCGCCAAGAGAGGCTGTATTTCCACCAATAATACCACCTCCGGTAAAGGAAATTGCGCCCAGTGAAGCCGGATAGGTGCTGTGGTCGGAGTTCGGATGACTGTCGTATATTGTCAGTGTTGAGTGAGTTTCCATTCTTATAACTGATCCATTTTCGACAGCAGTCTCCAGATTACGGTTTATGATGTGTCCGTTCAGATCAAGAACAATCCATTTATATGATTGGATTATAATACAAGCAGTTTCAGCTGTGGGGTTTCCCGGTGTAATATCGGCGGTAAGCGTAATCGTTTTCGATTCTCCAGGCCGTACTGTGGAAATTTCACTTTTCAGGCTCTCCCAGGTGTTTACTTCAACACTGTCAGCCTTCGCCTCCACTCCGAGAATCATGAAAAACATGATCGTGCACGCAACCGCAAGGACGATCTTCCATAAAACTTCAATGTGCTTTTTTGTACCTGTGCTCATTTTTCCTCTCTCCTTCTATGTAAATTTTTTCTGCACCCATATATAGAGAGTCCATTTCTTGCTATAATTCCTCAAAATACGCACATAATATTTTCAAAATTTCTAATATTGTAAACTCAATATGGTATAATATATTTCAGTTATTCACCCGGAAAGGAAGACAAAGAATTTATGAAAATCGGATTTATCGGACTCGGAAACATGGCCGGCGCCATGATCGGCGGACTTATAAAGGACGGAACCGCACCCTCCGACATCGTCGGCTTTGATGTAAGCGAGGAAATGTGTGCCAAGAGAAAGAAGGAATTCGGGATTACGATCGCTCCCGACAACGATTCCGTTGTCAAGGTTTGCGGACAGATCGTACTCGCCGTGAAGCCCCAGTTCCTCGAGAGCGCCCTCGGCGAAGTATCGGGCTTCTCCTCTGATCAGGTCATCATTTCGATCGTTGCGGGCAAGACACTTGATTATCTCTCACGCGTGATCAAGGGAACCAAGAAGATCATCCGCTGCATGCCCAACACGGCAGCACTCGTCGGTGCAGCAACAACAGGCGTATCGCCCCTCCCCAAGGTTAGCAAGAAGGAACTTGCGGGTGCGCTGAAGATCGTCGAAAGCTTCGGCAAGGCGATAGTTGTTCCCGAAACGCTTATGGACACAGTAACCGGCGTGTCCGGCAGTTCGCCCGCTTTCGTGTTCATGTTCATTGAAGCGATGGCTGATGCCGCCGTCCTTGAGGGAATGCCCCGTGCGATGGCATATGAGTTCGCGGTCGGAGCGGTCTTCGGCAGTGCAAAGCTTATGATGGAAACCGGAAAGCATCCCGGCGAGCTCAAGGATATGGTCACCTCTCCCGCCGGAACTACCATCATGGGCGTCAAGGCGCTCGAAGACGGAGCATTCCGCTCTGCAGTCATGGATGCGGTGATCGCAGCCACTGAGCGTTCCAGGGAGCTGTGATCTTGATTCTCTGAACCGTCAGTCAATATAATCTCAAATCCAAATCATCCGCTTAATGTAATAAATTAAGAAGAACTGCCCGTGACGGCAGTTCTTCTTTTATGTGTATTACAGGTTCCATCATCCGGAGATCAGTGCGCCGGGGTTTTGTATCATAGGGAAAACTTACCCTATAGTTGCACTCTCTATAACTTTTGCTCCCAATTCCTCGGCTTTCATAGTTATGGTGAGGTACTCGCCTTCACTGGCTGCGTAGGTTGAGTCGTTTTCCTTGCCGCCCTTGGCCGTAGCCTTGAGCCTGATCAGAACAGTTGTGTCCTCCGTGACCTTGGGAAGCCCACCCCACTTTTCCTTGTCATCGTCGTAGGCCTGATACTCTTTAGGAAGCTTGAGCTTTCCGTCTGTAACAGTCAGGGACTTGTCTTTGATGACCGCTCTGGCTGCAAGCTCTATCTTCTGAGGTGCGGTTGCGGGTCTTGCTTTCGTCGCACTCTGCCATACTATCAGAGTTACCCTGCTCGTTGTCAGGTACTTCTCAATGCTTATGCCGTCTTTTGCCTGATCCTTTTCGATATCGAGGATGTACTTGTTAATGTAGTCCTCTCTCTTGGAGGCATTGGCTGAGAGCTCATCAGCTTCGTCGAGGAGCGTTGCTCCGAAGAAGACATTCATCCCGGCTCTGACCTTCAGGACTTCTTTGTTGTAGTCGACCTTGAGGTTCGTGGGCTTTAATAGGCCGCTTACCGCAACCTTTGCCGGTTTGCTGGCCGGAGTATCAACCGTGGCTGCTGTCTTCACAAAGTATATCTGCTTCTGAACCTTGTTGTTTGAGAATTCGGGGATAAACACTCCGCCGGTGTAGGGCCATTTGCCCCATCCGAGATTCCCGACCTTCTTGCCTGCGGCATCGGCCACAGCCACGTCAAGGAGCTGTATATCCGTGTCTGACAGAGGTTCAAGGCTCTTGTCAGCCAGCATGAACTGTCCGGGCGTCTTGCCCGACGCATCGGCACAACTCAGGTACTCGGGCTTAAGTTTTGGAGCAGCCGGTCTCTTACCGACATCACCAAATGTGTAAAGCCTTGCGGTGTCCTTCGGTTTCTTGGTCTTGTCATCGTAAGAGGTGGCTATCACGAGCGTACCGCCCTTGTTAAAGAATTTCTCAACGAGGTCGTCGGTCAGCTTGCCCTTCTTGTACTTCGATCCGCCGTCAAGGCTGTAGCATGCGTAGGAGATCGGACAAACGAGCTTCTCGGCTCTCATGTCGAGATAGATTCCTTTCTTTATTTCTCCGTCAAGCTTAGCATAATTTCTGACAGCGATGTTGGTCGGATATCTCAGGCAACCGAGCTGTCCCGGGTCGTCGGCACCGGTTTCTTCGGGTTCGATATCAGCGCGTGGATCAACGGGATCCATCTGAGGAGTGGTGCTTCCGGAACCACTTCCCGAACTACTGCCCGATCCGCTCCCGGAGCCGCTTTCTGAGCCTGAACCTCCCGATTCACCCGAGTCTCCTGTGAGCTCAGTGTTCGGTTTTTTCCAGACCGTAACGTGTACATCGGTCTCGCCGTACACATGCCCGAGTCTGACCTGGCTGCTGTAGGTACTTACCCAGTCGTAGGGGAAGATGACCGGAATATTTCCTTCAAACACACTGTTTGGTTTTCCCTCCACTCTGGCATACATCCAGGTATCATTCTTCTTTACCGCACTCGTGGTTGTGATCGACAAGCCGTTATAGGACTGATAATACACGGTTGTCCCTCCTGAAGAGGTATAGGAAGTAAGATCCAGTTTTGTCCCGGAAGGGATTTCCTTGTCAAAATGGCCTTCCTGCAGCCTTATCGTAATACTCGAGTAAACAAACTGAAGCTTATCGGACGGCATCGAGATCTCCTCAGCCGTTGTTTTGATATTAAGCTTCGGCTCTTCGATGTAGAAGCTCGAGTCGTGAACAGTCGCGGAATTAAGGATCGCATTTGCTGTTGTATACTGTGCAAACATATTGAACCTGAACTGAACCGGACTCGGATAATGATTATAATCATCCAGCGTAGGTGTTCCCGTAAACGTGATATCAAACGAATCTTCTCCTGCGACCCACCTGGTTATAGTTCCTCCGATACCTCTCTTGTCGAGACCGAAATAATCATAGGCATTGTTTCCACCGGTCGTACTCGGGGTCTCTATGGTTATTTCTTTCAGATAATGTCCCTGCATATCTCCGACAAGCTTGATGGGCTGACCGTTCGAATCTGCACCGAAAAGCTGAGCCTTTATCGTGATACCTTCAAAATGATTCAGTGCCGTTACGTGTATATTCTCAAAATCCAGGAGAACTCCGCGCTTCAGATAAATAGTTTCTCCACTCGGGTCAGAGATCCCGAATTTAACAGTCTGGTCAAGCTGTGTAGCAACACTCTCACCCATGATCTCGCATTTCTTAGCGGGCTGCGCTACCAACGCATAGTTTGAGGGAAGTGTAAAGCCGATCCATTCCTGAGAGCACTCGGTCGGAGTTCCTGTAAACTGAATCGTTATCGAGTTGCTGCCTTTGTTTACTTTATTCTTAACTATGGCAGTCACACCTTCCGGGAGAAATGTCGAATGGTTTACATAAGTATGCGGATCAAAATAAGTCTTTTCTCCTTTGAACCAGCTTGAAATAGCGGTTCCCGCATTTATATCACACAGGAAAACTCCATTGATATTGACAGTGACCTCTTTTACGGTAGAAGAACTCAGATTAACATCTTTTTGTCCGTCGATCACTACATTTCTTGTTGCAAACCATGTGGAAGAGCCGCGCAACGACGTTTCTCTGACGATATTAAATTTGCCCGTCTCTGTCGGAACTTTGCCGCAGAAAGTCACGGTGTCGCCATTCTCCACAAGATAGAAGGCAGGCATCTCAAAGTAAAACTCATCCCAGATGGCTGCTTTCGGAGTACCCGAGAAAACCACGTCAAATCCGGCCTGTCCCACGTCACGGTCACCTGCCACGGTAACCTTGATACCGGAAGGAAGCTTGCCGTTGCAGCATCTGAGGCAGTACGTAAGGTCTGTACCCTTGGGAAGCGGCTGTACAAGAGCGCATCCGTTCATACGCACATGAAGAGTCTGAGCTTCGAGCGCTGTATCCGGGGTTCCGTTTATATTTCCTCCCGAGATCTCAAAGCTTACGTTTGCAAGATCGACTCCCGCTTCGGCGCGATCTGCCCCAAGAATGAACAAAATTGCCAACACGGCAACGATGCCGGATATAATAGTCTTCCTCATAGGCGTGCCTCCTCTTAAAAACGTTTTTATAGTCTATGTTCGATATAAGCAAATGTATGTCGTTACGCTTCTCGTTTTGTGTATATCTGCGCTCTTTGTAACTTTTACTGTATTATATCGACATAATACTATCGTTTCAATAAGGCTATGCCTATTCGGTTGTTTTTCGTGTGTATTCGGTCATGGCCGGGCAGACCTAAACTGACATAATGAAACGAGGCTCAGCGAATCTCTTCACTGAGCCTCTTAAAACATCTTAACCTCTTACGAGAAAGGTATTATTCTGCATCTTCGGGTCCAACGTCCTCTGACTCGGAATCCTCAAAGTACTCTCCGTCATCCTGGAAATCACTCGAGTCGTCCTCGTAGTACTCGCCCTGGTCGTCTTCGTAGTATACTTCACCCTCGGAGTACTCGTCCTCGTAGTAATCATCGTAAACATCATCCTCAAGTGTGTCTGTGCTGAGGCTGACATTGCGGTAGATCTTCATGCCGGTACCGGCAGGAATAAGCTTACCGATGATGACGTTCTCCTTGAGACCGATGAGGGGATCGACCTTACCGCGGCTGGCTGCTTCCGTGAGGACCTTGGTGGTCTCCTGGAAGGATGCTGCGGAGAGGAAGGAATTGGTAGCAAGTGCTGCCTTGGTGATACCGAGCATAACCTGCTTGCCGTCTGCGGGCTCCTTGCCCTCTGCCTTCATCTTCTCATTGATGTCGTTGTACTCCAAGATATCGACCATGCTGCCGGGCAGGAGGTTGGTGTCACCGTTGTCCTCGATGCGGACTTTCTTAAGCATCTGACGAACGATAACTTCGATATGCTTGTCGTTGATCTCAACACCCTGGAGTCTGTAAACGCGCTGTACTTCCTGAATCATGTAATCCTGTACGGCTCTGATACCCTTGATCTTCAGGATGTCATGAGGATTAACCGAACCCTCGGTGAGCTCGTCGCCCGCCTCGATGATCTGTCCATCCATAACCTTGATCCTTGATCCGTAAGGGATAAGGTAGGTCTTGGAGTCGGGGTTCTCCTCATCGTTGGAAACGATCGTGATCTCACGTTTCTTCTTGGTGTCTTTGATCTGAACCGTTCCGCCGAACTCTGCGATGATCGCGAGTCCCTTGGGCTTACGTGCCTCGAAAAGCTCCTCGACACGGGGAAGACCCTGAGTGATATCGTCACCGGCAACACCACCCGTATGGAACGTACGCATCGTAAGCTGTGTACCGGGCTCACCGATTGACTGAGCAGCGATGATACCGACTGCCTCGCCGACCTGAACGGGCTCGCCGGAAGCCATGTTTGCACCGTAGCACTTAGCACAGATTCCGAGATGCGATTTACATGTAAGGACTGTACGGATCTTGATCGATGCCGATGCGCCCTTATCCTTCACTGCCTTCGTAGCGCAGATAGCTGCGGCACGCTTGGGAGTGATCATATGATTCTTCTTAACGATGATCTCGCCGTTGTCATCGAAGATATCGTCACAAGCGAAACGGCCTGTGATACGCTCCTGGAGCGACTCGATAACTTCCTTGCCGTCGGCGAATGCCTTAACGGACATTCCGACGATCTCTTCTTCACCTGCGCAGCAGTCATCCTCACGGATGATGAGCTCCTGTGAAACGTCGACAAGACGTCTGGTAAGGTAACCCGAGTCGGCTGTACGAAGAGCCGTATCGGAGAGACCCTTACGGGCACCGTGTGCGGAGATGAAGTACTCGAGTACGTCAAGACCTTCACGGAAGTTAGCCTTGATGGGGAGCTCGATGGTCTTACCTGATGTATCTGCCATAAGTCCACGCATACCGGCAAGCTGCTTGATCTGCTTATCGGAACCACGGGCACCGGAGTCAGCCATCATGTAGATGTTGTTAAACTTATCGAGGCCGGCCATCAGCTTCTTGGTGATCTGATCATCGGCAACCTTCCATGTGTCGATAACTGTCTTGTAACGCTCTTCATCGGTAAGAAGTCCGCGACGGAACTTCTTGCTGATAACGTCGACTGTAGCCTCCGCATCGGCAATGATCTTCTTCTTTTCGGGAGGAACGGTCATGTCCGAAATGGAAACTGTCATGGCTGCCCTTGTCGAATACTTGTATCCGAGTGACTTGATGGCGTCAAGTGTCTCTGCAGTCATTGTAGCGCCATGTGTATTGATACACTTCTCAAGGATGCCCTTAAGCTCCTTCTTCTTAACGAGGTAATCAACCTCGAGATCGAGGAAGTGCTCGGGATCGTTTCTGTCAACGATGCCGAGATCCTGAGGAATGGCCTCGTTGAAGATGAATCTTCCGAGTGTGGTGAAGAGGAACTTTGAGATCTTACGCTCTGTTCCGTCTGCATCCTTAAATACGCCTTCACGCTTAACGTAGATGTACTGGTGAAGTGTGATCTCACCGTTCTCGTAGGCAAGAAGTGCGTTGTCCATCGAGTAGAACTTTCTGCCGAGCAGATCAACCATCCTGCAGACGATCCTTCTGTCACGCTCGGGATCTACACAAACCTTAACGATCGAATCGAACTCGAGTGCCTGGGTCTTGATCGCTGCAACTGCCTTCTGTGCTGCTGCTTCGTCCTTAGCCTTGAGAACTGCCTTGGTCTTCTTGGTCTGGTAGTCCTGGTAAGCGGCAACTGCCTCTTCGGGGCTTTCAAACTCAGCCACAAAGCTGTCCTTCTCGCTTGCGTGTGCGGGATCTGTGAGATAATCCGCATACTTATGAATGGTCAGGTAGTAGATACCGAGTACCATATCCTGTGAAGGAACGGCAACGGGACCACCGTCCGAAGGCTTCAACAGGTTGTTGGGTGAAAGCATGAGGAATCTTGCCTCAGCCTGTGCTTCAACCGAAAGAGGAAGATGCACAGCCATCTGGTCACCGTCGAAGTCGGCGTTGAAGGCCGTACATACGAGGGGATGAAGCTTGATCGCCTTACCTTCGACAAGGATGGGCTCAAATGCCTGGATACCGAGTCTGTGAAGTGTAGGAGCACGGTTCAGCATAACGGGATGCTCATGAATAACATCCTCGAGCACGTCCCAAACCTCACGATCGAGACGCTCGACCATCTTCTTTGCCTGTCTGATGTTGTTTGCTATCTGTCTCTCAACAAGCTCTTTCATAACGAAGGGCTTGAAAAGCTCGATTGCCATCTCCTTGGGGAGACCGCACTGGTAGATCTTAAGTTCGGGTCCAACGACGATAACCGAACGACCCGAGTAGTCAACACGCTTTCCGAGGAGGTTCTGACGGAAACGTCCCTGCTTTCCTTTGAGCATGTCGGAAAGTGACTTAAGAGGACGGTTGCCGGGGCCTGTTACGGAACGACCGCGTCTGCCGTTATCGATAAGTGCGTCAACAGCTTCCTGAAGCATACGCTTCTCGTTACGAACGATGATATCGGGAGCACCGAGCTCAAGGAGTCTGCGAAGACGATTGTTACGGTTGATGATACGCCTGTAAAGGTCGTTCATGTCGGATGTGGCGAATCTTCCGCCGTCGAGCTGTACCATGGGGCGCAGATCGGGAGGAAGTACCGGGATGTTCTCAAGGATCATCCACTCCGGACGGTTGCCCGACTCTCTGAATGCCTCAACGACCTCAAGTCTCTTGATGATCCTTGCGCGCTTCTGGCCTGTGGAATTCTTGAGTTCCTCCTTGAGGGTAGCCGACTCTGCTTCAAGGTCGATAGCCTGAAGGAGTTCCTTGACTGCCTCGGCACCCATGCCGACACGGAAGGATCCTGCGGGATACTTCTCGCTCTCATCGAGGTATTCCTTCTCTGTGAGGATCTGCTTATATGTCAGCTTGGTAGTTCCGGGATCAAGAACGATATAAGCCGCAAAGTAGAGGATCTTCTCGAGTACTCTCGGTGAGAGATCGAGCATGAGTCCCATACGGCTGGGGATACCCTTAAAATACCATATATGCGATACGGGAGCAGCAAGAGTGATGTGACCCATACGCTCACGACGTACCGATGACTTTGTAACTTCAACACCGCATCGATCACAAACGATGCCCTTGAAGCGGATCTTCTTGTACTTTCCGCAGTGACACTCCCAGTCCTTGCTGGGTCCGAAGATCTTCTCGCAGAAGAGACCGTCCTTCTCAGGTTTCAGGGTACGGTAGTTGATGGTTTCGGGCTTCTTAACCTCTGCTCTGGACCATTCGCGGATCTTCTCGGGTGACGCGAGCCTGATTCGGATCGCGTCATAGTTTATCTCTTTGGGATAGTTCTCTGACCTGATATATGAATTATCCATCGTTATGCTCCTTTATCTGTTATTCGTTCGAGTCTGAGGGATCATCAAATGTGTACGAATCCTCGCTGTAGCTGTCGAATTCACTGTCTGATCCGAAATCGTCTTCGTAATACTCGTCGATCTCCTCACCCTCTACGGTAGAGAAGCCTGAATCTTCAACGTTGCCTTCAAGACCGTTGTTGTAGTCATTGCCTTCGCTCCAAGCGTTGTTTGCATTGTCCATGCTGTAATCAACAGACTCTGCAAGCTTGACTTCGTTGCCGTTCTCGTCGAGTACGGTAACGTCGAGTGCGAGTGACTGGAGCTCCTTGAGGAGCACCTTGAACGACTCGGGAATACCGGGTTCGCTGATGTTGTCGCCCTTGATGATGGCTTCGTAGGTCTTAACACGGCCCGTAACATCATCGGACTTGACTGTCAGGATCTCCTGGAGCACGTGAGCTGCACCGTATGCCTCAAGAGCCCAAACCTCCATCTCACCGAAACGCTGTCCACCAAACTGAGCCTTGCCGCCCAGAGGCTGCTGTGTAACGAGTGAGTAAGGACCGGTCGAACGTGCGTGGATCTTATCGTCAACCAGATGGTGGAGTTTGAGGTAATGCATGAATCCGATCGTTACCGCACCGTCGAAGTACTCTCCGGTACGTCCGTCACGAAGACGAACCTTACCGTCACGGTTGATCGGAACACCTTCCCATTCCTTCCTGTAGTCCTGATTCTCGATGAGGTAGTTCATGATCTCCTTATCAAGAACCTTGCTGTATTTCTTCTTGAATTCCTCGATAGGTGTGTTGACGTAGTCATTTGCCATCTCGAGTGTATCCATGATGTCGAACTCGTTCGCGCCGTCGAAGACGGGTGTTGCGATGTTAAATCCGAGTACCTTGGCTGCGAGTGAAAGGTGGATCTCAAGGACCTGACCGATATTCATACGCGAAGGCACGCCCAGAGGATTAAGCACGATATCAAGCGGACGTCCGTTGGGCAGGAAAGGCATGTCTTCTACGGGGAGCACACGTGAAACGACACCCTTGTTTCCGTGACGGCCTGCCATCTTGTCGCCGACCTGGATCTTTCTCTTCTGTGCTATATAAACGCGCACGCTTTCATTGACTCCGGGCGGAAGCTCGTCGCCTGCGGCACGTGTGAATACCTTGGCATCAACGATGATACCGAACTCACCGTGAGGAACCCTGAGGGAAGTATCACGTACTTCACGGGCCTTCTCACCGAAGATCGCACGGAGGAGTCTCTCCTCTGCCGTGAGCTCTGTCTCGCCCTTAGGTGTAACCTTGCCGACGAGGATATCACCGGCACGAACCTCTGCACCGACGCGGATGATTCCGCGCTCGTCGAGATCCTTAAGTGCGTCGTCGCCGACACCGGGAACGTCGCGTGTGATCTCTTCGGGTCCGAGCTTGGTGTCACGGGCCTCTGCCTCGTACTCTTCGATATGTACGGATGTGTAAACATCCTCTTTAACAAGTCTCTCCGAAAGGAGAACGGCATCCTCGTAGTTGTAACCTTCCCAGGTCATGAAACCGATGAGAGGGTTGGTACCGAGTGCAAGCTCGCCTTCGTGTGTCGAAGGACCGTCTGCGATAACCTGTCCCTTGGTGACCTTCTCGCCCTTGTTGACGATAGGTCTCTGGTTGATGCAGGTACCCTGGTTACTTCTTGTAAACTTAAGAAGGTTGTAATCACGGATCGTACCCTGCTCGTTGCGGATGCGGATGAGGTTGGCCGTAGCCTTCTCAACTGTTCCGTCTTCCTCTGCGATCACGCAGACACCTGAGTCGATGGCGGTCTTAAGCTCCATGCCTGTTCCGACAACGGGTGCCTGAGGGCGAAGAAGCGGTACTGCCTGACGCTGCATGTTCGAACCCATGAGGGCACGGTTAGCGTCGTCGTTCTCAAGGAACGGGATAAGTGCTGTAGCAACCGAGAATACCATCCTCGGGGATACGTCCATCAGATCGATCTTGGACTTAAGGAACTGAGAAGTCTCGTCCTTGTAACGACCTGAAATATTGTTGTTAACGAAATGGCCCTTCTCATCGAGCGGCTCGTTAGCCTGTGCAACGATGTACTTGTCCTCTTCGTCGGCTGTGAGGTAGATAACCTCGTCAGTAACCTTGGGATTCTCGGGATCCTTCTTGTCAACGATCCTGAAAGGAGCCTCGATAAATCCGTACTCGTTGATCCTTGCGTAGGATGCGAGTGAGTTGATAAGACCGATGTTGGGACCTTCGGGTGTCTCGATGGGACACATACGGCCGTAGTGTGTATAGTGAACGTCTCGAACTTCGAATCCGGCACGGTCACGCGAAAGACCGCCGGGGCCGAGTGCCGAGAGACGACGCTTATGTGCAAGCTCACCGAGAGGATTGTGCTGGTCCATGAACTGTGACAGCTGCGAGCTTCCAAAGAACTCCTTAACGGCTGCGGTCACGGGCTTGATGTTAATGAGGGACTGCGGTGATACACCGTCGAGGTCCTGTGTTGTCATCCTCTCACGAACGGTCCTCTCCATACGTGCAAGACCGATACGATACTGGTTCTGAAGGAGCTCGCCTACCGCACGGATACGTCTGTTTCCGAGGTGGTCGATGTCGTCCTTGTTGCCTACACCGTACTCAAGGTGGATGTTGTAGCTTACGGAAGCGAAGATGTCTTCCTTAGTGATATGCTTGGGGATGAGATCGCCTGCATGACGTCTGATCTGATCCTTGAGCTCTTCCTCGTCCTTATAGGTCTCGAGGAGTTCCATGAGTGCGGGATAATAAACGCTCTCTGTGATGCCGAGCTTCTCGCGAAGTTCGTCGGTCATCTTGAAAGGAACATGTGCGGCGATATCAACCATAAGGTTGGAAAGGACCTTAACATTGTGCTCCTCGGCCTGAACAAGGATCGAGAATACGCCGGCGTTCTGGATCCGGTCTGCGATCTCGGTAGTGATCTTGGTGCCTGCCTCGGCGATGATCTCACCGGTTGAAGGATCTGCCACGTCCTCAGCGAGCGCGAAGCCCACTACGCGGTTGTGGAGATGAAGCTTCTTGTTGAACTTGTAACGTCCAACCTTGGCAAGGTCGTACCTTCTTGCATCAAAGAACATGCTGTGGATGAGTGACTCTGCACTCTCTACAGACACGGGCTCTCCGGGACGGAGCTTCTTGTAAAGCTCTTTGATACCTGCTTCGTAGGTGTCGCTCTCCGAAGGATCCTTCATAAAGGACTGCTGGATCTTGGGCTCCTCACCGAACATGTCGATGATAGACTGCTTTGTGCCAAGTCCGAGAGCGCGCAGGAATACAGTGATCGGAACCTTACGGTTACGGTCAACTCTTACATAGAAGATATCGTTGCTGTCTGTCTCGTACTCAAGCCATGCGCCACGGCTGGGGATCACGGTGCATGCGTAGAGCTTCTTACCGAGCTTATCATGTGTAATCTCGTAGTAGATACCGGGGGAACGAACGAGCTGGCTGACGATAACACGCTCTGCTCCGTTGATAACGAAAGTACCGGTTTCTGTCATGAGGGGGAAGTCACCCATAAAGATCTCGTGATCCTTGATGACATCCTCGTCTTCTTTATTATGAAGTCTGACTTTTACTTTCAAAGGTGCCGCGTATGTCGCATCTCTTTCCTTACATTCCTCTATGGAATACTTGACATCATTCTCACAGAGCTGGAAGTCGATGAATTCAAGGCTTAAATGTCCGTTGTAATCCTCGATCGGGGAGATATCCTGGAACGCCTCCTTGAGACCTTCTTCAAGGAACCAGCGGTATGACCTCTTCTGGACCTCGATGAGGTTGGGCATCTCCAAAACTTCCTTCTGTTTCGAATAGCTCATTCTTACGCCCTTACCCAGCTTAACGGGACGTATTCGGTTTTTTTCGATCATTGACGTCACCTCATTATTTATTTTCAATTGCCCAAATTTTTCCTAATTTTCGCGTAAAATCTATAGGACGTCCTCCTTTTTCTTTCAAAAGGGAACACCCTACATCTTTTGTTGAAAAACTATTAGAAAAAGCTTTGCATTATCGCTCCAATGTGCTATAATATATCCAAAGCGGCATTTGTTTGGACAAATGTGCATCATCCATATTACCACGTATTAATCAAGGCGTCAATCGTTTTTTTCTTTTTGTGTCCGTTTTTTACATCCCCCCTTATTACACGGCATGTACGATTTTTACGCTACGTTCTTTTATGTATATACGGCAGGCCTTAATCGACCGGCTTTTGTTTCTGTCTTCTGTTTTTTGGGGAGGTTTTGTCTATGAGTTGTTCCCTTTTTGTCCTTTTTTCAAAGGTTGCTACCGCCTACTTTCTCATAACCCTCGTACTTGCAGGAGTTTGCGACCTCCGATACAGAAGCGTTCCCGCGCATCTCGAGCGCGCCTGCTTCTTCTTTGCCGTCGCCGGAGCATTTGAAAAGACACTGCCGCTTTTCATCCTGAAGCTTTCGGGCAGTGCCTTCTGTTTTCTATTGTTCTTTATTATCTACACGGTCACTCGCGGCAAGGGTCTCGGCGGCGCGGATGTAAGGATATTCGCCGGCTCCTGCGCTGTTTTGGGGTTTTTCCCTACCTTTGAAGCTCTGCTCATCGGATCATGTCTTGGTTCGTTCTGTTTGATAACACACCATCGAATCCCAAATGCCCCTCGAACTACCATTCCGTTGATCACATTTTTTGCTCTGGGGTGTTTCGTTTCAAAGAGCCTGTCATCATCGATACTACATACATTTTTTACGATGTACGTTCACTCATCCGTATCGACCCTCAATTGACAAGTTCCTTTTATTCCGATATAAATGGATTAAGATTTATATAAAAAAATGAGGTTATGGCATGAACGAAATAAGACGCGCCACAGAGGCGGATATACCCGGAATTCTTAAGCTTCTTGTACAAGTGGATATGGTCCACCATAACGGACGTCCGGACATCTTCAAGGGTCCTGCCACAAAATATAACAAAGAAGAGCTTTTAAAGATCATTAACGACGACACAACTCCCGTATTTGTATGTGTAAATCCGGCCGGAGACGTCCTCGGGCATGCTTTTTGTATTCATCAGTGCTCAAAAGAGAGCTCCGTTCTCACCGACATCAGCACGCTATACGTAGATGACATATGCGTTGACGAAGCAATTCGCGGTTCGGGCATCGGTCGAAGCCTTTACGAAGCCGTGATCTCCTACGCCGGGGAGCGCGGTTTCTACAACGTTACCCTGAACGTCTGGTGCTGCAATCCAAATGCAATGGCCTTCTACGAAAACATGGGGATGAAGCCCCAGAAGATAGGGATGGAAAAGATCCTCAGGGAGGTCCGGTGATGCAGCACAACAGGGCCATACTTCCCATAAAAACCTCACTCTGCTACATAGAAAAAGACGGCAAATATCTTATGCTTTACCGTAACAAAAAGGAAAACGATCCCAACTCGGGCAAATGGATCGGAGTGGGAGGCAAATTTGAAGAAGGTGAAAGTCCGTTTGAATGCGTAAAACGCGAAGTTCTTGAAGAAACCGGTATCGTTCTCAGAGATGCTCACTTTTACGGAGTCATCGAATTTCGCAGCGACGGATGGCCCGACGAAGATATGTATCTCTTTTCAAGCACCGATTACGACGATTCCGCCTTCCGCCCCGAGGACTGCAACGAAGGAGAACTTGCCTTCGTAGAGAAGACCGCTGTTCTCGATTTAAATCTTTGGGAGGGAGACAGAGTCTTCCTGAAAAAAATGATCGAAGGCAACAAACGTATCTGCCTGCGCCTCTGCTACACAGGCAATACTCTTTCCGATATTAAGGAACTATGAGTTTTCCTCTCTGTTTTAACCCGAAAAAAATGCCCCATTCCTTGTGGAACGGGGCAGTAAAAATTTAAACGATTGCCAATTACTTAAGTGTAACCTTAGCGCCTGCTTCTTCAAGCTTCTTCTTAGCATCCTCAGCTTCAGCCTTGGAAGCGCCTTCCTTGATAACCTTGGGAGCGCCGTCAACAGCGTCCTTAGCTTCCTTGAGGCCAAGACCGGTGATCTCACGAACAACCTTGATAACCTTAACCTTCTCAGCACCAACTTCTGTAAGCTCGATGTTGAACTCTGTCTTCTCTTCCTCTGCTGCGCCTGCTGCGGGGCCTGCTGCTACAACTGCAACGCCTGCTGCTGCGGATACGCCAAACTCTTCTTCACAAGCCTTAACAAGATCGTTAAGCTCTAAAACGGTCATGCCCTTGATAGCATCGATAAATTCCTGTGTTGTCATTTAAGTTTCCTCCATTAAAAATGTTGTTGTACTACGCACGTAGTACGTCCAATAGTGCTGTGCATCAAAACTATGATGCGAGTTGTGATTTCCTTAAGCCTCTGCCTGCTTCTCTGCGATCTGCTTGATAACACGAGCAAGATTGGAGATAGGTGACTTGATGCTGCCGAGCAGCTTGGAAATAAGTACGTCTCTTGAAGGGATTGTAGCGATAAGCTTGCATCCTGCTTCATCGTAGAAGGTACCGTCGATAACGCCGGCCTTGAATGTAAGCTGGGGAGCGTCCTTCATGAACTCTGCAAGTACTCTTGCGGGAGCTGTAGCATCGTCTGCGCTGAATGCAACTGCCGAAGGTCCGTCAAGAACCTTGTCAAGCTGAGCGTAATCGGTGCCCTCGAAAGCTCTCTTCATGTAGGTGTTCTTATAAACCTTATAAACAACACCGGCTTCCCTTAACTTCTTACGAAGGATTGTGTCCTGCTCTACTGTAAGTCCGCAGTAATCAACGATAACCGCAGCCTTGGCTGTCGAAACATGACCCTTGATCTCTTCGATGATGGGGGCTTTGAGCTCTACCTTAGCCATTTTTGTTCCTCCTGTTTTATTTTTGGGGGAAGACGAAATCTAATGTCCCGGAGATCCCGAAACAATCAAAATCGGCTTCCCTGCCGAATTGCAGGAAAGCCGTAATAATCATGATAGTATTATACCAAAATCAAAATCAGCTTCCTCGGCAGGCGATGAACTCATCATTATGTCGGGTCAAAACCCGATACCTGCTGTCTTCGGACAGTGCCACTTTCGCGACAAGAGATAATTTACCATGCCGAGAGCTGTGTTGTCAAGAGTTTTTTGCCATAACTGCCCTGATTCTCTTTCAGGATCACTCATTTTTAACTCGTTAATACCATTAGCCGGTCTTAGCAAACGACCATCGTGACGATCAGAAGAACTTCCATGCCGTGAGCAGCCACCCCGGAACGACCACGATGAGGAAGAATGCCCAACTGATCCACGTAAAGGTTTTAAGGAATGCTTTGCCATGGCCGGGATACTCTCTGATATAAATACGGTAATTAATTACAGATGCAAGCGATCCGATGATCGAGCAGAGCCCCGCGGTGTCAAGCCCGTAGATGAGGCCCGTGAAGTTCTCTGTGAAAGGGTACAGCACGATCGAGGCGGGGACGTTCGAGATGAACTGGCTAAGTATGATCGACCACCAGTACTCGTTTCCTGCTACCTTCTCGTGAAGGAATGTGCTGATCGCCTCGTTGCCTGTGATTGAGGACGAGAAAACAAAGAAGCAGAAGAACGTCAGGAGGAGCACGTAGTCAACGCTCAGGAAAAGTCTGCGGTTGACGAGGAGCACCACGATTATCACGATCCCTACCGCAACATACCAGAATTCCGTGCGGCTTACGATCGTGGCAAGGATCATGACAAAGAGCACCAGGTAGCTCACGCGGCGATTCCTTCTCGATGTCTCCCACGGGGTCGTGATCTTATCAGTGTTGATCTCTATCCTCCTGCCGTGCTCTTTTCGGTACATAATGCATATGAACACGATCAGAAGTACCGCCGACCCAACGCAAAGCGGTGACATGTGCAGCATAAAGTTCGGCGCGCTTGTCCCGGACTGCTGGTAAAGGAAAAGATTCTGCGGGCTGCCGAAGGGCATGAGAAGCGAGCCGCGGATCGCGGCGATGTTCTCAAATGTGATGACAGGGAGGATGCACTCTTCCCGACCCGCGCCTCTGAAGAGCAGGATCGTGAGCGGAACGAAGATTATGAGAGAAACGTCATTCGTCACGAACATGGACGAGAAGAACACTCCGAATACAAGGAAAAGCGACAGCGACCTCATCCCGCCGAAGCGTGAGCTCAGGCGGATGATCGGATTAAAGAGGCTCTCCTGCTTAAAGCCCTCCAGCACGGTGAGCATCATAAACAGCGTGCCGAGGGTATGCCAGTCGATCTTGGTAAAAAGCTCCGTCGTGGGCGGCGTGATAAAAAGCGACACGATCGCCGCTGCCACCGCAACAAGCAGCATGGGTTCCTTTTTGAGGAATTTCTTAAGTCCCGTCATATATTCAGCCTCTTTTTCTTCATAAATAAACTCAATTGATTATATCCGCGAAAAGGTGTCTTGTAAATATATTCCACTTTTAAATCGAGTAGGCTGACTCCTACTCGATGCGACGGGACATCTCGCGTACAAGTCCGCTCGATGTCCGTTCACTCAGCCGTCTGTTCACAAACAAGCTTGCAACAGACGGCCTTCGTTTATCGCACACAAAAGGCATGTACCATACAGGATACATGCCCTTTACATTTAAATGTTCTTCTTTTCGAATTACTGGAATCTTGCAGTGTTGAGCTTGATTCCGGGGCCCATCGTCGATGCGATGGTTGCGCTTCTGATATAAGCGCCCTTTGCTGCCGCGGGCTTAGCCTTGATGAGAGCTCCGATAAGTGTATCAAGGTTCTCGCTGAGCTGCTCCTCTGTGAAGGAAGCCTTTCCTACGGGGCAGTGGATGATGTTAGTCTTGTCGAGACGATACTCGATCTTACCTGCTTTGATATCGTTAACTGCCTTGGCAACATCCATGGTAACGGTGCCTGCCTTGGGGTTGGGCATGAGGCCCTTAGGTCCGAGTACACGTCCGAGACGTCCAACAACGCCCATCATGTCAGGTGTTGCAACAACAACATCGAACTCAAACCATCCGTCATTCTGGATCTTGGGGATGAGCTCATCGCCGCCAACATAATCAGCGCCTGCCTGCTCAGCCTCTGCAACCTTGTCGCCCTTAGCGAAAACAAGTACACGAACTGTCTTACCTGTTCCGTGAGGGAGAACTACGGCACCACGAACCTGCTGGTCTGCGTGACGTCCGTCAACGCCGAGTCTGAAATGAGCCTCGATTGTCTCGTCGAATTTTGATGTAGCGGTTTTCTTTACAAGACTGCAAGCATCAGCAACAGTGTAAAGCGCTGTCTTGTCAATGAGCTTTGCTGCCTCTGTGTATTTCTTTCCTCTTTTCATTATTTAACCTCCCGGTGGTATTATCGGGTATTAACCCTTCCACTCGTTATCTCTTTGTGATTTGTGTTGTTATTGAAGACGATCGGACTTCTCAGTCCTCTACTACGATTCCCATGCTCCTAGCGGTACCGGAGATCATGCTAACGGCAGCTTCGATGCTTGCTGCGTTAAGATCGGGCATCTTGAGCTCGGCAATCTTCTGAACCTCTGACTTCTTGATGGTAGCAACCTTGTTCTTGTTGGGTGTACCCGAAGCTGTCTTGAGGTTACATGCCTTCTTTAAAAGCACTGCTGCAGGAGGAGTCTTGGTGATGAAGCTGAAGCTTCTGTCTGCATATACCGTGATGACAACGGGAATGATGAGATCTCCCTGATCTGCGGTCCTTGCGTTGAACTCCTTGGTGAACTGTACGATATTAACACCGTGCTGACCAAGTGCAGGACCTACGGGAGGGGCCGGAGTAGCCTTGCCGGCCGGAATCTGTAACTTAATGTAGCCTGTAACTTTCTTAGCCATAATTATTACCCCTTTTCTGGAATAGATTAGTTCTCGCTCTTCACATCGGTGAAGTCGAGCTCGACAATTGTTTCTTTGCCGAACATGTCAATGCCGACCTTAACGGTCTGCGCCTGTGTGTTGATCTCTTTGACGATCGCCTGAGAATTCTCCCATGATCCGTTCATGATCGTTACCGTGTCACCAACCTCGAAATCAATTGTGATCTCGTCGGGTCTGACTGCCATGTTGTCAAGGTCAGTCTGTGTGAGCGGAACGGGCTTGGATCCGGGTCCTACGAAGCCTGTAACACCTCTGGTATTACGAACAACGTACCAGGTGTCATCGTCCATGACCATGCGGATAAGCACATAGCCGGGGAACATCTTCTTCTGGACTTCCTTCTTAGAGCCGTCTTTGAACTCAACTACATTCTGTAACGGAACCGAAACTTCAAGGATCCTGTCCTGCATGTTTCTGTTCTCGATAGCTTTTTCAATATTGGCTTTAACCTTGTTCTCGTAGCCCGAATATGTGTGGACTACATACCATTTAGCATCTGCTGCTGCCATGTTTACCTCATTGATAGTATTATGGTGTCGGTGATCAGGTTCCTAATCCAATCAAATTGATCCCGTACTTGATAGCGAGATCGATAAGAGCGATAAATCCACCCAGTATTACCGAATAAACAACTACAGCCACTGTTTCTTTGATCAGTGTAGTCTTTCCGGGCCAGGAGATCTTCTTGAACTCAGATTTCACGCTCTTGAAAAAGCTCTTTTTTACGGTTACGTTTGCACCGCTGTTGTTCTCTGCCATAAAAACCTCCTTATTTGGTTTCCTTATGCAGGGTGTGCTTCTTGCAGAATCTGCAGTACTTCTTGGTCTCCATCCTGTCCGGATGATTCTTCTTTTCTTTCGTCGTGTTGTAGTTACGCTGCTTGCACTCTGTGCATGCTAAGGTAATCTTTGTTCGCACAACTTCCACCTCCGTTTTAATGATCTCACGTACGATGTGGTGTTCGCACGTGGCCTGAATTTTGTGCCGGTAAAAAAACGCACTAAAAAAACGCCGTTACCAGCCTTCACACTATATCATGGTATAAATACTCTTGTCAACAGTCTTTTTCACTCGTATGTACACAATTTATCTTGCTTATTGCATTCTACAGTTGTATTATGAATATAAGGTTCACCGTTATCCGAAAGCCTATCAAACATCATTTCATTTAATTATGAAAGGACCTGACATACATGAGATCTCGTCTGCTTAAGACCGTTTCGGGTGTTCTCACCTCGCTGTGCGTTGTTTCTTCAACGCTTATGCCCATAAGTGCTTCTTATCCTTCCCCCGCTGCCGCTCCCTCAGAGTCTCCACGCATGATCGTCACTTGGGCGGAAGGTGTATCCTCCGACATCCAAGAATCTGTACTCGACAAGTACGGCTTCAGATCCGAGTACTGCGACGGCAACTTCTCTATAGGAAGCTTTGAAACGGATCCCTGCCCGGGACTGATCTCCTCCCCTTACGTCCTCGCTGTAGAGGAAGACACGGGGCTCGAGACGATGGCTCTCACGGACGACCCTTACTCCGCTACGCAGTGGTGGCTCGAGAACACAGGCACATACACGAAAGCCGACCCCTCGGGATCGAGCTATAAGATCACATCGACCCCCGACATCGACATCGACGCCGAGGAAGGCTGGTACAAGTACAAGTCTGAGATCGGCGGTGCCCATGAGGTGACTGTGGCTGTCATCGATACCGGTATCGACTACCGCCATGAGGACCTCAAGGACGCGATGTGGATCAACGAGGGCGAGATCCCGGACAACGGGATCGACGACGACAACAACGGATTTACGGACGACGTCTACGGCTGGGATTTCTTCAACGACGACGCCTCGGTCTGCCATTACATTGAAAACGACGACGGCAGTTATTCCGCCGATCCCGAAGACCGTGACGATCACGGAACGCACATTGCCGGCATAATCGTTGCGCGAGCAAACAACCAGACCGCCATCTCTGGTATCGCGAGGTATCTCCACACGCGCGTCATGGCGCTCAAGATCCACGGCGGCCCCGACCGTAAGGGCTCCGTTTCCGACGCGATAAAGGCGATTGCCTACGCACAGCGCAACGGCGCATCGGTCTGCAACATCAGCTGGGGCTCCTACACGGCGAGCTCGGCCCTCGAGGCTGCGATCAGCCGCTCTACGATGCTCTTCGTGTGCGCGGCCGGCAACTACGGCAACGACAACGACATCACACCTCTTTACCCCGCATCCTTCGACCTTCCGAATGTGATCAGCACAGCATATGTGGACTGCGACGGCCTCCTTCCCCCGGACTCTTGTTACGGCAAGGAAAGCGTTGATCTCGCGGCTCCGAGCACCGACATCTACAGTACGATCGTCGGCTCCTGCGGCTACATGAGCGGGTCCTCCATGGCCGCTCCCATGGTCAGCGCGGTTGCTGCGATCCTTTTCTCACTGAGGAGCGGATCCGTTCCCGCAAGCGTGAAGGATATCATCATTTCTAACACCAAACCCCTCGAATCTCTCGACGGCAAGTGCGTGAGCGGAGGGATCCTCAACCTCGACCGTTGCATGAAAGCGGCTGACAAGATCGCACGCGACAGGGAGGCGCCGAGCTTCTCGTGGACGCGTTCCTTCGAAGGTGAGAGCATCGTACTCAGATTTGAAGCCGATGACGGTGAGAACGGTTCGGGCGTCAATTCCCTTCGGTATATGCTCGGCAAGCGCAGCGCTTCCGACTTCGCCCGCGGAACGGAAGGCACGCTCATCGAGGACAACACCCTCGTGCTTCACAAAGGCGGCAAGCACACCGTCTACGCTTATGACAACACGGGCAACGCTTCCGTCATGACCATACCTGTCATCGATGACAAGCTTCCTCCCCGCATAACCAACATTTCGTTCACAGTAAACAATAAGAAGAACAAGTTCACCGTCATGGCAAAGGTCAGCGACACTCAAAGCGGTCTCAAGAGCGTCAAGTACCTCCCGGGACTTCACACGGTTTCCGACTTCCTCTCCGACGGAACGGCGCTCACACCCGACAGCGACAACATCGTGAGCTTCAAATCCTCGTCGCCCGGTATTTTCACCATTATGGCAACAGACTACCGCGGCAACAAGGCGGTCGAAACCGTCAGGACCTACGTCCGCGCGGCACAGAGTATAGAACTTTCAGAAACCGAGATCGAGATGTCCGTCGGCGACACGCTCGTCCTCGAAGCAACCCTTTCACCAGTCTTCTCTACCGACTCCGTGACCTTCAGGTCCGGAAGCGAGAAGGTCGTCGCAGTCACCAACAGCGGAAAAGTTACGGCGCGCGGTCTCGGAAGCACAACTGTCACCGCGACTTCGTCAAGCGGAGTGACCGCGGTATGTAAAGTGACAGTCAGCTCGGTGGGCTGACACAGTAACAGATTCGGTCCGGAATCGGATCGTACCGGAAGGTAAACTCGTTATGAAGAACCCCAAGTTTGATTTCTTCAGGAAACCAGATCTTATAATATACGCCCTCGTTCTCGTTGTGCTCGTTTGTTCATTCTTCCTTTGGGGAAGGGTACAGGGAGAGACGGGGGGCTTTGCGGTTGTGAGCGTTAACGGAACGGAGAGAACGACGCTGCCCCTGGGAACCGACACGGAAGTCGTGGTGGAAGGCTTCGCCGGTCTCAACTGCACGGTCTGCGTCGCGGACGGCGCTGCATATGTTACCGAGGCCGACTGCCCCGACAAGCTCTGCGCAAAGCACAGTCCCATCTCCCGAACCGGTGAATCGATCGTTTGCCTCCCTGCAAGGATTACGGTAACGATCCGCGGAGCGGAAACCTCGGAAATAGACGGAGTGGCCAGATAAGCATAGAATCCACAAAGAAGCACAAAAAACGGTCCAGTATCCGGGACAGGAAAACAACCGATACGAAAAAACATCCGGTACAAGGATAACAAAAACAGGGAAACGTTTCCCGCAGTAAGGAAGAACACAAAATGAGACTCAAGGATAAAACCCCCACACTTGCGCTTCTCGGGATCATGGTAGCCGCAGCATTCATACTCAGCTACCTTGAGTCTTTGTTGCCTTCTATCAGTGGAATCCCGGGAGTCAAGGCTGGTCTCGCCAATATACCCACACTTCTTGTTCTTTACACACAGGGACCTGCGGGTGCCGCGCTCGTCAGTATAGCAAGGATCATCCTCGCCGGCCTCACCTTCAACGGACTGTCCGCCATGCTTTTCAGTCTTGCGGGGGCGGTGGTTTCCCTAATCTTTATGACTGTACTTAAAAAGATCGGCACCTTCTCGATCACTGCCGTCAGCGTAGTGGGCGGAGTCTGTCACAATATCGGACAGCTCGCCGCAAGCTGCGTAATGATCGGAATGCCGATCCTTTATTATCTTCCTGTTCTGATCGTTTCGGGTGCTGTTGCCGGAGCACTTGTCGGAGTCATAACAACGCTGACCTTAAAGCACCTGAGGAATTCCATCAAAGAAGGGTGATTCCCCTTTCATACCATCTTAATACATGCGCCCTACAGCCCCATTTCCACACATCTGATAACATACTCATCAAACAGAGGGAGTGTGAGCCGGACAAAGCCATGCTCGCTACCGTTTATGATCCCCCTCTTTATCAAGCGGTCACGATAAACTGAGTACTCGCTATCGGAAAAGGAGCCCTTGGTTTTTATATCCTTTGCTTTTCCTTTTTCGGTGCATGCAAGTGAATAAACAAACTTTCTGTCACCCGGAGACATTTCGGAGAAAACCTTTTCATATACATAATCTTCCAAGTACTGCCTGAATTCAGGAATTGCTTTTTTATAGTTTCCTCCCTGCCTGAAAGTGAAATAACCCAGCACCTGGAAAGCAAAAGAATATCCTTTAGTCAGCGCCGCCATTTTACCGGCCTCATCGGTTTTGAGATTAAAAATCTCTTTGTAGTTTTCCGTAATACTGCCCACATTCAGAGGCTTTAACTCAATCTTCGGTGCCCGGTATAAAAATGTAAGGCTCTTCTCATTTTGAAGAGATTTTATATTTTCATACAGCCCGGTCATCAGCAGATAAACCGGAAGGTCCTTTCTGACAAAGATCTGGAAGGCGCCGGCAAATGTCTTCATGTGCTCAGTCACCGTTACCTCGTCAATACAGATCAAAACCTTCTTCTTATGCTTCTTCAAACTTTCCAGCATCTTTTCGAGGGCCACCTGAATACTCGACACGGGCACACTGTCCTTTACTTCAAGGCCGATACCAAACAACGACAAGTTAATGCTCGCGCTCTTAAACATCTTGGCCAGATTGTTCTCGCTTCCTAGGGTGGCAGCAAGATCGGTCATCAGATCCTGTTGCGAATTCAGCTCTACAACGACCCAGTCTTTTTCTTTAGCGATCTCTTTAGATACATCTGTCATAAAAACAGTCTTTCCGCACCCTCTGATCCCTGTAATCATGTAAATCTGCTGTTCGGAGGGCTCGGAGAGGAACGCATCTATGATCTCATTTTTTTGCGTATTACGGGGAATTACCTGAAAAGGCTCTTTTCCAAAGATGAGATTGTAAGGATTATTCATGGGCCGGCCTCCTTTATCATTCTTTATTGTTTTTGATCTCTTTTATCATTCTTTATTATTCTTTATTATTCTTTATTATTTTAGTCTTCTTTTATTATTCTTTATCATTCTTTATTATTCTTTATCATTTAGTATACTTATCATACACTCTCCTGTCAATGATACAAAAACCTCCTTTTCCCGGATTGTACATCAACAATATACTTCACCGGAAAAAGGAGGGCTATCTGCCTTCGTTCATATCGCGCAAACCGGATGTTCTCCTTGTGCCTATCAGAATCGATGAAAATACATTTCGAATCCCTTAAAAGGGTCAAACGGAGCACCGGTTCCTGCAGCTACGGCTTCCACTTCGTCGTCGCTTAAGCTTCCGTCATTTTGCTCTTTTACATATTGAACAAACTCTTTTACCGATCCCTCAAAGTCAAGCTTTTTCAAAAAAACCTCAAGCGAAGCCTCGTCCTTAACAGAGGCGATCTCTTTCCTGAGCTCGTCTGACTTTTCAATCTCTTCAAATACAGTCTTTACAGTTTTCATGTTCGCTCCTTTCTCTTTGGAAAAATACTTATTCCGACTTCATCGCCTCGATAGCTGAGATCTTGGTGGCGCGCAGTGCCGGGAAGAAGCCCGAGAGCACGCCCACGGACATCCCGAAAAATGCCGCAAAGAAGGGCAGCCAGAACGGGATGACGGAGAACTGCGAGCCTTCGGCCACGCCGAGTGATCCACTCATGAGAGACTCGAAGATCTGCCCGCCGTAGGTATTGAGCGCCCAGGAGGCCACGTAACTGAGGCCTATCCCGACGATACCTCCGATCAGTCCGATGATGCCCGCCTCAAAGAGGAAGAGCTTCCGCACGTCCCCGACCTTGCAGCCGAGCACCTTCATGATACCGATCTCCTTCGTGCGCTCGTAGATGGACATGATCATCGTGTTCGCAATGTTTATGGCGGAAACGAGCATCGCCACGGCACCGATCGCACCGAGCACAAGCTCGAGCATCTCGGCCGTTTCCTTCATGGGCTCGATGTACTGCATGTCGCTCGTCGACTTGTATCCCATCTTTTCGATCTCATCCTGAACGTCGCTGACATAATTCATGTTGTCGACGTTTATCATGATGCGCTCATATTTCTCGAGGGAAGCGAGCGCCTTCTTGCGGTCATCGATCTTAAGCGTGTTGGCGTACTTGGTGTAGTGCTCCTTGTACATGTCGATATCCATAAAGATCGACCAATCCGCCTCGGAATATCCGCTCGGCGACTGCGCGATCTTGCCGATGTTTTTCAGCTTGATCGTGTACTCTTTCTTCCTCGGGTTTATCTGATACTCCTGGAACTTGATCTCCACCTTGTCGCGGTCGAAATCAATGGTCTTTGTCTTGCTGCGGCGGCCGTCCCAGTAGTAGAACTCGTTCTGCTGCGCCTGCGCGCCGAAATAGACCGTGTCCTTACTGGTCTCCTTGTTCGGATAGGTGCCGTCCTCGAGGGCGGGATAGCCGAAGTCCTCGTAGCAGTCCATATCCATGATCATGAAGTTTCCCCAGCCCTGATACTTGCCGCTGAAAAGCCCCATGCTCCAGTTGTTTATGATGGGCGTGACACCCTTGACGTGCTCGATGGCACGGATCTTTTCAAGCGCCTCGCCGTCGAGCTTCTGGGTCGTTGAGGTCCACTGTCCGTCCTCGTTTTCCTCCCAGTTCTCCGAGGAGACGTTTATGATGGTCATGCTTCCGTTTTCCATGACTGAAGCCTCAAAGCTCTCGTTCATGCCGATACCGACCGAGATCATGACCACGATTGAGACCGTTCCGATGATCACGCCTATGACGGTCAGAAGGGTCCTCGCCTTTCGCCTTGTAAGGTTGCGCAGACCCATCCTTATAAGGTCAAATATCCTCATTATCTTCCTCGTCCTCTGCCAATGCCTTACGCTTCTTAGCCTTCTTAACAATGATTATGACAACCACGGTGATAACTGCCGCGCTGCCGACACCGATGATGAGCCATACCCACCAGGGCATTCCTTCACCTTCTCCGTCGCCTTCCTCGCCGAAGGGGAACTCTCCGTTCCATTCGCCTTCACCGTAAGGGAACTCTCCGTTCCACTCACCTTCGCCGCCGAAGGGGAACTCTCCGTTCCATTCGCCCTCGCCGCCGAAGCCGCCCATGTCATCAACATACGCGGTGAAATCAGCCGACTTGGTCTGCTCGTCGCCGTTGCTGTCCTCGAAATGGATGGTCACGGTTCCGTGAGCCTCACCGCCCACAAGCGGAACGACCTGAGGAGCAAGATACTCCTGACCGTAGCCCTGAACAGCGCCCACGTAGCTCATTGCTGCGTTGTTCGCGAGCGCGAAATCACCCTCCACAGTAACATATACGTTACCGAGCGTCGATTTCCCCATGTTGTAGAACTCGAAGCTGAGGTCAACGGGCTGACCTACCATGACGCCCTGATAAGAGTCGATGTAGATATTCTCGATAACAGGTCTGTAGTTCTCGATCACGCGAAGCTTAAGTGTGTTCTCCTCGCTGACGCCGCCGTGCTCCTTGTCAACCTCGGACATGTCGTCGTACTCGTACTCGAGCTTGAGGACTACTGCGTAGTCGCCGGTCACGGTATCCGCCCTGCTCTTGAGGGGCAGTGAAAGAACGACCTCCTGCGTGGGATCGAGCTTGTCGATGTAGAAGATGTTGGTTCCCTGTGCGGGAGCGAGCACGCCGTCCGCCTGTGAAAGCGTGATCTTGATGTTGCGCGCTTCCTTGCCGGTGTGCGTGTTCTTTAATGTATATGAGAAATCAAACGTCTCGCCTGCCCTGAGGATCTCAGGTTCTGTCACGTAGTCGCTCACGATGATCTTGGGACGACCGACATCGATCTCGTCGAACTTGTGGTTGATCACGTTAAGGACGTAGATTGTGGTCGTCGACTGCTGCGCCTTGTTCGAAGCATCGAAGTAGTCGTAGCCGATCGTGAGGGAGTTGACTCCCTTGGGGATGTCCTCACCGGCCATAAACGTCATGGTCACCTTCTTCGACTCACCGGCCTCGAGGCTGCCCTCGTCCTGGTAGGGCTCACCGCTAACAGGCTGGAAGCCCGCTGCCGAAAGGCCTGTAGCGTAGAAGTGAAGGTTCGTGACCTTCTCGGTCCCCTTGTTCTTGACATTGAAGCTGACTGTGACCCTCTCGCCCGCCTGAGGCATGTTGGGGGTCTGGGTCACACCGCTTATGAGCAGGTACGTGAGTCCGTCCACCTCGGCGATCTCGCCTGTCTTGTAGTGCTCGACGTACATGGTCATGACGTCCGACTTGTACTCGTGCTTGTCCTCATCAAGATATGTAGCAGAGAATTCCAGTTCATGGATTCCCTTTGTAAATGTAGCACCAACAAGGAAAGGAACCTCAACCTTGACGGTCTTTCCTGCGGGGATATCATCAACAGCGATGTATGATGCGGTGTAGCTCTTTGTAAGACCTTCTCCTACTCCAAAGCCCTTCTCACAAGAAAGTCTAATATTCTTTGCCACACGAGTTCCATTATTGGTAATGCGGATAACCACACTATCGTCCGTAGACGGTACAAGGAACTTATAGTTCTGCTTCGTAGAAAGCGAAAGCGAAGGTGCATTGGTAACGGTTTCTACTGTCCCTTTGCCTATATTGACATAGATAGTTTCCTTAACTTCTTCTATGCCTTTTCCATATTTATCTAATCCTGAGATTTCGAACGATACTGTTTCTAATCCGTTTTCAGCTCCGGCTTTGACTGTGAAAGGAACCTTAAAAGTAGTTGTTGCGCCTGCTTTTAGAGATCCTACTCTCAGTTTTTTCATTTCATAATTAGGCAACAGACTCGTCCCAAGAGTTGCATCAATATATATTTCCGATGCATCTATTTTTCCGTTGTTTGTCAGCTTCACAGAGAAAGAATTACTATTGCCGGAAGCCATCTTTGATTTGTCATAAGTTATATTCTCTATAACAACCGACGCTTTTTTTGCTGCATCTGTACTTGTTAATGTGTATTCAGCAAGTATTGTTTTAATGGGCCTGTTGACATCTCCAGGCTGACTATTACTCTTGTAATATATTGTATTATACTGAGTATAAACAGTTATGCCATATAAGGACAAATCATAACTGTTCGGATCTAAGTTATCTGAACATGTTACGTCAAATTCAATAGCATAAACATATTGATACTCAAGTTTGTATGTTTCTGCATTACTTATAGGATAAAAAGGGATATTACTTGTTACATTAGATATGGTTACCCCTGATACCTCTACCCTTTCATCCGATGATTCTACTCCAAAACTATGAAATTCACTTTCTATTCCTTCTGCTTGCGAAGGTGTAAAATTGGTAACTAGTGTTTTAATATGTGTTTTCTTTCCGGGTGCTACTTTTTCTGAAAAAGAATATCCTTTTACTAAGTCAAACGGTCCATCATACGATATTGCACTTCCTGTTGCTGCAGCTGCCTTTCCTCTTTCCCCCGGCATCACCACAATAAACAGAACCGCCACCAACATCGATACGAATGCTGCTGTCAAAATCTGATCTAGGTATTTCTTCATCTTGTTCTCAGTTTGTTTCATGTGTCTCTTCCTCTCTTACTTCAGTTGATTCTTCTATCCCTTTACTTTCTTCTGTATTATCCTGCGGGGTTTGTTCTACGGCTGTAGACAAATCGTCGCTTTGAACTTCAAGTGGTGATTTCTCTTCGGGCGGGGAGGCGTTCCCTGCTCCGGTGTGGTCCACGATCTCCACGGACTCTATCTTGCCGTCGAGAATGTGGATGATCTTGTCAGCGTACTCGGAGAGCTTGCGGTCATGGGTTACCATGACGATGGTCTGGTTGTTCTTCTCCGCCATGGACTTGATGAGCTCCATGACCTCGATCGTTGTGTGCGAATCAAGGTTGCCGGTAGGCTCATCGGCGAAGACGATATCAGGCTTCGAAACAAAGGCTCTCGCGATCCCGACACGCTGCTGCTGTCCACCGGACATCTCCTTGGGCTTGTGCCGCATACGCCCTCCGAGTCCTACCTGCTTGAGGATCCTGCGCGCCATCTTCTTGCGCTTTCCTCCGCGGACTCTCTTGAAGACGAGCGGAAGCTCGACATTCTCAAGCGCCGTCATGGATCCGATCAGGTTGTAAGACTGGAAAACGAATCCGAGATTCTCCTGCCGGAACTTGCTGAGCTTGTTCTCGCTCATCCCGCCTATCGACTCTCCCTTGATTAGGATCTGCCCCGATGTGAGCTTCTCGATCCCTGCCATAAGGTTCAGGAGCGTCGACTTTCCGGATCCGGACGTGCCGAGAAGGCAACAAAACTCTCCCTTATCAACGGTGAAACTCACTCCGTCGACAGCGCGGATCCTTTCCTTGCCCATCTTATATATTTTTTTGGCATTTTTGACTTCGATTATAGGTTCAGACATCTGTCCTCCTTACAGACGGGCTTACCCGACTGCGCTTCCCTGTCCGGCGCACGGCATGCGCCGAACTCACTCTTCCTGTGTTCTGTATTCCCTGAGCAGTCGCAGCCTCCCATCACCGCACTGTCCTATATGATAACGTTCATAACAAAGGGCATAAAGCCCCCTTGTCTCCCTATTAGACGAGCGTATCTTTATCCCGGTTCCAAAATATTTGAAAAAATTCTATCACTTCTCTTTAAGCGCTTCGTCACGCTCGTCATCCGTCGCTTCGATGAGCGGGTCGCACACAAGGATATACGTTCCGACCTTGCTGAAAAGGGCGGGCTGTATGCTGTTTGTCTTACTGTCTCGTTCAATGTCAAGTCTTCCAGCCTGCCTACGGTTTGTGCTGTAATAGAGGTATGTACTGTCAAGATCAAACTCGTCAGGGATGGTTATCCTCATGGGTAACGGCAGCTCTGCCTCATAATCCGCATCCTCAAACTGAACTTCGAACGCGATGTAGCTGCCCGTGATCTTGAGCATCTTCATGAGCTTCTTGACCTTACTCTTCTTGTAGGTCTTGACGTCAAGGATATCGTCATCTCCGAGTCGCTTCGGGGTGGCAACCGCCACAGTGAACTCTCCGAAATCGCTGTCGAGATCAACACTCGAGGCATGGTCGAAATCGGGCTCGGGTTCCTCGACGCCCCTTACATAGATATCTGTTCCGAGCTTGTCGTACGTGATCCTGATCTTGTTGTCGCCCGCGTACTCGATCGCATCGGGATGCATGGTGTAGTCGTTAACCTTGAGCTCACGCCCGTTGTTGAACTTGACGTAAACCTCGATATCGTCAGGGGAAGGAGATTCGCCCACATATACGGCAGGGCCTTTATACTCGGCACGTATCTCTGTCGCAACCTTGGCATCGACTTCAATCTTGGTGGTCGCAACAAGTCCTCTGTATGAAACCTTAAGCTCGTTCTCGCCCGCGTTCGAGAAGCGGTTCGTCACAAGCTCGTAGGTGGTAACTCGCTCGGTTGAGTAGTCGGAGTACACGGCGATAACCGAGATCTCCTTCTTGGTGATCGTTTCGTCCGTGATGGGCTTATAGCCTGCGTCCCAGCTCACACTCAGGCTCCGCATGGACTTCACTTCCTCGCCCCAGACACTGATCTTGGTGGACTGGCCGTGGCTCACGATGGTGAGCTCCTGACTTCCTACCTGGGTGATCGTGGGAGGTGTGACCACGTAATCAAACGTCTCCTCTGTGCTGCCGTCGCTGTAGCTGAGCATTACGGTGAGGTCCCTCGCGTCGGGTGCGTTACCCCTTGTGAAGGTGAAGCGCGAGATCGATGCCGAAACTCCGATCACTTTCTTGCCGGTAACGTAGAAGGTCGCTGTCAGACCTCTGTATATGACCACGAACTTGTTGTCTCCGACTTCGGTGACCTTCTTGCCGGAGATGTCGTAGCTGTCAACTTTCTCGGTGCTTGAGTCGTCGTAGTAAAGCGTGACCTCAAGCTTCTTGGTGTCGATCTCCTGCCCGAGTGCGACCGAATCTCCTCGGTAGTCGGCCAAGAGGTACGAAGGCTTCGGGGTCGGCGTGGGAGTCACTGTCGGAGTCGGGGTAGATGTCGAAGTGGGAGCGGAGGTAGCCGCAACAGCGTTTATAAGCGTTCCAGTGCTTGAAGGATCGTCCTTCCTCCCGGCCGGGACAAGAAGGATGATGGCTATGATAAGGGCCGCAATAAACAGAACACCTTGCTTCTTCATACGGGCCTCCTTTCAGTCTTTATCAATACTACCGGGATCCGGTTCGCCGCTCACTCAAGCAAAGCGGCACTCCGTGTCTTGCGAGGTACGGGGTCATCCGCGCCTGCGTCCGGTTTTGGGCATAGTACTACGTATCTAAATGTATATCGGATACTTTTCGCAAAAAATTTACTGTATAACTAGTTTACCATACATCACATGGATAAACCACGTAAATAAATCTCAGATACTTCGTCTCTCACATCCGGAAGGGCCTGCCCCTGTACCTTAAGGCAAGCTTTCGTCGCAAAAAACGATCCTTTTAGATGTGTGAAAGCAAGCTTTCGTTTAACGGCACTCGCTTAGCGCGCATAAAGGGACTGTCACACCCGAAATGTAACAGCGCCTTTTATACCGATTAATACTCCGTCTGATGCGGACCTGATGCCCGCGCACCCATGCCCGGATCCCGCTGTTATGCCTTGGGATCCTGCTTTGCTGCTTTCTTGGCTTCCTTTTCCTTAGCCTTGGCTGCCTTCTTGGCCTCTTTCTCCTTGGCCTTTGCTGCAGCAGCTTCCTGTCCGCCGGCCGCCTTGTCCTTAAGGCGTGCCATGAAGCCCTTCTTAGCGGGAGGAGGAAGAAGTCCGCCACGCGCGCTCTTGGCTTCAACGATGTAGATACCGTTCAGGAGAACCTTAACTTCCTTCTTCTCGGGGATGAGGGCAAATGCCTTCTCATCGCACATAAGAATTGCGATCTGCGGACCTACCTTGGCTCTGACAACAGCAACCTTGCTGCGTCTGAAGAACTTGGGTGTCTGATCAAGGACGATCTGCGGGAATCCCGCGTCTCTCATCCTGACTCTTTTCTTTTCTATAACGAAGATCGAAACAGGCTTAGCGCCTTCTCTTGCCTGACTCTCGGTTGCTTCCTGCTTCTTCTGGAGCTTCTTTCCGAGGAAGGAAAGGCCGATGAAGATGCCCACTACAACAACCAGAACTATCAATAACCACCACATATGTATATTCCTCTTTCTTACTGTTTCTTCCTAATTATTTGGAACCCGCTATATAATTCCACTTTGAAACTCACGTTTTCCTATTCTATCATCTCGGGTCTTAAAAAGCAACCCGCAAGACTCCAGCCGTCAGTCTCCGAACACGAGCTTCCTGTCCTGCGCGAGCATCTCCTCGACCTTCTTCTGGACGATGGGTGCGATCTGCTTCTGGCCCTCGGGGAGTTGCCCGGGGTAGATCGGCTCGCCGTAGTGGATCACAACCTTGGCCTTCCTGATGCCGTGATTGAGTTCGTAGATCCCGTCCGAATTCGTGATCGCAACGGGGACGATCGGGCAGCCCGCCTTCTCCGCGATCTTGAAGGAACCCTCCTTGAACGGATGAAGCTTGTCGGTGTGATTGCGCGTGCCCTCCGGCATTATAAACATGCTGTAGCCTTTTTTGATGTTGTCGATCGCCTTCTTGATGACCGCCAGACTCTGGCGAACGTCGGCCCTGTCGATAAAGAGGCAGTTCATGTTCGTCATCCACCACGAGAGCGAAGGAACCTTCTTGATCTCCTTCTTGGCGATAAAGCCCACGTACTTTTGACAGGTCAGATAAGCAAGCGGGATGTCCGCGTAGCTCTTGTGGTTCCCGGTGAAGAGAACCGGCACGTCCTTCGGGATGTTCTCCTGCCCGAGCACAGTGCGCTCGCAGCCCGTAAGGAAAAGGATGATCCTGAATGCAACATTGACGATCTGTTGTGAACAGACCACTCCTGCCTTCCTGTTGATAAGCCCGATCACAACGCAGATGATGTAAAGCGGGATCGACACAATAAGGAAAAGCGTAAAGAAGCCTGCCACAAGAAAACTTCTCATATTATTTGATACCTTCCACGTATTTGATGATGCACTCAACCGCGTTGTCGATGCCGACCTTGCCGGAGTTGATGCAGAGTGCGTAGTTCTCGACCTTGCCCCACTTCTCGCCAGTATGGAAGTTGTGGTAGTTGGAACGACGCTTATCGATCTTGAGGATATTGTCCTCGAGCTTGTCAGCCGACATGCCGTCGATCCTGACCGCGCGCTCCGCACGGAAAGGCATGTCCGCGTATACAAAGATATTAACTACGTTGTCGAGCTTGCGAAGGATGTAGTCCGCGCATCTGCCGACGATCACGCACGGACCCTCCGAAGCGACCTTGCGGATGACATCCGCCTGCGCGAGGTAGATCCTGTCGTCAAGCGAGAGGTTGCTGTAGCTGATCTCCTGTCCGCCGATGCTTGTCATGCCGCGGGCGATCGAGTAAAGAAGACTGCTGCTGGCGCGGCTCTCCGCATTCTCAAATGCTGCCTCCGCGAAGCCGCTCTCCTTGGCTGCGAGCGAGATCAACTCGTTGTCATAAAAGGGAATACCGTAATGAGCGGCAAGCTTGCCCGCGATCTCGCGTCCACCGCTGCTGTACTGTCTGCTGATGGTAATTATCTTATCCATAAGCCCCTCCTCTTTGGCTGCGGTTTCTCCGCTGCCGATTCTTTGTCTGACACGTAACGGTGTAGCAGATTTACCATGCACATTTTTCTCACCGCGACAGATCAGGCGATCGTCACGATAGTGAAATCAGAGTTATTATATCACGTTTTCCGCAACAATACAATCTCAGACACTTTTCTTTGCAGCTTCCTTCAGATTCCACCTCGCGGGGACACCCTTGCTGCTCGGCTATGCGCTTCGTCGTTGCCTACGTGCGCTCGGGACTTTCACCCGTTAGAGCGCGCCCATGGCGCGCGTACATCAAAAAGAGGAACCCCATATAGAGGTTCCTCTTTGGAACCCCATATAGAGGTTCCTCTTTTCTATTACTCAATTCATTACCATCAGGTTCTGGGGTCCATTGGCTTTGGCTCATAGATCCGGACATCGATGCTATCGTTATGAAGCAATGCCTTCACTTCGTTCACAATAGTTTCCTTTTCTTCCTGCGTAGGATCAGTAGCACCTTCCCCAAGCTCGAGTTCAATAAGTACTCTTGCGTTAGGTCCGACATTAATAACTGCCACACCGTTGGGGTTCTCAAACCATATACCGTGTTTATTACCCTGTGCAGTGCCCTCTATTACACACCCGCAATAGAATATGCCGCCATCGCCGTCTTCAGCGTCGCTGATCTGGAAAGCTGCACCGCTGGCGAGCTTTAACGTGCTTCCCATCTGTGTGCTGAATACTCCACCGTTTTTAATTGTAAAGTGTCCATTGTTTTCGACTACTGTCTCGCCACCCATGCTTGTTCCGAGTTTACAGTTATTACCGATATCCAAACTACTGCTCTCCGGAACAATGACGTTTGCAGTGATATTAGCATTATTGGCGAGGCTCATACGATATCCGTTCAGATTGATCGTGCCCGGAAGCTTCATGGTTATGTGCTCAAGGTTGATGTTTGCAGTCAAATTGATGGTAGACCAAAGTGGCTTTACATTTTCATCTTCCACGGAAGGTCTCTCAATTATAGTCCAGATTGCCTTGAGTCCCTCTACGGAGCCGGTACTATACTTGTTCTCTGATACCTTCGTATATTCACCCTTTACAAGAGTTCCGGTTGTAAAATCAGTGAACAAGTAGCTGTCGCCAACCTTGATTGAAGGGAAGTAGTTAATGAATTCATCATCGATTCTTTCTCCTTCTTCAGCTTCTAATATAGCTCTACGCGAATTACAGATCTCAAACCTGTATTTATTGGTAGTCGCCCAAGTAGAAAAAGCATTAACATCGCTTTCAGTGAGTGCTACTCCGTTCTTAGTAATGATAACATCCTCAGGGATCTGGAATCTGATACCGTTATTGCTTTGATCCTTATCGTCTATCCATGCATCGATTGCGATACAGAATTCGCCCTTACTATGATCGTTACCATGATTCAATGTCTGGAACGAGTAGTCTCCAATTGTGATCTTACCACCCAACATAACCGAGATACGTCCGGTATTACCTTCGTTATCAGTTGCAAAGTAAATATTCTTACCTGCACTCTTAGTAAGAGTAAGGCCATCGATCACAAGCTCGGCGCCACGCTGCACAATAATATCGGAACCGGGGTTAAGCTGGAGCATCGTGTCATCAGCAACTGTTATCTTCATTCCGCAGAAATCAACGGGATGATAACAGATGTTGCCTTGATCATCTTTCATGACCTTATTGTTCTCATCAACTTCTTCTATCGGTTCGATATTGATCAGCTTTTTGTCGCCACATCCGTCTGTAGCACTTTCAGCATCACTTTGGATCGTTGCTGCTGTAAAATCAAGTGTATCAGTTATTGCATCAAGGTAATCAGCAAGTTCAAATACATCTACGAAGTCCCAATTAGTCCAACGTGATGTGCTGTCCGCAACGGATCTAACCTGATCTGCATCCTTTGCAGTAATAGGTGTTCCGGGTCTTACAGGTTCAGAATCAACCGGACTGCCTACAACTTTATAATAATCTGTGTCATTATCAGATGCCTTAAGCTCAAAGCCTTTCTCAAATTCCCATGTATAGAACATATATCCGTAATACTGCTTGTCTGCATTCCAACAACAATACGAATATGCAGTTACATAGGGATCCGTCTTAAGCCATTCATCATCAGTATTAATCTTGTAGCTTCTGGTTCCCTTCTTAAGAGTGCTGTTCGCACCCTGCATCTTAATAAGTTCCTGATTGTCACCATAGAAACCGGCAGATGTAATGCTGTCGATTATCAGCTTACCTGCCACCCTGATTCCGGGAGCGTTTTGGAAATCACCACCCAAAGGTCCTGCAACAGGCTGTGTCTCATCATAAACTATATTATGCGCAATAAGTGTAGCTTCCTCGCGAACATATACATTCTTTTTAAAATGAATAGTGTTATCAGTGACTGTTACAACCATCGGGTCATCTTTAGTTTGAGGCACAGTAATACCACTGGGAACAGTTTTTCCTTGTTCAACTGCCGTAAATGCAGACCAATTCATGCCGGGATCAAGATAAGCATTGATCCAATCCTCAATTCCGACAGTTGTCGAATAAATCGGCTGACCATTAAATGTTACTTCTCTACTGTCATAAAGGACATTTGAAAGAGGATTAATTTCAAGGCTTGTGAGAATATCATCGTTCTGAGGTCTGTCAAAGATCATACTCGGATCATCAACCCAATATGCTCTGTTTCCACCGAAAACCTTGGCAAAATCGTAACGAGTTCCGGATTCGGTGAATATATCGAACGATTTACCCATGTAATCGAATCTTACATTTCTTTCTGTAAAATTCAAGGAAACTTCGGGATTCGAATCACTGACCTCCTCATCAGGATTCTGGGGAACCTTTTCATCCTTAAGCCTGTTTTCAATAATTATTCTTGTTGCAATAGGATCGAACTCACTGCCCATGCCTTTAATAGAGTAATCTCCGATCTTTATTACTCCATCTACCTCAAGCGTGAGTTCCGCGTGTGTAAATCCATCACCATCAGCCACATACTCAAAAGGATCGTTATCGACAATAAGATTACTCCAAGGTGTCACCCATATACTTGCGTCAGGTTCGAGCGTAACGAATGAACCTGCATTAAGAGTATGTCCGTCAAGGACAAGGCATACACCTGAAGGAATAATAAGCTCTTTTGTAAGTGTTAAGTCTTGTGTGAGCCAAGCTTCTCTGTCTTCATCCTTAGTACCATAGGAAGCCACTGTAAGCTTGTTTTGAAGCTGTTCCTGAGGAGTAGGATAATAGCTTCCTCCACCTGAAGAATCACCGCCGCTGACTACTGTCTCAGTTGTGGTGTCGTCTTTCTTCTCTTCCTCTTTATCTTCTTTCTTTTCTTCTTCCTTGTTCTCGTCTTCCTTCTTATCTACCTCGGTACCGTCCGAAGGAGTTCCGGAAGTTTCGCCCTCTGTACCGTCGTCGGTTTCTTCGGACTTGCCGACATAATTATCAGATGTGAGGTCCTCGCCTTTCTTGACAGTCTGCTTCTCACCGTCGCTGTCGGTGACAGTGACCTTCTTGTCGGTGTTGTTCTCAAGCTTAACGCCTGCATCTTCGTTCTTAAGCGTTACGGCCGAATTCTCAGCGCCCTTTTCGAGCTGAAGATCAACGTCAGCATAGGCATTAACCTTAACGGGGAGCTCTGACTTAACAGCAGCGCCTGCCGCTTCGGGCTTAACAGTAACAGCGAGCTTCTCTTCGGAAGTACCTGTAACGCCGATCTCTGCAGCAGCAGCAACATAGAGTCTTCCTACACTACCGTTCTGCTCAACATCAACCTTGCTCTCACCGGTTACGTCGACACGGCCGATCTCGCCGTTGTTAACGACCTTAACTTCACCTGTCTCAGAAGCGATCTTGAGCTTCTCAACAGAAGCGCCTTCCATCGCCTTAAAGGTGAGCTTTTCATCGTTGACCGTGATGTTGTTGCCGGAAGCGTACTCCTTAACGGTCTTTGCTTCGTTGACAACGATGCTTCCGACGGTACCCTTGCTGTTGAAGGTAGCGTTCTTCGCATCAACAACGATCTTAAGATCTGAATTGCTGTACTTAGCTGCCAATGTAAATGATACCTTGGCATCCGTCTTAATAGTGATCTTCTTATACTTGCCGCTCTTGAGAGCCTTGACAAGTTCTTCCTGTGTAGACACAGTGATACTGGTCTTGGACTTCTTCTTGGCAGCCTGAGCGCTGTCGGTCGGAAGAGAGCCAAATACCAGCGCAACGATCGCCAATAAAACGATCGATCTGGTGATGATCTTCTTCATGGATTTCCTCCTTAATTGTAATAAAGCGCTCCTCCTGCAAGAGCGCACTATCCTGCATGTACATAATAATACTCCGTTTAACGCTAAATTGCAACACAAAAATAAATTATTTGCGTCGGCTTTGCGTATCGTGAAGTATGATCTTTCAAATCTTTTACGTCCGTGATATATCTACGCGTTTTGTATATCGCAGTTAACATTATTTCGATAGCCGTACTCTCTTGATAAGTATTAGCTTTCAGAAAGCAAAATCCATTATTATCCGCACAAAAATAGGTACAGAACGCTGTCTGTTCTGTACCTCAGGCGGGTCAATATGCTTTTATCGTATCCTCAGGAAATATTCTCCTCTATGATCGAGTAGATCTCTGTGTAGATCTGTTCAAGCTTCCCGTAGTCCGCCACTGCATCTCTGTCCTGATGGGCGCGGAACTTCGTGACCATGTCGGAAGCAACGTCATAAAGAGCGGTGAACCCGAGGTTACCACTGACACCCTTGAGGGTATGAACGTTTTTGAGCGCTCCTTCGTAGTCTTCTTCGCCGAGCGATTCCTTGAGCCTGTCAAAACTCGTGTCATCAAGGAATTTCCTGATAAACTTGAGGTAGAGTTCCTCCTTGCCGAGGAACCTCTCAAGCGCAGATTGTGTATCGCATCCGTAGTCACCGAGCGCGGTGATCACATTTTGTGCCATGTTCCAACTCCTGTTCGGGTTCTGTCCCGTTTATTTGATCGTTTCACGATTTGCAAATCGCAAGCACGTACTTCTCTTTTTAAAGATTATATCTCACATTTTATAATTTGGCAACCCGATTTTTGTAATTTATTTTCTTTTGTTTTGCAACTAATGAATTCGTGAAATCTTGCCCGGTTATTTGTTCTCAGCGCATAAAGGCTCCCGACCCGCTACCTCCTCATTTTGGGGTACAAAGAAGATCTTTTCCCTGCCCTTTGCTCTCAAAAGCAGTACGGCGGGTACTATGAGCAGAAGGCTGATGATCTGCGAAGTCGAAAGGAAGCCGATCATACCACGGTCTGTATCGTCACCTCTGAGTAATTCGAGCAGGAAACGCGCCACGAGGTAATAAGTCAGATAAATCCCAAGGAGCTGGCCTTGCTTAAAACGTCTCTCGGATTCCTTGCGCTTCATGTCTCTCCGCATCAGGATCATCAAAACGGCAAAACAGGTAAAGTTGAGGGCCGCCTCCAACAACTGCACGGGGAATCTGGGTACGGCCGAGAGTTCGGGTTCAATCTCGTTGAAAGGGAAATGGACGGCGAGAACGCCGTGATACTCAATACCATAGCAACACCCGGCCATAAAGCAACCAATCCGGCCAAAGCCGTGGACAAAAGGTAAAAACGGAGTATAAAGGTCAACGATCCCAAAAAGCGGAATCTTGAAATGTCGGCAATAGCGAAGCACGCCGAGCGCGAATCCGATCAGTCCGCCGTAGAAGACGAGCCCGCCGAATGCGTAATTGAGAGCAGCCATGGGGTCTGCTTCAAGATAATCCAGATATTTGCCAAAATGGGATATGATATACGGAAGCTTTGTTATAAAATATAGCGCTTTAGCTCCGATCAGAAGACCGATGAGACCGTATATAACGGCATACAGGCTGTCATGTATGTCAACGCCGCAGGGTACGGCAAGCTTTCTGATGATGAAAACGGCGATCACCGTACCGAGCATAAAAATCGGTCCGTACAGATAGATATCCGCGAATCCCAAATCTATAGCAGGCAACATGTTTTTGTATCCTTCCTCTTAAAGAAAGGGCTTCGGAAAACCGAAGCCCTTTCGATTCTGATGTTTTCTGTCTGATTATTTGAAAAGACTGTTCAGGTCGCTGAGAGCGCTGTTGATATCGTTAGATGCCTTGCACGACGATCCAACGGTTCCCCAGCATCCGTATGATGCCGAGCAAGCTCCGCAAGCGAGACAGCCAACGAAGAAGATCGCACCAAAGATGATGGCGATAATGCCAAGAATAAATCCGACATTTCCTACCTGCTGATTTGTAGCCTTCTTGGTGTTAATGCCAATAACAGCGCCTGCAACGCCCATTCCAAGTCCGAGAAGAGCGGGAATGAAGCCGAAGAGAATTCCGCCAAGAATACCGAATACAATACCTACAACGCCAAGAATAATCGATACTGTGTTGCTAGTTTTGGGATCCATAATGTACCTCCGTTGATAATAGTGGTGTTACTGCGTTTTATTATATGTTTTCCCGTTACAGATGTCAAACAAAATGTAATTATATTGTGGGCCGCCGAAGGTGGCTTCAAGTCCGTTTTTGAACACAAAAAAACGACAGGCCATCGACCTGTCGTTTCAGAGTGAAGACAAAGTCCGAGGTTGTAAAGCCTCGGACTTGTTTTTTTGAAGAGAAGAAAAGTGCCGAAAGCCTTGTATTTACTGGCTTCTCGGTATTTTTGTGTTATAATATAAGTACCAAATTCAAGGGATGGTACT
>JAFRSH010000036.1 GCA_017427685.1 Lachnospiraceae bacterium | reverse complement strand
TGTTTTGTGTGTTAGACTTCATTTCAGATACCTCTCTGTTTAATAAGATTTACCAACCATGCCAAGTCAGTAGTCTTATTTTACTCTGAGGTATCTTTCTTTCTCAACATCCACCGTTTAAATTATACAGGAAGCTCCTTATGTCTTGTTTTTCAGTTATATCACCCAAAGTATCTCTACCATGCTACTACGAAGAGAATACGTCTACCTCCGTACTACACCCAAAAGTGCCTCATGTTTCAGAAAGCCGGCTCACGATCTGCTCATACTTCAACTGATATGCAATCAAGCGTGGTACATATTCAGGAGGTGTTCGCCTTCCGGCCTCCCAGTCCTCCAAGGTTCTTATAGGGATCCCTGTGTGCTCCGAAAACTCTTTACGTGACATGTTTATACTTTCGCGTAGTTCACATATTATCTTAGATGCTTCCATTTCAATATCCTCTCGTAATGTTTATTTAAGTATATCACATTTTACTTGTCCACGCAATGCGTAATAAATATAAATCAGAGACGAGCTAAAAAACCCGTCTCTGTATCACTATGTAGTATTGTAGACGACCCACAACGAAGAAGTGCTTGCGCTTCCCCCGTCCCTATAGGACCACACCCCTGTCTTATCCAGTCAAACTCGCGAATTGCTTCGCAATTTGCTCGTTATAAAACAGATCGCTTCGCGATCCTGCCGGTACCGGGCTTGAACCCGGCACCAGCGAAAAGCTCTCCCACCGCCTAAAGGTGGTGGGAGAAGCTTTTTATTTTATATATTCTTCTATGATACGCACCAACATGTCATTGAGATGTTCGACCTCGTAATCACCGACTGTGGGCTCGAGGTGGGAGCCGCCGATACCGCTGTCATCGGTGAGGAATGTGTAGGTTCCACCGGTTGTCATGGCGAACGCTCTTAAGAGGAACTCCGTATCCTTATCAACACCACTCGAAGCGACGGGGATTATCCTGATGCCCTTCTTTGATGCTGCCATGATGCTCTCGTGCAGTGACTCACGGATCGAAGCTGTATTGTGGGGCGGTGCGTCGAGGACCATAAACATTAATTTGATGCTGTCTTCGTCCCAGTCATGGTCGTAGATCGAGCTCTCAAGGGCGAGTTCAACTGCCTCTTCGTAGTCACCGCCACCGTCTGCGTATTCACGCGCAAGGCTCGCAAGCGCACTGTCGATGTCGGTGGTGAATTCGTAAGGCTTTACCACATAGGCGTCGCCGTGATCTCTGTAAAAATTGACGCTGAGTCTGACGGGGATGTTGCCGCAGTCGTTCTTCACGCGAATGATAACGTTCTCGAGCTCCTTCTGGAGGTATCGGATCTCATCGCTCATAGAACCGGTCGTATCGATGGTGAACATGAGATCGAGCTTCTTGGTCTTTTGGTCGCGGTTCTCAAACACGATCTCCACGTTCTGCTCGCCGGTGAGCTGGGCAGGGATGATGTCGGTAACCTGTGTGTCACCGCCGTAGCTGACTGCTACATGTGTGGGCGAAGCGTCGCGGTCGATCACCGAGTAGTACACGTAGCAGATACCGTCATGATCTGTTACACCCTCGTAGATCGCGCTGTTCGTTGCGCATGTTACCGAAACGTGTGCGCCCTCTGCGGGTGCGCCGGCTGCCGTACACTTCACAACAAGTCTTGTAAAGGGCGAAAGTCCCCACTTCTTGAAGAAATCGCTGTAGTTGTAGCTCTGGCCGTTGGCAAGGAGATTCTGTATGAATCCGAAGTTCTTGTTGTCATTCCACTCGCCTGCGGTGAGCAGACCCGAGCTGATCTGGAAAGGCACGGGATCGTAGGGCTCGACAGGCTCTTCGATATAGATGGGATCAACGGGGTCTGTGATCCAGATTTCGCCCGATGCGGGAGCATCAATATCATACTCGAAGAAACCCTCATCATCGAAACCGTAATCATAGCCGTCTGCACCGCCAAAGTCACCATAATCTCCGCCTGCAACTCCGGCAACACCGTCACGTGCTACGCTCTTTGACTCTTTCATGTCGTACATTGCGAGTCCGTCGTAGGCTGCTTCGCTTTCCTCTGCTGCTGCGGGTGCACTGTCGTCGTGGTTGATCACGGGGGCTTCTGTCTTGGATTCCACTTCGATTCCTGTTGCCGACTTAGAAACTTCCGTACTTACTCCTGATGTAATCCCTGTTGCAGGGCTTGTGTCGGATGCGATCCCTGCTATGGGGCTTGTCGCCTCAGGGCTTGCTTCTGATCCACTCCACGAGGAAGACTTCTCGGTCGATGAACCCGAATCTTCTTTAGTGGTTCCGGTGACTGTTTTCCCGGGATGTGACGCTACGGGACCCGTAACCGACGAATCCGAGCTGTATATTCCTTCTGTTGCAGAGTACTCTGAAGGCTCGGTAACGTCGCTTGAACAGCCGACTGCCGCAAGTACCATAACTAAAATGAGCAGGAATGAGATAATCTTTTTCATAAGCGTTTCCTTTCGTAAAAAACGGCCACCGCCAAATGATCTTTGTTGCTTTCTGATCATTAGACGATGACCGATACGGTTCGGTTCCGTATATTTACAAATTTGTTCATATGATGCTTTTCACGGATCTATGCTCTTTTGGGTCATAGTCATAAGGCGCTTTTCACGGATCTATGTTCTTTGTACATCAGGATTCTCTTGTTTTGGCGCCCATGGACTTGAGTTCCTTCTTACGGTCGTACATCAGCTGGTCTGCTCTGGTGAAGGCGTCGTGGAGTTGTTCGTCGCCGGGTTCGAGAGTTGAGCAGCCGATCGAGATAACAACCTCGTCGGTGCTGATGTTGGCCTCGACCTGACGGTTGAGATCACGCATCGATTCTTCTCTTGTTTCATAACCCTTCCCGACAAGAAGGACAACAAACTCGTCGCCGCCGATCCTGAATACGGAGCCGTTCTTAAAGTGCTCGCAGAGCAGGTCGCTTCCGTCCTTAATGAGCTTATCACCTGCCGCATGTCCGAGGGTGTCGTTGACATGTTTGAGTCCGTTGATATCACAGACCACGACTGCAAGTTCCTTGAGCTCTCCCGACCTGATCCGGTCATTGAGGGCGTTCTCCATCTCGGTGAACGCGTGCTTGTTCCTGATCCCCGTGAGCGAGTCCGTGTTCGCCATGCTGAGGAACGCGCGGCTCGTCTCCTTCTCGGCCTCAAGCTTCGTTGTCGAGATGACCTTGAGCTGCCACAGAAGGATAGCGCCGAAAACAAAGAGCGCGACGAGTGTGAACGTGATCTGATACCTGCTGAAGGAGAGGTTGTTCTCGCTGATGGCCTGGATCTGATCGTGGATAACGCTGCCCCTGATCAGGATCGCCATCTGCCAGCCCGTCCCCGGGATTGGAACGTAGCAAAGAGTTTCTTCAGTCTCATCGAACTTCAACGTCAATGTGCCTTCGATCTCATTGACGAAATCACGCTGCATACCCTCCCAGATGCTCTTGGGTATCGCAGTTCTGGTTGCTTCAAAAATGTTGTCCTTTAATATGTCGGGACCGAGCTCGGTGTCCGAAAGATTGCCGCCGGTGCTTGAGTACAGAGCAAAATGTGTTCTTCCCTCATCGTCAAGAGCCAGAAGATCCACAATATCATCAATGTCTATCTGAACGAAGCAGGCCTTGAAGGGCTTGCCCATAAGCGTCAGACCCTTAAGCGGGATCGCCAGGCAAAGCTGACGTGAGGAGCCGTACACGGACACCGTGCTTATGACGCGGTCCTTCATCTTCTTGTCTGCCAGAAACTCGTGACGGCTGCCGCCCGTGTAAGTCGAATACTGCGTATACACGATATCGTCCTCGTCAACGAGCGCCAGGCGGTTCAGTGAAAGAAGCAATTTCATCCTGCCGAGCTCTCTTCGGAGGGCATCCTGATCCTTGATGTCTTCCTCGTTGATGAAGTCGATCACCTTCTGCATCTGGTTGAAGTTGTTGTTGATCAGGTTGGTGATGATCTTCGCGCGGCGATCAGCCATCGCCTCGAGATAGAAAGAGCTCACCGCCGAAACGGCCTCATTCGTGCCCGTGACGGTCTGACGCGACGCCCATATCGTGTTCGCGATAACGGTGACCATGATCATAAAGCTGCCTATCGCAGCCGTAAGTACAAAGGTCTTGTTAGTGATACGTGATTTCATAGGAAGCTCTGTGTTTTTTCTTACGATATATCTCCATACAGCAGCTCCAGCATGAGCGGAGCGTCGTTCTGGTAGATGACGGTGGTCGGTTCAGCCTTTTCCTCGGGGAAGAGTTCGCCCGGGAGGTTGCCGTCCGCGATCTTGACCGCCAGCTGAAGCGTATCAAATCCGATCGAATAGCAGTCCTGCACTCCGAGGCAGTATATCACGCCCTTCTCGAGATAATGAAGCGCCTCGCGGTCATGGTCCATACCGACGATTACGGCGCTGCTCGACTTCTCCGTCACGGCCCTTGCGGCTCCGACGGGATTGCTCATGTTACAGCAGACGAACCCGGCAAGATCGGGGTTCTCGCCGAGAATCTTCAGCGCGAGGGTATAGGCGTTATCAACGGAATCCATGTCGTACTCGACCGCAACGATCTCCATGTCAGGATACTTCGCGATCGTGTGTTTCGCGCCGAGTGCCCTGTCCTCGTGGCAGGGAGCGCCCTTACTTCCGACCAGGATCGCCACCTTGCCCTTGTACCCGAGCTTCTCGCAGAGCGCCTCCGTCAGGTCGACGCCGTCCTCGTAGTTGTGAGTGTTTCCCACGTACGCGATGCGCTTGCAGCCGTTTGCCGCGTCCGAACTCGAGAACGTGATGACCTTCGTGCCCGAATCCACCATTTCGTCAAGGACGGGGGATATGATGTCTTCATCGGCGACATCAACGCCTATAACATCGTACCCGACTTTCTCGGCTTCCCGAAGCCTCTTCACCTGGTCCTCCGCGGAAGCGGAAGTCGGCGCCATGTACTCATATGTGATGTTGATGCCCTTGTCGAGGAACTGCCGCTGCGCGTCCTCCATTCCGAGAGCGACCGCGTCCCACCAGGGATGAACAGTCTTGTATGTGAAATAGAATTTGTAATCATTCTTGAGCGGCGTGTAGGAATCAAGCTCGTGGTCAAAATCTACGGCAGCGCGCACAGCCTCTTCGAGATTTTTCGGGGCTTCTTCTTCCTTTTCCGAGGCCTGAACGTCATGCTCGCCGTCCTCGACAAAAAGGTACTGAGCCCATCCCGACAGCAGGAAAGCCAGTGCGCAGACCACGCACAATATAGCGACCAGACCGAGTCCGGTCAGGATCTTCCTTTTTATACTTGTCTTTTCCATCCGACACCTCACTGATGTGATCGTTGCAATTGTGCGTAAGTGCAGAGAATACGATTGCCGCACCTTCCGGGCGGGGTCGTTCGCCAAAACGCTCCGGTAGGTCCGGAGAAGTTTGGCTTGCGTTTTTGTGTTATGCTTTTGTTCTCTACACGCTACGGCATTGTAATAACACAAAGATAACATTGTTCAAAACAAATATACGCTTTGCGATGTCGCATGTCAATATGTCAAAATCGTAGGTTTTCTTTGTCCCGTCCTGAACATTTACTTTCATATGGGCGGTCCAATACTGTAGTATCCTAATCTTTTTCATAAGCATTTCCTTTCCAAAAAACGGCCACCGCCAAATGATCTATGTTGCTTTCTGATCATTGGCGATGACCGGTCGGGTTCGGTTCCGTTAGGTTTCCGTGTAGTGATATTTCCTCAGTTTTTTGCCCGTGAAAAAGCACAGGAGCGTTCCGGCGAGTCCGAGGATGAACATCATGAGCGCTGCCCCGGAGCCTTTGCCGCTGCCGAAGAGTGTGGTGAGAACTTCCGAGAAGCCGCTGCCCTCCGCCATAGGTCCGCTCACGTTCTGAGCCACCTCTGTCAAGAGAGATTCACCTGCACTTGCGGCTGTCATCCTGCTCATAAACGGCTCACAGACATTGTCGACCAGCAGGCCGCCTAGGAACAATCCGATGGGGATCGTGAAGAATTGGAGCGAGTTTCTGCACGCATATACCCTTCCCTGCAGTTCCACAGGGATCGTGTTTCGCAGGATCACCTCGAGGTTCGCGCTCATAACCGGGACAAGGATCCAGCCGATCACCTGACCGATGCACCAGAGCACGGGCTCCCTTGAGAATGCGAGGAGGAAGTTCTCGGTTCCGAGTGATATAAGCATTGTGATGTAGACAACTCTGACTCTGTCCTTCGGTTTCGGAATCACGGACACGAGAAGGCTCCCGGCAACCATCGCAATGCCTGCGGCGGATGTCACGATCCCGAGCATCGCTGTTCCGCCCTTCGGATTCGGGATGACGTACCCGGGGAGGGTTGCGTCAAACGCCGAAGCGATCAGGTTGACGCCGGACATAAACAGTATGAGAGTCAGGACCATCGGTGTTTTTTTGAGGAACACAAGTCCTTCTTTGGCGAGCTTTAATGTGCTTTCCTTTACCTTGCCGGCAACTTCGGGGATCTTTATGAACGCGGCTAACGCAACAAATGCGACCGCAAATGTGAAGAGATCGATCGCGATCACGATATCGAGGCCCGCGAGCGCGTAAAGTGCCGCTGCGATAAGAGGATTAAGCACTGAGTTGAGCGACCTCGAAAGGTTTTTGAGGCCGCCGATCTTCTGGTAATGCTCCTTGGGGACTATAAGCGTCATGGTCACCTCGGACGCCGGCTGCTGCACTGTGTTCATGAGGCCGGAGAAAACGTTTATGGCGTAGAGGTGCCACATCACGAGGCTGCCCGTCTTGTAGAGCACGAAAACGATGAGCGTGCTGAGAGCCGCAAGTGTGTCGCACACGAGCATCGTCTTTTTCTTGCTGAAGCGGTCGGTCAGCGCGCCCGCGAAAATGCTCATAATCACGTACGGCGCATATGTGCAGATTGTGAGTGCCGCGGTGCTAAGAGCCGAGCCCGTCGTCTCGTAGAGCCACAGCGTGAGCGCAAACGCGGTAATGCTGCTGCCCAGCTGTGACAGACTCTGCGTACTCCAAAGTATGTAGAAATCTTTTAATACATGTTTTTTCGGTTCCATTTGTTTACACCTGTTTTACGGTTCATGACAGTCGTGACCCACTACCCCCGTCCCCCCCCGGGTCACCCCATCGAACCATTTTATCTTTGAAACTGCTTTCCGAAGTTTATCAGATAATAACTGTACTCTTTATTACTTACAAAGACAAATGCGTGATGGGCGTTTTTCTTCTCTCTTCGTAAAAGGGCAAGTAAGCGCATTCCGCACAACACTCTGAATTTGTGGTTTACAAACACAATTATCAGCGGAACATCCGGGCAGGCGGCGAGGTTCTTTTCCTGCGTAGTATCATTCGTACTGCCGACCGGGTTCCGATCTGCCAAGCTTTTCTTGGAAGAGCCGAACGCTTCCTGCTCTTTCACACTGTCATCTACGAGTGCTGTCGAGTTTTCTTCAGCCTCGTTGCCTCTGCCAAAGTCAGTTTCCTTTTCTGCTTCGCTGTCATCTTCCTCTATCAGGCGCAGCGGAATCCTCACAAGTTCGGACAGGAAGAACACCGACTCGTCAGGCATTTCAGTTCCTTCCTTTTCCATGTAGATCCTGACCCATTCCTCGCCGATGCCGGCATTCGAATACTGCGCAGCCGAATAAACTGAAGGGGAATACTCGGGCAGGCTTATCTTTTTGCCGTACACGATCTTCTTGACCGATTCGGGGGAAAGAAAGAATTTTTCCGCAAGCTCCATAACACCCTCACCTGCAGCATATCTGCTACAGATGAGAGCGTTCCTTTTATTCAGTTTGTCCCGATATCCGGATGCCTCTCCCCAGCCCTTTGTCTTTTCGCGTTTTGGTATGTAGACTGCTTTTCCTTCCGCATACTTTTGCAGTTCTTCCAAAAGGCTCGCGGGGAGGATATCCTTGGCGTTCTCGTATTTCATATTACTTCACCGAATTGTTTATGCTACCTTACAGTTTGTTCATATGGTTTTGCGCTTTGTTCATGCTGCCTTCCGGCTTGTTTATGCTGCTTTCCGGTTTGTTCATGCCGACTTACAGTTTGTTTATGCGTTCTTCCAATTCGTTTATCGACCGCGTGATAGATTCGCACGACTCAAGATCGTCTATCGAAGCGTGCCACATAAGCGTTGCGAGCCCCTTAAAGTATGCCATGCACAAGAATCGCTCTTTAAAGCTTTTGATTTCAATGTCCTTCTTGCGTGCGTAGCCCCAAAGCTTTTCTGGAACAAGGAGGTACGGCTTGTTCAGGTCAAGGATTGCAAAATCCATCAAAAAGTCCATGATGCCGGCGCGACCCCAGTCGGCACAGTAAGCCTTCCCCGCTTCATCCACTATCATGTTGACGAAGAACGTGTTGTTGTTTGCGAGGTACCGCTGTCCTTCGCAAAACGGCGCGTACTTCATGATCTTGGCGAAGATCTTATCAAAGTAATCCTTCTTTAAGAAAGATGTCTCAAACATCTGCGTCCAGTTGTGCCAGTAGCCTTCCTGCTCCTCGTTAAAGGTCTCGCGAACGAACTCTTCGAAAGTGGCAAAGGGTGCTTGATTGTCTTCATCGAACTCACCGTAACCGCTTATGCCCGAAATGTCCGTAGTTGCTATCTCAAAGATCATATCGAAAAAGGGTTCATATCCGTTCTCAAACTCTTCAACCGAAAGTTCGTTGGCGCACCTGCCCTTCGGGCTCATCTCTATCCTGTCCCCCGTAAGATTCTTTATAAATATATCTCTGTTCATGGTTGTCATCCTTTCCTTCCGTTTTTGTATCGGCGCCTTACAAAAGGAATGATAACAAACATTCGGGGTGTGTCATATAGAAAGAATCGTTATAACGGAATTTGGCATATAATCGTCTGAATCAGACGATTACTCATATGCTCCGCAACGGGGGAAGTGCTTGCACTTCCCCCGTCTCATTGGATACAACATAGTTACAGTTGTTTCTCCGCGTTATATAAGGCAAAGCTATTCATCAATCTCTGACTCCAATTTTCTAATCAGATCCATGTATTCATCCTTTTCCTCGGGATACCCCCATGTAACACTGTTCGAATCTTTTATTGCTTCTGAAACAATCAGATTTAATTCTGGCTTACGCTTTTTCAACAATTCTTTATCCGCTTCCAAAAGGCTTGACAAAAGCTCGCCTGTATATAATTCACCTGCATAAGGATCAGCTTTCAGTATTGCTATTGCCCTATCCATAGCTATATCCATATACTCTCCCTGGCGAAGCATGCGAGCAACATCAGCGTATGTCAATTCGCCCACGGATTTATTTATTACCTCATTGTGCCATTTTACAAGTGAAAAATTTACATCATCCAGTTCACTTTCTCCATATATATCCTTTATTTTCCTCTCATCCATCACTGACCTCCATACCCGTATTCACTAAACAAATCTGTAATCCTGCTAATATAGTCGTTTGCCATATTTAATGAATCTTTGATTATTTGCCTCTCATTTTCACTAAGATAAGGATTTTGTAAGGTTCCTTCCAGTGATTTCGCAGACTTAATCAATGCTGTAAGAGACTGTCTCATCTCCTTGAGATGATCATAGTATCCTCCCCTACCATTCGGAACCGGTGAATTCTCTAAATCACGTCTCGTCCCACTAAAGTCCTCTTCCGTCAGATTGTGCTCTATCGTATTTTTTATCCTTGTCATGGAATTTTTCTGAGCTACTGTGAAATTATAACTATCATAAACATCAGCATCCTGTTTTTTTGACAACCAGTCCTTTATATTTCCCTCTGTCGATTCTTTGGAAATATTTCTGATTCTGTCCCCGTAAGTTCCAGAATACAAATCGCTTTGGCCTGCCCCCATCTCATCCTTCCTCTCGCACCGTTAATGTCCAATCAGAATATTCAACAAATCTTGTGTCCGGATACATCTGTTCTATTTCATCCGGCATCTTACCATAAACAAGCACCACCTGTGGAGATAAGGTATCCATCATAGCCTTCATCCCCTCCACAAAATAGTATCGATTCAACTTGTTCTGAAGCTGTCCATACGATCCTACCGAAACGATACCTTCTTTCTCAATCCCTGAAAAGGCAATTCTTTCAGGGAAAAACATTGTCGTGTAGGTTCTTTCATCACCCCACCTTACACATGGGATAACATACACGCCATGCTTTTGAAAACAGTATCCAATCGCCCGACTTCTATAAATGTTCGTAATCTGGGTGGCAAGTGGCATATCACGATATACAGAACAATCCGGTGTAATGAAACCTTGGTATTTCTTCAATGTATCAATATAATCATCAGGATGTACAAGCAAATCTTTAAATTCTGTATCATTCTCATATTCACAGACAGCAAAGGATTTCTGATCAGTTTTATTCATCTTGCTAAATGGAACAAGTTTGTCCGGTATGATGATCTTCTTAGGTTTTTTGATGATCGGCATCTCAAAAATACCATCGAACTCTGCTCCGATGACTAACTCCGGATTACATCCATCAGAAAGTGATGCTGCATTCCTGACCGCACTGTCTACTACGCTCCTCTTTTTGTAGGTTCGCCTTTTTTTTCTTGTCTTTTTGACTGTATCGTCCGACATTTATACACCCCCCAAAAAGCAATCATTTTATTCTCCCCAATAATCTATTGACTCTTGTGTCCGTCCGGAGATTCCAAACAGCTTCATCATATAATCTTCACGTTCATTGAACACCTGAACAATTATTACTCGTTTTTCTTCAATTCTGTAAATGAAGTAATTATGATTTGAAAACAAATACCAATAATCAGTTTCAATATCATACATTCGAGATATGCAGATCCCGCTTTTTTCATGTTGACCCAGCTTATCGATGCGATTTGCCATAGTCGTCAAAATCTCTTTTGCCTTCTGCTCACCATATTCGTTGGTAAGTTCCGTTTTTAGTTTTAGAAGCTTTCTTTTTGCAATATGAGAATATTCAACCTTTTTCATAAATCATATCCCCAGTTCTTTTCTGAGTTCCTTTGAGGATATTGTACCCTCCTCGATTATGGATTGCTCACCCTTTTGCATCTCTAACTGTAATCTGTATAATGCGAGTTGCTTTTCCAAGTCATCCAACTCCTGCATATTTATCATGGCAATTTGTCCGTGTCCGTTCTTTGTAAGATAAACTCGGCTACCATAATTAACTTCTTTGACAACACTGGTGTAATTCCGAAGATCGGAAATCGGTTTTATGTTGGGCATAATAAAGCCTCCTCCATTATATATTTCTATGGTCATCGTATCATTAATACAGCTGATTTGCAACATAATTTGTATGCAAATTTTACAGCAGTGCTCATCAGTCCAATAGTTGTTCGTAATAGCAGTTCGCTATGTTCAGCCGCGATTCCACGCATATGTGAGCTTATCAATGCCCTGCTCCCCGTTTCGAATTTTCCCGACTTCCTCCACGCAGTATTTCACGGCTTCTTCTATGAATTCATCCGACATTTCTTTTGTGAAAAAGAAGATCGATTCATCCTCTACGGGTGAGAAGAATGAATTCATGTTCTCGATCAGCCTTTCCGTGTTGAAAGAGCAGATCAGGTTGATGGGCTCATCCTTAAATCCGTCAGGCACAACGATGTCATTCGTCAAACCGTACTTATGAATGATATACTGATTCACGATCTGATAGTCCTTGTGCAAACGCTCTACATTACCGGGTATGGTCGGATTCCAGTGATATATGTCATATACGAAATGCCTGTACAGAGAATCCTGAACAAGGTGAAGGTAATAGCCCATATAAAGGTCATCCGTCAGCATCAGGTTTCCAAACATCTCACGGTATTTGTCAAAATCATATGTCCTCTTTTTCCCGTCCATGACGTTGACCTTCAGGTGCGACTCGCCCGTTATGTTGCCGCCCTCTCCCGCATCGACAACCACCGCTCCGAACTTGAGTCTGCTCGTGTCGGTAAATGACACGCGTTTTGCCAATTCATTTGTAATTGCTAAGTGCACTATACTTGATGCCATAAAGTCCCCCTTTACCTTGTTTTGCTCACTTTGCTTTTCTTGCTTACCTTACTCCCTTTGCTTATACTGACATTTGTCCAAACAAATCTATATGCTGTTTTTTCTCTCATCATTTATAACATGAATCAAAGGGCCACCCTCTATCACTCCCTTTAATTCCCTCTTCAGAAATCTCGGGCGGATATCAGCATTTTGAAATTCATCGATGGGTATCCACTCCAGTTTTTCCCCTTCGTCGTTTACTGCTTTGAACGAAGCATCCTCCGGAGCGTCCATAATATAGTAATACTCAAGCACATGACACTCCCTTCCTTCTAAAGGGCCACCCACTCCGACAAAGAGGTTTTCGCACGTTATCGCGATCCGGTTTGCCGTGCATTTCACACCGGTTTCTTCAAAAACCTCCCTCTCTATGCAGGATCTTGAATCTTCTCCGAGGTGTACTCCCCCGCCGATCGTGTAGTAGTAGCCGCCGTACATAGACTTAACAAACAACATCTTCCCGTCACGAACGATGATCGCTCCCGTTCTGTAACGGAACCAGTAATTGTCCTGTTCTATGCAGCAGTCCTCGCTACATTCAACTTTCTTGGGGATACGGACAAAAAAGTGACCTTCATCATCCCCGACAACCTTGCCACCATTCTTTTGCATAACCTTAAGCGAAGCCGGATTGTCCTTGTTAACTCTTAGATATATTTCATCTTCCGGGACAATCTGTCTTGCTATCTGAAGCGTCTGCTTAAGCCCTTCTGTCCCATAACCCTTATTTCGATACTCTTTAGCTATAAAATACCCTATATGTCCCGAACCATTCTTAAGGGCATCCGTCAGGTAGTGCCTGATACGAAACTGCCCGACAATCTCGTTTTCCTTCCATAAATACAGCATGGTCTCCGGAACCATCCACTCCGGCAGATCCTCTCCCCTTTCATGTTTCAGCATTTCGGGAAGTATCTTCTCTTCAAATTCCTGTTTCGAAACTCCATTATAAGAGTTTGTAAGTCCGTTTTCGTTCTCGGGCATGTCTCTTACAAATGCCCATTCTTTCTCCAAATCTGTGTTGAACTTCTTTAATTCAAGCATGTATCGTCACTCCCCGGTCTTGTCTTCTGATAATGAAATGTTAGATTTCTCCGGCACTCCAATACTCTGTACCGTCTTCTCTTACATGTTAATATCCTCAAATCTCCTATATTCGCCTGCTTTTAGTTCCATCATAATATCTCCACATCTTGTTATTTATTATAGTTGCTTTTTTGCTATCGCGGTAAACTCCCCCGGAAGCTTCTCATTCTCCCAGGAAGGATGTTCGTCAAATCGTTCAAAAATAAACCCATTTCTGATTATGGAATTGATTATCTCGCTGATGGTGTACTTTCTGTAATGACACTTGGGAATCTGCTTGCGGACCTTTTCATCATAAAACCTTGCGTGTGCCATCTCACCCTCAAATATATCCGTTGAGAAATAGCTCATGGTGGGTTGCTCCAGTCCCAAAATATCAGCAATCTTGGTAAACGGATGAAAATCACTGCAGATCATCTTCCCACCGGGCTCCAGCAGACCGTTCATAATGCTCATAAAAGCATCTATATCATGGAAATAATGAAGAATGCCACCCTCCATAAACACTACGTCAAAGGCCCCGGCATATTTATCCATATCAATTTTCATAATGTCGCAGACTTCATAACCTATGTCAACACCTGCCGTTTCAGCTGTTTCAACCGCATATTTCTTATTAGCCTCGGAAATATCAAATACAGTAACCTTTGCTCCCAAAAGAGCAAGCGGGATTGCCTTCTTTCCGCAGGATCCGCATATATTGGCGACCTTGACACCTTCAAAAGAATCAAAGTAGTTCGCATACTGCTTCAGCATCTTCCTGGGGTTCTCTTTATCCTTTGATGCTCTTTCTTCCGGAGTCCCGGCGGTTCTTACCCAAAAATCATATGCATCAAACTCCCAGGCTTTCTTATGTTGTTTACTGTAATCTTCCAAAGCTATGATCTCCTTGATGTTTATGTGGACATATATCCGGACACTTATATAGACATTTATCCGGATAATCACCCCAACACTAACTTGTCTATCACTCCCTTTAATTCTCCCTTCAGAAATCTCGGGCGGATATCAACGTTTTGAAATTCATCGAGGTTACCCACTTGTCCAAACATTAAGTACATTCTATCAAAACCAGCACTTGCTTTTCCATAACACTTTAAAAAAAGTATTTTTTTATAACAGCGTCAATCTCATTGGTCCCCAAAGGATTTGTCGATGTTTCCTCAGTGATTATCAGCTTTTCCCCGATAAAAATATCTTCCTTCATTAAGGCTTTTATCCTCTGTACGGAATTCTTTGCATATTCTTTATCGTCCATCATGCCTCGATGTTCCCAATATAAGACTCTTCTTCTTTTGACATCCAGCACAGTAAAATCAGGATAAATTATTGCTCCGCTACCTAATTGCAAAGGGCACTCGTACTTGTACGGAATTCCCTTTGCCGCGAGTGCATTGGCTATATTGAGTTCCGACTTTGAGCGGACCCTCTCCTTGCGTTCGGTCTCCAAAAAAGGAAGATAATCCGGAATCACTTTCCTCTCATAAGGTTCATCCAACCAGCTTTGTGCGTAATCATCATCTGAGACATCTATGGGTATGATCAGCTTTTTCACTTCAGCGTGAGATGCCGAATAAGCTTTCTGTATATTATTTACTGTTCTTTCTGATTTGGACAGAAGATATTTCAGGCTTTGAATCTCTGTTGTCACAAGCTTTAAGATCTTTTCATCATAGGCTTTCTGAAGATATTGCCTGATCACAGATATCTCAGATTTATGAATGTATCTCCCTCCTTTCTCGGAACTGTTATTTCGTAAATAATATTGAATCCCATGCGAGGTCTTGCTTACATGTATTTTCCCCGGAAGTCCTTTTTCCAATGCTGCCTCCTTGGAATCCTTGACCAAAAGCAATTCGTCGTATCTTCGTTTTGCTTCAAGATAAAGATCTGTGTAACTTGTTGTCAGTGGATTGTTCTTCTTTTTCATGCTGATTCCTCCTTAGAATTTAAGAATTAAAGAATTGTAAAGATATTTAAACTAAAGCAGCGAGATAATACATATCTGCTTTTCCGCCGCCTGTTTACATAATTATTCCGCTTCTAAAACAGCGGGATTTGGAAATTTGCGATTCCCGCCGCCTGATTCGACTTACTTTTCTCTTTTCATACAGCGGGATTTGAATAATTGCGTTTTCCGCCGCCTGATTCGACTTACTTTTCTCTTTTCATACAGCGGGATTTTGAAAATTGCGATTCCCGCCGCCTGAAACAACTTGCTTACGACATTTCATACAGCGGGATCATTGAAGCCGGTGATTTTTGATGTTTTTGGGGTTATAAAGCCTCCAAAAGAGATCATCGAAAATAAAATAGATGCTAATCGTATCTGTGATTGTTTCCGCTGCCCCCGACGAGTATCGGGGGCACGGAAAGGTTTGTTTTAGAATTATGTACCGTAATGAATTACTTAAGATTCCACTCGATCGTTACTTGGATCATCGCTTGGATCGTTGTTTGGATCGTTGTTTGGATCGTTACTTGGATCGTCGCTTTAATCATTCCCACTCGATCGTTGCTACGGGCTTGGGGCTGAGGTCGTAAGCGACTCTGCTGACACCCTTTACTTCGGTGATGATCCTGTTCACGATCTTGCCGAGGAGCTCGTAAGGGATAGGCTCGATGGTTGCGCTTGTTGCGTCAACGGAGTTGACTGCGCGGATGATAACGATCCAATCCTCTGTACGCTTGCCGTCCTTGATACCTGTAGAGGTGATGGGAGGAACTACCGTGAAGTACTGCCATACCTTACCCTCAAGGCCTGCTGCCGCGAACTCTTCGCGAAGGATCGCGTCAGACTCGCGAACTGCCTCAAGACGATCACGTGTGATGGCACCTGTACAACGAACACCGAGTCCGGGTCCGGGGAAAGGCTGACGATAAACCATGTTGTCGGGAAGGCCGAGTGCCTTACCTACTACACGAACCTCATCCTTGTAAAGGAACTTAACAGGCTCAACAAGCTCGAAATCAAGCTCTTCGGGAAGTCCGCCAACGTTGTGATGAGCCTTAACACCGTCAGACTCTAAAATATCGGGGTAGATCGTGCCCTGTGCAAGGAACTTGATACCTTCCTGCTTCTTTGCTTCCTCAGCGAACACATCGATGAACTCGCTGCCGATGATCTTACGCTTCTTCTCGGGATCCGATACGTTTGCAAGCTTGTTAAGGAATCTGTCTGTAGCATCAACATAAACAAGGTTGGCATCGAGCTGTCTGCGGAACACGTCGATAACCTGCTCGGGCTCGCCCTTACGAAGAAGGCCGTGATTAACATGTACGCACACGAGCTGCTTTCCGATCGCTTTGATAAGAAGTGCGGCTACGACCGACGAATCAACTCCGCCCGAAAGCGCGAGGAGGACCTTGCCGTCTCCTACGGTCTTCTTGATCTCTGCGACTTGTTCGTCGATAAACTTCATTGCTTTTGCTGTGTCATTGATCCTCTCCATACTGTCAGGACGTTTGTTGTTCATTGTTGCCTCCTCATGATATGACCGCATCGTTCCGGTTTCCCGCACCTAAAACAAACGGCTTGTGTTTATTGTATTTTGGTAGATATGATACTCTGAAAGGGCTTCTTTTTCAACCCATTATTTCATCAAAACGCTCTTTCCTTGCCCTTTACTTATTATCGGGTCGAAATACCCCCGGACATAAAGTTCTACAGCTTGATAACCCCATGCACCAGCAACTCGTAAAGGATCATGATACCCACCCAGAGCGCCATGCCAACGATCAGAGCAGGGTTCAGTATCCTGGTCTTGGGTAATTCCGGAACAGGGTTCACTCCGGCCTGAGCCGCAGCAAAAGAATCCCCGGCTTCGAGTGCCGCTTTCTTACGCTTTCCGAACTTAGGCTTGATGCTCTTCATGTACTCGGTCCTGCCGCTGATCTGCGCGATCTTGGCGATGAGCTTGCTTGCGGCGAAAAGTCCGCCGACCGCAAGCGCTGCGACGATTGCGATCGTGATTATCATCGTGGCGTTTACAATGGTTTCAACAACCTCCTCAGGCAACACGATCTCGGCTTCCTGTGTTTCCTCTCCGAGCTGAGCCATGAATCCCTTTGCCTGTTCCGCAGTGATAGTCGAGTACTGTAAGATGTACATGAATGTTATCGAGAAACCGTTAGTGAAAAAATGCATCGCCATGGACGGGAAAATCGAGTCGGCCGCCTCGACCACAAGAGCCATGACCGTTCCGACAACAAACGCATATGCGAACTGGTTGATATTGCCGTGAATAAGTCCGAAGCACGCGGAAGCAAACAGTATCGCGGCGAACTTCCTTCCGGATCTAGAAAACGCGCTCAGGACAACGCCTCGCATGGCAATCTCTTCAACGATCGCCGGAATTATCGCCATCGAGATGATCATAAGTCCGTACGGAGTCGTATCGATATACACTCCCATGACCTCATTGACCGTGTTGGGCGTAAAAAGCTCCGTGATCAGATTGCAGAGTCCGGCGAGTGGAGTAATGCAGATTTCAATAAGAACCGCAAGCAGGATCACCCTGATCTTTACCGGGTTTAACCTCATCATGGCAACAAACTGTCCCCTGCACCGGATAAAGTATATAAGAATCGGTAAACACATGACGACTTCCGCGATCGCGCTTCGCAACCAATACGCGTCGATCAGCGACCAGATCCCAAAGAAGGATGCTCCTTCGATCAAAACCATGATAAGAATAAGAACCACGCCGACAAGTCTGATCTCTATGCCGGGCTTTTCGTACTTTTTCTTCTCCACTTTTATACCCTCATTTCCGTATTCTGTAGATCCGCTGTCCCTTATTGCTCTTCTTCCTGTCTTTTATTCAAAACCATAGCCCTCTTTATGAGCGACCCTTCCCTACGCATATATGACAGATGCGTCAGGAATCCCGTCCATATGCTCTCGGGATCGATCTCTCATATTGATATTGCAGGACAGCATCCTTTATTAGTATCACAAATAATTAAAGTATTTGCAAGAGCAAATCACAAACCTCGCCGCAGGCGTGTATATACAATTCCTTCTTTTTATGATATAAAATAAATGCCCGAAGGGAATCTTCCTATAAAGAGCAGGACTTCGGGAAGTCAAACGATACAGCAGGATCTGAAAGGAACAACCATGGAACTCGGTAAGATAAATACAGTTAAGATCGCAAGGATCACGCCTCACGGCGCCTATGTCACGGACGCTGAGCCGGAGAACACACCGGAAGCCCCGGCGACAGCCACCCCCGAAACGAAAGAGGAAGAGAGCACGCGTGGTAACATAAGCGGTGAAGTCCTCCTCCCCAAAGGCGAGACGACGGCGCGCCTCAATAAAGGCGATATCACCGAGTGCTTTATCTACCTCGACTCCGAGGACAGACCCGTTGCGACCATGAAGCGTCCGCTCCTCACGCTCGGTGAGACCGCGGTGCTCACATGCCTTGAGGTGACGCAGCTCGGCACATTCCTCGACTGGGGTCTCAAGAAGGACCTTTTCCTGCCCTACCGCGAGCAGACCAAGCGCCCCAAGCAGGGCAGTCGCGTGCTCGTTGCGCTTTATATCGACAAGTCGGGTCGTCTGTGCGCGACCATGAAGCTCTACAAATACCTGAGGAACGATTCACCTTACAAAACCGGCGACAGAGTGCTCGGCAGAGTCTACGAGACAGGCCGTGACGAGGGTGCTCATGTTGCTGTCGACGGCGTGTTCCGCGCTCTTATCCCGAAAAAAGATCTCGTTACCGAAGTAAATATCGGAGACGAGATCAGATTACGCGTCGCGCGCGTCCTTCCGGACGGCAAGCTCGTGCTTGCGATGCGCGACCCTTCACATGTTCAGATTTTCGCCGACTGCGAGCTCATCATAGGACGACTCACCGCGGCTCCGGGGAACTTCCTGCCCGTGCATGACAAGACCGATACCGACGTGATCCGCCGGACCTTCGGCATGTCAAAGAATTCCTTTAAGAGGGCCGTCGGGCACCTCATGAAGGAAGGCAAGGTCACTCAGGACGATTCGGGCATAAAGCTCGTTTAGATCACTCCTTGCAAACCTTCTCGAGCGTCTCGATCAGGACTTCCTTTTCGATAGGCTTCGAAACAAGGTACTTGAGACCGAGCGACTCAACCTCGCTGACCGTATCATGATCGCAGAGCGAGCTGAGCATGACGATCTTGGTGTTGGGTGCGATCTCGATAAGCTTCTGAGCTGTCTCGATGCCGTCAATACCGGGCATTACAATGTCAAGTGTAATGATGTCGGGCTGAAGCTCCTGAACCATAGCGATTCCTTCTTCACCGCTCTTTGCGTGTCCGATGACCTCGTAATCGAGCCCCTCAAGTGTAGCCGCAACCTCCTTGTAGATAAACGGCGAATCATCGATAATGAGTATTTTCTTCATATTCTTCCTTTCTGACTAGTTACTCGAATGCTCGGGTAAAATGTCATATGATACTGTCATGTTTACGCTTCCGTAATCGCTTCCGAAATCGACGTGCGCCGTGTCGGAGAACTGATTCTCAGGCGATGAACGATACAATCCGCGGATCATAACCGGGATCACGAAGCGCGACGCCCTGCCGGTTTCGTTGTTGATCCGGGAGATAAATCTTCCGAAGCACATATTGATGTACTCTTTGAAATACGCATCCCTGTCCTCGGGGGACAACGGGGTGTTACGGCTCATCCTGTCCACGATCTCGTCAACAAGGAGTGACGGGAACGTGCTCACAACCCTTGACTTAAAGATCCCCTTTGACAGGACGACCACCGAAACAGGTGCTTCGATCCTCTTCTTGCGAGGCGGAGGTTCCGTGAGTTCGATCTGGGCTACGGTCTTGGTGACCGACGCATACACCGAACGGATCGTCTCCTCTATGAAACGGTCATTGATTTCTATAGTGTATCACCCCTTACCTATTATCCAGGAATCGCATCTTGTTGCTGTCACCCCTGTTGCTGTTGTTTGCCGGTTCGGGAGCCGCAGGTCTTCTTGAAGCGTTCGCAAAAGTCTGCTGCATCTTGAATTTGCAGGCAGGGCAGTACCTTCCTGTCAAAATACTTGCGCCGCAGCCCTCACACTCGATGCCGACCACTGACCCTTCAGCAAAGGTAAGGCGCTCCTCTCGTACCCATTGTTTGATCATCTTTACCGGGGTATCGGTTTCTTCAGACACCTTCTGGATATTGGCACCGGGGTTGTCCCTGATGTACTCCTTGCAAGTCTGGAACTTCTCTTCCATCGCTGCCATACATGCAGGGCAAGCCGGCGTAGAAGGTCCAAGGTAGTTATAAAGCTTTCCGCAACCTCTACATGATCTGACTTCCATACAATCACTCCTTCCGGTTATATCTCACGCATTCACATGCGGTTTTTTAACGCTTATGTGCCACGCTCGTGGGTTCCGCTCAGGTACCTCCGCCAATGGCTATGCTGAGCAGTCCGACCTCACGTACTCCCGATTCGACGAGCTTTGAGGCACAGTGTTCCATGGTGCTTCCGGTTGTGTAGATGTCGTCCACAACAAGTACTCGGGAAAAATCGGCTTCGATCACGGGTCTGGGATAGACCTTAAAGTTACAGGCAAATGCACCCTCAAGGTTACGCCCCCTGTTCATCCTTCCGAGGTTCTTCTGGAAGTCGGTCTTGCGTGTCCTGAGGAGCAGGTCGGTGATCACGGGGATTCCGAGCAGGTCGCCGATCTTGTTGCAGATCAGCTCCGTCTGGTTGTAACCGCGATTCCGGAACCTTGTCTTGTGAACAGGTACGGGGATCAACGCACACGGTGCGAAATTCCTGATCCTGGCGCCGGCGTGTGTCACCGCCATCGCCGCAAAGAAGTCCGCATTGTCCGTCTGTCCGTGAAACTTGAGATCGCTCATCGCCTTCCTGAGAGTGTCATCGTAAGGGAAGATAGCTATCCCGAAGGCGTTGCTGCGTTCCGATGTGGAGCACGTGTAACAGAGCTCCTCAGTCTCGCTTGTGATCTGTCGCCCGCACATGAAGCACGTCGGTTCCTTGATCGGTTGGAAGTCCGGCTTGCACTCGTCACATACGAGAACCCCCGCAGGGAGTACGATTCCGCACCCCGGGCACTTCCTCGGATATAAAAGATGAGTCAGTCCTTCTCTCAATCCGACCTCCGATCTTCTGCCGTGCTGATCTCATGCCGATTTTGTCTTTGAATAATTATAACACGTATATTATTAAAATGCACGTTAAAAATTCAAGATTTGCAATAATAATGTAACTATTCACGGATACGTCATATATGACATTTGGTGAATGTTTAATTCAGGGGAGTTGTTTTCTTTTTGGCGATAAGCGTTATCCGGAGATCAATTCATCTGTGTAATGCACTCCGTGAGCGCAGAGTACCTCTTCTGCTCGTTCTCGTTGTGGATCATGTTTATAACGGTCTGACGACTGCCGACGATGATAACGCATTTCTTGGCACGTGTGACCGCCGTGTAGAGTATGTTTCTGTTGAACAGCTGGGCCGGTCCCGAAAGAAGCGGGAGCACGACAGCGGGATACTCGCTTCCCTGTGACTTGTGGATCGTCACGGCGTAAGCAAGCTCGAGCTCATCAAGCTGTGAGAAAGGGTATTCGACGAACCTGCTGTCGTCGAACTCGATAAGGATATGCTGGGCGAAGGTGTTGATCTGTCTGATCCTTCCCATGTCGCCGTTGTAGATGCCCGTGCCGGTGCTCTTCACAAAGCCGCGCTCCCTGACTTCCCACTCAAGGTGGTAATCGTTCTTGGTCTGCATGACCTTGTCGCCCTCACGGAAGATAACGTCATGATACTCCATCTGCCTGCGTCCCTCTTCGGGCGGGTTAAGGAACTGCTGAAGGAGGCTGTTGAGGTTGATCGTACCAAGCTCACCCTTTTTCATGGGTGTGAGGATCTGCACGTCAAAAACATCCTCTCCCACGTAACGGGCAAGCCTTCCCCCGACAAGGTTCGCGATAACACCGCGGATCTCGTCCGTGGAATGCCTCTCCATCATAAAGAGGTCCTTGGAATTGTTGTCAAGCTTGGGGATCTCACCGCGGTTGATCATGTGCGCACCGACTATTATGTCACTCTCCATGGCCTGCCTGAAGATCCTTGTCAGGCAGACAGCGTTGAAGCGGTGAGATGCGAGGATATCCTTGAGGACATTGCCGGGGCCGACGCTCGGGAGCTGGTTCGCATCACCCACAAGTATAAGCCTTGTGCCCTGACAAACGGCCTTGAGGAGCGCATGCATAAGCGGCAGATCGACCATGGACATCTCGTCTATGATGACTGCATCAGCCTCAAGTGGCTCGTCCTCGTTCTTTTCAAATGTGAAGCGGCCTCTGCGACCGCCGTTGGGATCGTCGGGAACGCCCTGACAACCGAGCATCCTGTGGATCGTGAGCGCCTCGCGTCCTGTGGTCTCGGTGATCCTCTTGGCCGCACGACCCGTGGGGGCCGCGATCAGGATCGTAAGTCCCTTCTTTTCGAAGTATGAGATCATGGCACGGATGGTAGTCGTCTTACCTGTACCGGGTCCTCCCGTGAGGATGAACACACCGTGCTTGTAGGCCTCGCGGACTGCCCTCTTCTGAAGGTCGTCGAGCTGCACCTCGCCCATACCCATCTTCGCGAATTCCTTCTCGGAGATCTCGCCGCCGTACTGATCCATCGAGTCAAGATCAAGCAGCATGCGCGCCACACCGAGTTCCATATAGTAAAAAGGAGCGCGGTAGACCTTCCCGGGTTCTCTCTGTCCCTCCATGGTTATGGGATCATAGTTTCCCGAGTTCTTCACTATCACGTTTCCTTCAACAGTCAGATCGTCAAGCGCCTTCTGCGCCGCTTCTTCATCTACATCGAGGAGTCCGCAGACCGCTGCTATGAGCATATCGGCCGGAAGGTAGGTGTGTCCCGCACCCTCCGCAACGGTAAGCTGATAAAGAATACCCGCACGGATCCTGTGCTCACAGTCCTTCTCGATGCCTATATTCATCGCAAGAGCATCCGCCGTCTTGAAACCGACTCCCTGGATGTCCTGCGCAAGCTTGTAAGGGTTCTCGAGTATCGTCTTCTTGGCGGAAGAGCCGTACTCCTTGTGGATCTTGAGTGCAAGGCTGTTACTGATGCCGTACTTCTGCAGGAAGAGCATGAGGTCACGGATCCCGCGCTTCTCCTCGAAGGATTCGGCTATCGTGCGCGCAAGTCTGGCACTGATACCCTTGATGTCCACGAGTGCTTCCGGTTCCTCCTCTATGACTCTGAAGGTGTCGTCACCGAACGCAGCCACTATTCTCGACGCAAGCTTAAGACCCACGCCCTTGATGACTCCGCTCGCGAGGTAACGCTCCATGGAACCCGCATCGCTCGGTTCGATATCGGTATAAGAAACGACCTCGATCTGGTCACCGTACACAGGGTGACGCTTATCGCGGCCGTTGATCCTCAGGCACTCTCCCTCAGCAATAAAAGAAAAGCCACCCACACAGGTGACCGGCTGATCTTTTCCCGATACCGCAAGCTCAAACACCGTGTATCCGGTTTCGTCATTGCGATATATGATATTGCTGACCGTGCCCTCTAATTCTTTCAAATGTATATCTCCGTCGTCATTGTTCAGTAGGTTTAATTCCCGGAGTGTTTCTCTTCATAGATTCGAAGAGTTTCTGCGCGATCCCGAGATCTCCGCTGTCCGCGATCATCTTGGAGTACTCTTCGTAGAGCTTGTCCCCGAACATCGAGAGGTAGGGGTTCTCCTTCTCCTGCTTCGGAACTATGGCTTCCTTTACATCGGTGAGCACCTGCTCGAGAAGATACGCCTCAAAGCTCTTGCAGACATTCATGAGCTCTTCGTCGCTGGCGTTCGAGAGGTCGCCCTTAAGGGACTTCTCAAGACTGTCCGCACGTGAGTTCGCCGCGGTCTGCTTGTTGTAGCGGTCCATTACGGCGTTTATATCCGAACTTATAGAAAGTGCCATGTTGCCTCCTTTTTTCGCGCCGCCCTTCAAGGCCATTCGCAATCCGCTCGCTTTGCTCGCTACTTGCTCATGTCTTGGGGCGGTCTATTGCTTCGCAATATCTGCTTCATTAAAAATGTTTTGCCTGAAAGCAAGCTTTCGTCAAATCATTTTAATTCGCAGATTACGCGAAAAATTGACCTTAGGATCTCAAGTTGTTAGCCTGCTGCATCATTTCATCCGATGCGGTGATTACCTTTGAGTTCATTTCGTAAGCTCTCTGCGTTACGATGAGGTTTACGATCTCGTCTACCGTTGCTACGTTCGAGCCCTCGAGGTAGCCGGAGTGAACCTTGCTGGTTGTGAGGAGCGGATCGTCCGCCTCAAGTCTCGGAACACCTGAGTTCTCGCTCTCACGGAACATGCTGCCCGAGATCTTGTCGAGACCTGCGGGGTTGTTGAACTGTGCGAGGCTGACCTTAACGCCGATATTCATCGCAACGTTTGTCTCCTCGTCGGGATATGTGAAATTGCCCCACTGATCAATGTTGACCTTGGCCATGTCGTATTCGGGTCCGAAGATGATGGGCTGTCCCGCATCATCAAGGATGCTGTAGCCCTCGGCTGTACAAACAGCAACGCCTTCGGCCGTCATGGAAGTCTGAAGCGCACCGTTACGTGTGTAACCGATCGTTCCGTCCGGAAGCTGAACTCTGAAGAAGCCTTCACCTTCGATACAGAAGTCGAATTTCCTGCCTGTTTCAAGCATCGCGCCCTGGGTGAAGATCTGTGAAAGACCGGAAACACGAACACCGAGTCCGACCTGTCCGATAACGGGCTTGGGGTCACCGTTGTTGTCGGTAACCTTTCTCTGAAGCTTCTGATAAAGAAGTGTCGAGAATTCGGTGGTCTGCTTCTTGAAACCTGCTGTATTTACATTGGAAAGGTTGTTGGCGATATTATCAAGACTCGTCTGCTGCGCCGTCATTCCCGATGCGCCTGTCCATAATGCTCTAATCATGTAAACCTCCTTATACCTTACCTACTGAAGAAACCGCAAGCTCGATCGTGCTGTCCACGCTCTTGATGACCTTCTGGTTTGCTTCGTATGCACGTGTGATCGCGATCATGTTGACCATCTCGTATACGACGTTGACATTCGACTGCTCCGTGTATCCCTGTCGTACGTACCCGGTCGCGTCTTTCTCGGTGGCTCCGCGGACGGGCTCGTAGTAAGTGTCGCCGTGCTTCTTGAAGTAGTCGTAATCCTCGAAGTCCTTGATTAGGAGCCTGTCGATCGCTTCGCCGTCGGCGTAGACCGTTCCGTCCGTGTCGATGACAACCTTGCGTGCATCGACAGGCACCTGAACGTCGCCCGACTCGCCCTGAAGGTGGTTGCCGTCAACGTCGGTGATGTAGCCATCTTCCCTCATGTGGAAGCTGCCGGCACGGGTATAACGGATATGATCCCCGCCTTCGCGGTCCGTGATCCTCACTGTGAAGAATCCGTCACCGTCCATCGCAAGGTCGTAAGGGTTGCTTGTTTCACGCAAAGAACCCTGCGCGTAGTCGGTATAAACTTCACCGATCTTAACGCCCGGGGCAAGGTCACCGATCCTGCGCTGCTTCCAATCCTCCGACTCGTCGCGGATCTTGATCGCAAGATGGTCTCTGAAACTCTGACTGGTAACGCCCTCCTTCTTGAATCCGACCGTTGTCGCATTCGCCATGTTGTTGGAGATGACGTCAAGTCTTTTCTGTTCGTTGTACATACCGGTCCATCCGGTATAAAGGCTTCTGAGCATGTAACTCCTTTGGGCCCGAAGATGTGGCGCCGGCGGTTCCTCCGTGATCCGCTTTTCTTGGGGCGCTTCCTCTGCCGTCCAGTTGCCGATAGGTCCGATGCCATGTGTACAGGCATGGATGTTCTTCTTTTTATATCGGCAGGTTTACTGATATTCTTAACTTCCCTGCTATTTAAAAAGGTCAGCCCTTACGCGAAACGCTTTCTCCGCTTCGCGTGACGACTGACCCTGTCTTTACTTTCTGGAGCTGAACATCTCCACGTACTTACCTGTTCCGATCGCAACGGCTGTCATGGGATCTTCCGCTGTCATGGTCGTGATACCCGTCTTCTCTTCGATGAGCTCCTCAAGTCCGTAGAGCAGGCATCCGCCGCCGGTAAGAACGATACCGCGGTCCGCGATGTCGGCTGCGAGTTCGGGAGGAGTCTTCTCGAGAACGCTGTGGATCGCCTCAACGATCTGGGAGGTTGTCTCCTTGAGTGCTTCCTCTGTCTCCTCCGATGTAACGGAGATCGTCTTGGGAAGACCGGTCACGAGGTTACGGCCTCTGACGTCCATTGCAACCGGCTCGGGACGTCTGTACGCCGATCCGATGTTGGTCTTGATATCCTCAGCGGTACGCTCACCGATAAGGAGATTGTGTTTCTTACGCATATATCTCACGAGTGCTTCGTCGAAGTCGTCACCCGCGATCTTGATCGATGTGCTGACAACCGTACCTCCGAGCGAGATAACTGCGATATCGGTTGTTCCGCCGCCGATGTCGACGATCATGTTGCCGCAGGGGCGAGAGATGTCGATACCTGCGCCGATAGCTGCCGCGATGGGCTCCTCGATGATGGCAACCTCACGGGCACCGGCCTGGTAGGTAGCGTCCTCAACGGCCTTCTTCTCAACTTCGGTAACACCGCTGGGTACGCACACGCTGATAACGGGCTTACGGAAGCGCTGCTTGCCGACTGCCTTCTGGATGAAGTATTTGAGCATCTTCTCGGTAACCGTGTAGTCCGAGATAACGCCCTGTCGAAGAGGTCTTACCGCAACGATGTTGCCGGGTGTACGACCGAGCATCAGTCTTGCGTTCTCTCCTATTGCTTTGATCTTGTTGGTGTCCCTGTCAAAAGCCACAACCGAGGGCTCTTTGAGCACAACACCCTTTCCTTTGATGTATACAAGTACGCTGGCCGTACCGAGATCTATACCGATGTCACTTCCAAGCATCTGACAAAAAACTCCTTTCGAATATCCCCTAAGGGGCGACTCTAAGCGCCCACAGAGATATTATATACGACACAGCGTAATTTTCAAAGGGAAATTTGCCACAAAAACAGTATTTAAGATAAACACAAAGCCTGTTACTGTTCCGACCGGGTATTATGCTATCCTGAGCTCTACGTCGCCGGAGCTCGTGCTTATGTTGCATTCTTCCTCTCCGCGAGGTGAAGGCGTATCAACATCACCCGAATTTGTTCGTACATTAAAGAGCTTATCGGAAAGCAGGGAACCTTCTACCTCACCCGAAGTTGTTTCGATGTTCATCTTCTTCGAATCGAATCGTTCAAAAGTGATATCACCCGATGATGAAACCGCATTAAAGGAGCCGGCATAGGTACTCTTGAAATCCATCTCGCCCGAAGACGACTGGGAGGAGAGGTCTCCGCTGACATTAACTCCGCTCATTCGGAGGTCTCCCGAGGAGGTTTCGGTAATAAGCGCGGTGAACTCGGAATCCTTAACGGTTATGTTACCCGAGGTGCACGATATCTTTGCATCGCCCGCGAAGCTGCAGGATGTCATAACTATGTTGCCCGACGAAGTGTCGGCATCAAGCCGCTTTGCATTTACACCATGGACGATGATATTGCCCGAGCTTGCATTGGTCCTGACCGATCCGCTCACCTGCGCCGTCAGACTCAGGTTACCCGAGGATGCGTCGAGCGAAGCATTTGCGAACTGAAGTGTCGAGGGAACCTCAACATTTCCCGACGAAGACTTAATGGTGAGGTCGCCTGCAAAAGTGCTCTTGTTGAGATAGATCTTTACCGTGGGGTTCTCAAAGTTTATACCCATCGAGAACCATTTGCCCATATCCGTCTCTACACTGAGAATGTTATTTGCGATCGTGACCGAAACATCGACATCGTCTCTTTGATACGTAACCACGCGGGGCTGTCCGTCCGTCACGTAGAACGAAACGTCTTCGCTGCTGACGTCCACATAGATCCCTTCGAAATCATGTTCAAGGTTGAATGTTCTTTCAACATAATTGCCATCCGATATCTCGTGTACATCGAATCCGGTCGACGCTACCGATATAAAAGTGATGATAAGTCCCGCAACCATGAGAAATCCGGCTGCGATAAGTGCTATTTTGATATTTCTGTTCATTTATATTCCTCTCTTTTGATCAACTGCATTGTCAGTTCTCTGCTGTCTCGTCCTTTTTGATAAAAAGACTCTTGATACCGAGCAGTATTGAACGTGTGAGTTTAACCATCACACCCGTGAATTTGATACATCCTATAAAGAGTGCGATCGCTGCGCCGGCACAGAACACTCCGATACCGATCATCATCATTCCCGAAGCCGAGAAAGTGAATATACCGTAAACAGGAGCACAGATCGCTCCGACCGCAAGTCCGAGGTCTGCCGCGTAAACAGCAACGACTATGGACCAAACCGCTACATATATCGAGAAGATGACCGCGATCGCTGCTATCACCAGGGATACCCATATGGGACTGCCAAGTATGATCAGGATGAGTTCCCAGCTCTTAAGCTTTCTGCCCGGTCTGATCCTCTCTTTAACCAGCGTCGAAAGAGGCAGGTCTGCCATGATGCCGGCCGCGATATCACGGGGATCGCCGATCTTTGCAACGGCTTCACTCTCCGTAAGTCCTTCCTCAAGGTAATCGCTTATCATTTCGTCATAAAATGCGATCCTCTCTTCCTTTTCCTGATCGGGGCAGCCGGAAAGACCTCTTCTGAGCTGCTCCAAAAATTCTGTCTTACCCATATTATTTCCTCTCTGTTTCACCGAATGATTCTGTCTGACCTGCTTCATTACCGTTCTGACTGAAGGCCCCCGTTTCAAGCGTCATGCCGGTGTCGAACTGTAACCCTGTTAGATTCGTCTCCTGCCGGCTTCCGGTCTCACCGGTCAGCTGCGGAGTATCGGTCGGAGCAGTGATCTGCTCCGTCTCTCTTGTTATGAATCTGTAGATCGCTTCGATCTCTTTCCAGTCGTCTCTGAATTCCTCGATCCTGTCACGCCCCTGCGGGGTTATGTGATAATACTTCCGAAGCCTTCCGCCGTGCTCTGCCGATCTGACTGTCAGAAGCGCCGCTCCCTCAAGCCTCTTGAGGATCGTGTAAAGCGTGGACTCTGACATTTCAAGATAAGGACTCATGTCCTTGATTATCTTGTAGCCGTAGGAATCCTCGTTCCTGATAGCAGCGAGCACACAGACTTCAAGCAATCCTCGCTTTAATTGGATGTCCATCTATGCCTCCTTTTATATATACTTCCTGATGCGTTATACTTCAGTTGACGTCATACATCGTAACACGAGGTATGACGTCTGTCAACCCTCTTTTTCAAAAAATATTTTCGCCATCCCGGGAATGAGCAAATAAAAAAGAGCCCCTAGGCTCCTTTTTACTGTATTTATCCTTCTCTCCGTCTCTGCATCTGAAGCTGTGCCGTAAGCAGTTCATAGTACAGGCCCTTGGCAGCGATGAGTTCCTCATGGGAGCCCACCTCGCAGATCTTGTGTCCGTCGATCACAATGAGTCTGTCACAATCCTTGAGAGTCGAAAGCCTGTGGGCTATGGCAAAGGTCGTCTTGCCCTTTGTGAGCTTCGAGAGTGCGTTCTGAACGAGATACTCGCTCTCTGTATCAAGGCTCGCCGTTGCTTCGTCAAGGATAAGAAGCGACGGATTCGCGAGCACAGCGCGTGCTATGGCGATACGCTGGCGCTCTCCGCCCGAAAGGTTGTAACCCTTCTCACCGACGTAGGTATCGTAACCGCCCGGCGTACGACAGATAAAGTCGTGCGCGTTCGCGGTCCTCGCGGCGGCAATAACTTCCTCGTAGGTAGCGTCGGGTCGCGCGAACCTTATGTTCTCAAGGATCGTTCCCGAGAAGAGGAAGGTCTCCTGAAGGACCACTCCGAGCTGGCTGTGGAAGCTCTTTCTGTCAAGCGTCCTGATGTCCGTGCCGTCTACCATGAGCACTCCGTCATCGGCTTCGTAAAGACCCATGAGTAGATTGATGAGTGTCGATTTGCCGGCTCCCGAAGGTCCGACGATACCTATCTTCTCTCCCGGACGGACATGAAGGTCTATCCCTTCAAGTACAGGTTTGTACGACCTGTAGCCGAATGTGGCTTTCTCAAAATCAACCTGTCCCTCGATCGTTTTCACAACACCCTCACCGTGGTTCGGTATCCGGTCAAACGCAAGGATATCATCGATACGCTCGAGACTGCTGATGATCGCGGTAAGCTGTCTCGGAAGCTGCGTCATCCAGTTAAGGTACTGGTAGAGAAGCGTTGTGTATGTCATGAACTGGATGAGCTCTCCTGTCGTCATGTCACCGAGCAGAACATCCCGTCCTCCGAAGTAGACCACGACAAATACGCCCGCACCCATTAGGAAAGAGAGCATCGGATTAAAGATCGCCCAGAAGCACTCGTTTCTGGTCTGAACACGGCAGTACTCGTTCGAATACTTGAGGAACTTGGCCGCTTCAGGCTTCTCGTTGCCGTAGGACTTAACGACTCGCATTCCCGAGATCACATCCTGGAGGTTACTGCTCGCATCATCGTTCTTGTGCCACTGAAGGTGAAAACGACGGTGGATGCTCTTACGGAAGGCCAGCATAAGCATTACGACAAAAGGCGCCGGAATAAAAGACAACAGGGCAAGCTTCGGGTTGATGGACAGCATGAAGATCACGTCGCAAACGAAGATAAATGCGACCGTGAAGAGGTTACAAAAGCTGTTCTCCATGAACTCCCTGATAACTCGCGTGTCCTGTACGACGCGGTTGAGGAGCTCGCCGGGGCGTCTGTCGTTGATGTAGGAAAGCGGAGCTTTCTGGAGCTTGTCAAAAAGACTGTTGCGCATGTCCATGGAGATCCGCGCTCCGAGCTTAGTCGAGTAGAAGCTCTTCGCCACGTTGACGAACACGATCCCGGCACTCATCAGGAACATTCCGCCCAGGCATAAAAACGCTGCTGTCTTGGACGGTTCCTCTTCAAGAAGGACGTTGTCGACAAGGTGCCTCTGGATGGCAGGGTTAACAAGCGTCGTCACCGACGCAAGGATCATGAGCACCGCGATTCCGATGAACTGCGGGATGTAGGGCTTGGCGATCCTCTTTACGGTCGAAACGAAACGATTCTCACCGCTGCAGTGCGGGCATCGAGCCGTCCCCGGGATCGCGCGTCCGCACTTCGGGCACGAAGCCTCGTACTCGTTGCTTTCGACGTGCTCCGTTCTGCCGGATGCGAGGATGTTTATGCCTCGTGCAACATAGGCGTAACGGCCCATATGACCGTGCGTGTACCGCGCCAGGACCGTGAGGACCCCCTTGTGGTTGACGGTGAGGAGTCCCTGTCCGACATGCGCGTGGGACTTTGCTTCGCTACAGTCGGCGATCGCAAGTGTGCGCTCGAGGGCACCGTGCATGATCACGTAGATCGTCGTGTTCGAGACTACGAGGAACGAGTCACGGGTGTAGCGCGATCGTTCGTCGATATCGATCGGGAGCGAGTAGTAGATCTCCTCTTTGTCCGTGAGGGTGATCAGGCTCCGCAGATCGTCAGTTAATTCAAAATTGAGTATCATAATCTTTCTCTCAGATATTACTTAGGTTGCTTTTTCTGTATGATCACTACAGGAACAGATCAAGTTTTCTCTGCTCCGCGGGGGTGAGTTCGCGCACGTCGCGGATCTCGAAGCGGTTCTCGTTGATGTCGGTGATGAGAAGCCGTGTCTCGGAGAGCTTGCTGACGTTCGTGCCACCCATGTTTATGGTGAACTTCACCTCACCCTTGTCCGTCATGACATGGAAGTAGGCGTAGCCGTACTCGTCCTTGATCGAAATGATCTTGTTGATGACAGGCATGAAATAGTTGAGTTCAAGGTCGTGCTCGATGAGTTCTCTCTGCTCGGGCGCGAGCTCCGTCAGATCCCTGATGACTGCGAGTTCCTCACCCGCCTCGCTTCCGACTCTTATCGAAATGTACTTGTCGGGGTCCGAGAAGGGAAAGAGCCGCACAGCACGCACGCGCGTGTACTCTTCTTCTCCGGAGCGTGCTCCGAGGAACCCACCCGAACTCTCGAAATATGTAAGTGTTTTCTCTTCCATCCGATTTCCTTTCTTTTGTGTGTTTTCTAAATCTCCTCAAGAGAGAGGAACCCTGTCTGGAGATCCGAAAGCATGTGGTAGATGCCTTCTTTCTTGCAGAGCTCGTCGTGGGTACCTTCCTCCACGATGCGTCCGCCGTCGATGACGATCAGCCTGTCCGCGTTCTTGAGTGTCGAGAGGCGGTGTGCGATAGAGATCGTTGTGCGCCCCTCCGCGAGGAGTGTGATCGATTTCTCGATGAGCTGTTCGGTCTTCGTGTCGACAGCCGAAGTAGCCTCGTCGAGGATGAGGATCTTCGGGTTCGCAAGAACGGCACGCGCTATCGAAAGGCGCTGGCGTTCACCGCCCGAAAGGTCTTTACCTCCCGCTCCGACGATCGTGTCGTAGCCGTCGGGCATCGCACTGATGAAGTCGTGTGCTCCGGCCAGCTTCGCGGCACGGATGATATCATCACGGGATGCGTCCTTGTCCGCGTAGGCGATGTTGTCAGCCACCGAGCCCATAAAGATGTAGGTGTCCTGGGAAACCATCGCAACGCTTCGTCTCAGATCCCTGAAAGCCAGGTCGCGCACGTCGATCCCGTCGATCCTCACGCTTCCCTCATCGGGATCGTAGAGTCTCGAGATGAGATTGACGAGTGTCGACTTGCCGGCGCCGGAGCGTCCGACGATACCGAGCACCTCTCCCGGCCGAACCTTGAGAGAGATGTTCCTCAGCACCGGCCTGAACGCCTCGTAACCGAATGTCACATGGTCGAGCTCGATTCCGCCCTTCGGATCCTCAAGCCGCTTGGGGTTGTCGGCCTCTTTGATATCGGGCACCGCGTCGATGATCTCCAGCATACGCTGCGCAGAGTTGATGCTGTCGGTCCAGACACGGAATATATATGAGAAGAAGTTCATCGGCCCGTTAAGCGAGCTTACATAGCCGACGAATGTGATGAGCACTCCGAGGTCGATCGACTTCGTGTCGATGACAAGGAGCACTCCGACGATCCAAACCCAGATGTTCGAGATCTCGGCAACCATGTTGTAAAGGATCGTAAAGCGGTTGTTATAGCGGACGATATCGACCTCCGCGTTCATCAGCGAGCGGGACTTCTTAGCGAAGCTCTCCGACTCCTCGTCTTCGCGCCCGAACGCCTTTACGACGCGGGCTCCCGTGAGGTTGTCATTGACCTTGCCCGTCATGGATCTTTCGGCACGGTGACGCTTGCCGTAGAGCGTCCAGAGCGCGGGCTTGAGCTTAACGCTCAGGACCACGAGCACGGGCAGGAGCACGACCGCGAGCAGCGAAAGCTGCCAGTTGAGCCTGAACATGACCACAAACGTCACGATGATCGTCGAGGAGTGAATGAACAGAAACGGGAATCCGTCGAGGAAGAAGTCCGTTACTCTGTCGGCATCGCTTCGTACACGTGTCATGAGGCCGCCGGTCTGCTTGCTCGTAAAGAAGCGTAGCGACAGGTCTCCCATCGAGGAGAAGATGTCCTGTTTGATGTCCCTGACTGTTCTTGCGGCAACCCTCGCAACAAGGAATTGTTGCAGTATCTGCACTCCGTGCTGGAGCACTCTCACTCCGAACATAACGCCCACCAGCACAAGAAGCGCGAGCATGTACTCGCCCTTCAGTCCAAACTCCGCGAGGAATTCATCGTTGCGGCTGATGACCCCGTCGTAGAGCACCTTACCCGAAAGGTAAGGCCAGACAACCGAGATCAGTGCCGATGCGAGGTACATAAAGAACAGCGCAACAACCGAAAACTTGTACTTGAGGAAATAGTGGAACACGCGTGAGAAGATCGTACGCTTCTTGACCGAAGGGATCTTCTCCTCTCCGCCTTCTCCTGCATGATCCTTTTGGTCGCTTTCAGCGCTGACGCTTATGTTATCCACCCGGACTTCAGCCCCGTTCCCGGCTTCGGGTGCACCGCCGTCAGTCAACGCCTTCACTTCTTTAATAAATGTGTTCATCCCGGACATGCAGATGCCTGAGAACGCTGCCACAAAGGCGTCAACGCCTCCTAAAACAGTCGTGAGGACGCTTGAAGCAAAGAGTCTGTCAACCCTGATGTCCTCCATGTCACTGAGCTTAAAGTATGAGAAGCTTGTGAACGTAACAGGGAGGCCCTGTGCGGGGCCGGGCTCCGGAGTCTGTGTATCGTGCTTGCCCGAAGCGTGGCGACGCCCCTGTCCCTCGGGGATCGTCTCCGCGGGTCCGTAAGCGCTCACGATATAACCGCCGCAGCAGAACACGCAGCCCCTGACATACGTTCCATCCTTCGAAAGGTCAAAAAGCGCAGCCGGGCCGATCTGCACAGTGCCAGCCGTAAGCTCAGCCGGAGCAGACTCGCCAAGACCCTGCTCCCCGATCATCCGGGCGAGCGCGGTCTTAAGATCTGTTTGTTTTGCAATAACCTGTTTTTCTTTCATACACCAATCCCAAAAAATTTAAAAAGGCCCGTCGGTTCAACCGACAGGCCTGACATTCTTACATTATTCAATCCTCATAAGGTATGATCTTCTTGATCGTTCCGTCGGGAGCGATATCAAGCTTGGTGAACTTAACGTTACGACGGTGATTGATACCGTTCGAAAGCTCACAGTCATGATAGAAGAGGTACCACTCACCATGATACTCTACGATAGAGTGATGCGTTGTCCATCCGAGAACGGGCTCCATGAGTCTTCCCTTGTACTTGAAGGGACCCTCGGGCTTGTCGGACTCGGCATAAACAAGGTAGTGTGTTGTACCGGTCGAATATGAAAGGTAATACTTGCCGTTGAACTTGTGCATCCAAGGACCCTCGAAGTATCTTCGGTCCTCGTCGCCTTCCTTAATGGGGTTGCCTTCCTCGTCAAGGATCTGAAGATGACGAGGCTCACCCTTAAGTGACTTCATGTCGTCTGCGAGCTCACAGAACATGGGTCCGATCGCATCGCGAGTGGGATCAAGATCGCCCTCAAGCTGGCCTGCCTTCTCATCGAAGAAGCCCTTTGTCCACTTGTCGAGCTGTCCGCCCCAAAGTCCTCCGTAATAGAGGTATGCTCTTCCGTCATCATCAACGAAAGAAGCGGGATCGATACTGTATGTTCCCTGAATGTAGTCCGGTTCGGGATCGAAAGGTCCTACGGGAGACGAAGATGTTGCAACTCCGATCCTGAAGATGCCGTCCTTGTCTCTTGCGGGGAAATAAAGATAATATGTTCCGTTCTTGTATGCAACGTCGGGAGCCCACATCTGCTTGCTAACCCAAGGGATGTTCTTCATGTGAAGAGCCTCACCGTTGTCAACGCACTCTGCGTCAAGGTTATCAAGTGAAAGTACGTGGTAGTCTTCCATACGATACTCGTCACCGTTATCGTTGTCTTCCGCATCATGAGGGATATCATGAGAAGGATAGATATAAATCTTATCGTTAAAAACATGTGCTGAGGGATCAGCCGTGAAAATGTGTGACACCAGAGGTCGTCTTTGCTTTGCCATAAACCCGTATACCTTTCCTGCTTCACAAAAGCAAATCATTTCGGGGAGAAAACTTCCCACTCCCGCTCTTATAATCCACATTATATGACATAATTGTGAATTTACCAACCTAATAAGCACCTCAACTGACCAAATATTGCTATTTTTTGCTCTTTTTTTCTATTTCAGTATCATTTTTTCGATTTTTACACTCTGTCACCTGTTTAACGTCCGGAAGTCCCAGCACCGCATATCGTGCTTATTAACACGCGTTAGCACGAAATATCACAACAACAAAACAAAGCGTTGAATTCGATTTCAAATTAACATTTTGTGGAGTTTAAACATGCTCGAAGGCAAAAAATGACTAACTTCATAAAAACTTTACTTCACGGTCACTCTGTTCTTGCCTTCCTGCTTGGAGATATAAAGCGCCTCGTCAACTCTCTTGCAGAAAACATCCGCATCATCGCCTTCGGTAAAGACAGTGACTCCGAGGCTGACGGTTCTGAAGCCTGCGTATTGGAATTCGGTCTTCTCGAAATCCGTACGGATCTTCTCTGCAGCACTCACTGCCTCATCGATGCCGGTCGCGGGCATAACGAGCATAAACTCCTCGCCGCCCCAACGTCCTGCCGAGAGCTTAGGATTATAGATTGTAAGATCGGTCATGACCTTTGCAACACCCTTGATAACGGTGTCACCGACGTCATGTCCGTAAGAATCGTTGACTGATTTAAAGTTGTCTATGTCGATCATAACAAGTGCCACGCCATCGCCCGAGGCCATCCCTTCCTCGATGCGGCGCAGAGTCTCGGTACGGTTAAAGAGACCCGTCATGCCGTCCGTGATCGAACGGAGCTTGAGTTCAAGGTTATGGTTGTGCTCGATGGTAACGTCGTCGATAACGTAAAGCTTACCGAATGTCTTTCGCTCGTTCGTGAGATCGGTAGCCTCAGCCTTGTAGTAGTTCTTTTTAATGCTTATGACTTCGTCCTTTTCGATAGCCTCAAGGATCTGCGTAACCACAGTTTCGTCGTTCTCTTTGAGGGTCGGATAGATGCGCTCCGCGATGGTGTTGTAGTAGATGATCGCACCTTCGGTATCGACCGCAACGATACCTTCTGTCATGTTGTCGGCGATGTAGTTCTTAACGGCATCAAGTGCTGCGAGCAAGTCATACTTGATGGTAGCAACGATCATCAGGATAAGACAGAGCAGGTACGAGATAACTGTCGCATCGTAACCTCCGGCCAGGCCCGTCGAATAAACAACGATACCGCCCATCATAACAAAACCGATGGCGATTATGATGGCTGTCTGAAACTTTCTCTTACGCCTGCGCTCCTGCATAAGTCGCATGACGGCGGAGAATGTCGCAAAGACGAGGTAGCCTGCCACCATCATTATATATATGTAATACACGAAACCGTGCTCATAAACATTATGAGGGAAAAGACCTTCGCTGGAGAAAAGAACGGACTCGTAATACATGTGATGGTAATCGTTCGTAAACACTACGATCACGATGAGGAAATGGATCACGGCTACCATACGCTTGGTATACGTGCTCAGACGAGCGCCCGTGTACTCGGTCATGAAGAACAAAAGCCCGACCGAAATAAAGATCTTGCCAAGATACTCGATACGCGTGCCCCACATGCAATCAACGGAGTTGTCCGAGATCATCTCGATAAAGTAACCCACGTTGTTGATCAGAACGGATGCGGTGAATATGAACAGATAAGAATGAATCCTGTTTTTCCATGACGGAAAGAACATCACAAGGGTGACAAAGACACCCACGATGCTCAAGCCCTGAAACCATAAAAGGAAGTCATATGCCGTCATAAAACTCTCCGGACCACGCCCCGTTTTGGATTAGATTTCGTATTAGTATCGAAATGCGGCGGGGGTTCACAAAATGCAAAATGCATCTTCGCAATTTAATTGTATCACATTCTTTTGTTTATTAAAAGATAAAAATGTAAATTTGGTTTAAGCAAAAACGGCTCGGACTGCCACGTCGTACTTTTCGTAAACGCGTTCTCACTCTGTATTCGAACGTAGCGGTACATAAGCGGCCCAAATACAGCCGCTAAGTACCGACGTTCTCAACAGGTTTACGAAAAGCAGACGGGCGCGTCCGAGCCTATTTACTATTGTGTAAATATTTTTAGGGGGGATGAAAGGATTTAGATTCCGTAAACCCTTTTTATTCTCTCTAGTTTTTTTCCTATAGGATCAAACAGTGATATAAGAAACAAAATGTTTGATACAGCGTACAGTAGCGTCATGGGTAATGCGGTCGTGATGGCTGCGAAGTAGGGTTCCCAGGAGAAGCCCTCTTCCATCCAGAGGACTGTCCAGACATCCATGATCATGGAGAAGAGGAACCCGGCGAGTGCTCCGTAAGCGTACAGGAGTATCTTCGAGGTCTTGAGTCTGCCCGCAAGAAGACCAGAAAAGAGACCAATCAGTCCCCAGGAAAACATCTGGAAAGGAGTCCAGGGTCCCTGGCCCCAGAAAAAGTTCGAGATGACGGCGGTCATGGCTCCAACCAGAAAGCCCGCTTCGCCTCCGAGATAAACGCCGCTGATCACGGTGATGGTCGCAACAGGCTTGATAACCGGCACGAAGCGTCCTATCACCGAAAGTACGGTCATCACAACGACGATGACCATTCGCCTGGAGCCGGTTTCGCGCTTTTCGAAGCCACTGATAAAAAGGACGATCGCAAGGATGGTGATGATGAGGGAGATATAGGCGTAGACTTTGTCTTTGAACACGTAGGCGCCGACAAGGACCGCGGCGGGCACCGCCACAAACGGGATCAGGACGCGCAGAAGGCGCCGCAGGGAGCGGTTGCGGATAACTAGCATGTTCGATTCTCCTTTCTGAGGTGTTTTCTTACACGTCACCGGTCCCGCTAGGGGACGGGGGTCATCACTTCACGATTCCTCTTGTAATCCTACTCAGAGCGGTAGTATAGAAATAGTTCCCTGCGAAGAAATCTCGCGAATCGCTCACCGAGACTACCTCACCGTTGAAAAGGAGCGCGCATCGGTCTGCCACATCTGCAGCGAACTCCACATCGTGAGATACGATGACTATCGTCACGCCTTCCTGCGCGAGGGCTCTGAGCCTATTTACAAGCTCTGCGGTCAGTACTGCGTCAAGTCCCTTGGTTGGCTCATCGAGGAGCAACAACCGGGGTTTGGTAGCGAGCACGATGTCGAGGGCTGCAAGCTGTTGTTCTCCTCCCGAGAGGTCGTAGGGATGGCGGCCGTTAATATCGTCCGTCAAAAACACTGTCTGAACATCCTGCGGGAGAAGCGCCACACACTCGCGGTACAGTTCCTGACCTCTGTAATCGCCGATGTTCTTCCCGAAGACCTTGATCTTGCCGGTGTAGGGCTTCACAAGTCCCGCCGCGGCGCTTACCGCAGTCGACTTGCCCGCTCCGTTACCGCCGAGCATACAGAAGATCTCACCTTTCCTGACCTTAAAACTCAAGGCCTGAAGGATATCACGCCCTGCTCTCTCGTACTTGAGATACACCTCCCTGAATTCCAGAGCAAAATCATTTTTCTCTTTTTCCGGTCTTCCTTTTTTCAGGGCATCATTACCCTCAACGTTTTCTGTACCGGATTTTTCCTCTTTAGATGCGAGGTTTACCCACATCTGATTCCTCGCCAAACTCTTCAACGAAGTACCGGGTCCCTCTTTATCTTCCGGTAATCCGCTATCGTGGCTTTTTATCTCTGAAATCATATTCTTGAGAAATCTGCGTCCCTCTCCCACACTCAGAGGGATTTCAGGATTGCCAGACTCCGAGCCTGAACGCTTATGTGATGAAAGCGCTTCTTTTCTTTCAAAAGCAACACCCATGAGCTTCCTGTACAGTTTTGCGGATGCGGGCATGGAAACTGCGAAATGTTCGTCAGACATGAGGGCTTTGACGCATTCCCGCGTCTCCCCGAAGGTCACGATCCTGCCGTCCTTAAGGGCAAGAAGCTTGTCGGAAGCGGGTATGAGCTCCTCAAGACGCTGTTCCGCGGCGATGACCGTGATGCCGAACTCACGACAGAGCTTTTTAACTGTGGCCAGTAAATCTGACGCGGCGATCGGATCGAGCTGCGAAACGGGTTCGTCGAGTATGAGCAAAGAGGGTTGCATAACCATTACGGAAGCGAGATTAAGGAGCTGCTTCTGTCCCCCCGAGAGCGAATCTGTGCTTCTGTCAAACCATGACTCCATCCCAAAGTACCCCGCGATCTCGCAGACGCGCCGCCTGATCTCGTCCTGCTTAACGCCGATATTTTCAAGTCCGAATGCCAGCTCGTGCCAGACCTTGTCGGTCACTATCTGCATGTCGGGGCGCTGCATAACGAAGCCTACTTCGGTAGCAGCCTCAAACTCGCTGAGAGAATCCTGTTTACGCCCGTTCAGATATATCACACCGTTCTTCGTGCCACGCGGAGAAAGCTCCCTTTTGAGGAGCCTCAGAAGCGTAGACTTGCCGCTTCCGGTCGGGCCGCACACACACAGCATCTCACCTTCCTCAAGAGAGAAGCTGATGTTTTCAAGCGCCTGCTTACCGTCTGAGTACGCGAAGTTCAAATTCTCAACTCTAAGCAATTCCATGTTCAATACCTTGCCATTTTCTTTGTGTCACTCTCATTCCGACACATTATCCCGGACGATCCCTTGTTCAGTACCTTATCTTTATGTTCATGTTTCCAACTTCAACGTTTTATCTTGTCATCATATGCCTTACCGGATATCCACTTCCACCTAAGTGTTTCCGCGACCTTTGCAACAAGAGGGAAGATTGCAAGCCCCGTATATAATATGTAGCAGACAGTCGCATAAGGCGAAAAAGGCGGCAGCTGCATGCGCGGGTAGAAGTCAGTCTTCAGTTTGTCTGTCGCGATCCCGAAGAAGATGAAAGTACAGCTCGCGATAACGATGAGCAACAGCCCAAGATCAGATCTCTCAAATCTGAACATCGAAAAGCTTGTGCGGCTCCTTTTGATCCCGTATCCGCGCGCGCTCATGCTGTCTGCCGTTACGATCCCGTTTTCGAGCCCCCACGTCGTCATCGCCGACAGTACGGAGAGCTTGCCTTTGATCGTGTCGATCGCATTCTCGTCTTTATAAAGTCCCAGAGTTCTCTGCGTGTTCTCGATCTTTCTGCGCTGGCGCCCGAAGAGCGGCACGAACCGCAGCGTCATCGCAAGCAACAGTCCGAGCTTCGGGAAAGCCCGACCGAAGATATAGAGAAGCCGGTCAGAGGTCATAAGCGTTGAGAAAACTCTGAAAAGGAGGAGTACCGAGAGGATCATGAAGCCGGTCATCACTCCGTACAGCACCGCCTCAAGCGTGATCGGGTTGTCGTTGACCACGAGGAGCACGGTTACGCCGTTGTGGCTGAAGACGGGGTTAGCGAGCGATGTGAGCACGAAGATGATCGCGTAGAACACGTACGAGCGCGCAAGCCCCTCGCGGGAGTACGCCACGGCCGCCGCATTCATTGTGAGTACCGAGATGGCGATCATGACAGGGTTCGCCGCAAACATGGCGAGACTTGCGAGCAGGAGGAAATACAGAAAAATAACGGCCGGGTTATATTTCTCAAGCGGTTTCATCTGCTTTCCTCCTTTCTTTCACTTATACTCACCCGTAAGCATGTCCATGGTTCCCTTCAGGTCGCGTCCGATCTCACGGGTGTAGAGCCACTCAATGCAGTCTCCGTCCTTCACGCGGTACTCGCCGCAGCCCACCGAAGGCGACTCTCCGTTCACGTAGTACATCCAGCCCGAAAGCTCACCCCAGTCGTACTCGTAGATGTTGGCGATGCCGCAGATATAGTAGTCGCGCGGACCGCTGCCCGTCTTTTTCTTCTCCATGTGGAGCTTGTTGTCCTTGACCGCTCTCACCAGGATGTCGTACACGGTTTCGTCCTGTGCGAACGCATATGTGGTCTCTTTGAGGATACACCCATCCTCAGGGATGAATTCACTGTCGCCGAGGCCTGCTATGGTGTCGCATCTGATCGTAAATGTGACTTCTCCGGCGACCTCGCCTTCGAGAGTCTCGGATCTGTAGTAATCTGTCCCGGTCGCAAAATCCGAGAAGAACACCGCCGTCGCAGCAAGTCCCGCGACGATCAAAACGAAGATGAAGTTCTTGGGGTTCCGCTTCTTAAAGATCACGAGGAGCACCGAAGCCAGGATTGCAATCCCGAGGATTCCTATGTACAGAATCCCTTTTATAGGGGATGTTTCCCTATCATCAACCGGGTTAACAGTGATTAAATCATTCCCTGAATCATCTTCTGCGACTGTTTTATTATCAGAATCCGGCGCCGGTTCCGCCTGTGAATCTGCACTTCCTGCGATATCAACAGCTTCAGAGTTCAGGCTGTCCTTACTCCCCACTTCAGATTCTTCTCTGCTCTCCTGAAAATGAAACTCTATTTTCAAGCTTCCCGCATCGGATGACTCCTCGGGGAGTTCTTCGGATGCATAAATACGGTAGTAAATATTTCCCTCTTGATAGCAGATATAGGATGCCATCGCGGTGAATACCTGTGAGGTGGCTGTTGGGTTAGAGTCACCGCCAAGCACGTGTGCAAAGGAGCCGTCGGGGAGTCGGTAGCGCATTATCCCGTCGACGACGGAATTGCCATTCTTAACAAAATCAGGGTCGCTCGCACCGTCAATTCCGAGTGACGAAAGCGCTATAAGTACCTGTGCGGTGCTTTCCGCATTGTCACTTCCGAAGCCTGCGAAATCACCCGTCTCGTTCTGTTTGCCTGAAAGAAAGGCGAGGCCCGTCCTGACGCCGTCTTCTATCTTCTCATAAAGTTTCCGATGCTCTTCGAGAGCTTCGCCCTCGTATACTTGCACCCAACCGTACACGACGTTATACAACGTTTTTCTGAGGTAAGCAAAAGACTGTAACACCATTGCTGTTACATCTACATCGCTGTACTGTCCCATCACGGACCATCCTCCGTCCTCATGACGAAGGGACATAAGTTCATCAACCAGCTTGAATGGCGGGTACTCCGGTGCGTTACACCAACAATTTGAAAGGTGCAATCCGTAAACAAGACTCATGATCCCCTGTTTGCCTACACTGTCTTCCAGTGTAGCGGTAATATAAGGATCCTTACACGGCCGATTCACCTCTTCTCCCATGAGCAGACACAGCGCGTACTTGAGCCTGGTTGTTGCCGAGCGGACGGTGTTCTCGTCGAGGTATTTTCTAAGTGCTTCTTTGTACGCGGTAACGTCGGCTTTGCCGAGCTTGTAAAGGGCGAAGGCATAAGCGTCAGCGTCTGTTCCCGCACCCTCACAGAGCGCGCCGTCGGCCCATTCCTGCATACTCCCCGCGCCGCACTCGCTCATTTTAAACATGGCAATACCGTCGATGACGCTCCAAACGTCATCAACGGTATCGGCTTTCACTGTATTTGTTCCGAACAGCGCTGTCATTAACAGACAGGCTATCATCATAAAAATGCTTTTACGTTTCATACACCTTATCCGGGCAGATCGGGATCAGTTACGCCATCTGCTCTTTCTTCTTTGCGATGAGGGTGAGTACAGCGCCTGCACCGACAAGTGCAAGACCTGCGAACAGGAAGCTGAATGTATCGGCAACACCTGTCTTGGGAAGTTCTGTAACAACATCGTCGCCGCTGATGTTTGCAACGCAAACAGCGGGAACAAGAGTCATCGTATCGGAAACAGCGCTGATAACAGCCTTGCCGCTGTCCTCGATAACGATCGTTGCCTGACCGTTCTCGTCGGTGAAGATGCCTGTGCCCTCGCCGTCAACAGTGATCTCTGCGCCTTCCACAGCAACCTCTACGGGGTTCCATTCTGCATCGTAGCCTGCGCTCTTGAGTGTGAGAGTGATCTCCTCGCCGGCATCAGCCTTAACGGAAGCCTTCTCAAACCAGCTGTAGGTATCCGACCAGTATGTGAGGTCTGTGTATACGAATGCATAAACATGATCGCCCTCGGAAACGGGATCTGCAAGGCTCCATGCGGAAGCGTTGTTCACGTAGTAGCCGTAAGAACCGCCGTTTTCTTCGCCCCAAAGCTTGCCAAGGCTCAGACCGTAGTCGCTCATGAATGTGCCGTAGCCCTCTGCGCCGTCAGCGTAGAACTTCTCATGTGCTGCGTAAAGAGCATCGCTGATGGTGAGTGCGCCGTCAGCGTCTGTGTCTGTAACTTCGATCTGCTTGTAAGCAACAACAAGCTTGCCGCTGCCGTCTGCGATCGAAACGCGAACCTTAACACCCTCGTCTGCGGAAGCTGCAAGACATGTGGTGCCGAGGATCATGATGAGTGTTAAAAGGATTGTGAGTGTTTTCTTCATGATTTCGTACCTCTTTTATAAAAATTTTTATGAACCGATCATGGTATAACGGTCGCGGAACAACCCATCCAAGGCACGTGTCATGAGACGATCAGTCCGGCATTTAAACGGTTATTAGGGAGTCGTTATACTTGGTACGAAAATCCCGGAGGATCGGAGAAAGCTGCGCAGTGCACAGCAAAGGAAAACCCTCCGCCACAGAGGCAAGAGGGTCACCAAGAAAAGCCCACAGATCGCAGGCTCATCAGGCGACATCTCCCATATCCAAAATGTCCGCACCTGTCTGCTCCGTCAAGCATTCTGACTTACGGGCCTGTGCCCGATCACAGTAATGATGGTTGCGACGGATTCTCACCGAGATTTCCTCTCAGGAACCGAAGACCGGCTCCACCCCTGATGCCGAGCGCGACGCTTATGAGACGTCGTTTACCGTTTCCTAAAGGAGCGGCAGACAAAAGAGTCGAAGCAGACAATATTCTGTTGTTCAACACCGCCATTATACACACATCTATGTGAATAATCAACTGCAGTATTTCCAGAGCATCTCGTTGAGATCGCTCAGAGTTGTGGGTTTAAACACTACGTCCACGAAGCCGAGCTCGCGGTACTTCTCGTAGGCGCCCTTGATCGCGTTCGCGGTGAGGGCGATAACGGGAGTGTCGTGGTTGGGTCCGTCCTCCTGCTCTCTGATCCTGAAGAGCGTCTCGACTCCGTCCATCCCTGACATGTAGTGATCCATGAAGATCAGGTCAAACTTCCGGGTAGAAGCGGCACGGAGCGCCTGAGCACCCGAGGTGACCTCGATCACGGTCATCTGCGAATCCTTGAGGAGCGCCTTGATGACCTTAAGGTTGACGATGTTGTCATCGACAACCAGGATCCTCTTGTCAGGGTTAACGAACATCGGCTTCTCGTTCTCGGGAGCTGCCACCACGTTGCACGAATGGAAGTCGCCCATGCGCACGTAGGGATCGCACTCGAAACGAACTGTGAAGAAGAAGCGTGTGCCCTTGCCGAACTCGCTCTCAACCTCGAGCTTCGAGTCCATCTTCTCGACGATACGGAAGGCGATGTTAAGTCCGAGTCCCGTACCCTCGATGTTGCGGTTGTTCTGAACGTCGATCCTCTCGAATGCCTGGAACAGCTTCGAAAGGTCTTCTTCTCTGATACCGCGGCCCGTGTCCTCAACCTCAAACGTGACGAAACGGGCTGTTTCGCCGTCGGGCTTAGAGGAAACCCTGAGAGTAACGACACCGCTGTCGGTGTACTTGACCGCGTTCGATACAAGGTTGTTGAGAACCTGCATCAGGCGGTTCTCGTCGCTCGTCACGTAACGGGGCAGATCCTGCGCCGCGTCAACCGTAAGAGCAAGTCCCTTGCCCTCGGCACGCATGACGAACATGTTATACATTCTGAAGAGGAAGGCTCCGAGGTCGAACCTCTCGTTGCAAAGCTCGAGTCTTCCGCTCTCTATTCTTGAGAAATCGAGGATCTCGTTGATTATCGAAAGGAGACCCTCCGAGGCGCGATATGCGTCAGTGGCGTAACCGCGGATCTCGTCGCTCACGTCCGACTTCATGATGATCTCGTTCATGCCCATGATGGCGTTCATAGGGGTTCTGATCTCATGCGACATCTTGGCAAGGAAGTCAGACTTCGCACGGTTCGCACGATTCGCTTCGTCCACAGCCTCCATGAGCTTGCCCTGACGTTCCTCGAGCTCCTTCTTCTGGAGGGCGATCGTCCTGTCGTCATCGAGCTTCTGTGAACGATGATCGTCGAGTAGCGTGTAGGTGATGAGCATCTTGGAGACTTCGTCACCGACTGTCTCGACCGCACGGCACATGAGTCTCGCCCAAGGGCCGTACTCGCTGATCTTGAAGTTCATCTCTCTGCGGGCGCCGTCCTTAAAGAACTCCTTCCTGAGGAAGCTGTTGTCCGCAAAGAACGAAACGTTCTCATCCGCCTGATCGGAATACTTCGCAAGGATCCTCTTGACCATGGCGGAATACTGGCATTTCTCGGGAAGCAGGCCCTTGACTCTCTCGTCCTCGATGATGGCGCTCATCTCGTCCTTCTCGAGGTCTACGAGGTAGATACCGCTGTACTCGCGCGCCAAAGTCGAAATGATGGAATCGTCGAGCGCGTTCTTCTTTTTCTCGGTCTCGGGAATGATAGTCGCAGAACCGAGGATCTTGTAGGGCTTGCCCTGCTCGTCGTACTCGGTTGTGAGCTTTACTCTGAAAGGGATCCTCGCTACAGTGAGCGGGATAACGCCCTCAAATCCGGGGAGACCCTCCTCCTCGATCCTGCGATGCCACTCACGGTACATGTCGGCGTAATCAAGCGGGAAGATCCCGGCATCGATCGCCGGCTCGGGGTAATTCTTAACAACTGCCGGAAGTCCGAGGTCACGCATGCACCTGAAACAGGGGCGCATCTCACGGGTTGCCACGGTGTACTCCCAGTAGTAGATGTTGTTGTTCTCAGCGGTCTTGGCGAACAGATCCTTGCTGTCCACTTCGACGGCGGGGTGATAATGCTCGAGCGTAACGTTGCGTACGCCTTCGTAGATGTAGTGCAGGCCGTTCTCATCGCCGAGGCTGATCAGTCGACTGCGCACGCAGATATTTTCCTCACCGCAGCAGTTCGAAACAAGCCTTCGCCATGTCTCGAGCCTGATCTCTTCGGTGCCCGTGCAGACCGCTTTGATCGCTTTCTTAAACGAATCAAGGCTGTCAGGAGTAAACGCTTCGAGGTAATCGCGGGAGATGTAGTCATTCTTATCAAGATTCATGCCGATCTCGGGCAGGAATCTGTCGTTCACGCAAACAGGCGCGATCTTATCACCGGATACTGACAAAATAATGGCAGGCTCACCGAATCTGTTATTCATCAGTTCGCAAAAGTCCATCTGTGCCTCCTTAACCGCGAACTCTCCTCCGGGTTCACGGATCATCATAAACAAGCATTTATGAAATGCCCTGTTTTAGGCTTTTCTCACCACTAGATGATAACATAATCATCACTTTCATTCAAGAGATGAGGATACCCCCGGGCGTCCCACATAAACGTTAAAGGGCACCCGCGCGGGGTGCCCTCATCAACGCCTATGTGGTCAGGCGTAACTTTAGCCTCTGATATCAGCCCTTCTCAAGAGCAAGGGTTCTGGTTGTGATGTCACAAACCTCAGCAGGTCCGTAGTACTGGATAGCACCGGGATATGTGAATGCTGTCTCAACAGCCCACTCGTTTCTGTGTGCCTCGAAATACTTGAAGGGCTTGCCGTCAAGCTCAACGAGAGCCTTTCTGATAACGGGCTTGTCAGCACCGTTTCTGCGCTCCATGTTCATCATCTTTGTGATGGGCATACCGCCTGCAACCCACTGATCAGCAGGCTTGCTGATGTTGGAAACCTTCGAGAGGTAGCCGTTGTAGCCGTAAGAGATGAGCATGAATGCGTTGTATCCGAGCGAGTAGCAGTAATCCGAATCGAAGTTCGAAGGGAATGCGCATCTTCCTTCGTAACCGAAGAAGTGATGCTGTGTAGCGAACTTGCCCTTGTAGGTGCCGGCTGCCTTCCTTGCTGCGAGCTTGTCTGCAACAAGAAGAGCGAAGAGCTTCTCGGACTCGATGAGGGAAACCTGTACGTTGCCGTGAGGATCTCTCTCGAGGAAGAGCTGCTTGCCGATCTCCTCGGGAAGGATATCAAATACTGCGAAGGACTCTGCCGAGAGACCCTTCTTGATGAAATCATACTTGGAAGCCCAGTCGGGAAGAGCGTTGAACTGTGCTGTCTTCTCGCCTGCAAGGAGCTCGTTGATCTCAGCAATGAGCTTTGAGAACTCGGGAACGAACTCTACGATACCCTCGGGGATGATAGCTACACCGAAGTTGTTGCCGTTAGCTGCTCTCTTCTCAACCGAATCAGCGATGATGTCGGCGATCTGTGAAAGGCTCATCTTCTTGGCTGCAACTTCCTCACCGATAAGGCAGATGTTGGGCTGTGTCTCAAGTGCGCACTCAAGTGCAACGTGAGAAGCCGAACGACCCATAACCTTGATGAAGTGCCAGTACTTCTTAGCGGAGTTGGCATCTCTCTCGATGTTACCGATGAGCTCGCTGTATGTCTTTGTAGCTGTATCGAAACCGAACGAAGCCTCGATGTCCTCGTTCTTTAAGTCACCGTCGATGGTCTTGGGGCAACCGATAACCTGAACGCCTGTGTTGTTGGCTGCCATGTACTCTGCGAGAACGGCTGCGTTTGTGTTGGAATCGTCACCGCCGATGATAACGATAGCTGTGATGCCGTGCTTCTTGCAAACTTCCGAAGCAACAGCAAACTGCTCTGTTGTCTCAAGCTTTGTTCTGCCGGAACCGATGATATCGAAACCGCCGGTGTTCCTGAACTGATCGATGTAATCGTCTGTGAACTCGATGTAGCTGTCCTCAAGGAGACCGCTGGGGCCGCCCTTGAATCCGAGAAGAACGTTGTTCTTGTCGGCAGCCTTAAGAGCATCGTAAAGACCGCAAACTACGTTGTGTCCGCCGGGTGCCTGTCCGCCCGAAAGGATAACACCTACTACCTGCTTCTTGGCGGGAGCGTTGTTGCTGCCCTTAACGAAGGTGATCTCCTTCTTGCCGTAGGTGTTGGGGAACATTGCCTTGATCTTGTCGCAATCAGCAACGCTGTTTGTTTCCTTGCCTTCACTGACGGTGATGTTCGCGATACCTGCGCGAAGCATTCCGGGAAGCTTGGGAGCGTATGCGTAGCGAGCTTTCTGAAGTGGTGAAAGATTCATGATGGTACTCCTTCTATGTGAATTTATTAGGTTTGAAATAACATTCGCGGAGTATTGTAGCACAAGAATTTTCCTATGTAAAGAAGAAGACCCCTTACGGAGTCTTCATAGTTTTACTCGTCATAGCTTGTATTGATCGGAACGTCGCTCATGAGCTCTTCCGACATGATCGAAAGGAAGGTGTCGAGCTCTTCCACGGTCTTCGGCTCGAAGCGTTCACGTGCGCGACGGACTACCTCGTCCACGTAGTCACTGGAGAGTGCGTAGTAGTTACGGAACTTGTCGGTGACGCGCAGATGGTACTCACGCTTGTCGGTCGTAGACCTGATCCTTTCGATGTAGCCCTTCTTGATAAGGCTGTTCACCTTGTACGTCGCGTTCGGAGACGAAACGTTGATGAACTTGGAAAACTGAGCGATCGTGGGCTCTCCGAGAGCATGGATCACCTCAACGCAGAAGGTTTCCACCGTCGACAGAGAAGTCTCGCGGCTGTTGAGACGTTTGAACATCTCCTGATAAAAATGGATCTTGAGTTTGGTGTGAACATCAAGTAATGATTTTTCGAGCATAGCAATACTCCCTTCTCATAAGTTCCTATCATACAATCTGTATATTATCATTTTCCCGCGAAGGATTTCAATCTCCCAGTGCGAACGAAAATTCCGCTTTTACCGCAACCTGTCCGTCGACGGTAGCAACCGCCTCGCCGCGGCCCATGGGTCCTTTGATGGCTGTGATCTTGCAGTCAAGCTCGAGTACGTCACCCGGCACGACCTGTTTCCTGAATCTAGCGTTCCTGATCCCGCCGAAATATGCGATCTTGCCCTTGTTCTCGGGCTGTGTGAGGAGTACGACCGCTCCGACCTGTGCAAGTGCTTCGATGATGAGCACTCCCGGCATCACGGGATGTCCGGGGAAGTGTCCGAGGAACTGCATTTCGTTCGCGGTAACGCACTTAACACCCTTTGCTGCTACTCCCGGCTCACACTCCGTGATCTTATCCACCATAAGAAAAGGATATCTGTGAGGCAGGATCTCCTGTATCTGTACCGAATCTAAAGTCATTTTAAAGCTCCCTTATTATTTTATTTCCCATCCGTCTTATATGTCCGGTTTATTTGTACTTTTTAAATACCACACTCGCGTTGTGGCCGCCGAAACCGAGCGCGTTCGAAAGCGCAACGTTGATCTCGCGCTCACGTCCCTTGTTGGGTACGATGTCGAGGTCGCATTCGGGATCGGGCTCTTTGTAGTTGATGGTCGGAGGAACGAAGCTGTCCCTGAGCGCGAGCGATGTGATGATCGCCTCGATCGCACCTGCTGCACCGAGGAGGTGACCGGTCATCGACTTGGTCGAGCTTACCATAAGCTTGTCGGCATGATCGCCGAAGGCTCTCCTGATCGCACGTGTCTCGCCCGAATCGTTGAGCGAAGTGCCTGTTCCGTGAGCGTTTATGTAGTCAACTTCTTCTTTCTCGATACCTGCGTCCTTGATCGCAAGCTCCATACACTTGGCTCCGCCTTCACCGTCGGGTGCGGGTGCCGTGATGTGATGCGCGTCGCAGTTCGTGCCGTAACCGATGATCTCGGCGTAGATCTTGGCACCGCGCGCAAGCGCGTGCTCAAGCTCTTCGATAACAAGTACTCCAGCGCCTTCGCCCATAACGAAGCCTCCGCGCTCCTTGTCGAACGGGATCGACGCACGGTTCGGGTCCTCGCTTGTGCTGAGTGCCTTCATGGACTGGAAGCCCGCTACCGCAAGGGGAAGTACCACGCTCTCGGCACCGCCGCAGAGCATGAGGTCTTCATGACCGTAGCGGATCCTGTGGAACGCTTCTCCGATGGCGTTGTTCGAGCCTGCGCAAGCCGTTACGACTGCCGTGCAGATGCCCTTAAGTCCGTACTGGATAGCGATCTGACCTGCCGCCATGTTGCTGATGGCCATGGGGATAAAGTAGGGAGAGATGAACTTGTAGCCTCTCTCGCCGCCCTTGCATTCCTCGTCAACGATCGTCGAAAGTCCGCCGATACCGGATGAAATGATACATCCGCAACGGTCCGCATCTTTGGGAGGGAATTCAAGTCCGCAGTCACGTGCTGCTTCCATGGCAGCGATGCAAGCGTACTGGCAGTAGAGGTCCATTCTCTTTGCTTCTTTGACTCCGAGGATCTCAACTCTGTCGAGGTCCTTGACCTCGGCTGCAAGCTTAACCTTGAATTCTGTTGTATCAAATCTGGTTATGGGGGCGATGCCGCACTTGCCGGCCTTAACGCTCTCCCATGTGTCCGCCACGTTGTTCGCAAGCGGATTCACGGTTCCCATACCCGTAATAACTACTCTTCTCATTTACAGAATCTCCTTTGGATTTAATCCTTCTCCGAATGATAACGGTCACATTCCCCCGGTGACCTCGATCACCTGTCCCGTGACATAATCCGCACCTTCGCTCGCAAGGAAAGCCACGACGTTCGCAACGTCCTTAGGATCTCCGAAACGCTTCAAAGGGATGCGCGAGAGGTACTCGTTCTTAACTGCTTCGGGAAGGACTTCCGTCATCTCTGTCTCTATAAATCCGGGTGCAACCGCGTTGACACAGATCCCCTTGACGCCGTACTCGCGTGCCACGGACTTCGTGAGTCCGATAAGACCCGCTTTGCTGGCTGCATAGTTTGTCTGTCCGGCATTACCCGTGATACCGACGATCGATGTAATGTTTATGATCTTGCCCTTACGGCTCTTCATCATATCTTTGATCGCTGTCTTCGTGCAAAGGAACGCGCCCTTGAGGTTGGTGTCAAGGACTGCCTCATAATCGTCGAGAGACATACGGATCATAAGGTTGTCGCGCGTGATGCCCGCGTTGTTGACGAGCACGTCGACCGCTCCGAGCTGCTCTTTGACAGCCGCAAACATGTTGTCGACATCCTCCTGCCGGCTCACGTCAGCCTTCACACAGATCGCCTTCACACCCGCTGCTTCGCAGGCTGCGACGCTTTCCCTCGCTGCCGCTTCGTTGCCCGCATAGCAAACTGCGACATCAAATCCTTTCTCGGCGAGAGTCTGCGCGATAACGCGACCGATCCCTCTGCCTCCTCCGGTAACCAAAGCTACGCTCATTTCTTCCTCACTTTTCCTGTGTCGAACGGTGCCGGGTCACTTACCAAGCTCCGCTGTCACGTTCTTCAGATCCTCGTACGTATCGATCGAGAGGATCTTAACATCACTGAGTGTCTTCTTAACAAATCCGCTTATGACCTTGCCGGGACCTATCTCCACGAAAGTGTCGACTCCCTGCTGCGCCATAAACCTGATCGAATCCTCAAGGTAAACGGGCGACTGTACCTGCTTCTCGAGAAGCTGCGGAACGGACTCGCCGGCGTTCTTCGCTCTTCCGATCGCGTTATATACAACCTCGAGGTTCCCCTCTTTGAACTCTACATTCTTCATCTCCTCTGCAAGGAGATCTCCGGCGGGCTTCATAAGCGCTGTATGGAACGGACCGCTGACATTGAGCGGAACGATCCTTTTGGCTCCGGCTTCCTTAAGAAGCTCGGTCGCCCTGTCGACGCCCTCTTTGTCGCCCGAGATGACGATCTGACCGGGGCAGTTGTAGTTGGCGGGTGAAACCACCTTGCCTGTCTCGCCTGCTGCCTTCGCACAGCAATCCTCGATCACGCCGCGCTCGACTCCGAGCACTGCAGCCATACCGACCGAAAGTCCCTCTGCCGCGCGGGTCATGAATGCGCCACGCTTGGCCACGAGCTTAACCACGTCCTCTTCCGAGAGGATCCCTGCCGCAAAAAGCGCCGAGTATTCGCCGAGGCTGAGGCCGAGAGCGTACTCGGGGGTGATCCCCTCCGCAGCGAGCACCTTCGTCACTCCCACGGCGAATGCGACCATCGCGGGCTGCGTGTACGCTGTGAGAGAAAGCTTCTCGAGCGGACCGTTAAAACTGAGGTCTTTAATGTCAAGTCCGAGGTCTCCCTTAAGAGACTCTGCCACCGCGTCAAGCGAAGTGCGGAACACTTCGGACTCGTTGTAAAAATCCTGTCCCATGCCGACGCGCTGAGCTCCCTGGCCGGCATAAACAAATCCTATCTTCATAAACGATACCCCTTAAAGGAGATTTTGTGCGCGGCCTAAAATTTCCACCGCTCCATTATACAAATTTTTTAATATATCTGCAACCGGACTTACTTCCTTGAGCTGACCGCAGACCTGGCCCGCCATAACGGAGCCTCTGATCATGTCGCCGTCGAGCACTGCGCGCCTCAGTCCGCCGAGCGTTATCTTCTCGAGCTCTTCCCTGTCGGCACCCGATGCCTCAAGCTTCAGGTACTCGCGCGCCATCTCGTTCTTGATGATACGCACGGGTGCACCCTGACTTCGACCCGTAACCGTGGTGGAATTGTCCTTGGCCTTAATGAGAGCCTGCTTGTAGTTGTCATGGATCGGGCACTCCTCCGAAACGAGGAGGCATGTTCCGATCTGCACGCCGCTTGCTCCGAGAAGCATCGCCGCTGCCATCTGTCTGCCGTCCGCGATACCGCCCGCACCGATAACGGGGATATTCACCGCGTCAACCACCTGGGGCAGAAGCGTCATGGTCGTCATGTCGCCGACATGTCCGCCGGACTCGCCGCCTTCAGCTATTACTGCGTCAGCTCCCGATCTCTCGGCGATCCTTGCAAGTGCCACCGAAGCGACCACAGGGAACACCTTCGCGCCGATCGACTTCCACGCTGCCATGTACTTGGCCGGGTTACCCGCGCCCGTGGTTATAAACGTTACTTTCTCCTCGACGAGCATCTGCGCGATGTTGTCAACGTCGGGGTTGAGGAGCATGAGGTTCACACCGAAAGGCTTGTCGGTGAGACTCTTGCAGATCCTTATCTCCTTACAGAGAGCCTCCGCATTCATGCCGCCCGAAGCGACGAGCCCGAGGGCTCCCGCATTTGAAACGGCTGCTGCGAAGGCGCCTGTTGCGATATTTGCCATACCGCCCTGTATGATGGGGTACTGTGTACCCGTTAACTCGTTTATAAGCATTATATGTTTCCTTTTATATTACTTAATGGCGTCTCCTGCACGAAACATTCTCCGAAAAACGCTTCCGCTCCAGATTCCGCGTAACGGTACGTAAGCGACCCTAAGACGGTCGCTAAGTACCGACGCTCCATATGGTTTTCGGAGAACATTTCGGCGCGGAGACGCATTTACTATTTCACGTATAAAACACATTAGATTATTACAGTACCCCACGTACGTCCGGCGCCAAATGCACACAGCAGCGTCCTGTCGCCTTCTTTGATGCGGTTGGTCTTGTACGCTTCGTCAAGCGCCAGTCCGACGCTTGCCGCGGATGTATTGCCGTACTTCTCGATGTTGACCACGAACTTCTCCATGGGCTGGTTCACCTTCTTCGCGATCGACTCGATGATGCGCAGGTTCGCCTGATGGAGCACGTAATGGTCAATATCATCATACGTGAGTCCGGCCTTTTCCACAACCTTTTCTATAACTTCCGGAACAGTCTTTACGGCGAACTTGTAGGTTCCCTGGCCGTCCATGTGGATATGTCCGTCCGAAACCTTGATGTTGATCATCTCTTCGTCTCCGTCAACGCCTATCTCCGAGAAATAGGGTCTCTCGTCAAGAGCCACAACAGCAGCGGCCGCACCGTCTCCGAAGAGTACGCATGTGGTCCTGTCGGTCATGTCAAGCTTCTTCGAGAGCACTTCGGCACCGACGATAAGGCCGGCTTTAGCGTTCCTTGCCAGCATAAGCGCTCTGATGGTCTCAAGTCCGAAGATAAATCCCGAACAACCCGCGCTCACATCGAGAGCAACGAGGTCGTGAACAAGTCCGAGCCTGCTCTGTAAGAGGCACGCCGTCGAAGGAGAATAATACTCACCCGAAACGGTGCTCACAATGATCACGCCGATATCGGATTTGTCGATCCCCGAGCGCTCGATCGCCTCGCGAGCGGCCATCTCCGAAAGATAGGTCATGTCCTCGCCTTCTCCGACATAATGCCTCTCGCTCATGCCGGTACGCTTCTGGATCCATTCATCGCTTGTTTCAACGATCTGCGCAAGGTCGTCGTTTGTCATAACACGTCTGGGTACGCAGCTGCCTGTCGAAAGAATCTTGATTCCGGTCATATGATTCTCCTCTCTCTGTAAAAAACAGAATTACTTGTGCTCCTCGAGATAGTTCATGATGTCTTCCACCGTCTTGATGTTTACCATGGCATCCTGATCGATGGCGATGCCCGTCTTCTCCTCGATGGAGAGTGAAAGCTCAACGGCATCGAGTGAATCGGCGCCGAGGTCATCAAAAAGGTTGGCATCAAGTGTGACGCTGTCCTCCTGACAGCCAAGGGTGTTTACAATGATTTCTTTTACGTCGTCAAACATAGTTTTCGTCTCCTTATGATATAGTACTGTTTTCCGTAGGGAAAATTATTTAATTAAAATTACTTACGTTTCGTCGTCCTTTTGAATCATAAATGATTGAGTGGGAAAGTCAAGATATGCTTAAAAAAGTTTATTTTTTTTTAATGAATATAAAAGATTTGAAAAGGTCTCTCCCGCACCCGGCGGCAGAGACCTTTGTCCGTCTGAAACGATTACAAATTCCGGAATAAATAAACAGAACAGTAGTTTCCTACTGTTCTTCGCATTTTCCTTCTATGTAGCTGTATCCTGTATCCGTGATGATCTTCTTTAATAACTCAAGATCGGGTGCTTCCTTTGTCTGGAATGTCACTTCGTTCTTTGAATGTGATGCACTCACCTTCTTGGCACCGGCGAATGCATTTCTGATCGCCTCCTGTACATGCGCTTCGCACATTCCGCACATCATGCCTTCGACTTTAGCGGTTATTTTGAACATGTGTCTTACCTCTCTTTCCGTCTTCTTCGGGGGCATCCACTACGGAGTGGGTGCATCTTCACGTCTTCTCCACCATCTGCTTGATGGCTTTTACCTTGCTCCTCGCTACCCATGTTGAGCTTCCGTTGTCGAACGTGATCCCGATCGTTCCGGATTTGCTCAGGTTAAGGCTTTTGACCTTAAAGAGGTTCACGATCTCGGACTGTGAGATGCGGACGAACCTGTCGTTTCCGAGCATCTCTTCAACCGCGCCGAGCGTCTTGTCTAGTGAATATGACGCGCTGTCCGTTTCTACGATCACCTTACGCTTCTCGGTGTAAACGCGGACGATATCGCGCTGCGAAACGAACTCCAGCTCTTCGCCGTCTCGGCATGTGATCATGGGATGATCGCTCTCCGATACCTTCTCGATCGCCGCAATAATCTTTTCGACCTGTTCCGATTTCTCTTTGGCTCTGACCGTAACCTTGGGATCCATGAGAGCCTCATCGAGAACAAAGTCAATATCGACCATTCTTCTCAATCGCGCTCCCCCTTCCCTTTATCGTCCCGAAGCAAGAGCTCGGTCTCAAGCTCATCGTTTATGCGCTTGATCTCACTTTTGTACCTGCGGTACTGAATAAGCCAGATGATAAAATAGAGCACCGTCATTATTGCCACGACTATACCGAACACTTCCCATTCAAACCAGTCGAGGATGAAATTCGCGATGATAAATGCGATAAATGTGCTGAAGTAATGAATGCATGTGACCTTAAGAAGTCCCCACTCTTCTTTTTCAAAGACAACCGTCCCCGCCATGGGGATCGCTCCGTAGAGGGCAGAACCGAAAAACTGGAGGATGAGATAGTAGTTACCTCTGATCACCTCGTTCCCGTCGGACATGAACACCATGAAAAAAAGGCATATAAATATGCCAAACAACGCTCCTATGAGCGCTCTGATACACAAACGAGTCCTGAGATCTTTCATGCCGTGGGATCCTCTTTGTCCGGATACTTCCGTTTTGTAAAAAATATCCGCCGATCTGTTGCTACGTGAAGGCGTCGTTCACAAACACCATTAATGTCTTGATTATACCGCCAAACCGCAATTATATCAAGACTGTAAGAGGGAAGCCCGGCTCAACCGTCCTTCCCTCAATATAAAACGACTTTGTTCTGTTTTTATCCTATAGTGATAACTCCGCCTTCAAACACATCGACTGTCCTGTCGGCGTGTGTCGCGACCACGAGCACGCGGACCTGAGTCCCATTCTCAGTGCCCTTCTTAACCTTCAATGTAAAGGTGCCGTTCTTGTAGGCTATTGAAGCAGCGCTCGCCTTGGCAGAGAGCTTAAACTTGTTGTTTGAGAGATCGTAACCCGATCCGGCCTCAAGCTCGCTCGTAACAAAAGCCTTGATCTTGTCGGTCGTCCCTGCAGACGAATCCGCGCAAACAAACTTGTAATCGAGCGTCTTCTCAACCTTGTCCTCTGCAGCCGAACTTACCGCAATCGCACTGCTCAGACCTTCGACCGATTCGACCTCATTACCGATCATAATGCTGAAGGTTACTTTCTTTCCTGACTGGACGTTCACAACGCTTATGGGCACCTTCACCACTTTCCCGCCTGCCGGTGCCTTTACGACGGCGATGCTCGCGCCGTATGAATCCGTGGCCGGCGTGATCTTAACCGAATCCGCGCTCTTTGTCGCCGTCCATGTGAAATCAAGATCCTCGGCAAGCTCCTCGTCTGAACCGATCACTACCGATACCGAGTCACCTTTTGAGAGGCTCACGCTCTTGAGCGCCGCAAGCTCGTCGCTTTCCTTGGCTTTTGCCTTGGAGACGATAAACTTCTTGGGTGCCGTAGCTATATCGACGTCGAACCAGCCGTATGCGACGACTTCCTTCTTCTTGTCAACGGCTGCCGCCCAGACACGTGCCGTGCCTTCCGTCTTGCCGGCGGAAACACTGATCGCACCGTCCTTGGCCTTGTAGCTTGCTTTTGCCTTGTCGCTCTTTTGACCCTTGCCGGCAGAGAACGCGCTGTCATAAGCCGTTACATCCGTATCGGTCACACTCACGACGATCTTGCTGCCGCTCGGGACTGAAGGTATAAGCGTTGCGAGCTTTTTCGAAAGAGTCTTGCAATACGTCTTTTCTTTCTTGTTATCCTTGCCGCCGACCCAGATATCGGTCACGCCGTCAGAGGCCTCCGTAGCACCGACCTTCACGGTGACAGCGGGTTGCGTGCTGCCCGAGCCGCTTCCGGAGCCGCTGCCCGAACCGTTTCCTCCGGGGTTTTCTTCTTCAACACTGTCATCTTCCGCGGTCGACTGGCCCTGAGGTGCGATGATGTAACTGAGATCCGTGTCCATCCACTCCACTCTGACACACTCTCCGGACGGATTATCATCAACAATGTTCATTATATCCGCCATCTCGACAGTAAGTTCACCCTCGCAGGCCCTTGTCGCAAAGATCATATCTCTGTGAAGATAAAGCATGCAGCTGTAAACATTTGTGTCTCCAAACCTTCTTAATCCTGCGGTGCAATTGATCATTGTCTGTTCGGTGAAGTCTCCTTCCTCTCCGACAAACGACACGGCCAGAGCAGGATTCTCCATACCGTTCAAAAGACTGCCCGGGATGTATACCACACACTCCTCGGAAGATCCCGTTCCGATGCTGTTTTCGATCCCGTTGTTAACTGCTCCTGTAAATACCGTTGCGGTGAACATGATCTTGTTCTGATAACAGAATTCCTCGGGATCATATATATTGAACCTCGCGTTTTCGTTGACCGCTCCGACCACTACTCCGTCAATATTGTCGAACTTTTCGCCTTTGATCGCGTCAAAAGCCACTTCGACACGGATAGCATCCCTGACCGCCGACGTGGGCGTGTCGGTAGCGATCTTCCATGTTGATTTGTTTACATGACCGAATCTGACTTTGGCCGTAGTGCTTCCTGCCTTGCAGTCCTCCTTGATGACCGCGCCGACGCCGCTCGGGAGGTTCTTAAACCACGAAGTCACGTCCTTGCCCTTGTGCAGACCTGTGAACTGTGCACCCTCGAGGGTCACCTCAACTCCCTTTTTGTCCCAGAGATTAAAGCCCTTGATACCGTTTATGGAGCAATCCGCAACTCTTGCCGAAAGGCCCTTGTAATTCTCGGTATTCACCGACACATTGCCGGAAACGACCTCGGAGACTTCGTAACAGGAACCGGTCGGCATGACAACTTCTTTCCACGTGCTTCCGTCCTTTATCTCAACGACCAGTCCGTCAAAGCTTTCGATTGGATCGGTGATCAGTTCCGAAAGCTCGACATAAAGCAGAAGGCTGAGACCGGTCTGTTTGCCCTTCGTAATGGCTGTCTCCGTAAAGATCCTGTATCCCGGAACAGGGCAGTCTGCCTTTGACCCGTCCGGAAGGACTCTTCTGATCCTGACGATATCATCTACAACGGTGTCCGCATTGTAGGCGCTATTAAAAGTGATGCTCGGGATATAAAGCCAGAAATTCTTTCCCGTTCCCGAGAACACCTTCTTGCTTCCGATCGTAATATTGTTTCCGTCAACTCTCAGAGTCTTCTCGGTTGCGATATTGCCCGAAAGGATGATCGGAACGCTGTCGGCCGCTTCTTTGAGCCCGTCGTAGGGAAGATCCGATACGACCCCCGTCGTGACCTCGTGATTGTCAAGGCTGAAGTCATAAGCGTAAGCAGCCTCAGAGCCCGCCGTGACGTTTATGGTATATGACGTGTAGGAAGTGAGCTCGCCCATCTGCTTACCGCTGTACGAGATCTCATTGGTCGTCTTGTCTCTGAATATCTGCCTGTACTCCGAGTATTCGAGATGGAATTTAAGGTTGTAGGTTGCGGTGTTCTGAGGCACTCCCTTAAGGCATACCGGAAGCTCGGTGAGATATGTCTCCGTACCTTTGACGAGTGCGTAGGCTTTGACACCTGTGGGAAGTCCGCTGAAAAGATTAGACACATCCTGGCCCTTCTTTATCCTCCCTGTCAGCTCGTATTCAACATATTTATCTGAATCTTCTCCGCCGCTCAGGGACGCAACTATCACGGCGTCATCGGGATCGATCTGATAGCCGACCTTGCAGTTTAAGGTGCCCGTCGAGATCGAAGCACACGGGCTGGTGTCGGGAGAGGCTACAGAGAGCTTCGCGCTCAGGTTCCGCTTCGACTTGAGCCGGACCCCCGCTGTTGTGAGATCCTCAAACGCCATGATTAGCAGGTCAACGGACCCGCGAGCCGAGGGTTCTCCTGTCACTTTGAGTGTGAAGTAGTCTTCGCCGTACATACACCTTTCCACAACAGCCACAAGTCCGAACTTCTCCATGGAAGGGATATCGTAGCCCTGCGAAATATCAAGAAGTCCGGATGAAAGATCAAGTGAGCCATTAGCTATACTCTTTGCAAGCGTACAGTTGTGGAGCCTGAAGGTTATGATGCTGTCATCGCTCATCGGCATCCCGAGTGTTCCCTGTATGTGGACGTCATCAACCGTGATGTATGGATCTCCGGATTCACCCGAGATGTTGTAATAATAGTTCAGGTCGGAATTGTACCAGTTGTAGGAATCATAACCGCACTCGCTCTTTGCCGAGCCCGAGCACGAAACGATCTCGTCCGCGGGTTTAACGGAGATAAAGTTTTTCGAACCGCATGTCGGCGTCCCCGAGAATACAAATGTACAGGTGCGGTCTCCGACCTTTACCGCATTCTTAAGAGTTACCTTAAGCCCCGCGGGGATGTTTCCATAGGCATATGATCCCTCATCACCGAGCTTGCCGCTATAGTCCCAGACATAGTTCCTGTGAGTAAACCAGGACGTGACATCGGTTCCCGCCGAAAGGTTCGTGATAAAATTGCCGTAAGAGATCGTAATGGTCAGCTCCTTGGAGCTTATGGGCGAACCGCTGCTGCCCGGGATAACAAGCGTAGAGGGTGAAACGGAACCTTTACCGCCGTTCGTCCAGGCGTTTCTGGTGATGTTGAACTTGATGCCGTAGCTTTTTTCGACCGTTTTCCTATAACTCTGATTGTTCTGATATGCTGTGCCGCAGAACGACGCTTCCGTACTGTTGCACTGCAACCACTGGGTAGAGCCGGTATAGGGGGTACCGCTTATCTTAAAGTAACCGGTGGTATCGCCCGCATGGATCTCCTGCGCGACCGTAACCTTAAGCCCCTGAGGTATCAATGTGAAGATGTTGTTGCGTTCATCGATCTTACCGTAGAACATGTCGGTGACAATGGTGTCGACTGCGTAATCTCTCTGAAATGCGGGAGTGATGTCCGCACAGTTTGGTCCTTTGCGGATATTCATCGTAAAGTAGTAAGGCTCTATGGGTGAACAGACAGTACCGTTAACATTGCCTTCGCCGATCAACTCGACGTAGACATTGCAGTTTCCGGTAACAGCGCTCGCTCTGTCGGCACGTGAAACAAGCACGCCTCCGATAAGGAACAGTGCTGTGAAAACTATTGAGAAAAGTACTCCGGTGATCCCCGTGCGTCTGATCATATACGCCTCACTTTCTGCCCGCCTGCCTGCCGGAAAACCTCTCTGCCGGGCTCCGATAACGATGGCTGACTCGCGTCACCCCGTGCAGAGGGTGATGCAAATATCATAGTAAGATTATCGTCTTTACAATAATGTAAAACAATAAGCGCTGCGCATTCGGTCGCTTTTCGTGTTTATTCGGTTGTTGTATCGTGTGTTCAATGATTCATGATTCGATTTCGTGTACTTTTGAATAAGATTTCCCTTGAGGATATGATTAGGTCCGCGACGATAATTTTGTTTTTGTGAATATTACTTGTCAGTTTTTCTCCTGTCCCGGTCTTTTAAATGCAAAGGCGGGATCACAGATCCCATGTCGGAATAAAGTCTTCTCCGGAAGCGTCCTCTTCCTGTATGAAGACATTTTCAAGTCCGAGCGACAGGCAGTGTTCGATCACGCGCCTGTACTCACGCTTTGTAACCTTACGGTGAAGCTCCGGGAATGGTTCAAGGCGCTTTATCTGATCTTCTCTGAGCGCACCCGGGATGTTGATGAGTGGCGTGTACTGGTTCATGATACTGATATAGATGTCGTCCCCGTAGGTCTCGGCGAGATAATCCACTGCCTCGCATGCGTTTTTGACTCCCAGCGGCATCACGAGATGGCGCACGATCACGCCTCTTTTGATAAGGCCGTCCTCTATCACGGGTGTTCCGACCTGCCTGAACATCTCATCGATCGCAAGCTTGGCCCACGCCGAATAACCGGGTGCCGAGGAATAAAACACCTCTTTTGATCCGGCATGATATTTATAATCGGGGAGATACACATCTATCAGTCCTTCGAGCTTGCGAAGCGTCTCCGCAAGTTCGAATCCCGAAGAGTTCCACACAAAAGGAAGCCCCAGATCTCTTTTCTTCGCAAGCCGGATCGCCTCAATGATCCCGGGCGTAAAGTGAGACGGCGTCACAAGATTGATATTGTGCGCTCCCTGTTCCTTAAGATCAAAAAAGATATCGGCCAATTCCTCGGGAGTGACTTCCCTCCCTGTACCTCCGTCGCTGATCGCGGCGTTCTGGCAGAAGATACACTTCAAGTTGCACCCCGTAAAGAAGACAGCGCCGGAGCCTCGCGTGCCACTGATCACCGGCTCTTCCCACATATGCAGCGCTGCTCTCGAGATGCGCATGACCGCACCCTCTCCGCAGAATCCGCGCGAGCGTGTGCGGTCCGCCCCGCAGTTTCGCGGGCAGAGACGGCAATTCTTCAGTTCTTCAAAAGCATCCGACATCCTGTTTTTCCTCTAATGATCTGTAACAAATCTTTTCCGACATTCTTTTACCGGTCACAGTCATATATTCACTGACTAACCGTCCACAATTCTATCACCATCCTGCCTGCGGGTCTACCTAAAGTCGAGCATATACCACCTTCACTCAGATGGGTCTACCGCCATTGATCTGGTCTTTCACCGGATGCTTTACCGGTTAATTTGTTCATTTCACAGAATTAACCGTCCCTCGCTCGGAGTCAACACACTTGTAATCTACCGCGATATGGTTAGAATTAACAGTAACATCGACCGTTATAAACTCTGACGGTCACAAGTCAACCGGTATAACGGGTCATAAATAACCGGACCGTTATACTAAAAAAACGCACCCGAACAGGAGCAATTATGAAAGCAATTCAAACCGAAAATCTCACAAAGTCATACGGAAAAGCCCGAGGGATCGTGGATGTTTCTCTGACCGTCGAGCAGGGCGAGTGGTTCGGATTTATCGGACCGAACGGCGCCGGCAAGTCGACGACCATCAGAACTCTTCTCGGACTGATCTTCCCGACATCGGGCAGCGCCCGTGTGCTCGGCCTCGATGTCGTAAAACAGAAGAACGAGATCCTCAGCAAAACCGGGTACCTGCCCTCCGAGGCAACCTTCTACCCCGGAACGAGAGTTAAGGACATCATCAAGTTCTCCGCAGACCTCAGGAAAAAGGATTGTTCAAAAGAAGCGAAGGAGCTGTGCGACAGGCTTCAGCTCGATACGAGCAGGAAGGTTGACGAGCTCTCGTTCGGTAACCGCAAGAAGGTTGCCATCGTCTGTGCGCTTCAGAGTCACCCCGAGCTCCTGATCCTCGACGAGCCTACCGGCGGTCTCGACCCGCTTATGCAGCATGAGTTTTTCGAGATCATTCGCGAGCACAACAAGGAAGGCGCAACGGTGTTCGTTTCCAGCCATATCCTTCCGGAGATCCAGCACAACTGCGACCGTGCCGCAATAATACGCGAAGGAAAGATAATCGCATGCGACAACGTGGAAGCGCTCGGCAACAACAACGCCAAGAAGGTTTCGATCCGCGGAGATGTCGATCTTACAGGCCTCGAAGGTATCAAGCATGACAGCACCGAAGGCGGGACCAGGTCGTTCCTGTACAGCGGTGATATAAGCGTTCTTATCGCCAGACTCGCAAGCGGAAGTCTGACCGACGTGAGCATCACCGATCCCGACCTCGATGAGATCTTCATGCACTACTATGAATAAGAAGAGGAGCCGACTATGACAATATATAAACATGAACTGCTGCGAGGCAGAAAAGCTTTCATTATTTGGACAGGCGTAATAACGTTTATGCTGGCTGTCTGCATTATCATCTATCCCGAAATGAAGAGCGAGATGGAGGGAATGAACGAAATGTTCGCATCGATGGGTTCCTTCACCGCAGCCTTCGGCATGGACAAGCTCAATTTCGGGACACTCATCGGCTACTACGCAATTGAGTGCGGCAACGTGCTCGGACTCGGCGGAGCGTTCTTTGCGGCGCTTACCGCGATTGAGATCATCTGCAAGGAAGAGCGCGTAGGAACCGCAGAATTCCTACTCACTCATCCCCAAAGCAGAACCCGCATCATCACGGAGAAGCTTCTCAGCGTGATAACACGGGTCGTTGCACTGAATGTCGTTGTCGTTGCCATTATGGCTTTATCGATACTTGTGATCGGTGAGTCGATCCCCTGGAGCGAGATGCTTCTGCTCCACGCCGCTTACCTGATCCTTCAGATCGAACTGGCACTGATCTGCTTCGGTATCTCGGCTTTCATCCGCAAGGGAGGTCTTGCGATCGGGCTTGGGATCGCGGCGCTTATGTACCTTTTCAACATCATCGCCAACATCACCGATTCGGTGAAGTTCCTCTCGTACATCACTCCTTACGGATACTGTGACGGAGCAACGATCATCTCCGAAGGGAGCCTTGATGCTGTCAGGATACTGATCGGTATGGCAATCTCACTGTTCTGTGTGGCAGCCGCTTACGCGACTTACCCGAAGAAAGATATCAAGTAATACTGCCAAAGGCTTTTACCCTTCGGCGCCCGGGATAACGTTCTCGAGTCTTGTGATATCGTGTGTAGCCCGGTCATACACAAGTCTGAAGTGAGTTGATCCGTCGTCAAGCTTTCTGGTAAGCACGTAGCAATTATTCTTGTCTTCAAAAGTGTCCGTACTGCAGGCGTCCTCGTTCAGGAACTGGCTCCATGCCGCAACCCTGACACGGGGGTCGCCTGTTTCGTAGGCACCGTCTATGGCCTTCAGAGCATTGTCATATGAGTAAAAGGCCTTAAAATCGTCAAGTGAATCAAAAAGCGCTCCTTCACAGGTTTCGGTGATAAGCTTGTCCCCGCCTGCGTATTCTATCTCATTCACACCGTCACCGAAGATCCTGTTGTATCTGATGACGATCTCTTTTTCGTCACTGTCCACGCTTTTAACTTCTTCCAGAGTGAAATGATACGACCCCGAATCGTTTCCATCGTCATTGACTTCGGCCCCCACACTAATCGTTTCGTCAGCGCTCCAAACAGAAAGAGGTGCCGAAGAGACGACCGTCTCTCCCTGATCCGGGTCTATCGTCACGCTGTAGGAGAGCACTCCCTCGCTGACGATCTCGTTGGTTTCGATGTTTTCAAGCACCGACGTGCCGTCTTCTTTCTCGAGCTGAACATACCTGACAACATTGCCGTTCGAATCGGCCACAGAGATATAGACCTTTGACGGATCGTCACCTATCCCCTGTTCTTTGATAACCTCTATAATTCTCGGATCATCAGCTCCTGTGCCGAGCGTATAGTTTTTGACCTCTCCTGAGTCTTTCTCCGTGATAGAGAGCATCCTCTGTCCATCTTCCGAAGTGACACTCACGATATCTTCGTCGTTCACCTGCAGGATAAGGTCTGCTTGGTCCGCAGCGGGTGTCCCTTCTGTTGAAAGCTTGACTGCAGTGTTTTCTTCGCTTGCCGCAACCTCGGTTTCAACCTCGGGAGTATCTTCGGGGGCGGGGCTCTGCGCGCAGGACGTTAACATAAGCGTTGCGGTGAGCGCTGCAATAAGAACTGTCAGGGTTGTGAGTTTGGACACTTTTTTATAGTTTATCAGGTTTTTTATCCTCATTTTGATCTCCATTCTGCTTATCGACTTCTTTGCGAAAGCCGTCGTGAAGACGCGGAAATTCGTGTCGGCGGCGGCGTGGTTCACGATCGAGAGGCAGTAATCCTTCCTGATCCTTTCGCCGAGAATGTCGACAACTTCCTCATCACAGCGCATCTCGAGGTCGCTCATGCAGAGCCGCACGGCGATCCAAACCAGCGGATTGAACCAGTGCAGGCAGAGCACGACGATCGCGAACGCTTTGATGAGCGCGTCATGATTTTTGACATGTATCTGTTCGTGGAGAAGCATGTAGTCCTTTTCACTCACATCGAGCGATGCGGGCACGCAGATCTTGGGGCTGAAGATGCCGTATACAAACGGCGTGCTGATCCTTTCGGACTCGAGATACTTGCCGGAGCGCCTGAAAAGACGCGCGACGAGCCTGTTCGTCCGCATGAAGCCGACTGCCACGTAGAGCACGACTGCGGCGGCACCGACGATCCAGACAAGGAACGCTATACCGGGGGCCGGGGACTCTGCGGGAGTCCCGTTCTCGGTGATGATATAGCTGTCGCTGCCCGCCGGATCCGACGTGATCGTGATCTCGGTTGTTTCCTGAGGATCATCGCCGGAATCAGTTATGTACTCAAAACCAAAGGTCCCCTCCGAATCGCTCATAACGGAGACCTGCCCATACCTGAGCACACCGGATTCCGTGGTTTCAGAAATACCTTCTTCTCCGGGAAGCGTTCCATCTTCGGAGGTTGTTTGTACGTCACTCATCCCGTCAGAGGCGAGGCTGCTTCGGATGCTCTGGGGAGCAAGGTTCAAGAGGCTCACGGGTGTCTCAAAGTTGAAGGGACACACGAGCCTTATCGCAGCCACGATCCAGAAAAGGACAACCGTCTTCTTCGGGAACTTCCGCAGAAGGAAGCGCAGTCCGAGCACCAGAAGCACTGCGATGCTTCCGTACGCACTCATTCTCAGTAATATCTCTAAAAAAGTCTTCATGCTGTGATCCTTAATCTTCGAGGTGTTTGTTTATCAGTCCGATAAGCTCGTCGGCATCCTTTCGGCTCAGCTTGCCGTTTCCAAGGAAAGCGCTCACAAACGCCGAAAGGGAACCGCCGAAATTGCGTTCAACCAAACGGTTGATCTCGGCATCCTGAACATCCCTGCGTTCAACAAGGAACATAACGACACTGTCCTCGTTCTTCACGAGCCCTTTATCGACTACTTTGTGGAGCATGGTGTAGGTGGTCGATTTCTTCCATGCAAGCTTGCTCTCGCAAAGCTTGACGAGCTCGCCCGACCCGAGGGGGGCGTTGTCCCAGATGATGTCCATGATCTTGAATTCGCTCTCGCTGAGTGTAAGTTCTTTCATGCTTCTTCCTTTCCGGACTTCCGATCCCGAATTACCGTGATCCGGGTCCGGTGTTCACTTTCAATTGTTTTCAACGTTATAATAATCGCTCCCGGCCGGGGATCCGCCGTAGTCGCTGACCCTGCGCACAGGTCGGTTCGTACAGCAAACGATCGCAGGTCTATAACTCTAGACCTGCGATCAGTTTACAACTATAGACCGAATCTGTCAACCGCATTTTCGGTGTTTTTTCAGAAATCACAGAAAAGTCACAAATCAGATCAAACTTCCAAGCTCATCAAATGCATATCCGTGAGCGTCCGCAACGTTCTTGTTTGTGAGCTTGCCGAGGTAGCAGTTCACACCGCTGGCGATGACTGCGCTCTTCTTGCAAGCCTCCTCAAGTCCGTCCTTCGCGATCTGAAGACCGTATTTGAGAGTTGCGTTTGTAAGAGCGATCGTACTTGTACGAGGCACTGCACCGGGCATATTGCCGACGCAGTAATGGACAACGCCTTCTTCGATGTAGACGGGATCATCGTGGGTTGTGACATGCGATGACTCGCCGCATCCGCCCTGATCGATGGCAACGTCCACGAACACTGCACCGTTCTTCATCTCGGGAAGATACTTCTTCTTGAAGAGCTTCGGTGTCGAGCCGCCGGGGATGAGGACCGAACCGATGACGAGGTCTGCGTCCTTAACAACGCGCTCGATGTTGCTGTCTGTGGAAACAAGAGTCTGGATGTGCGCTCCGAACATGTTGTCGAGCTGCTCAAGTCTCTTGAGGTTGACGTCGAGGATCGTAACATTGGCGCCCATTCCGACTGCGATCTTGCATGCGTTCATTCCGACAGTACCGCCGCCGAGGATGACCACGTTGGCCTTCGGAGTTCCGGGAACTCCCGCAAGGAGGATTCCCTCGCCGCCGAAACGCTTCTCGAGATACTTGGCACCTTCCTGGATAGAAAGGCGACCCGCGATCTGCGACATAGGCGCTAAGCAGGGAAGCGAATGATCAGTCTCTTCGATCGTCTCGTAAGCAACCGCCTTGACCTTGCCGGCGAGAAGTGCGTCCATCTGCTGCTTGTCCGCAGCGAGGTGAAGGTATGTGTAAAGGATAAGTCCCTCATGGAAGAGCGCATACTCCTCCTCGAGCGGCTCCTTGACTTTGACCATCATATCAACGAGGTGCCATACGTCAGCCGCGTTGTCGATGATACTCGCGCCCGCGTTCACGTACTCATTGTCCGAGAAGCCCGAGCCGACACCCGCACCCATCTCCATATAAACGTGATGGCCGGCTGCAACGTATGCCTTCACGTTGTCGGGTGTGAGTCCCACGCGGAACTCGTTGTTCTTGATCTCTTTTACGCATCCAATCTTCATGTTATGTAAACCCCTTTCAGTTTTTTTAACGCTTATGTGACATATTCTAACATATAAGCCCCTTTATGACCATACAAATACGATGATTCAGACACCGTCCGCCGACCTGCAGACTGCGTAGGTGAATTTGTTCTCAAGTGCGGGGAAGGCTTTCAGGTACTTCTCCTTTACTGTCGCGGTCACGGAATCGATGCTGTCATGGCGGACAAGTGCCATGCAGGATCCCTTAAAACCGGCGCCGCTGAAGCAACCGCCGTAGATTCCGGGAGTGTCAGCCATGATGCGGTAGAGAGTGATGAGTTCGGGGCAACCGCACTCATAAAGCTCGATACAGCTCTTGCCCGATTCGAAGATCAGCCTGCCGTACTCTTCTATGTCTCCGCATCTCCATGCTTCGGCTCCGAGGACAGCACGTTCGTCCTCATTAAAGAAATGGCGCGCACGTCTTGCAAACACTTCGGGAAGCCGGCTCTCGAAGGCATCTAAAGCATCCCTCGGAACCGATCTGAGTGTCGTTTCGGCGATACTCTTTCTTTCGATCCCGGCAAACTCGAGCAGGCTGTATGCTGCAGCCCTGCATTCGTCAAGCCTGAGGTTATAGGCGCTGCCGGCGAGACTTCTCTCGAGCCCCGAAAAGAACACCGCGATATCAAACTCAGCCATCCCCGCTGCCTTCGGGATAAGCTCGTAGCTGTCGTTACTGCAATCAAGAAAGAGGATGTTGTCCTTCTTTGAAAGGACCTCGCAGCACTGGTCGAGCTTGCCGCATGAAACACCCACGTAGCGGTTCTCCGCTGCCTTTGCGAGCTCAATGAGTTCCCAGTCCCCAAGTGTCACGCCGTTCAAACCTGCGAGAGCCTTCATGAACACGATGATCACGCTTGCAGACGATGAAAGGCCTCCGATAGGGAAGCTTCCCTCGATAACACCCCTGATTCCGAGATTGATCGGATACTTCTCAGCGAGCATCCTGACAGCACCTCTGCAGTGGTCGGCCCAGTCGCCGCGCGCACGCTCACCGATCTCCTCCCGGGTGAATCTGATCGTCCCGTCAAAATTCACCGAAGCAAGCTCAAACGAACCGTCCGGCACTGCGCTGTAGGCAAAGTGAATACCCATGTCGATCGCAAGACCGTTTATATGACCGCCCTGATGGTCCACATGCGCCCCGAGCGGGCTGATGCGGTAAGGGCAAAAAGATGTGTGCTCGGGTTCACTTCCGAACAGTTTTGTGTATTTTTCAGTACAATTCATCTACGACTCCATTCTGTGCCGAAGCACTAAGGCACATTTCGTCCGGTAACAACCGGGGAAATAATTTATCCAATATATTTCCCGCAAGCATGCAGGTCTGTCCCACGTCATCACGCGCTCTGTCTCCGGCGCGTCCGTGAATGTTGACAGCGAGGCTGGCTGTTTCAAATACTGTTTCGTAATTATCGGGTCCATTGACCCTTGCCAGCAATCCTGCTGTGATTCCGGCGAGCACGTCACCGGAGCCGCCCTTACTCATACCGCTGTTGCCGGTCGTATTGACATAGACAAGCCTCTCCTCATCAGGGGTGGCGATAACGGTTCTCGCATCCTTGAGGACAACGACCGCGCCTGTTTCACGGGCCACCGACAGAGCCGCTTCCGCAGGGTTACGCTTTATCTCACCCGGAGTGGTCTCTTCACCGAGCCCCTTCATAACTCTGACCATCTCACCGATGTGTGGAGTGATGACAGTGTTCCCTTTTCCGATCCTGCGTGTAATCAGTTTTATTACATCTCTTACATTATCCGCTTCCCAAATATCCGGTTTAGATTCTTCAAAATTGTATGCGTCATCACATTTATTTTCATTAGCGGCATTCAATGTTCGGTGATCAATGTCGAAATGGTCATGCTGTATTTTATGATCAATGCTTTCGCAGGTATTACTCCCAAGGATTTCATCAGTAAACAGAATATTAAGCGCATCCGCATCAAGTACAAGACGCTGCCCTTCTTTAAGGGATGCTATCACGTGTTTCAGCAGTGCTACCGACTGCGGTCCCGTCCCGAGTCCGGGTCCCACAAGGATCACATCTGCCCATGCTACGGAGTCTGCAAGTTTACCAAAGAAATCTGAATCAATCAGTAAATCCTTATCGTTATAAGTCAGCATCATGGCCTCGGGGAGTTTGTCCATGAGGAGGGAGCGGTTGACCTCATGCGTCACGACCTTCACGAGTCCGGCTCCGACCCTGTAGCAGGCGGAGCTGCACAGATAAAGAGCTCCGTAGATGTCTTTCGAACCGGCGACAACGAGCACTTTACCGTTGGTGCCCTTGTTGGAATCGGCCTTCTGCTTGGGAAGGAGTCGCTTGAGATCCGCCTCGTCATACTCAAAAGCAGAGATGCCCTCAAAGAGATGCTTTGCCTCCGACAGATCCTGCGGTTTGTAAAGTCCGATCTCGCGGCACAGGATCCTGCCGCTGCATGCGCGGCCTTCATTAACGAGCATTCCGAACTTAATGTATTCAAAAGTAACGGTGATATCGCACTTCACAGCGCATCCCATCATGATCCCGGTGTCAGCATCTATTCCGCTGGGGATGTCACAACCCACAACAAGTGCTCCCGAGGCACCGTTTATCGCTTCAACCGCAGTTCTGTACACACCCTCGACCTCCCGAGTCAGACCGACTCCGAAAATCCCGTCTATTATGCAATCATAATTTAAATCAACTTCGCTCAAGAACCTCACTCCAAGGTTCTTCGCGATCCTTTCCTGGATCAGGTACGACTCGCTCTTCTTCGCTTCCCTGTTCACTTCGTACACTGCCGTATCGAAGCCCATGGTCTTCAGGATGCGCGCCGCAGCCACGGCGTCTCCTCCGTTGTTGCCGCCGCCTACCACGCTGAGAATCCTGCAGGAAGCACGATCAAAGCTTTCGCATCCAAGAACGTCGCAGGACCTGCGGGCAATACCGTCACCGTGGGATTTCCGGTCTGTGCGGGTGCCTTCAAGCTCTCCGGCCACAACGTTTGCAAGCTCAAACGCCGCCCTCTCCATGAGCACTATCCCCGGAATCCCGGTATGCTCCGAGGTGTAGCGGTCTGTCTCACGTGCCTGTTTCCCATTCAGGTAATACTTCATTCTTCTGTACTCCTCCCCATCCTAAGCATTCATACCGGTACAGGATTGATTCTTCTTCGATTTCTCTCCCCGATATTCCCGAGGAAAATGCACAATTCCCGAAGGAAATGATCAGAGCTTTAGTCCTTTAATCTCTTCTGAACAGATCCCTCGTGTAAACCTTCTCACTCACGTCGCCCAGGCAATTGTCGTAGCGGTTTGCGATGATCGTGACGGAGCGGTTCTTGAACTCCTCGAGGTCGTTGACCACGGCCGAGCCGTAGAAGGTCGAGCCGTCCGGAAGTGTAGGCTCGTAAACGATCACTTCGGCTCCCTTGGCCTTAAGGCGCTCCATGACACCGCGGATACTCGATTCGCGGAAGTTGTCGCTGCCCGCCTTCATGGTGAGCCTGAAAACTCCGATCGTCGCGCTCCCGGAGTCCGTTCCGAACGTCTCCGAAGCCGGATCGTAACCCGACATCTCAAGAACCCTGTCCGCGATATGATCCTTCCTGGTGCGGTTGCTCTCGACGATCGCCCTGATCAGATCCTCCGGAACATCCTTAAAGTTCGCGAGAAGCTGCTTGGTGTCCTTGGGCAGGCAGTACCCGCCGTAGCCGAACGAAGGGTTGTTGTAATGGGTTCCGATCCTCGGATCGAGGCAGACACCGTTTATGATCGATTCGGTGTCGAGCCCCTTGAGCTCGGCGTATGTATCAAGTTCGTTAAAGTATGAAACGCGAAGCGCGAGATATGTGTTGGCAAAAAGCTTCACAGCCTCGGCCTCGGTGTAACCCATGAAAAGCGTGGGGATGTCCTTCTTCTGCGCCCCCTCGGTGAGGAGCCCGGCGAAAAGCTTCGCGCTCTCCTTCGACTCATCGTCACAGCCGACTATTATCCTGCTCGGGAAGAGATTGTCGTACAGAGCCTTCGATTCACGCAGGAATTCGGGGCTGAACAGAAGCTGCGGAAGCCCGTACTTCTCCTTGAGCGACGCCGTGTATCCCACAGGAACCGTAGATTTGATCACTATCACGGGAAGATGATCCTTCGCAACGCTTATGATGCACTCGATCACGTTTTCCACCGCGCTGCAGTCAAAACAATTGGTTGCCGGATCGTAGTTTGTGGGGGCTGCGACGATCACGCAGTCCGCTGTAGCATAAGCGTTAAGAGCATCCCCGGTGGCCGTTAGTCTGAGACTGCGGGTGCCCTCTTTGGCCTCGACGAGGTAATCTTCGATGTACTCGTCGCGGATCGGCGACTCGAAGTTCTGCAGCTTCGCGACCTTCGCGGGGTCTATATCGACCGCGGTCACGTCATGGTTCTGCGCCAAAAGCACAGCAAGGGACAGGCCCACGTAGCCTGTCCCCGCAACAGCAATCTTTATTTCCGAATCAAGTGTGTGTTCACTCACTGTAAGCTCCTCTTATTATCTGTTTGCGGCCCTTCTCTTTTCAAAGCCTGCAGAAAGAGCCATGGCGTGCGCCGCAGCGATGTCCATCGTCTCAAAGAGCGCGTCGTCAGAGATGCTCTCGGGGATCGGAACGGTCAGCCTGTAGGCAAGGCCGATCCCGGGGAAGACAGCGAACATACCGCAGACAAGCTCCGTGTTAACCTCGGAGAGCAGCTTGCTGAGCGCCTTCGCTTCCTTCTCTCCGGCCTTCTCATCGATGACCATCATGCAGGAAAAGTAGAAAACGTTCTCGCCCGATCTGATCTCGGGGAAAAAGTACTGACCCGTGATCCCGGCGTGGCTGCACACGAGCATGTCGAGAGGGCTCTTCTGTCCATCCCTCCTCATAAGCTCGTTTATGACACCGGCCTTCGTCATGGTCTCCCGGAGTCTGATCAGCGCCTTTAGCCTTTTCTCGTCGTTTGCTTTGTTCATTGTAACCCCTTTCTACTATTGAGTAATTATACTACTTTCGATTAAACATTCAAATCACTTTAAGTATATGCTTAGGCCTCTCTGCTGAGATTCTCGGCCAGGTCTTCGATCGTGAGCGCGGGCTTTTCGGACGCCGTGGCCGGGAAGGTGAACTTTAGTCCCGGGAACAGCTTGAAGAACGGAGCTCTTTCCTCGATCTTGTCGGTATCGCTCGCAAGGATCGGCTCGCCGTCCTCAAAGAAGATCTGCCCGTAGAGCAGTGTCGCGTACTGGGTCGTGATATCTCCGAAGAACTCCTCCATCGTCGAGAAATGCATGTGACGCAGTGCCATCCTCCTCAGATTCGTCCTCAGTGTCTTCTCATCCCCGAGACGCAGCCTGTCGGCCTCGGAAACATCTGCCGTAAGCTCCGCATACTTCTCGAGAAGCTTGTCCATGTCGATAAACTCGTCGACCGTCTTTTCGCGCTGGTCCTTGTTCGCCCAGAATGAGTGGATCGCCTTGACGATCTCTGCCGCGCCCTGCATCGATCCGAAGATCGGTGCCAGGACCGGAGCAATGACCCCCATAGAGCCGAAGATCGCACCCGTAAAGTCGATCGCACCGTTGATGGATTCTGCCTCGGTCATCCTCTCCTGAAGCTTGGCAACCCTCTCGACGGCACCTTTGAGGTCGATACCGTTCGCTGTCTTCTCGGTTTCTTCTCCCTGCTTCTGAACGAGCGCTTCGGCCGCTTTCATCGAATCTTCTTTGGCATCGATAACGCCGGCGTAGTGAACACTCGAAGTAACCCACTTAACAAGACTCGTACCCACGCCGACCACAGCTCCGGCGATCCCGGTCACTGTGCTTGCCACCTCTTCCGTGGCGGGTGCCACGTAGGACAGGAAGTCCGCGAAGCTTTCGATAAAGTCGTTGACATCGCCGATATTGTCGACTATCGCGTCGGTCTTGCCGGATGCCGAAAGCTTTTTCCTGTTTTCAACCGTTTCCTTGATGGAGACTACAGCCCCGATAAAGCTTGTGATCGTGGAGATCCCCGAGCAAACGCCCTCGACATGTCCGAGGAATTCGGACAGTGTTTCGTGAAGATCCCAAGGCAGGAAGTACTTATACTCTTCCTCTTCCTCGTCGTAGGGATCGATCTGCTCCGCCAGATCGGAAACCTGCTCGGTGTAATCGCCGACCTTTTCGACTCTGTCGGCAAACTCTGTTTCCTTGGTCTCTCTTGCCTCAACCTCTCCGTCTTCGGGGAGGGCGGCAGTTCTCTTCAGTTTCTCCGGATCACGGAAATGCGTGGCGACGTCAGCGTCCGCGGCCATAAGGAGACGTGCGATGTCAGCGATCTTTTTGATCTGATCCTTGCACGCCTGCTTCTCTGCGGCCTTCGCGCCGTACTTGTTCAAGAGGTCACGCTGCACTTCGATCGCCCTGAGCAGCTGTCTGTAGCATGCATCACGGGCAGCCACTGCCTTGTATGAAGGATCGTTTGTTTCCCTTGCCCTGAGAGCGATCCTGTCGGCTACTCTCTTCTCCTCCGACATCCTCTCAAGCTTCCCGGCGACATCGGACTGCTCGTAGTCAAGCCTGCGCATCACGCCCTCAACCTTCGCGCTCTTGACGAGTCCGTATGAGTCGATGTAGCCCTTGCCTTTGACGCCCGGGATCATCTTAACAACGCTCGCGGCCGCATTTCTGATGAGCTTGGTGCGTCTCTTGAGGTTGGAGGTTATAGCCTTAACATCGGGGACATAAACGTTTATGGCCATGGCCGCGTCGATTCCCGACGCAGACTCTTCCATGTCGTGCTCGATCGTGTAGTAGATATAGAGCCTCTCGCGAAGCGGTCGCGACATTATATCGAGGACATGCCCGGATTCCGAGTCGCCCCAAAGGCCCGAATTCTCGATGAGCCAGCGGTCGACTGTCTTGACATTCTCCACGATCTCAGCGTCGTACTGTGCTTCCTCCCTGTCGAGGAGCGCCGTCGAATGCTCAACGGCCGATTCTCCGGTCGCTTCGCCGAGGTAATCCGTAAGGCCTTTCTGTGCCGTCTCCCACTTTCTCTCGGCCTCAAGCCTTAAGGCAGAATCGGTGATCTCAGGGTAGATCCCGAGCTCCTTGCAAAGATCCGAGCCGTACACTTTGAGAGCGATCCGCTCGTCCTCCATCCCTGAAGCGAAGAACGCCTGAAGGAGAGCATACGTGTCTTGGAGCTTATCATAAACGAAATGGGTCGGATCCGCCTTAGTCCTGCTGAGCATGAACTGTCTGTATACATCAAGCGTGCTGCTGTACGAACGGACGACGCTGTAGAACCTCCAGAGCTTCTCCCGTCCGCTCAGAAGGATGTCCGATCCGAGCTCCTTCTTGTAATTGTCTGTGATCCCTCTGACCTTGTTCATGGCGGTAACGACCGTCTTTATGTCGGTTTCGCTGAACTCTTCCGGAATCTCAAACTGTTCCTCCCTGGTAGCCTGCAGCGTCCCGACTCTTTCAAGCTCCTCACGGAGCACTTCGGGATGAGCCGTCACATGCTCGCGGATCCTTGCGTAGTCGATCGTCCCGGTGCTTTGTGCGATCGATCTTCCCGAGATGTACGCGAGAAGTGTTCCGCTCACGTCCCCGGTCACGGACTCAAGGTTTCCGCCTTCTGCCATGAGAGCCACAACGTCCGCCATAACGGACTCGTCAGTTCTCTTCATAAGGAGGTATTCGAGGAGCACGCGCTCTTCGGCGCCCGCGGGCAGAACAAGCTTACCCTCAGCAGCCAGCGCCGCAAGCTGTGTTTCAAACGCTTCTCTTGTGTCGGTCTGTTGCGCGGTTTCGCCCACCGCCTGCCGTGAGCTCACGGACTCAAATGCTCCGTCCGTGATGAAATCAAACATCGCCACTCCGTTGATGCTCTTTTCATCGGAAAGCAGATCTTTGATCCCCTTCAGGCAGTCCTCAACAGTTTCAAGCTTAAGGTGTGTGTGGACAAGGAGCGCATCCCCGGTCTGTTTCTTCTTCTGTGTTTTACGCTTATGACCATGCTTGCGGGTTTCCTCCGGAGCAGGGCTCTTTTCCTCATGTTCGTGCGGAACGAGACGCTTTCCGAAATAGCGGAAGAGGCCACGCTTAAAGAGCATGCGCTGATCGGGCGAAAGTCCTTCTAGTTTAGTGTTTTCATCAATATACTTGTCCGCAGCGATGCTGAGAGCCTGCATCCTGTAGAGCGAGTGAACGGTCCTGTCCACGTTCCGTCGATCGTCCTTCAGAGCGTACGCGGTCATCATCTTCAGAGCCGAAGCGTAGAAAGGCTCAAGGAACGGATCGGAGGTGAATTCCGACGATTTGTCCTTAATCTCCGCGAAGCGTGCTTTGATTGCTTCCTTTTCTTTTGACTCCGTAGTGTCGCGTTTCTCAGCCACAGCCTCGGCGTAGAGCGTGTCGGCCTTTGCGACAAAGCCCTTGATCGCCTCTTCTCCGGCTTCCTTGCGTTTATTGATGGCGGCGATACTCGAGCCTATCTGCTTCATCACGTAAGCCGTGTAGTCGGTTTTCTCTTTTTCGGTGTAGATCTCGTTAACATCCTCTATGAGACGGGCTTCCAGATCCTTTTTGAAATCCTCTACGGAAAGCCTGAGCATGTTTCCTCTCTCGAGCTGATGCAGGGATGTCCGCATCGTTTCCTTCTTTAACCCGAGAGATTCTCGGTCGGCTTCAAAGTTGATCCTCTCTATGGCGGTGTCAAGCGCTCTTAAGTTGGCGAGCACCCGTTTGGATACCTCGTCGAATTTGGTCATGAGGAGCTCCGAACCACCGTATTCCGTGAGGATCTCTACCGCAACCGACCCAACCAGAGCATTTTCTTCGGTAGCATCCCCATGCGCACCTATCGCCTTTTTCACATAATCAGCGAAGGGAGTAAACACGAGCTTGCCGTCAACGGTCTCCTCAACCTTGGTCTCGTTGATCTTCGCATCGAGTTCGTCAATTCTAAGCGTCGTCTTAAGGTCCGCTCCGCTTCCGTTGATCACATAGTTGATGATCTCATTCTTTCTCTCAACGAGATACTGGTCAAAGAACACGTGACCCTGCATCTCTTTTAATACGTTTTCGCACAGCGGGAGCATCTGCGAGACATGATGGCTGAACTCTTCGTCGCTGTCGCTGATAAGACGCATGCGGAACAGCGGGCTTTCAACGATCACATCGATAAGCCTTGCAAAACGGTTGTCCTTGCCTTCCTTTAAGTTCTGCAGACGGCCTTCGATGATCGCGATCTTGCCCTTCTCACCTTCAACCGTTGCGGCGTCCTTAACACGCTTCTCCTCTTCCCTGACTGCTTTTATCTCTGCCCGTGCGAGAGCCGGGAGGTAATCGGGATTCTTCACACCGTTAAAGCTCTTGCCGAGCGTCTCGATCACCTTCTGAACGTTCACGGTCGCACCGTATTCGCCGTAACGCTTCTTTATCAGATCTTTAACGGCGTCCTTGTCCTCATATACGTCACCGTCAAAACTCAACGATCCCGTCATGCTGACCGAAGCGAAGAAGCTGTCGAGGTAACCCTCATAAGCCGCCCGCAGTTCTTTGTCCGTGACCTCGCTGACATCCCTTTGCACGACCACAAGTTTCTTCGGATCGGCAGGGTCTTTTTCTGTTGTTTTTATACTAAAGTTCTGATCTTTTAAATACTCATAAAGGGACATGGGTGCGTTGTCCCCGAGATGATCCTTCACTGCTTTCTGAAGGGTCTGCATCCTGCGCAATCTTGCCGGGGCACGGAGATGCTTATCCCCGGCCGTGGAGTGCTCAAAGTCGGCGATCTTCAAAACGACCGGCTTCTCAACCGTGTAGCTGTGGCAGTGACTCAAGTATCCCTCGGACAGCTCAACGACGTTACTCTTGAGCGCGATGAATTCGGCATGGCTCATGATCTTGCCGCCGGTAAATACCTTTTCAAACAGATATGCACGGTAGTACGCATCATCACCTGTTTTTAACGATGCGAGTCCCGTCTTGAAGTCTTCGTTCTCAAAGCGCTTTTGGTAGTACACGCCCATCTGTTTTATCTCTGCGACGCTGCAGTTCTCGATGCTCTTCCCCATTGCGGAGCAGAGCTGTCTTGCATTCTCGAGGATACGTGAGCCGATCATCCCCTGCTCGCTCGCGTCATAACCTTTAAGAACTGTGTCCGACACAATGGTCTCAAGGTACTTCTCCGCACCCTGTGCCATTGCCTCCGGGCCGGTCTTCTCCTCAAAGATCCCGGATACTTCCACGGCAGTCCTGTCAGCAAGAGACTTCTCACGGCTCTTGGCGATGCTTTCGGAGAGCAGTCTGATCCGTCCCTCACGGGTCTCACGGGCTTTCCTGATCCTGTCCGCTTTCTCGGCAAGAAGGCGTTCTCTCTCAAGGAGTTCCAGGTGCTGAGCCTCGAAGACGGCGTCATTTTCCTCCTGCACAAGATCCCTGATCTCGGTAACCTTCTCGCCCTTCTGTCTCTCCGCTTCGCTCTTCCCGGACTCCCGCTCCCTGAGTGCCGCGATATTGTCGTTGTGATCCGCGATACTGCGCTCAATGCGCGCAAGTCGCTGTCTCTCGAGCTCGTTCTTATACTCCTGCGAGGATGTGACGGCATTATAAAGAAGCGAGATGTTCGACCTCAGGGCTTCGATCCTGCCCTTCATCTCTTCCGATGCCCCGGCGAGCTCATCGTCACCGATCTGTGTGAGGAGCTTGCTCATAGCCACAACCTTGGCAGCTCTCGGATGGGTCTTGAAGAAATCGCTCTTTAACGGAACCTCGTTCTGTGAAACGGGACCACCCGTAAGGAAGGCGTTCGTCCTGATGAGTACGTCTCTGATCGCGGTTCCCTCATGCACCTGCGAGAGCACGCCGATCAGCTCGAACCTGCCCTTCAGTTTCTCGTCAAGTTTTGCGACCGCTTTGCTGTCCGCGAGGATACCGCTCGAAGAGACAAGCACATCGCTGACTTTCGCGATCCCCTCCTCCGACACACCGTTCCTTGCCGAAAGGAACCTGCGCACGTGCTTCTCCATTCGTGTCTGCAGTGCTTTGCCGCGGAGCTTCTTCTTGTCAAAGAACGCCTTGGTCTTGCCGACGCCTTCTACCTTCTCGCTGCTGAAATCCTTAAAGGTCGAGATCTTGCCGAGTGCACTCTTCGGAACATACTCCTCGAGCGTTGCTCCCTCGTAGTGCACCTTGAGCTCTTCTTCGGATCTCTCGGGGATATGCTTCTCAAGGATCCTTTCCTTCTCGGATTCAAGGCGTGCTATCTCTTCTCTTTCGCTCTCGATCTGTTCTTCCATGGTTTCCGAAACGTTCCTGACCTCTTTGGTGGTGTGAAGGAACTCAAGATATCGGGTTGCGCTCTCCATGTCGTGAGAGTCCGTGACCATGCTCGGAAGCTTTGAGAGCACAGCGTCCTTCTCCTCCTCGGAGATGTCCTCCCGAAGGATGTCGCCGAGCCTGTCAAAGATCATCACATATGCGTCAAAGGTGTCGGAAATACTGTTCATGATCTCGATGAGGAGTGAGATCTGACTCTCGGTCATGCCGGAGGACGACCTGCAGAGCTCGAGCGAGTTGTTCTTCTGCTGCCCGAAAAGGTCTGCCCTGCGCGCCTCAAGCTTTTGGAGGACTGTCGTTCGGAATTCCTCGACCCTGCTGTCACTCCCGTGAGTCCTCTCGGTGAAGAGGGTCATCTCGTCCTTAAAGTGGCTTTCAGTGCTGCCGAACCTGCTCACCGCCTCAACCGCCCGCTCGCGCAGGTCGAGAGGCATGATGTCAAAGAAGTCCTTAAAAAGAGGGCCGAAGAACCGTTCCTTCGATTCCTCGCTCCATCTTTCCTGCCTGAACTCCGTCATGGCATCCTTCGAAACCGTGCCCGTGAAGTTCAGATCAAGGTCCGGTATCTCGTTGGTCGTTTCAAGCGGTTTGTAATCAGTGATCTGTGTCGGTCCCATGTACTGCGGCCCGGCAAACGTCTGCTTCTGTTTAACGTCACTCTGTAGATTCATCGATTCTGACATAGAAACTCTCCGTTACTGCGCGATGCTTTCGACCGGGATCCACGCGATCCTGTCGGTGAAACTCTTCTTTCTGTCGATCTTCTTCTTTTTCATCAGCGAATCCTCAAACGCCATGAGCTTTTCGCCGTTCGTGTCTATGTAAAGCGTTTTCCTGGGAACCTCTTCAACGTTGATCGCGTCGATCGCGTAGTCGAACAGATACAGCAGTTCTTCGGTCGTTCCCTGAGCAACGTATATGCCGTCGAGCCGGGCTCCCTCCCCGAAACGCTCAACTCCGATCATCGCTCTGATCTCACCGTTCTCAACGATTATCCCGCCGTACTTATTCTTCCTCGAAAGGATGAACTCCGAGTCGATGTAGCCGTTTTCGCCCTCGAACTCTTCCTCGAGCTTCTTCACGCGTGCACGGAGCGCTTCGTCGGCTGCGGCACCGCGGACGATCTTCTGTCCCGGCGAGAGCTTGCCCTTACCGAAGGGGAAGGCCGCGTTCACTCTGTCCATGTTGTAGAGGCTGCGCCTCGTGCCTCCCTGCTCGATCGTGAAACCGCACTTCGAAAGAAACTGCATGGCTTCGGACTCGGTAGCGTTCTGCTCCTCGAACTCGCAGAATACCACTCTCGAAGTGATCGCCGGGTTCAGGCTCTTCACGATCTCTCTGATAAAGTACCTGCCGTAGCCCTTTCCCCTGTGCTCGTCGGCGATGGCAAAGTAGCGGATCATGGCGTCTCCCTCTTCCATGTCGATGACTGCGACTCCGACCGCATTCTCCTCATCATCCATAAGTCCGATGCATTGACGCATATAGTCTCCCCTGCCGTAGTATTCCCCGATCCCCTCCCGGAAATGATCGATGTTCTTCTCCGTGATCCTTGTTATCTTCATATTTCCTCCTCTTACATGGCGTTTTACCGCCGATCCCGTTATTCTTGTTTATCCCTCGGACAGAATGTACTTCATCTCCCTTAATGAGTACTCGTAGTCACTCGGGTAATAGTCCGGTTTCCCGGTCAAAAGTTCCTTCATCGTCATGCGACTTGCCTTGGTTATGTAGCATGCTCTGCGTAAAAGAGTGTTAAAAAGTGCGTTCACGCGCAGATACAGGTCTTTTATCTCCCCGGTCCCCGATCCGCCGTGCTCCCGGTAAAGCTTCGCAACGGCGTTTCTCGCCTCGTACGCTTCCCCGAAAAGTTCGGTCAGTTCGGGAAGCTCCTCGAAGATACCGATGATCATGAGCTCTCTGAAGAGCTCGGGATGCGAATTCTTCTTTCGCTCGAGCTCCCTCACGCGTTCCCTGCATTCCTCAAGAGTCACATCCCCGGGCTTATTCTTGCCGGCGACTGTCCGCACATCATCCGTTTCCGAACGCCCCCCGTTCTTACGTCTCTGCATCTGCTGCCACGATCCGAAGATCGTTGTACGGTCCGTCTCCCACGGTGCAAGCCCCTCAAAGGCCGGGCTTAAAGAAACGATCTGGTCCTCAAGGACGACGTTCGGGTCGGGACAGGGCACATCACTCTCAAGCTTCTCCCTGATGAACACTCCGTGCATCGCACCGATCGGAGTCCCGTCCAGAAGATATTGCAGGTAACACTCAATGCTGTCGATGTAGTAACTGATCGTCCTGATTTGCGATGAGAAGAGCTCATCGTACATGATGTCCCTGTAGTCCGCCAGTTCCTTTCGTTTCCCCAGAACCGCGATACGTATCGAAAGTTCCGTCATGGCAGCCATCTGCTTCTTAAGCTCTGCCATCGCCCTCTCGAAGGATTCCCTTATCTGTGCGAAATTCGGCAGATCACGGATCTGTGCCCACTTTGCCTCGATGACTCTGCTGTCAGCTTCGGACATGAGTTCGATCTGCTCCCGCAGCTCCTTCTTGAAATCTTCTTCCTGTTCGATCTCCCCGACCATCCTGCGGACGACTTCGGTGCTAAAATCCTCAGTCAGTTTACTCAGCTTCTGCTCAAGTCCGGGCGACTTGCGCATCAAAGCACCGAGCTCGTCGGGTTTGATCTGCTTGCCTGTCACGAAGTCCACAGCCTCCGTTTCCCTGGCGGAAACACAGTAAAATTCCTCACTGCCGATCAGACTGTTTCTTCCCCACTCCGGATACTCCGGGTAGCCATCATAAGCGTCAAGAAGATCAAGGCCGAGGGCCTCACTGTCTTCGTTTTTAATATACGACCCAACGGTCAAATATCCTCTCTTAGTCCTGCCGGTCTTGTAGGAAGACCATGTCAGCGAGATCTCGCCGGCCGTCGCGTGGGGATTGTTCCTCATGTACTTCTCTACGGAATACATAAAGACAGGGATCAGGAGACTTTTCCTGTCCCCGAAGAGCTCCGTACCGTACTTGGCGTAGTAACCGAGGAGCGCAAAAGAACCGGGAGTCTCGATGCCGAAGACCGACTCGAGAGCGTAGAAACCCGGATGTTTGATCATAAAAAGGCATGACTCGATCACGCCGTCACGCAGGTAGAAGATCGTCGCGTCGGGGTCGTACTTCGCCCAGTCCACGGGGTTCTCAAGCGGAAGCGGTCTGGCGGATTCGACAAAAAGCTGCTGAAGCTGTTCCTTCTGGAGTTCTGTCATCTGCCTGAGACGGAAGATCCTGCCTTCATCTTCCGCGGGGAGCGGCCATGTGCCACCGGCACCGAAATCGATCGCGACGCTGTAAACCCTTGAAGGGATCTTCTCATAAGAAAAACCCGCGCAGGCGAAATAATCGGCCCTGACGGCCTCCTGCACGGGAAACTCACTGAAAGTGCCGGTCAGAACACCACGTTCACGCGCACTTTCGGTCCTTATTCTGATAAGATCGGCCGCATACTCCGGACCCTGATAGCCGTCGTTCAGCGCAACCCAAACTATCTCCTGCCAGTCGTATCTGACTCTGACAAGAATCACCCCCACCAACCGGTCGGGTATGATAAGGTCGTCAAACGTCACGACCCCGTAGAGGCTTCCGCGCTCGAGCTCCTCCCTGAAAGCAGGAGGGATCAGTCCGCCGAAAACCTCTGCGTCTTCTTTTCTTATCAAGTATTCATGTAACATTAAAACTCACCCGTATTATTCCCTGACATCCGATGCGGCTATCCCGCACCGACTCCCGATTCCCCTAATACGCTGTCCCTTAAATACCCTGTACTCCTCCGCACTTCTCGATCGTGTCGATGGTGCCGTCGGGGTTGTACTTAAACTCCGCTACACACACGCTTCTGTGGAAGAGGCTTCCTCCCGGAAGCTCGTCCGTGTGGTAGAACAGGTACGAATGACCCTTGTAATCGCACAGTCCGGGATGGTTCGTGAAGCACGGACCTTCCTCCATGAGGACACCGCGGTAAACGAAGGGGCCTGTCGGCGACTCGGATGTCGAGTAACCGAAGTGCTCGTTGTGCTTCTCGCCCTCCGCGAAAGCTGCGAAGACCATGTAATAAAGCCCGTTACGCTTATAAAACCAAGGGCCCTCGCCGTAAGTCGTGCCGGTCATGTGGCCACCCTTGCCAAACGACTCGACAGTCATGGGGATCTTAACAACACCGACCTTCTCGTCGATCGAGACCATGTCCTCGTTGAGGAGCACGTAGCGAAGCTCGGGGTTGCCGAAGTAGAGGTATGCCTGACCGTCGTCGTCAATGAACACGGTCGGGTCGATATCGTTCCAGTCGCCTTCATCGACAAGCGGATGTCCGATGTCTGTGAAGGGTCCGGTGGGGCTGTCCGAAACGCCCACCGCGATCGCCATGCCGCCGTCCTTCTTGTGAACGGGGCAGTAGAGGTAGAACTTGCCGTTGCGGGCGATGCACTGAGGTGCCCATGCACGGTCGTCCGCCCACTCGATATCGTCGAGCGAGAAGATCTTGCCGTGGTCGGTCCAGTTCACCATGTCTGTCGTGGAGTAGCATCTCCAGTCGAACATCGTGTAGAAATCGTTGATGAGCTCGTCCTCATCATGCGTAGTGTAAAGGTAAAGCGTGTCACCCCACACCATGGGTGCGGGATCCGCCGTGTAGATCGAAGTGATAATGGGATTCTTGCCCGTTTTCTCTGACATAAAGACCTCCTATTGGTAGGCAGTTTTGAATGATCTGCTAACTATTCTACCATAAAGGAGGTCTTGTTTCATCATGTCTTTTTCTTAACGTGCTTTTATCACTTGTAGCGGCCTGCCTGGACATGCCACATCTGCGCGTACTTACCGTTGCGGGCGAGGAGGCTCTCGTGAGTGCCTTCCTCCGCTATCCTGCCATCCTCGAGGAGGATGATCCTGTCGGCGTCACGGGTTGTTGAAAGCCTGTGCGAGATGTAGAACACAGTCTTGCCTTTGGCTGCCGATCTCATCGCCTTGTTCAGCTCGTACTCGGCGATCGGGTCGAGTGCGCTGCTCGGCTCATCCATGATGAGGATGTCGGCATCTTTATAGAACGCACGTGATATCGCTATCTTCTGGCTCTCGCCGCCGGAGAAGTTAACTCCGTCCTTATCAAATTCGGCCGTAACCTGGGTATCGAGCCCTTTCTCGAGAGTAGCAAGACGCTCGCCGAAGCCGGCCTTCTTAAGAGCCGAAACCACATCCGATGCGACTGTGTCTGTAACATCTTTCATCACCACATTCTCTCCGAGGGAGGCTGCGTAGAGCTGGTAGTCCTGGAAAACTACTCCGATACGATGGCGGTACTCTTCGGGATTAAATTCCCTGATGTCTTTACCGTGGTAAAGGATGCGACCCTCCGCCGGATCGTAAAGACGCATGAGGAGCTTTATGAGAGTAGTCTTGCCCGCGCCATTATAGCCGACGATCGCGATCTTCTCTCCCTGCTTGACTCTGAGCGAGATGCCGTTTATGACAGGCTCGTTCTTACCGCTGTACCTGAAAGTTACATTCTCGAGTATTATGTCGGAGACTTCCTCGGGAACGGATTCTCCGATATTGTTTTTGATCACGGGTTCGTAATCAAGGAACTTCCTGATCTTATCGACATACAGGCTGTTCTCCTGCGCCTGCGGGAAGAGGTCCGCCATTCTCGCCATACCGCCACGGAGCGAGCCCGCTCTGTTAAAGAGGATCACGGCATCACTGTAATCGATCGAATGCGTTACCGCTGCCTGGAAAACGAGATACGTGATGTAAAGCGCATCCATTATAAAGTCGCCGACGAGGTAATCTCTCGAGAAGATGAGGAAGGTACGTTTTTTCCCGACCTTCTTCTGTTCTTTCATGATCTCATCGTTCGCTTCCTCGAATTCCTTTTCGAGCTTGTCCCCGACTTGAGGATGAAGCCTGAGTTCTTTAGCATAATCGTTAAGATAGAATACACGACTGACATAGTTGCGCTTGCGCTCGATCGGGTTAACCTTAAGACGAACCTTGTAGTTGAGCTTGTTAAGGACCTTGGCCATAACAAACCTGAGCACAAACGACACGAGGACAAACAAAACGCCCGTCGCGTCCGTAACAAGGAAGAACACGCCCGTCGTAAACAGAACGGTAAGCCCTTGCATGAGCGTAGTGCATGTCACGAGGAATCTGTCGATACTGCTCTCAGATTCCGCCACCGACAGAACAAAGTCGTTGTAGTAGTCGGGATCGTCGTAGCACGAAAGATCGATCTGCGACGCCTTCTCGTACATCTTGTTCTTGAGGGCGGCGTAGAGCTTTGGCTTGCTCCTAAAGCTCCAGCCGTGGATAAAGAACCCATCCGGAATGATCTGGATCATGTTTATTATAAGGACGATTCCAATGAACAAAACCGCCTTCCAGAACGGTTCCCCATGCTCCGCACACTTGAGTACGTACCTGATGCCGAGCACGTGCTCGACGAACACGACCATCTGGTACCTGAACCCGTCATACAGGTAGTAGATCATGTAACCGGGACACGTCTTAAAACAAAGCTTCCAGAGGAAGAGATGATTCTGTAAAACACGTTTCATTACAGAGCACCCCCTTCCGCAGGCGTGTTATTTAACGCATATGCGGTTTTCTCCGCTTTCTCGGCCTCTTCCGCATTAATGCCGCTATCTGCAATATTTCCGTCCACTCCGTGATGCTCCGCATCCCCGGAGATCGCGAGATAATTCTTCGCCTGTTTTGTGTACATATCCGCATATAATCCGCCAAGCTTCATCAGTTCCTCGTGCGTTCCGACTTCCTTAACGGTGCCCTCGGACAGCAGATAAACGCAGTCCGCGTTCTGAACGGATGAGAGCCTGTGCGATATGAAGATGAGTGTGTTATTCCTGCATGAATCATAGATATTGTCGAAGAGCGTTGCCTCGGCGATCGGATCGAGCGCACTGCTCGGCTCGTCAAAGACCTTTATCGGGCAGTCCTTAACAAACGCGCGCGCCACGACGATCTTCTGGAACTCACCGCCCGAAAGCACGGCACCTTCGTCGTCGAACTCATGTGTGAGCGTGGTATCGAGTCCCTTCGGAAGAGACATGACTTTATCGTAGGCTCCCGAAAGTTTGAGCGCCTCCACAACCTTCGCTTCTTTCTCGTCCTCGGGAATATTTTCACCCATCACGACATTCTCCATGACGGACATCGAGAACATCCTGTGATCCTGAAATGCCGTCGCAAAAAGCGCACGGTACTTCTTGAGGTCGTACTCGCGGATGTCACGTCCGTTAAGGAGTATCACTCCCTCGGTCGGATCGTAGAAGCGGAGCAACAGCTTTATCAGTGTCGTCTTTCCCGCGCCGTTGTGTCCCACGAGCGCATATGTTCCACCGCCGTCAAATCTCATGTTGAGGTGTGAGATAACGGTCTTGTCCTTATATGCGAAAGAAACGTCCTTAAACTCGATCGACTCGATCTTGCTCCCGGGATCGTCTCCCGCGTAGTCCTCGGGAAGCTTCTCCTTATACTCGAGGAACGACCTTAAATACTCGACGAAAAGTCCGTTCCTGAAGAGCGCCATCAACGAGTCCGTAAATCCGATGAGGATCCACGTCGTCGAAACCATCATGCTCGTCATGACCGAGAGCTCGGCGAGCGTCATCGTCTCGCCCCAGATCGTGCGGTACGCCCCGTAGATAAGAAGACCCTCGAAAATGAACGAGAAGGTGAACATGACGTAGCACCAGTGAAGTATCACAGCCTTCTTCGTGTACTTCTTCGTCACATCTGCGAGCCCGCCTATCGCCTCGCGGTACTGCTTCTTCATGATTGAGAACACGCCCGTGAGGCGCATCTCCTTCGCGTACTCCGGAAGATACATGACACGGTTGATATACGCGATACGACGGTTATGAGGCGCCATGTCCTTGTTCCTCGCGTAATCGAGGTGGCTTATCTTCCTGTTGAAGACGAAGTTGCCGATGATCGGCAGTATGATAAAGAGCACCGAGATCTTATCGACCTGGTACATGAAGTAAAATGCGCAAACGCTGGAGATCGCTCCGCAGATCGTCTTAAAGAGAGCCTTAACGGTCTCGCTGAGTCTTTCGTCCGCCTTCTCCATGGCAAGCGTGTACTTGTCGTAGAATTCGTTGTCCTCAAAGCACTCAAGCTCAACTTTTCTGGCTTTTCTGAAGAGCTTCGTGTACAAGCCCTTATTGATCTTCGCACCCGCTACGGGATAAAAGCTTCCCGCAAGGATGCGCTCGTAGAGGTTCATCGAGAACATGACGATCGCTACGATGATGACAAATTTCATGATATGCCAAAAAGGCTCACCCGAATCGAGCGAATCGATGACATATCTCATAAAGAATGCGCTGTAGAACAGCCATTCAAAGTATCCCAGGAACATCTCCGTGCCGGCGTTTATGACAAATGCCGGACAGATCTTTCCGATCAGTCTGAGTGCAAAGAAGTTGTTCTTTATCGCTCTGCCGCGGGAAATGTCCTTTTTATTCTTCTTACTCATAATTCCCCTTTTTTCTTGAATACATGTTGCCGAACCGGGATTTCCCCGCTCCTCTCCCGTCTCCGGCATGTTAAACCTAATCTTTGTAACGCCTATGTGACAGATGCGTTGCGCTTCCGCCCGCAAGAAGTACAACACGCCTATTTTACCACGTAATGTCAAAAAGATATACAAGAATTTTATATGCGCGCTCAACCGGACATGGAATGACTCAACCTTTTCTTGACAACCGCTGATATTTGAGGTATCTTTACGACATGAGTTAGCGCTTGCTAACATGGTCATGTACACAATACTTGTCTTGTATTAATGGCTTTTGTGATGGATCAGAAGCCTTTGATAAACGTTTTTAAAGAGAGGACCCGTTATGAACTGGTTTACCGACAACCTCGGAACGATCGCCGTCGCCGCGGTGCTGATCGTGATCGTGGCTTTCACGATACGCTACGTGGTAAAGCACAAGAGCAAGAGTCTGTGCGGCGGTGACTGTGCTCACTGTAAGGGCTGTGCCACCTGCACATCCGGGCAAAAGAAATGCTGATCGCGGTCGGGCAGAGACCGGGGTCAGCATTTTACATTTATCTAGAAAAAAACCGTAATCTGTGTTAGTATCAAATTGTTACATTCGTGAATTGTCAGATCCCGTTTCATAGAATATGACTGCTTTTTAAAGAGGAGTTACCATGTTTATAAACAAGCTGAACCAGCTATACAAGCCCAGAAGGCTTCTGTTCTACACCGAAGCCACAGACGAAGAGATCAGGGATTTCTACAGTGAGAAGGTTCCCGAGCGTATCGACAGGTACTCGGGTGCGTTCGGAACGTACGACTACCCCGGCATTTTCTTCGTGAAAGAGCTCGACCGCGAGGTCATAGGCATCGAGTTCCGTGAGGATGACGGAAGGATCGATTACCCTGCTGATCTTAAGAGTCTCGTTCTTGAGGGTTCTTTTTTCTACTCGGTCGAGATAGACGAAGGCATGGACCTGAGCCGTGATTCGATCCGCGATTTCTTCGAGAAGATCGCTCTTGACGATGACGCGCACAGGAACTACACCGATCTTTCCATCAAGGAACGCGGCGATGCGGGTGTTATCAGCGTTTTCACGGGTTGCAGGAAGATCAGGATGCTCTACGAGTGGAAGCTCACAAGCGACGCGGCACAGAGCGTTATCAACGATGACAGCTCCGCTTTCGGCAATGAGAAGCTTTACAGGATGTCCTTCTTCGATCCGATCACCGGACACTACAACTGGAACCACCTTGTTTCGTTCCTCGAGATGCCCATGGACAGCGGGATCGATGATTACGCCTTCGCGCACTTCGATGTCAAGGAATTCCGTGTGCTCAACGAGGTTTACGGTCATATCGCGGCCAACAAGGTACTCAGCAACATCGTAAAAGCCATGAACGAGGCCGATTTCGTGTACGCAAGCGCACGCTGCCACAACGATAATTTCGCGATGATGATCAAGGACATGCCACGTGAGGAGACGATCAGGACTCTTGAGAAGTTCTTCGAAGACCTCTCCCTCCTCGAGGAAGATCCCAATTATAAGATCTACTATCGCTGCGGCGTTGTGCCGATGCAGCGCTCGATACTCTCCGGCAACCGTGTTGCCGACGCAGGCAAGATGGCGCAGGCACTCGGCACGAACAGGAGCGAGACCGATATCATCATCTACACCGACAAGATGCATGACGACATATCGTGGAGCAATTACATAAAGGCATACCTTGAAACAGCCATCGAGAACGACGAGTTCCTCGTTTACCTCCAGCCTAAGATCAAGAGTAGCTCTGACGAGCTCGAAGGCGCCGAGGCTCTCATCAGATGGAACTACAAGAACTCGGAATTCCTCTCTCCCGCAAGGTTCATCCCTTACTTCGAGAAGGATTGCTCGATCGGCAAGATCGACGATATCGTACTCAAGAAGGTTTGCACTGCACTTCAGAGGTGGAAGAGTGAGGGCAAAAAGCTCGTTCCGATCTCGGTCAACCTTTCAAGGAGCAGGCTTTACGACCGCAACCTGATCACCCACCTCACCGAGATCGTGGATTCGTACGGCGTGGATCACTCGCTCATCGACTTCGAGCTCACGGAGAGTGCTTCGTACGACAACAAGAGCCACATGGTCAATCTGATGGAAGAGCTGCGCGGCAACGGCTTCAAGATCTCGATGGACGACTTCGGAACCGGATACTCTTCGCTTTCACTGCTGACCGAACTGCCCTTTGACACGCTCAAGATCGACAAGAGCTTCGTCGATAAGGTCACCGGCGAGAACGACAAAGAAGAAGACATCATCGTCATCAGACACATCATCACTCTCGCCAAAGAACTCGGATTCAGCTGTCTTGCGGAAGGTGCCGAGCAGAAGGGGCAGGTTGAGAAGCTGCGTATGCTCGGATGCGAAGTGGTACAGGGATACTATTACAGCAAGCCGATCCCTGTTAAAGACTTCGAAAGCAAATACTTAACATAAACACAAACATAAACATAAAAGAAAAACCCGGTGACCCCGGGTTTTTCTTTTTATACACAAGGAGCTGATCAATTTATCTACCCTATAATCTGTTTTACCAGTCAGAATCCCAGTCACTTCCTCCCCAGTCGGAATCCCAGGAGTCGGAGCTGTCCCACGACCAGTCACTGTCCCAGTCGTTGTCATCGTCCGAATCGAACCATGAGCTCGATGATGATGAGGATGAGGATGATGAGGAATAACTTGAGTCATCATACCAGAGACTGTCCTCGAAACTGTTGCTCCCGTAGTACGAAGAATCGTAATCCAGGAAATTGTCGTCGTTGATATCTGAATAGATCGACGACGAAGGAGCCGCATATTTCCAGTCGCCAATAGAACCGTCATAATAAAACCAGTCTTCACCCTGACGGTAATAGCTTGTATCGTTATACTTGTAGTACCCGTTGGGGATGCCATCGGCGAAGAACATTGCGATAATGGCCAAAAAGATGACGATGATCGCAATGATAAATATCTTGCTTGTGAGGGTAGCCTTAAGACACCCGCCCGGCTTAAAGGATGATGTTGCGAAGTTTGAGCGGGGACGTGAATTGTTCAAGCGCTTCTGGTCCTCGATCTGAGAACGCAGGCGCTGATAGAGCTCGTTTACGGCGTAGGCCTCGTCGGAACCCTGATAGCGGATCGCTCTGGTTCCGTCGGATTTGTTCTTGTAAACTACGAAGTCGCCGTTACTGTTCTTGTAGATACCGAAAGCCTTGGGATCGCGAATATCCTTGCCGATAAAGAACCTCGTCACTTCCTCGGGCGGAAGGTTCCTGGCGATATACCAGTCCCTGAGCTGCTCGATGGTCTGAGGCGAAGTCCCTGCGGTCCTGTTAACACCCGAAAGCGGCGCGCCGCAATGCGGACACGAGGTCTCGGTCTCGTCAATCATGCTGTCACAAAAGTCACATTTGATCTTCATATCATGCCTTACCGATCATTTCTGGGGATAAACCACAAAGTTGGCCACTACGGGGATGTTGTTCTCCTCGCAGACTGCGTACTCATCTCTAACCACGTTGGGAAGACTGTTCTTCATGGTCACAGCGAGAACCGCAACCTGAGAGCCTCGAAGTCCCTGAAGTGCTTCAAGAGAGTTCGAAGGCGAACCGGCCTGTGCCTCGATCCCCTTGGTCTTAAGGGTTTCGAGAGTCTTGGTGAGGACCGAACCCGTGTAGGCAGCTTCGGAATCCGATACAATGAACACCTTGCTCGCGTCGCGATCCGAGCAGATGCTTCCGATACGGTCGCAAACGATCGCTACGGCTTCATCCTCAGGGATCTTCCTGACACCGTGGAATTCGATCTTCTGACCCCAATTGTGGAAAAGCTTGCCGAGGAAGATCTTGGATCTGGTCTTCTGAACGACAACACCGATACACTTCTCTTTGGTGAGACGCTTCACGTCGTCAAATGTCTTGACGCCGGGAGCGAAAAGATATGCTATTGCAACGATGATCACAGCGAGCACACCGCCGACAACGAGTCCGATAGCGGGGTAACGAAGCTTGTGAAGCTGCTCCTTAACCTCCTGCTCTTTCTCGATGAGGTAGTTGAATACTGCGCTCTCCTGCTGGTCCATGGAGTTCTTTGCACTTGTTTCGAAGTTGTAGTACTCGGTAACGAGCTGTGAGCCCTGCTCGGCCTTGCCTCTCTGGTACTCGGCGATGCCTGTGTCGTAACGCTCCGTGTAGGTCGTGGTGAGTTCCGAAAGATCTACCTTGAGGCCTGTTCCCTTAAGGGTGGAGAGATGCTCCTTAACAGCCTCGTCCGCGATCCTGACGAGCAGTTCCGCGTCGTCACGATTGTTGGCAGTAGCCTTGAGAGTAAGCACTCCCGTGTATGAGTAATCGATACTTCCGTTAAGAACGTCGCCGACCTTGTCGGTATCGATCATATATGCATCCTGGTCAACGCTTCCCGAAAGGGTGATGAGCTCGTTGACGTATCTGGCATCAAGGTCGTTGCCGAGCGCGGTGGCCATCTTCTTGTAATCATCAAGATCAAGTGAGGAATCGATGAATGATGTGACCACGCCGGAATAGCTCGACTTGATGAGGTACTCTCTGGTGAGTATGCTCACGTTGTTGGCATCGAGCTTCATCATAAGGCTGTTGTCGGCGTAGAACTGGTTCTCCTTGATCCTCTCCTGATAAGTCTGGTAACGGGTGTAGAAGAGATCAACGGTTCTGAGCTGTTCCTGCGTCATGTCCTTGATCATCTCGTTATATGTGGCGTCACCGTACTTGTTCTGAATGGAATTGTACTGTCTGTATAATAAGAAACCGCCGATCGTGACCATGCCAAGGATCGCCACAAGCGCGATGAACTTCCAGCGATGCAGCATGTATGCAAACATATCCCCCAAGCTGATGGTGATCTCGTTATCCTGTTCGTTCATTATATTCTCCTCTTGTATGTTCTCTTTTATATCTTAAGGTCGTTCGTCCGGTTCTCAGCCCGAACACGACTAACAGTTTACCATATCAATGCGGAATTTACCACATAAACGTTAAGAGCTTACTTCACCGTTTTGGTCTTCAAAACCTCGAACATGGTCTCGAACTTATCCTTCGCGCCGTCTCCCCTCACCGATTCGTAGGTACCGGTCATGGCTTCGTAGCTGATGAGCTCCTGGTCGATGATGCTGAGAGCGGGAGCCTCGTTGTTGTAGGTCTCCATGTACTTGCTGTACGCACACTCGTCCTTGTCGATAAAGTAGTGCGTCTGTTCGTAGGTGTCGATCGCCATGGTGAAGGTACTCGAACCTGACGCTTTAAAGTCCTTGCCGAAGGTGTAGAACCTGCTTGCGACGTACCCGCCGTTGCCGTAGATCGCGTCATAAACGGTGCTCCGGCCCGGATAGTAGGCAAATCCGCCCCTGTCCCCGAGAGCCGCGCCGCTGTCGACAGTTTCGTCCTCGTCGTAGTCATAGAAGTAGATCTTCACGCTTCCGGTGTGATCGTCCCCGTCCGCAAGCACAAGCTCAGGAACCTCGTCATCGTTTATGTAGGCAAGCGTGAACCTGAGAACCCCCGCACGGAGCGGATCGCTTTCGGCCTGCTTTCTCACGAGTTTAATGTACGACTCAAACGCTCCCTCGATCGGAGAGTCGGGCTTGCCGGAGCATGCGCAAAGCGACAGCATAAGCGTTGCTGCGATCAATATATATAAAGCTTTTTTCCTCATCCCGAACATCCTTTCAGCACCCCTGATCAACCCTGTTGAACATGTTTTCTGAGATATTATATCAAAAGCCCTATGACTTTTGCATTCTTTCTGCAAAAAAATCATAGGACTTTTGATTGACAAGTCTCCCACACGGTACGATAATCATAACATATCCACCCATGGTCAAGTCAATACAAAGTGAGGTAAATATGAATTATCCTGAGCAAAGACATCTTTTTACGATCAATGAATTCGCCAAATCATGCGGTATCAGCAGGACCACTTTGATCCGTATGGAAGAGAGCGGTTTCTTCACGCCTTTTAAGATCGACCCGGACACGGGTTATCGCTACTTTGACGCGCAAAACGCCGCCGAGGTCGGTCAATACCAGCTCTACCAGACACTCGGGCTGTCACGCGAGGAGATTGTGGATTATTACTATCAAAGAAAGGATATCACCGGTTTCCTGAAGGAGAAGAAGGAAAAGCTATACAGAATGCAGCGCGTTCTTGAGGAGCTCGAGATCAGGAACAACAACTCAGACTGGGTCGTCTTCTCATACCTCGATATGCCCGAAACTGTCTGCTACTGCGTTACAAGCGACGCAACCACCCCTTCGGATAGCGAAGTGCTCTTCTACTCGGCCCACGAGCAGAGCCTCATGGCAGGCTATATCATGGCAGGAACCGAGTCGATCTTCGGACTCAGTTCCGACAACTTCAGGATCGAATCTTTCACAAGCAGGGAAGCTCACAACGTAACGGCATGCATCCCCATACAGCCTCCCAAAAAAGTGTCCGATCCTCACATCACCACGTTCCCGGCCACCAAGGCCTTCTCGGGTCTCGCCTACGGAGACTACACGGTCATCCCGAGACTCTGCAAAGCGTTCTGGGATGAAATCGAAAAACGAGGCATCGAACCCGCAGGTCAGGCAAGGTTCATCGGCCTCGTTGCGCCCTATGTGAGCAAACATATCGAAAAAGACAGGTTCTGCTATCGCTTGATCGTGCCGATAACAGAGAGGGTTTAAGACAGATCCGAGTACAGATCGTCCCTGTACACACCGTCCGCGTAGAGCTTGCGGAAGCTGTCGACCACGCTCTGTCTGTCCTCTTTGTATGTAACTCCGAACCACTGATCGTCCGTGGGCATGAGTGTGAAGGGTACTCCATCCTTGATCATGCCATCCGCGATCCCGGGAAGAAGGTACTCCTCCGTCAGCGGATCCGTCATACCGTCCCGGAACTTCGGGAAACCGTCCTTCAGCACTTCGAGGAACGAGAGCGGGAAGCACCAGAAATTCATCGAAACAAAGCTTTCCTCGTCAAGACGGACGCCGTCCGCTTCCGCACCCGGGCCTGCCTTACGGATGTTCCTTGTTTCTTTGATGCCGGTGAGCTTTTCACCGTCCAACGAGCAGATGCCGCGGGTCACTCCCCCGTTGTCAGAAAGTGTGTTCTTGAGTACGTAACCGATCAGTCCGCACCGGTCAAGTGCCAGAAGATCGGCAGCCTTACGAAAGGCCTCGCGGCCGTAGTAGTCGTCCGAATTGATCACCGCAAATCCTGAGTCGATCATATCCGCAGCGCAGAGCACCGCATGCCCCGTACCCCAGGGCTTGATCCTTCCGTCCGGCACGTGATCGACCATCATGTCCTTCTCCTGGAAGGCGTAACGAATCTCAACCCCGAGAGGCTCACAGACGCGCTCTATCCTGTCCCCGATCCTCTCTCTGAAATCCGACTCTATGTCGTGCCTGATTATGAACACAACCTTGTTGAACCCGGCCGCTATCGCGTCATGCACCGAATAATCTATGATCAGCTCGTCGGTCGGTCCGACCGGCTCAAGCTGCTTTATCCCACCACCATACCTTGCCCCGATCCCGGCGGCAAGAATCACAAGTGTTTTTTTCTCTTTAATGTCGTTCACCTCTTGTTTTCAGAACTTCTTGTTCTCGTGCCACTTCCATGCGGTTTCGATCACGGTCTCGATGTCACTGTACTTGGGAACCCAGCCGAGGACTCTTCTCGCCTTCTCGCTGCTGCCGACGAGGATGTCGGGATCGCCGGGCCTGCGATCCGTGATGACCACGGGGAAGTCCCTGCCGGTCACTCTCTTGACCGCTTCGATGATCTCGAGGTTGCTGAAGCCCTTCTCGGTACCGATGTTGAAGAAGTCGTTCTCTCCGCCCTTGTCAAAGTAGTCGAGTGCCGCGATGTGCGCTTCCGCGAGATCGAGGACATGAACATAATCCCTGATGTTGGTGCCGTCGGGGGTGTTGTAGTCATTACCGAAGACCATCATCTCGTCCCTGAGGCCGCTCGCAACGTCGAGTGTGATGGGGATCAGGTGTGTCTCGGGGGTGTGGCTCTCGCCGATCTCCCCCTCGGGATCGGCACCGCATGCGTTGAAGTAGCGGAAGCCGACGTACCTGAGGCCGTAAGCGCTCGCGTAATCCCTAAGGATCATTTCAATCATGAGTTTGGTAGATGCGTAAGGACTCATGGGATGCTGAGGCAGATCCTCGGTGATCGGAACTCGCTCGGGCACGCCGTAGGTCGAGCACGAGGAGCTGAAGATGATCTTCCCGCAACCCTGTTCTCTCATGACACTGAGAAGGTTCAGAGTGTTCGAGATGTTGTTGACGTAGTACTTTTCGGGGTCGAGACAACTCTCGCCCACATATGCGAAATTCGCGAAATGAAATACGGCATCAATGTCGCGTCCCTCGAACGCTTTCCTGATGTCGTCCTTGTTCGCGAGGTCACCCTGCACGAACTCACCCGCCACGACAGCCTCTTTGTGACCGTACACAAGGTTGTCGAGCACCACGGTATCAAAGCCCTTACGGGCAAGCAATTTGTTGACATGACTGCCGATATATCCGGCACCGCCGACTATAAGTATAGACATAATAACCCCTTTTGATCTAAAACTGATGACTCGTCCGCTTAACTAAACCAATAAATCCTCATAACATAACATTACCACTTTTAACCCAAAAACACAAACGTTATTAGGATTTACCTCTTGCAGCACACCACGGTGACCTGCATCTCTCCGTCAAGTATCTGCGCAAACACGTCGCCCTTCATCCTGGCCATGAGCTTCTTGCAGATGTAGAGACCGAGTCCGCTGCCGCCCCTGCTGCCCACGTTCGAACCGCGGTAGAAGCTGTCAAAGATGTGCCCGAGTTCTTCTTCGGAGAGAGTGCAACCCGTATTCTTAACGCTTATGAGCCTCGCCCCCTCCTCGTCCGAGAAAGAAACGTCTATCTCACGACCGTCACCGTACTTTATGGCATTCTCAAAAATGTTCTGAAGCACCTCGATGAGTCTGTCGCGGTCGCCTTTGATAAGCACGTCCGTGCAGTCGTTGAACGTGAGCTTCGTCCCGATGGCGGCGAGCTTGTCCGAGTAGTAGCTCCTGATCGAATCGAGAGCCTCCGAGAGGTAGAACTCGCCCTCTCTCACATCAAAGTTCAGGAAGTCATCACCGGATGCTGAGATGACCTTGGCCACGTAGTTCTCGATCTCGCCCGCATTCTCGTCGATCTTCTCCGCCACCTCCCTGATCTTGTCCTCGTCGGTGTAGAGGTTCTTTCTGAGTGCCGCAGAGTAGAGCTTGATGGCTGAAAGCGGAGTTTTGATGTCATGCGAAAGCGAAAGCAGGAAGACGTTCTTCTCCTTCTGAAGCTCCAGGTTCTCGACCTTCTCGGCTTCCAGCTTCTCACGGAGCATATCTAGACCCCACAGGAAACGCCCGAAGTATCTGGTCTTCTCCGCCTTCATGGGTGTCACGAGGTTTCCCTTCGCGAGTTCGAACGGATAATCCGAGAGTCTATGGAAATTTCTGATGATAGCGAAATAGATGTAGAGAAGCACAACCGCAACTGCCAATACCACGCCTGCGGTGACAAGATTCACAACGATGAACATATACACACGTTCGGAGTCCACGTTCGTGTCATAATCGATGCGCCAGAGGGTGCCCGCGACGTCCCTGACCACATAGGCGTTATCAGAATTAAAGAAGTCCCCGGATCCGTCCTCGGGGTTCATGCTTTCGGGCTCATAACGCTCGACCCTGAGGATCGTCTCGTAGGCCGAAATATCAGGCTCGTAGCCGGGCGTGCCGGCATGCGCACGCAGCTCGTTCTCGACTCTTCCGACCTCGACCTTGTAGATGTCGATGCCCTCGCGGCTGCTTTTGAACATAACAAATTCTACTGCCACAATGATCAGCAGTAGAACCACAAAGATCGATATGCAAAGTCTCGCGTACGCTCTCAACACACTGTTATTCACATTCCCCGACAGCCTCCGTAATGCTTTTCTTCTGAATAATGTTAATTCAACTATATCTTTCGCTACCCGGTCTGTCAAGGAAGCTGACACGGGCGGACAGGTTGTAAAAAATTATTTTTATGTTTTTTGAGGAATTTAGGGTAGTAATGGACTCTTTAATATCAGACAGATCTTTTTTGACGCCATGTGGCATGCAAAAGAACGTACAAAGATAGAATTCGGAGGAGTAACCGAAATGAGCAGGAAAGCTTTATTGATCGGAGGAATTTCAACCGCTGCGGTTGCGGTCGCTGTTGCCGTCGTGTTCATCATCATTGGGAATATGGACACCTACCGTTCCATTAAGGTGTTTGAACTAAACGGCACGTGTCAAGTGACCAGGGGTGACGAGACCCTCGAGGCCTTTAAAAACATGACTCTTTTATCAGGTGACACTTTCACCGTCGGCGACACGGGCTTCGCAAGGCTCAAACTCGACGATGATAAGTTTGTGTACCTTGAAGCGGGCACCAGGATCGAGCTTCTTGCCACGGGAACCGAGAACGACAGCAAAACCCGCGTTTACATCGACCGCGGTTCCATGATGACGGAAGTTACAAGGAAGCTTACCGCCAAGTCTTCCTATGACATCATTACTCCCAACACTTCACTGGCTATTCGCGGTACAAAGGTACTGACACAGGTACTTGAAGATGCTGTAACCGGAGTTCTCAGGACATGCACAGCAATCCTCGAGGGTCAGGTCATCGTCAAGGGTGTCAAGCTGATGTCCGACGGTACCGTTTTGTCGATCGAGCGTGAGCTCGGACCCGGCGAAGGCGTTTCCTTCACAACCCTCATGAGTGAACTTGTTTCAAAGGAAGACATTCTGTCGATCGCCGACACAGGCAAGACGCAGAACGGTGTCACTGTTGACGTCGTACCCGAACGCGAGGATATCGAATTCGATGTTGAATTGTTCTTCGACGACGCGTTCCTGGACAATATAAAGCAGATCCTTATCAATGACGCTCAGGCCGCTGCCAGCGAGGCAGGTCTTTCCGAGGAAGATATTGCCCGGATCGAGCAGGAATTTGACGATGTCATGGACGCTTATATCAAGATCAGAGGGCAGCTGGAGGGCGATACCAAAGCATCAAACGACAGCACTGAAGTTGCAGAAGCAACCACAGAAACAACCGTTAACGATCCGGATGCGCTCGGAACCGTCGCTGTGGACTCCGAGTCCCCTGCGACAGAAGATGCCGACTCTGTCGAGCTGACCGAAGCAGAGACAGACACCGTCGAGGAAACTATCGAAGCCGGCGACGAAGCAGACAATAACGATGCCGGGGATGCTCAGTCCGAAGATGAAACAAAAGCAGAAGAAGCAAAAGCCGAAGAAACAGGAAACACAGACAGCACAGATAACAGAAGTGATTCTACAGAGACATCAGTTTCTGACGGTACACAGGGAGAAAGCGGTACCGGCTCAGGTGATAACGGTGCCTCCACAGGCGATAACGGAGCAGAAAATGACGCCACAGAAAGCGGATCCGGCAACACTGACAAGTCCGAGGACAATAACAGTGAAACCGGAGAAGAAGGCGCAAAAGACAATACGGTAAACGACGGGGCGACCGACGGTGAAGAAAACACCGAAAGCAATAAAACATCAGGCGGCCAAGGTACCGAAACAGGCACAGGTACAAGCACCGGTACAGGCACGGGCACAGGTACAGGCACCGGCACAAGTACAGGTACCGGCACAGGTACAGGTACAAGTTCAGGCACGAGTACAAGTACCCCCACCTCGAGTGCAAAACCCGTATCATACACAACCCAGAGAGTTTATTCGGGACAAAGCGGATCATCACCCGCAGTAGGGCTCGTCTTCTACAGCGGTGCAAATGCTATTTCCGCAAGCGATCTGCCTCAGGAGTTCGAGGTTGATGAATGGCTGCCCGGCATGGGAAATAGCAGCACCTACAGTGTGCTCATAGAAGAACAGTACCGTGACGCCTATATGTTCACCGGCTGGTACACCACTCAGGCAGCTGCAGACAGCAGTGACTCGGCATACAAAGTTGAAAAGATGCCTTCCTCTTCCGGCGACAGCGTAGCTCTTTACGCCGGCATAAAGAAGAAGCCCATGACAGTCGAGATCACAAACCTGTTCCCGACGGCCGGAAAGCTTAACATTCCGTCGGGCGGAACCGACAATGACGGTCACTCCTACGAGAGTGTAGATAACCGTGTGATCATTTCGGGATACGAGTACGGCGACAGCTTCAGCTTGCCTGAGGACTATGATTATTGCATAAACGCCGGCATGAGCCAGACCGTGATGGATAAGACCCCGTATATCGGTGCTGTAAATGCGACGCAATCATCTTATTACTCGCCGTTTATCTGCTACAGTACCATGGGTGACCTAAATATCAGCAGGGTCATGACACTTAACACTGTTCCCGAGGACTACAACAGCGGAAAGATCTTCTTAAACAAGAAATCAACCACTTCTCCGAGCGGAAGCGGTGTCGGCAAGAGCGTAACACTCGATAAAAACACTACTCAGGACGGAACTCTCAAGCTCTATGCTTACTTCGCAGAGGAAGTGAGAGCGTCTGTTGCCGATTCGAGTGTAGATCTGGTGTATGGTGGTTCCCCTGTAAACTGGAACTATCTGAACTTCACAGCCAACGGAACCGGAGCGGTTGAGTTCACCGGCAACACAGACGAAAAAGATCAGCAGTGGTGGTACTGCAGCGCTACCACGAACGAGATCTCACTCAAAACATGGTTCCAGGGCAACAAGCCTGTAACCATCCCTAAGTTCACTTTGGACAACGGAAGCACCTCAAATGACAAGGAAGCCATACTCTGTACCTACGGTGCAGGGCTTGGTCAGAGACCCTACTTAAACGACGGAAGTACAACGATCAACAGCAACTTCTCGTATTACCATGACGGAATCCCTGCAGCGATTGACATCTGCGCAAGCAAACAGGATTACGTTCTGCTCGATCTTTCAAGTTCGGGCCTTGACTGGACCAACAGCAATGTCAACAGCTTCGGCCTTGCAAACCCTTACTACATACCGGAGGCGGGGGATACAACGAACCATAAGTATAAGATTGCGCTGACTTCATTCACCTTTGAAAACGGTAATATCGTTGCAGGTCCCGGAACTGCTGTCCCCGACAGAAGTGTGTATTATTATGATAACCCGAATTCACTAGGTAGTTCTCCTACCAGGTATTATGTTGCGGTTCCCGATGATGCTATTTATCCTTGGGGTCTTCTCGGTCAAACCAGAGATCTGAGCAGTGGTCTTGTCGGTGCTGTAGGAACGGTGCATAAAAATCAGGATATGTATATAGGTAAAAGCGGAAGGAAACTGTTGGGATATACACTCACTTACCTCGATGATGCCCAGCAGTCAACCGACCCTCCCTTCGAATACCATGCGTTGTATTGGAGTACTTCAAAAGGATCGGCTCTTCACATTAGCGTGCCGGAAGACTATACAGTCCTGCTTTATGATGCTTCAAACACAACCACCCCCGTAGGCACCCTTTTATCGCTCGGAAACGACGATTCCCGATTCCTTAGTCACAGAATCGGTCAGCTTGTCATCAGCCCGATCTTCGGTCCTGCTACATCTCCCTTTAAAGTAGGTTTTATATACAAGTACGAAAACGGAACCAATAACCCGTACCTTCGTATCAGTGACATTTCAGAAGAAGATCTCGGGTTTGTGTCATACATTGGCCTGTCCGCTTCAAACAGTTCAACGAAAGTAGAAGCTGATGTTTATCAATTTGGTGGTACCTCCGGGATTTTGAATGAGAGTTTTGACGACTTGTCATTTAATGGCGAAAAGTATGTTTCCTCTCAGCTTTGGGACACCTCCGGTCCAAGCGCAGACTATAGCATGTACGGAAATATGGTAAAGGGGACAGACGGAAAGTATTATCAAGACATTCCCATCAAATACGCGCTAGCGTCTCCCACCGTAGGTTCAGGTTCAGGTGATCAGTATTTTGTAAGAGGATTCAAGAAAGACTTTTTCAATACGCCGCTAACCGATCCTGCCAGAATCCTATATGAGATCCGCTATCAAGATGCGAACGGAAGAGATTCTTTCCTCATGACTTCCAATGGAGGGTCGTATTACGCACCTTGTGCCGTCGATGTATTTGTTCCGGAAAACGAGTTTTATCGATACACCGGTATCTATGATGCATCAAACAAATTGGTGTTTGCATTTGATGAAAGGGAACACTCATTTGACTCTTCCGAGGTCTCAACGTACCTGGCGGGACAAAAAGCACGTCACGGCGGTATGCTTTCCGGTGTAAATACCGCTATGCCGGGAGTTTATTACTATGTATGTGTAAAAGATGATGGCACTGTTGAGAATAGCACTATGCCCATCTCTTTCACCAAAGCCACCTCCGGAAATGCACACACTGCTCTTCACGGATCAAGCGACTCATACCGATATGCCGGACTGTTGCAGTTCAGAGATTATAAAACGGCTATGATCATGAACCCCGATAACGTCACATGTTACGAAGCTTCGGCAGGAGATCAGCTTTCAGGCAATGCTCTTCAGTTCGCAAACTCGGGCGTACCGCTTGCAAACACAGAACTTAACGCAAATGTAACGCAAGGCAGATGTAAGTGTTATCTTGTCAGTCCTGACGAAAATACATTACTGAATTCTGCTCCCGAAGAATATATGCTGGTTCAGACGACATACGGAAGCACGACCGATAAAAAGTATTGGATACGAATTGATTCGGATGGTCAAGATCCTGCAGCCGGAGATGCAGTGGTAGCATTTTCTCCTGATACCAACTGATTCTAACAGTCATTAAAACAACTCGCCCCTGTCGATCCGACAGGGGCGTTCTTTTTACGTGTCAATGATATTCAATCTTGTGTTTTTCAGTATCCTTTTTCACCGGTTCTTTCTCGCAGCATCCTCTCACACAGTGTTATTCGGCACTGCTCATTCATACCTATACCCCTTACCCCACACCGTGATGATCTTAGTGGGGTTTGCGGGGTTATCCTCGATCTTCTCACGGAGCCACTTGATGTGGACCGTGAGGGTCTGGAGCTCGGACTCGCTGTCCTTGCCCCAGATCGTATCGAAGATATACTGCTTAAGGAGCGTGTGCCCCTTGTTTTCCATAAAAAGCTTCATGAGCTCGAACTCTTTGGTGGTAGCAACGATCTCCTTGCCATCCTTAAGGATCTTCTCATGAGCGATATCAAGCGTAATGTTGCCGTCCGTCACCGTATCGGTGGCGAGACGGCGTTTAAAGATCCCCTTGATCTTTGCAAGAAGAATGTCTATGTCATAAGGCTTTTCGATGTAGTCATCCGCGCCGGATACGATCGCGCGGAGCTTGTCATCCTTGCCTACCCGCGCGCTTACCATGAGTACGGGAGTGTTGGAGGCTGCACGTACCTTCTCTAGTATGTACATCCCGTCAAGCCCGGGGAGCATGATGTCGAGGATAACAAGTCGTGCGCCGTACATCTCGTAATGCTCAAGCGCACTGCGACCGTTCGCCGCAACAGACACGACGTAGCCTTCCGCGCGGAGGAAGTCTGCGAGGACGTCACTAAGTTCTTTGTTATCTTCTACGAGCAAAATGTCGATCATTTTACCATCCCATTTCCATCAGCCAATTATTCAGATCTCTCTCCCTCTCTCTTACCTGGGAGGTGTTTTCGCACTTGCCGAGGTTTTTCTCGCCTTTGATGTTTCCGTCCACGATATAGAGGACGCGGGTGCACTTGGCTGCGACCTTGACATCATGGGTTACGAGCATCACGGTGGTGCCTTCGTTGTTGAGGCCGACGATCTCGTTCATGACCTCGTCCGAAGCGGAGCGGTTGAGTGCTCCGGTCGGCTCGTCTGCGAAGATCACACGGGGTTTGTTGATCATGCTGCGGCATATGCATGCGCGCTGAAGCTGTCCACCGGACACTTCGTTGATGTCGTTGCCGGCTGTCTCTTCGATCCCGAGCTTGTGCATGAGGGCGAGTCCGCGGTCGCGGATCTCCTTTCGGGATCCACCCTCCTTCTTCGATTTTACGGCAGGGAGGATGATATTATCAAGTATCGAAAGATTTTTCATCATGTACATCTGCTGGAAGATAAAGCCCATCTCGTCAAGTCTGACGTCCGCCATCTCGTTATCCCTGAGGCTCGAGAGCTTCCTTCCGTTAAATGTCACCTCTCCTGCAGTCATCTTATCCATGCCCGAAACGGTGTAAAGGAGAGTCGACTTACCCGAGCCCGAAGGTCCCATTACAGCGACCATCTCGCCTTCCTCTATCGAGAAATTCACGTTTCTGAGGACGTTATTCTGCTTCTTGTTTACAACGTATGTCTTACAGAGATCATTTACTTCTATTAATCTGCTCATTTCGTTTCCTTTCTGAGTATTCTCACATTCAATTATTTACGAGTATCTCATCCGTATTACTACTCATTTTTATTATTTTCGGATACTTTTTTCTTACGTTATTCTCGTTTTAATCTTATTCAACATAATCATAATTGAATAATTAAAAATGCGCCTTTATTCGATATTTCCTATTTGGTCCGCCTTAATGGTCTTAGCATAAAGTGAGGTGAGCCATGCAGCGAGCGAAACCACAACCGCGAGGATCGCGGGGTAAAGTGCGAAGAGTTCAAGTCCCTCGATCTTGTACTCGATACCCGAACCGGCACCCATGATACCGAAGATCTGATCACACACGATCTTGGTGAACGGCCAGTTGAGAGCCATCGCAAGCAGTGTCGAGATGACGATCACTACCACAAAACGGACTGTGTGCTGTGCCGAAACGGAGCGGGTTTTGAAACCGATCGCCTTCATAAGCGCTATCTCGCTTGCTTCCTTGCTGATGAAGGATCTCTCCATAAGCACCGTGATGAGGATCGCGATCAGGAGTGCGATCATAAGCACCATGTTCTTGGCCATGATGATCGTCGCCGACGAGTTCGTGCATTTGTCGACAAACTCAGCTGCGTTGTAGATCTTGTCAGTATTGAAGATCTCTCTCATCCGCTCGATCCTTGCGGCAACTTCCTTCTCATCCGGATTGTCCTTAAAATCGATCTGGAAAGCAAACGCGGACGCCGCGTCACCGCACCTTGTCTTCACATCCTGGTGGAGTCTTCCGATCCTGCCGAGCTGGTTGAGCGACACAAACGATGCCGAGATCGTGTACTCGCTCTCGACTCCGGCCACGGTCATCTTCACCTTGTCACCGATCTTGGCGCCGAGCTCTTCAAGGATTTTGGGAGTGAACGCCACTTCGTTTATGTATACAGGTGCAAGCCCCTCGTCATAGACGTAATCTGTAGTCTTGGTCTCGGTACACTGCTGCATGAGTACCTGCATCTGCTTGTCACCGAACTTGACCGGTATCTGGTAGTTGAGCTCCACATGCACATCTGCCGGCATGCCATTCTTTGCGAGCGTGTCCTCCATCTCCGTGATCGACTTGTCAAGGATCGTTTCATCGCTGTTGCCCATCGCTTCCATTATCTTTTCGGTGGAGTTATAGTACGCGTCGCTCTTCGTGGTTCCGAAGAGGTAGACGAGCTTCTCACTCATAAGCGTGTTCGCCGCAGTCGCGAGCATCATGACGAGCAGCAGACAGATCGTGAACGTGATGATCATGCTGAGGTACTGGCGCGGCTTGCTGAGCACGTCGTTGAGACCGAGGAAGAGGTTGCTGCCGAACCTGCTCTTTGAAAGGTTCAGGACCGACTTCGCCTTGTAGCGTTCGCCCGTTTCACCGCTCCTGACCGCATCGATCGGTGAGAGCTTCTTGATACGCCTCGTGCAGTGGTAACAGAACAAAAAAACGACGAGAACCACGGCACAAGCGCTTATGATACCGACCCCGGCGCTTCCTTCATCCCCGAGCAGAAGCCTGTCGCTCACACCTGCCATAAGCAGATTCCCGAAGGGAATGCTAGCAAAGTATCCAATCAAAGCGCCCACAACGCTTATGCACAAATATTTGACCATGTACATCCCTCTGATCGACCTGTTCTTCAGTCCGACCGCCTTCATGACGCCGATCTCTCTGAAGTCCTCGGTGAGAGTAAACTTGATCGTGAACGAGAGCATGGTGAACGCGATGAGGATCAGGCAGATGCTGACGATCATAAGGAGGGCAGCCGTGAGCATGTCCAGCATAAACGTCAGTTTCACTGTTGCCGCATCGGCTGAGAAAAGCGAGTTGTACACGCCTGCAACGTCATTCTGCAGGCCTTCCATGTCGTCTGTGCGGATGTAATAGATACCGCCGCAGTGGTTTTCGATATTCTGTGCTCCGAGCAACTCACTGTAGTCGCTGTCGTTCATGATCATTCGGGTGTTGCCGATGAACGGAGATCCCAGAAGCGCATCCTTAAGGTAGCCGTCGATGGTGACCGTTACGGTCTTGTCCTCGATCTTCAGGTCTATGGTGTCGCCGATATGCACTTCTTCGAGTGTGCTCATGATGCCGCCGACATAAACGTGACCCTTCGGGACATCGGTGATCACTTCGTTATCCCTGTCGAAGCATTTGAGCTTCATTCCCTTGGCCGAAACGATAACGCCGGGGTTCTCGAAGCTCACGTACTTCTCGCCGTTCTGCGTGATGTCGCCTGCCGAGTAGAAGATGATGTCTTCCTTGTTGCATTCCTTAACGGCGTCCGAATTTCTGATGATCTCTTCGGCGGGGTCCTCTCCGTTCTGATTGAGCGTGAGGATCACGTAATCGGACATTTCCGCCTTTTCAAAGAAATAATCGATCCCGCCGTACACAGCGAGCATGTTGTAGGAACTGCTCGACGCGAACATTGCGGAGAGGATCACAAAGATCAAGAGAATGATGTTCATGCTCTTCTTGCGCTTAAGATCCTTTTTTAAGATTCTCAAAAACATAGTGGTTACTCCTCTTTTAAAGCAGGGTTTTTCCCGCTTTCGATTTTTCGCCTCTTTATTTCCGAAGTGCTTTTGGTCTCCTTTCGGGCAAACACTTCACGAAATCAGCAGGCTTACATAATGGTTTTCGGGGCCTTTCTCAAGCTCCTGAGCAGAGTATACCTCCGGGTTTATTAAATAAACATTAAAACGGGTTGTCCGCTGATCTGCATGAGATTCGCAACCAAAAAAACCGGATACTCAAAAAGAGCGACAAACGCCGCTCTTCCTAACTTTAGTCCTCTCCCACCAGATGAACCGTCCTGTATTCATGACCTGTTGCGGGCAGGAACTTTTCTATTATATCTTCTGTTTTGATCTTCAGGCTCGAGGTGCATACACAGGGATGGCAGCCGATATACTCACCCTCCAGAACATCCTCGTCGATCAGTAGCTGAACATGCCTCTCCTTATCATTCATGAGTCCCATGATACTCACTGCCCCGGGCTCGATGTCAAGGTACCTGAGCATGTCCTCGGGGTCGGCAAACGAAAGCCTCGCAGAGTTGATCTGCGCCGAAAGCTCCTTGGTCTTGAACTTCTTGTCACCTGGCATCATAAGAAGATAGAAAGCGGTTTTCTGCCTGTTGCAGAGGAAGAGGTTCTTACAGATGATCACGCCGAGCACTGCATCTATCACGTTGCATGCTTCCATGTTGTCGGCGCGTCCGTGATCCGTACGCTTATATTCAATCCCCAGCTCATCCAAAAAGTCGTATGTCCTGACCTCACGCGCCAAGCGCCCCTCCGTGTTTTCGGGTCTTCCGTTGTAGAGTTCCATAATGCTCTGTTCCCCTGAGTTTTTATTCATCTATACTATTATAGTAATCAAAGCTTGTCAAATTCAGAGCCTGCCCAACTCAGTGTGTAATCCAATGCTTCTAATCGCAAAACAACTCGTTCCCAAAATAATCGTTTTTTAGGTCGCAGTTGTCCATCCCCGGTTTAGGGGTGGTTTTTCTACTTGAGTACACTTCTCCACGTAGCGGGCTTGAACTCGTCCTTCAGGGGAAGGAGTCTATTATCAACATCCACACCGAGTACGGAGTTGAAGTTGTTTGTTGCCTGCATCTGAGCGCCGAAGCCTACGATCACGATGATCTCGGTGTCGGTGTAGAACTTGCGGAGGCCGTTCAGGAGTTCGTCGGAAACGGCTGTGGGATCCTTGACGATCTGCTCACCGAGCTGTGCAAGAAGCTTCTCGTTCTCGGAGAATTCGATGTTTGCGGGATCGATCCCGAGCTCCTTGAGGTCACTGATGAAGAAGAGTGAGCAGAGCATGCATCCGTTTGTTGTTGAAACAGAATGCGCGTAGATAGTTGCCGCTCTCTGTCCTACCACCGCAACGAGGCTTCCCCACGAATCATACCAACCCATAAATGCGCGGTATGTTCCGTAATCCTGAAGCATCACTAGCTTCATGTTCGTGATCTTTCCCTTGGAGTCAAGCTCCTCATATGCCTTTTTGGCTTCTCCCGTAAGTTCTCCGGGCTGTTTTAACTGTACACGTGCCATATCTGTTCTCCTTTTTCAATAAAATGTTTACAGCGCCAGCTTAAGGATCTCCACTATCGCTGCTGCGTCGAGGGGTTCGTAGTGTCCGACCTTACCATTCCTGGTGGCTCTCTTCGCCATGGTCTCAAAGTCTCTGTCGTCGATGCCGAGCTGCGAGAGCCTTGTCTTCAGCCCGATGTGGGTGAAGAATTCCTCAAGCTTCTCGGAGAGGACAAGCGCCGCCTCCGTATCCTGCCCGGCTTGTTCGCCTGCTTCCGGAGTCTGCCCGGTTTGTTCGCCTGCTGCAGCATAAGCGTCAGCGCCGAAAACCCTCTGTGCGATCAGTGCAAGCCTCCAGGGCTTATGCACCGCCATGTACTTCGTCCATGCCGTCATGGTGATGGCCATGCCCTCGCCGTGAACTATGTTGTACTGAGCCGACAACTCGTGCTCGATCCTGTGCGAGCCCCAATCCGCGCGCCTTCCTGCATCGAGGAAATTGTTGTGGGCCACGCTCGCGAGCCACTGGATCTCGCCTCTGGCATTCACATCGGTGAGGTCTCCAAGCAGCTTCTCCGCGTTGATGAGCAGTGCCTTCACCGCGCCCTCGATGAGGTAATCGGTGGTGTCCGAGTTCCTCTCGTCCGAGAAGTAGCGCTCAAGCAGGTGCGAAAGCACGTCCGCCACGCCGACGAAAGTCTGGTAAGCGGGGAGCCCGGCCGTGAAGCGCGGGTTCATGATCGCGAACTTCGGGATGATCCGGTCATCCTCGAAGCCGAGCTTCCACTCGCCGTTCGAAAGGATCGCTGCGTTCGTCGTTTCCGAGCCGCTCGAGGCGGTTGTCGCGATAACGCCTATAGGCAAAACCTTTTCGGGCACGGTCCCCTTTTCAAAGAAGTCCCAGACATCTCCTTCGTAAGGGATCCCGATCGCGGTCGCCTTGGCCGTGTCGATGGAGCTTCCGCCTCCGACCGCCAGCACGAAATCCGCGTTTCTTTTCTTGCCCTCACTGACGATCTCGCGAACGAGTTCGATCGTAGGGTTGGGAACCACGTTCCCGTTCTCGTAAAGGTCGATCCCGAGTTCTCTCACTGCCTCTTCGATCACGTCCCTGATGCCGAGTGTCCTGATAAAATCTCCGCTGTACACCAGAAGGAGAGACTTTACTTTGTACTCTGCGAGGAGGTTCTTAAGCTTCTTCTCGCTGTCCTCCCCGAAGACGATCTTGGCGGGGTTATAGTATTCAAATCCGATCATATGCGGTTCCCTTCCTTTTTCTGTCTCCCTGTCCTTTTATACGACTTCCCTTTTCTTTTCTGTCTCCCTGTCCCTTTATACGACTTCCCTTTTCTTTTCTGTCTCCCTGTCCCCTTTTACGAATTCTCTGTGTTTATACTTTCCGGAAATCCCGACCGAGCCTCATATCCGGTCCGAGTGAGCGTGAGGCTCGATCACGGATTCCTGTATTTCTTAGTTGTAAAGTGCTACAACAGCTCCATCGTAGGTGTCCTTGATGTACTTGGCGATGTCTGCGCCCTGAAGAACTTCAACGAGTGTCTTGAGTGCTGCGTTGTCTTTGTTCTTAGCGCTTGTAGCAACGATGTTGCCGTAGGTCTGAGCTGCGAGTCCGTCATTTGCCTCAACTGCGAGAGCCCCGCTCACATGGAGTCCGCCTTCGATCGCGTAGTTGCCATTGATGACTGCGACATCGACATCGGGAAGTGAGGCTACGAGCTGCTCGGGTGCAAGCTCCTTGAACTGAACGTTCTTGGGATTCTCAACGATATCTTCAACTGTTGCGGTAATGCCTGCGCCGTCTCTGAGCTTAAGGATACCCTCCTGGGCAAGGAGAAGAAGTGCTCTTGCTTCGTTTGTTACGTTGTTGGGAACTGCGATCAGCGCACCGTCCGGAAGATCTGCCAGGTTCTTGGTACGTCCCGCATATACGCCGAAGGGCTCATAATGAACCGCACCTATCGAAACGAGGTCGGAACCGTTCTCCTTATTGAACTGCTCAAGGTAAGGAACGTGCTGGAAGTAGTTGGCATCAAGGCTGCCCTCGATAACGCCTGTGTTGGGTGTGATGGAGTCTTCGATCTTGACAATCTCAAGTGTGATGCCCTTGTCTGCGAGTATGGGCTTTACCTTCTCAAGGATCTCGGAGTGAGGTGTGATGCTGGCGCCGACCTTGATCGTGGTGCCCTTGGTGTCCTTGTCCGATGAACCGGAGCAAGCTGTGAGTGCTACTGTAAGTGTGAGTGCAAGTACTGTTGCAAGTATTTTTCTGATGTTCTTCATGGTTTTTTCCTCTTCATGCCCTTCCGGGGCATGCCTTTCTTTGTTTTTTCTTCCCTTACGGTTTTTTTGATTTATAAATCCGGGCTTTCACATTCCGGATATGCTACACGGCCCGGGTTTAAACTTTTTACTTTCTCGATTTCTTCGAGATGAGGTTTCCTCCCGCCTGGATAAACATAACCATTAGGATGAGGATCGTAACTGTCGTCCAAAGGACGTCTTCCTGGTATCTGTAGTAGCCGTACTGAAGTGCGAGGGCTCCGAGCCCGCCGCCTCCGATAACGCCTGCCATTGCCGAGTAGCCGAGGATCGTGGCTACGTTTATTGCCGCGCCCAGGAAAAGCGACGGCGTTGCTTCAGGCAGTACGAAGTGGATGATAATGTATATGGGCGAGGCGCCCATCGAGGCTGCCGCTTCGATGATTCCGGGCGAGACCTCACTTAGAGACGACTCAACCATTCGCGCCACGATTGGGATCGCACCCACGGTGAGGGGGACGATCGATGCCGTTGTGCCGATCGAGGTTCCCGTCACAAGTCTTGTGAAGGGGATGATCAGCACCAGCAGGATGAGGAACGGCAGTGATCTGCTGACGTTCACCACCAGGCCGAGCAGGAAATTTACCGGTCTGTTTGCAAGTACCCGTCCTTTCGCTGTTGCGTAGAGGAGGATTCCGAGCGGCAATCCGACGATGTAAGCGAGGATCGAGGAGAATGCCGTCATCTCAAGTGTTTCTACGACGCCGGTCTTTATGGCATCTATGATGTATTCACTCACTGCGTCTCCCCCTTTTCCGAATCGTTATTTAAACGCTTATGATCCCCTGCCGAAGTCTCCGTCACGGTGGAAATCTCCTGAATACTCAGTCCGCCTTCCCTGAAGAAGTTCACTATGATCTCCTGATCTTCTTTGTTCTCAGGGAGTTCAAGGACCATCTGTCCGTATCCGATACCGCCGACGCTCTTGGTGTTGGCGCTCAGGATGTTGACCTTCCTGCCTGTCTTCTCAACAAGCTCAGCGATGAACGGCTTGCTGGCGGCGAGTCCGTCGAACACGATCCTTATCAGCCTGCTGTCGCTGCTCGTGGGATCGAACGGATTGCTCGGGAAGACAAGCTTCCTGGCTGCTTCCGACTTCGGGTTCCTGAAGATCTCGTTTACCTCGCCGACTTCGGCGAGATTACCGTTGTCGATAATGGCAACCCTGTCACATATGCGTTCAACCACAGACATCTCGTGGGTAATTATGATGATCGTGAGCTTCGTCTTACGGTTGATCTCTTTGAGAAGCTCGAGGATCTCGCCCGTGATCTTGGGGTCGAGCGCGCTCGTTGCTTCGTCGCAGAGAAGAACTCTCGGGTCTGCCGCAAGTGCTCTCGCGATCGCGACTCTCTGACGCTGTCCGCCGGAAAGCCTCGAAGGAAACTCGTTCTTCTTCTCCTCGAGTCCGACGACCCTGAGCATCCCGAGTGCTTTCTCCTTCCTCTTGCCGTGAGGCACGCCCGCTATCCTGAGGGGCTGCATCACGTTGCTGATGACGCTGCGCTGGCCGACCAGGTTGAAGCTCTGAAAGATCATCGCGATCTGGCGCCTCACCTTGCGGATCTCGGCCGGCTTCAGGGCTGCGAGGTCCTGTCCGTAGAAGCTGACGCTTCCCGCCGAGACTTCCTCAAGTCTGTTGAGCGTTCGCACAAGCGTCGATTTGCCCGCACCGCTCATACCGATCACCCCGAAGATCTCGCCTTCCTTGATATCAAGGCTGATATCCTTGAGGGCTTCAAATTCCTTGCCGTCGTTTTTATATGTCTTAGATACATGCGATAAAGTAAAAACCTCTGCCATGTGTCTTTCTCCTCTGATTTCTGTTCTCTTCTTCCCTGTCACGCCGAACCGTTCAATTGCCGAAAAGTCCTTTACTCAAATATCTGTCGCCTCTGTCGGGGAAGACCACCACGATGTTTCCGCTTTCGATCTCGTCCGCGAGCTTGAGTGCTGCCGCAAGTGCCGCTCCCGACGATGATCCCGCGAGGACGCCTTCCCTGGCTGCGAGGTTTCTCGAGGCTTCAAACGCTTCGTCGTCGCTGACCTTGATAACCTTGTCAACGAGGGTGATGTCCATCGTGTCGGCGATAAAGTCGTTTCCGATTCCCTCAATGTTGTAGTCGGCGTGCTCTCCGCCTCCGATGATCGATCCGTATGGATCGGCGAGGACACCGCGGATCCCGGGGTTCTTCTCCTTGAGGTACTTCACTGCTCCCGAGTAGGTTCCGCCGCTTCCGGCACCTGCCACGAAATAGTCGATCCGGCCGTCCATCTGGTCGTAGATCTCGGGGCCCGTCGTCTCGTAGTGAGCGAGGGGGTTCGCGGGATTGCTGAACTGTCCGAGGATCACCGAATCAGGGATCTGCTCTGCGAGCTCTTTTGCTTTGTCTTCTGCTCCTTTCATCCCGAGCTCTCTGGGTGTGTGGATGATCTCCGCTCCGAGAGCCTTCATTATCTGTTGCTTCTCCACCGAGAATTTGAGCGGTACGGTGAAGATGACTCTGTAACCTTTGTTGAGTGCTGCGAGTGCGATGCCGATCCCGGTGTTACCTGCCGTTGGCTCGATGATCGTCGAACCGGGTTTTAAGAGGCCTCGCTCTTCCGCATCCCTTATCATATACAGACCTACACGGTCCTTCACGCTGCCGGCGGGGTTCATAAGCTCAAGCTTTGCATATATGCCGACGCTCTTTTTTACTCCAAGATTGTTAAGTTTAAGTATCGGTGTCGAACCGATCATGTCACGGATGCCCATATGTACATCCATCCAAACCACCTCCTTTGATGCCCTGTGTCCTATCTGACCTTCTTACCTGTTATCTTTGATGTGTTTTTGTCGGGTTGTGTTTTTTCCTTGTGTGATGCCTTGATAGCCTGCTTCAGGTCCGCTATCAGATCGTCCGCGTCCTCGATCCCGACCGAGAGTCGGATCAGTTCGTCGACGATCCCGACCTTCTTACGGATATCCGCGGGGATCGCGGCATGTGTCATGCTCGCGGGATGGCAGACGAGGGATTCCACGCCGCCGAGGCTTTCCGCAAGTGTGATGAGCTTGAGCGATTCGAAGAACTTACGGTAGTCATACTCATCATTAAGTACAAACGAGATCATCGCACCTGCGCCTGTCGCCTGCTTCTTCTGGATCTCGTAACCGGGGTCCGATGTGAGACCGGGATAATAAACCTTGCTCACGAAACCGCTCTTTTCAAGCCACTTCGCGATCTTGCCCGCGTTCTTCTGATGTCTGTCCATCCTGACACCCAGGGTTTTAATGCCGCGGATAACGAGGAAGCTGTCCCACGGAGCAAGCACGCCGCCGATCGCGTTCTGAAGGTAGTAGAGCCTGTCGGCGAGTGCCTTGTCCTTAACGACTGCGAGCCCCGATACCGTGTCGCTGTGACCGCCAAGGTACTTGGTGCCACTGTGAAGCACGATATCGGCTCCCAGTGTCAGAGGCTTCTGAATGTATGGCGTCAAAAATGTGTTGTCTACGATGAGGAGTTTGTTGTGACGGTGCGCGATCTCAGCTACCGCTGCGATGTCGGTTACCGTAAGAAGGGGGTTAGCGGGAGTTTCAATGTATATGGCCTTGATGCTCTCATCTTCCGCTGCCTTTTTGAGATTCTTCCCTTTTGATCCTTTGTCATGCTTCAGGAGTGAAGCTTCGACTTCGTCAAGATCCGCGGTGTTAACGATCTCATATGTGATACCGAAGTTTTGGAAAACGTTGTCGAGGATCCTGAATGTTCCGCCATAAACGTTATCGGATAAGATAAGCTTGTCTCCTGCCTTAAATAGGGAAAGTACTGTGTTGATCGCCGCGAGGCCCGACGCGAAAGCGAATCCGTAACTGCCCTCCTCGAGGTCCGCGATCAGCTTCTCGAGAGCGTCGCGTGTGGGGTTGCCGGTTCTTGAATACTCCCAGCCCCTTGTGCGGCCGAGGCCGTCCTGTTTGTAAGTGGAGGTCTGGTAGACGGGAACCGTAACGGCTCCCGTGGTCTCGTCTCCGTCCTTGCCACCATGTATAAGTAATGAATCGATCTTTAAGCTCATGTCTGTTATCCTCTGTCTTTCAAAATATAATTTTGCGCATGAAAAGCCCGGGTACTTTTAGAATTCAGCACCCGGGCATTCAGCGACATGTGATTGCGAAATCAACAAGGTATTTTTATGGGACGTACGGAACAGAGCTTCGAACGTCCCGCGGCTGAATAATTCCCGGGGATACTCATTCGACAGCAACACATCATCGATAAAGTTGTGAATGTATTAGTCTTTCTCATGATCCGTACTCCTTTCCTGTTTCATTTGATGAACTGATGATAACATGCTATTACTTTTTTGAAAATTACACAGAATTTATCGTCCGTGATAACCCTCGCTTATCGGTTAAAGCTCTTTGTATTTGAGGAGCTCTTCCACATATGCCTTGGCATACACGGACATCGCGCTGCCGTTTCTGGTGATGTAGCCGATGATGAGCGGATCCTCTTCCTTGAGCTTGATGGAGACCATGCCCTTTAAGATGGCATCGTCATCCGCGAGCATTCCGGAACCGATGGAGTAGCCGTGAAGTGTCGCAATGATCTCCATCGTGGTCGCGCGGTCGTCGGACTTGATCATCTTCTTGAAGTCGTAGTCCGCAAGTGCTTCCTCATTAAGGTAGAGATTGCTGTCGTCACTCTGATCGAAGGTAATGCATGGATAGTTCGAAAGCTCCTCGATGGAGATCTCCTTGCGGCCTGCAAACTCATGATCCTTCCAGACGTAGATGTACGTCTCGCGTCTCATAAGCGGAACGAACTCAAGCTGATAACTCTTGAAGAGCTTCCTGATCACGTCCTCGCTCGCTCTCGAGAAGGAGATTATCCCGACCTCACTCTTTAAGGTCCTCACGTCTTCAAGGACTTCCTTGGTCTTGGTCTCGTGGATCGAGAACACGAACTTGTCGGGATAATTCTTTTTGATCACATCGGTAAAAGCCTTGATCGCGAAGTTGTAGTGCTGGGTCGACACGGAGAAGCGCTCCTTACCGCCGTCCCTCGAAAGGTAACGATCCTCGAGGATCTCGTACTGCCCGACCGCTTTCTTGGCATATACAAGAAACTCCCTGCCCTCGTCGGTCAGAGAGATGCCCTTGTTCGTTCTGTCAAAGATAAGGATCCCGAGTTCGTCCTCAAGTTCCCTGATGCTTGCCGAGAGCGCGGGCTGCGACACGTAAAGTCTGGTAGCCGCCTCACGCATGGAGGACGACGCCGCGATCTCGAGCACGTATTTTATCTGGGTAATGTTCATGCGTCTCTTCCCTTCTGATGTAATAATATGACTCTTATTGATGATACATTTTGTATTTCGATTCTCCTGCCACGTTTCAGGCGCGGAGAATCGAATGTATAATAGTCCCCTTAGAAGCTTTTACAGCAGATCACTTAGTTTTTTAGATTGCAGGTAATCGTTAATAACCTTATAGTACCCCTCCCAGAATGCGATTGTCTTACACTCGCTTCTGTGACTGCACTCAGGTGCTCCCTCGGCGAGGCAGCTCACGGGTGCGAGCTCCTTCTCTGTGAGGTGCAGGATCTCCGAGATCCTGTACTCCTCGGGAAGTCTGGTGAGGCGGTAGCCTCCTCCCTTGCCCTGAACTCCCTTCACAAGTCCGTGCCTGGTGAGTGCGGGAAGAATCTGCTCAAGGTACTTGAGCGAGAGTCCCTGCCTCTGTGCCACATCCTTCATGGGGACGAAGCCGTCTCCCTGATTCATCGCAATGTCGATCATGACGCGCAGCGCATAACGTCCACGTGTTGAAACCATATAAGAATCCCCTTTTTTTCCATCTCTTTTAACAATTGGCACTACCCGTTCGATCCCATAGGGATCACGGTTTTGAATTGCGGCCTTTTTCCCGTCCCGCTATACCCAAGGGAAGGCAACAGACCTTTAGGCCTGTTCACTTGTCATTTTATAGAATTCTTCGGTTTCGTCAATATCATTTACGGGAGGTTTGAGTCCTTCAATGCTTATGTTATTCTTCGTCGCGTAATCCCACAGCGCCGCATGAATAGCCTGTTCGGCAAGAAGCGAGCAGTGGATCTTGACAGGCGGAAGTCCGTCGAGCGCTTCCATGACCGCCTTGTTCGTAACCTCAAGTGCCTCACGCACGCTCTTTCCCTTCACGAGCTCGGTCGCCATAGAACTTGTCGCAACCGCAGCACCGCACCCGAAGGTCTTGAACTTCGCTTCGCGCACGATCTGATTCTCATCTATATCGAGGTACATGCGCATGATATCCCCACACTTTGCATTCCCAACCGTACCTACTCCCGAAGGATCCTCTATTTCGCCCATATTACGAGGGTTCATAAAATGATCCATAACTTTCTCACTATACTCTGTAACCTGACTCATAATATCTCCTTTACTTTTGTTTTTTTACAAAATCTTCATACAGTGGCGACATACTCCTTAGCCTTCCTACGACGTCCTTCAGCGTTTCCACTGCGTAATCGATATCTTCCTCGGTCGTATCACTCGAAATTGTGAGCCTCACAGACCCATGTGCGATCTCATGCGGCAATCCTATCGCCAGCAGCACATGCGAAGGATCAAGCGACCCGGACGTACATGCCGACCCGGACGATGCGCAGATCCCCTTCTTATCGAGCATGATGAGTAGGGACTCACCCTCCACAAATCTGAAGCAGAAGCTCACGTTGTTCGCGAGCCTGTTCTCGAGGTCACCGTTCACTCTCGTGTACGGGATCTCGGCCATAACCCTGTCTATGAGGCGGTCGCGGAGGCGTTTCTCATAGGCGTTATGAGAATCCATGTTTGCCACTGCGAGCTCAGTCGCCTTGGCGAAGCCTACTGCGCCGGCTGCGTTCGTGGTTCCCGCCCTGCGTCCGAGCTCCTGTGAGCCGCCGTGGATCAGGTTCTCGATCTTGGTTCCGGTTCTGATGTAGAGGAATCCGATGCCCTTCGGGCCGTTCAGCTTGTGCGCGCTCGCGGAGAGCAGGTCGATGTGCATAGCATTGACATCTATCTTCTCATGTCCGAAGGCCTGAACCGCGTCGGTGTGGAAGTAGATGCCGTGCTTGTGCGCGATCTTCCCGATCTCGGCGATAGGCTCGATCGTTCCGATCTCGTTGTTGGCGAACATGACACTGATGAGTACTGTACTCGGCCTGATCGCAGCCTCAAGCTCCTGCAGGTCAACGCGTCCCTTGTCATCGACGGGGAGGTAGGTCACCTGGAAGCCTTGCTTCTCAAGAAACTCCGCAGTGTGAAGGATCGCGTGATGCTCGATTTTCGTGGTGATCATGTGGTTGCCCTTGGCTCTCAATGCATGTGCGACACCCTTGAGCGCCCAGTTGTCCGACTCGCTGCCGCCCGCCGTGAAGAAGATCTCCTTCTCCTTGGCGCCGATAGCGTTCGCTATTGTCTCCCTGGCCTCCGAAACCTTCTTGGCAACCATGCCCGAAAGCTCGTAAGCACTTGCAGGGTTGTAAAACTCTTCCGTAAAGTAGGGACTCATTGCCTCAAGCACCTCGGGAAGAACCCTTGTGGTCGCGGCGTTGTCCATGTAGATTTTTGAATTCATATCAATACTCCTCTTTAGAGAAGCCCGACACTTCGGTAAAAGTACCGGGCTCCTCTATATTCCTATCTGTGTAGTAGGTATTATAAAAGCAATTACCTACCGTGTCAATAGGTATTTAAGAAGTGCAAAATAACAGAGCAGAAGGAACCGAAGTTTCTCCTGCTCTGTCTGTCCGTAGCTAATTATCACTTTATCAATTTAGGGAGGTTTCGGAAAGCATCATGCCTTCCGGTAATGGGTTATTGCTCCTGTACCGGTTCATCACGCCGGATGCAGGTCATGATCTGTAACTTGTTACTCTGTGAAAAGAGCTGTCGAGTAGTATCTGTCACCGCTGTCGGGAAGGAGGGCAACGATCACTTTGCCTTTGTTCTCAGGTCTCTTGGCGAGTTCGATCGCACCGTAGAGAGCCGCACCCGAAGAGATACCTACCGAGATACCCTCTTTCTTGGCGAGAAGCTTGGCTGTCTCGAATGCCTTGTCGTTGGGAGCCTTGAAGACTTCGTCATAAACCTTGGTGTTGAGTACGTCGGGCACGAAGCCTGCGCCGATACCCTGGATCTTGTGAGCTCCGCTCCTGCCTTCGGAAAGAACGGGCGAATCTTCGGGCTCAAGAGCAACGACCTTGACAGCCGGGTTCTGCTCCTTGAGATACTCACCTGTACCTGTAACGGTTCCGCCTGTACCTACGCCGGCGATGAAGATATCAACCTTGCCGTCGGTGTCTCTCCAGATCTCGGGACCTGTTGTTGCCTTGTGGATCGCAGGGTTTGCGGGGTTAACGAACTGGCCGGGGATGAATCCGCCGGGAGTCGATGCCGCAAGCTCCTCTGCCTTGGCGATAGCGCCCTTCATACCCTTCGAGCCCTCAGTAAGAACGAGCTCTGCGCCGTATGCCTTGAGAATGTTTCTTCTCTCAACGCTCATGGTCTCGGGCATGGTCAGGATGATGCGGTAGCCCTTCGCTGCTGCGATGGATGCAAGACCGATACCGGTGTTACCGCTTGTGGGCTCGATGATGACTGAGCCTTCCTTTAAGAGTCCCTTCTGCTCAGCGTCCTCGATCATCGCCTTGGCGATACGATCCTTAACGCTTCCTGCGGGATTGAAATACTCAAGCTTAACGAGGATCGTTGCCTCGAGGCCGAGCGCCTTCTCTATGTTTGTAACCTCTACAAGAGGTGTATTGCCTATAAGCTCTGTGGCACCTTTGTAAATCTTAGACATAATGTTCCTTCCTTTCTGATGATAAGCCTCTGCCGTGAAATGCCGGCTTTCCACATATGCGTTATTATACTCTCTTATTTGATGGCTGCAAATCCCTTTTCAAGGTCTTCGATGATGTCATCGATATGCTCGGTGCCGATCGAGAGTCTGATCGTGTTGGGCTTGATGCCCTGATCGAGGAGCTCCTCGGTTGAGAGCTGCGAATGTGTGGTCGATGCGGGATGGATAACAAGGCTCTTCACGTCTGCAACGTTTGCAAGGAGTGAGAAGATCGTAAGGTTATCGATGAACTTCCATGCCTCGTCCTGACCGCCCTTGATGTCAAAGGTGAAGATCGAGCCGCCGCCGTTCGGGAAGTACTTCTTGTAAACAGCGTGGTCGGGGTGATCCTCGAGTGAAGGATGGTGAACCTTCTCAACAAGCGGGTGCTTCGAAAGGAATTCAATGACCTTCTTGGTGTTCTCAACGTGTCTGTCGAGTCTCAGTGAAAGAGTCTCGATTCCCTGAAGAAGAAGGAATGCGTTGAAAGGCGAGATCGATGCGCCGGTGTCGCGGAGCAGGATCGCACGGATGTATGTAACGAACGCTGCGGGTCCGACAACGTCTGCGAAGGAAACGCCGTGGTAGCTGGGGTTGGGAGCTGCGATTCCGGGATACTTTCCGCTTGCCTTCCAGTCGAACTTGCCGCCGTCAACGATTATGCCGCCGAGTGTGGTTCCATGGCCTCCGAGGAACTTGGTTGCGGAGTGAACAACAATGTCTGCGCCGTACTCGATGGGTCTGATGAGGTAAGGTGTTCCGAATGTGTTGTCGATCACGAGGGGAAGTCCGTGCTTGTGTGCGATCTTAGCGATCTCTTCGATATCGGGGATATCGCTGCCGGGATTTCCGAGTGTCTCAAGGTAGATGGCTCTGGTGTTGTCCTTGATGGCGCCCTCAACTTCGCTGAGGTTGTGTGCGTCTACGAAGGTTGTCTCGATCCCGTACTGGGGAAGAGTGTGTGAAAGGAGGTTGTAGCTGCCGCCGTAGATGGTCTTCTGAGCTACGATATGTCCGCCGTTTGCTGCGAGCGCCTCGATCGTATACGAGATAGCTGCTGCTCCGGAAGCAACCGCAAGGGCTGCAACTCCGCCTTCAAGTGCCGCTACTCTCTTCTCGAGAACGTCCTGCGTTGTGTTTGTAAGTCTTCCGTAGATGTTGCCTGCGTCTGCGAGTCCGAATCTGTCGGCTGCATGCTTGCTGTTATGGAATACGTAAGAAGTTGTCTGGTAGATCGGAACCGCCCTTGAATCTGTAGTGGGGTCTGCCTGTTCCTGTCCAACGTGTAACTGTAATGTCTCAAATCTGTAATTGCTCATATGAAGTTCCTCCTGATTTCGATTGTTTTGTTAAAGTCGAGATCAGTTAACCGGTATGCTGATTTCGCTTTCATGTCGCTTCGTTTTGATGTGACTATGATAATACGAGATCACAGATTTGAAAATTCGTTTGGTTTTATCGTCGGTGATAACCAAAAGTTATACCTACTGCCTCGGTAGGTATTCAGTCTTTATAGCACTTGCGATCGACAACCCCGTTCCGAGATACGGGATCAGCATAGCCTGGAAGGCGTGATAAACGTCAGGCTTGCCGGGCCATACCGTAGTAAGGACGTTGCCCTGCGCGTCGAGCTGATGGAACCACGAGCCGTTCTTGTGGTCCATGACGTGCTTATCAAGGTATTCGAGAAGAACGGCCAGATCGCGGGCATACCTGTCCTCGCCCGTGATACGGTAGAGAACTGCCGAAGTATTGATTGCTTCCGCAAGTGTCCAGTGCATCCTGTCGTGAATGATGGGCTTGCCGTCAAGATCGGTCGTGTAAACAAGGCCCTCCGCACCGTCCGCGCACCACGCATCGTCTACCGCGCGCCCGTAGAGTTTGGACGCGATATCGATGTAGTGGCCCGCAAGGAGCTTGTTTTTTCTGTCTTTTATTTGGTTTGTAACGTTTATGTCATCAGATCCGGCTGCGCCTTCATTATTGTCGCGCCTGTATGTCGAAACAGCCCACTGAGCTATAAGCCTTGCCCACTCGATTCCATGGCCCGGAGTCACACCGTAAGGCTTGAAGGGATCTGCGGGATTGTCCTTATTAAGGTCGTTTTGTGGTTCCCAGTTCTCATCGTAGTGCTCCGGGATCCTGTAGGAATTCTCCCCTGCCCAGGCGATGACGCGGTCGATGATGCGACCGGCGCGCTCCCTGTACAGGTCGTTACCCGTAGCGTCGGCAACAGCCAGAAAAGCTTCGACTGTGTGCATATTGGCATTAAGGCCGCGGTATGGATCGAGCTTTTTAAAGCTCGTATCCCAGCTGTCGCGTGTCATCCCCTCATCTTCATCCCAGAAGTACCTGTCAAAGGTCGCGAGCGCATCGTCAAGAAGCTCCTTCGCACCCTCAACCCCGGCGCAGAGCGCGCTCGAAGCCGCAAGTATTACGAAGGCATGGGCGTAGCACATCTTATCGGGAAGCACTGAACCATCCGGATCGATACCGCTGAACCAGCCGCCGTTTTCCGTGTCCTTCAGTTCTCCCCGAAGTCCGTTGATCGCTCTCCCCGCGAGCGCCTTGTAGTATGATGCGTCCGTACCCGGTGCACCGAGCATTGAACCGGTGCAGTAGACATGAGCCATCCTGCTCGTGATCCATGTCTCACGGGGCTTATCGGCGCACGGTGTTCCGTCCTCGCCGAGATAATAGCTTGACCCGCCGGGTGCGGGGAAACGCCTTCCGAACTCCAAAAGTCTGAGAGCATTCGTCAGCATGAATTCCTTATTTTCTTTTGAATCGATCAAGTACTTGTTATCCATAACTACCCCCGTTGAGTCTTCTCTGTTTGTTCTTTTCTAACTTCCGCCTCTCGGAACGAAATCCGAAACGGAAGTTGACCTGATTTTCGTTCCCGGAAGCGGAAGTTTATTATGCCTTCAGTAGTCGTTTCACTTCGCTGACATCCGGCATCACGCGCAACGCACCTTTTCTCGTAGTCACAATGGATGCGGCCGCATTCGCAAAGCGGAGCATTTCTGCGAGAAGTGTTTCGTTAAGTTCGCTGATATCGTCCCTGCACAAATAATGAAGGATGCATCCGAAGAACGTGTCTCCGGCTCCGGTTGTGTCGACCGTATTATTCTGAAGATATGCTTTCTCTTCTACTAAAACCATTTTCGAACTTCCGCTTTTCAGAACGTTACCACCCTTTTCCATGCCCGAAGTTACGTTCAAATTGGCGGAAGTTACGTCCTTTTGGGCGGAAGTTCCACCGTCATAATATGCGCGGCTTCCGTCGCGACCCATCGAGACCAGAATGAGCGGAATGTTGTAGCGATCGTGGATCCACTTTACACCTGCCGTATAATCGTTTTCACCCGTAAGCCACACAATTTCGTTGTCCGAGATTTTGAGAACATCGCAAAATCCCAGTCCGTAAAGAACCTGTTCTCTTGCAGTCTCAAGGCTGTCCCAGAGCGGCGGTCGCAGGTTCGGGTCGAACGAGATCATAACACCTGCTTTCTTTGCGATGTCGAGAGCCCTCCGGGTTGCCCGTCTCACTCCCTCGTGAGTCATCGAAAGTGTCCCGAAATGGAATATTTTCGAATTCTTTATGAGTTCTTCCGGGATCTCGTCCTCCGTGAGCATCATGTCTGCCCCGGGGTTTCTGTAAAACGAGAAATCCCTGTCGCCGTCCGAACGGTTATGTACAAGCGCGAGCGTCGTATGAACTTCATCTTTCAAAAGATACGATCCGTCAATACCGACCTCGGTGATCGCGTCCCGAAGCTGCTTTCCGAAAAAGTCATCCCCGACCTTTCCGATAAATGCCGTCTTGTTTCCAAGTTTTGAGAGCATGGCGAGCACGTTGCAAGGCGCGCCTCCGGGATTTGCCTCAAAAGTCGGGTTTCCCTGCTCGCTTCTGCCGTTTTCCGTGAAATCTATAAGCAACTCACCAAGCGCCGTAACGTCGTATTTATCCATAATATACCTCTCAAAATCAAATATAGGGAGATTTCATCAATCCCATACCGGGAGCCGATCATATATTTTTTATTCCAAATATTTCAAACGAAGTACCGGGCTCCATGTGACATATTATACAAGAAGTTCCGCGATTTTTGCAGTTGTCTTACAAATATCATCTCCGTTTTTTGCAATGAAAAAGTCCCATGACTTTTGCTGAGTATATCGCAAAAACCATAGGACTTTTGATCGAGCCCGTGTTTTGTTATCTGTCCATACCGAGCATTCTGCGCTTTGCAGACATTACCTTCGCAAGTACTCCGCTTACATAAAAGAGTCCCAAGATCATCGAACCGATGCCGACACCAAGCGTACTTCCGTCTAAAAATCCCGCCCAGAATGTTTCTTCCATTTCTGCAAATTCAAGTGCCGCATGTCCGCAAAGACAGAGGATACCTATTATGAAAAATGCGATCATAACCTTTGCGTGTCTTCTTTCTCCCTCGTTACTGTACTCCGCTACCTTAATTGCTGTTTCTTTTACTTCCTGATTCATTTTTTCTGCCTTCCTTTCGCCATCTAAGATTTCGCGAAGGTCCACATCAAAGAAATCAGACATTTCTATAAGAATATCTATGTCGGGCAGATTACTTCCGGTCTCCCATCTTGAAACAGTTCTTCTTGAAACATTGAACTTCTCAGCCAGTTCTTCCTGAGTGAGTTTTTTCTCATTTCTGAGACCCTTAATAAATGCTGCGACTTTTGTCTGATCCATACAGACCTCCTCGTTGGTTTACTTGGCCGACAATGACTCAAATGATCCCGGGTATATTCTGTCACCCGTCGGCTTCGTTGTGACTCCAGATTAGCGATGATCCGGCTTATATAACAGGACACAAAGCGTCCCTTTGCGCTGTTTTATCGGATGGGACACACCTTGTCTCACTCTTGTGTTATACCCACTCTTCTGCCCATTTTTTCAGCTTCTCAACCGAAGCATTTGCAGAGAAGCGCTTTCCCTTTTCTGCTTTCGAGCCCTTAGCAAGCTCTCCGATATTCTTGCCGGAATCGCCGATACCGCTCAGGCCCGATGTTGCGAACGGAACGATCGTTTTGCCCGAGAAGTCGTAGGATTCGACAAACGTATCGATGATCGAAGGCTCACGATACCACCAGACAGGGAACCCGACAAAAACAACATCATACCCTGATATGTCATCAAGCCCGCTCGCGATCGCGGGTCTGCAGGCACGGTCATTCATTTCCACCGAGCTTCGACTTTTTTTGTTTCTCCAGTTGAGATCCTCATCCGTATAAAGCTGTTCCGGGACGATCTCAAAAAGATCTCCTCCAACCGCCTCAGCAAGCCTCTCCGCAAGCTTCTTTGTAACTCCGCTCGCCGAAAAATATGCCACCAATACTTTGCTCATGCCATACCTCCTTGTCTGTTCTATAAAGTAACCCTTAAGTTCATACTCTTAGAATCATATTTTTATAAATGATGGTCCTTCTGCTTCTGTCAGGATCAGATCTGCCCGGTCCGTTTCTTCAAGACAGAGCTTCACGTTTGCCATGTCACTGAAATCAACGAACTTTTCTGCGTTTTCTCTCGGTGTTCCGCTGGCGATTTTGCGTGAGATCAATCTTTCCCTTAGCATTTGCGGATCTGCCGAAACGGAAATTGTATAGTCCGCGTATTTCCTGATGTCTTTCCAACCTTCCCGGTCCAGAAGAAGATAATTTCCTTCTATGAGGACAATATCTCCGTCTACTGTTATAGCATCTTCCACCGGATTATGCAGGAGCCGATCATAAACAGGCCAACCACATAATGCACCGGTCGACACTTCTTTAATTTTCCCTGCCAGACCCTGCAGATCAAAAGTAACCGGGGAGCCCTTTATGTCCACCATTCTCGTTTCTTTTCCATCTACTGTTACCATATGGGAGAGCAGGTATTCCTGGCGCATATGAAAACCGTCCATCCCCAAAGCCTGAACCTTAAACCCGGGAATTGCGCTTATGGAGAGGTGCTCAAGTAAGCTTACAAGTGTGCTTTTCCCGGCTCCCGGCGGTGCAGCAAGCAGTGCGAGAATACGAGAGCCTTTTTCCTCCCTCATTTTCGAAAGTCGATCCAAAAGAGGGATAAAAAGCTTTTCTATGTCTTCTTCTCTGTATATCGCGTTTACCTCTATTCCATTTATTATCGCTTTATAATGCATAATAATTCCTTTTAGCTCAACTATATAATTAAGACCCCACATTTCTATGGGGTCTAATATCCAACAATACAGGCTGATTGGCACACCAGCATTTCTGACAAGAGAGACGACTGTCTGTTCTACCTTCAAGTATTGTTTATTACTGCTCTCATCTTACACTACACAGTTAAAAAAATCAACTTTCTATCATGTCTTTACCTTGATCAAATAGCCTTTTAGTGGCATTTCTATACCGTCTTAAGCCGATTTAACAAATCTGTCCCTATGCTCGGATCTTCCAACAACGATATGCCAAAGCACTTCTTTCCTGCATCCTTTATCGATGCTCCCATATGATAGGCAACCTTCCCATCCAAGATGATAAACCTATCATGGAACACCTGAGTCTTCGTTACACTTAATGTCGGATACTGTGCATTAAAGTTTGCAACATCCGTATTTGTCAGCCCTGCGTTCGCATATGTATAAATCTTAACATCAACGCCGGCATTCTTTTTTGCCAGAACATTCAGTGTGTCCACGTTAACGTAGCCGTCAATCAGAACAAGCTCCTTCTGTGCTTTCCGGATAATAGATGTGATCAGACTAAATGCATCATAAATCTGACCATCAAAGAATATCTTCTGGTTTGCCTCTGCATGATCCTCAATATACCGGAACACCTTATCAAACCTTTCATCCGTTGATTTTTGATACTCCATCTGTTTTAATTCGATATCGCTGACTTTTTCAAACAGAAGGGTATTATTTAAAACAAAATGTCGCATTTCGACAAATGCCCTTATTATCCCTATGCTGGCATTTACAGCCACATCACTTTTAAGAACAGCAGACAGCATAGATATACCATGCTCAGTGAATACATAAGGCATATATCTTCTGCCGCCCCTTCCCTCAGTTTTGTCTTTTGAGATGCCAAAATGGCATCTCAAAAACTCTTCTTCAGTTAACTGAAAACAAAAATCTTCCGGAAATCTGTTAATATTCCTTTTAACAGAGCGATTTAGTGCCCCTGTTTCAACTTGATATAGCATTGCTAGATCGCTATCAAACATAACCTGCTTACCACGTATTACATGTATTAGACTCTTCACATCCGTGGTATCTACTGTAATAGGGATTATTCCCGATGATTTCTCTTGTACTTTTTTTGCCACATAAACCTCCTGATTTACAAGTCTTAATGTCTTCGGCGATTAATCAGGGGAATACTCTGCTCGAAAAATCGTTCAGAATTCAAAAGACACAGTGTTGAAACACTGTGCCTACATAGTATCATGATATTCACGAAATGATAATCGGCAAAATAACCAAAAAACGCACCCTTGATTTGTGCATGTTGCCCAAAGAGATTTTATAACTGTATCCGTATGGCAAGAACACGCATTTTGTAATTCATATATAGATCATTTGACAATCATGGTGCATTCATGTATTCTGTAGATACAGTTTTTCGCAGAGTATCACAACCTGCGATGATTTTTTCAGCATTTTTTATAAAATACGCAAATATATAAAAAATAAATAAGCGAGGTGACAAGCAGACAACCTCGCTTTTTCTTTGTAGTGTAGCGTTCGTACTATGTATTTCTTTGTTATCCAATCACTTTATCAACAACTTACATATGATCTAAACAGCAATAATTATTCTCATCTGTAATCATAAAAATCCGCTTCGTTGCCGGAAAACACATTCATATCAATATATCTTTCGGTTCCGCTGTATCCGTCTAACACATGCCTGTTTGAAAACTGCCAGAATGTCCATTTTACGGAAGCGTCCGGCTTACCGTATACGCTTCTTATCCATATATCATAATCCGCAAATTTTTCCAACAATATCGATAACCACTCCTCAGTGGTATATATTATCGGTCTCTGATCATATTTTTTCTCAATAATATCAACATACTCGCCCAGTTCAGAAAGCATCTTGGCCTTATCGAGTATATCAGGGTCACTGTACTTCCCATACGGTTCGACATCTACAACCGGCGGGAGCATATCGTTAAACCCTTCTACCACACTGCAAAAATTCTTGGCCTGCTTTTTCCCTGAGGAATCAAGGCTGAAAAAATGATAAGCACCTACCCTTAGTCCGACATCCCTGCTTTCTTTCCAATTTTTTTCAAAACATTCATCCGTATATTTTGACCCTTCCGTTGCTTTTATAAAGGCAAAACGGATATCCTGTTCCGCCAAACGCTTCCAATCTATCTCACCCTGGTGATGCGATACATCGACGCCTCTGATAGGATATTCCGATCGCGAAGGGTTATTCAGATGAATAACCCCAAAATATAAAAGGATAAATACAAGGCAAGTTATCACCAATAAAGCAATGCCCGCGAACAGTATTATTTTCTTATCAATTCTTTTCAATACATCGTTCTCCCTGAATTTAACCCTCTCTGTCCGGCTGCAAAAGAGCGAACAGTTCGGGATAATCACGCTCCATCCTGATGGGGCGGCCATTAGTGTCGAGGAAGCAGTGCTCGGAGGTTGCTTCGCAGACAACCTTTCCGTCCGCATTCTTCATGATGTACTTGAGTTTTAGCCTGACACCGCGAAACTCCTCGACAAAGGCGTCAATGAACACTTCATCCGCGAATTTGGTAGAAAGCTTATACTTGCACTCCACCGAAGTAACGGGTGAGATCATCCCGAGCGATTCAAGCTTGTCGAAGCCCCAGCCGATCTTGTTCAGGAAATCAACGCGCGCTTCTTCCATCCATCTTATGTAGTTGGAGTGATGGGTGATGCCCATCTTGTCCGTTTCGTAGTACTGCACCGTGTGTTTATAATGTTCCATCTCATCTTCCTTTTATATGTGTTATTTGAATCTCAACATCGAGTCATCAACATCCGACACCTTCGCGAATCCTGCGCTGCTCATGATAAACCGAAGCTCGCTTGCGATCTTTGCTATGAATTTCTTTACGCCCTCTATTCCCTCTTTCTCGAGAGAGGGGAGCATCGAACGTCCGACTGCCGCGCCGTCTGCGCCGAGCGCAAGTGCTTTGAAGACATCAGCACCGGAGGCGATACCGCAATCGACAATAATCTTCACATCCTTGCCTGCAAGCGCTTTCTTAATGTCCGGAAGTACTATCATAGGTGGAACGGCGTAAGGCACGCGGCCGTGATGGTGGCTCACGATTATCGCCTTCGCTCCGAGTTCTGCGCTCTTCACCGCGTCCGCGACGCTCAGCACACCCTTGATGACAAACGGCAGCTTCGTGCTTTCGACATACGAGCGGATCATGTCCGATGTCTGGAACGTCATGTCTTCGCCGATGACGTTGTCGTAACCGTTACTGCCGAATATGTGGTCGATATCCATACCCACGGCGAATGCGCCGGCTGCTTCCGCATATGCGAACTGGTCCCTGACCTTGCCGTTGTCCGCGTAGGGCTTAACGATCCTGACTGTTTTGGCTCCTGTATCGACGATCTTTTGGAAAAGGTCGTTCTCCATCATGCCGCAGAAATTGAGGATGTTGCACTCCTTCGCAGCGACCGAATACTCCTCGAGGCCCGTGAGTTCGCGACCCGCGTACTGCATGAGGTGCGAGAAAGCCGGTGTCATGACGGGGCACGAGAACTTCTCGCCGAAAAACTCGGTCGTGAGGTTGGCCGCCACGGAATCAATGTACCGCGACTCGATGAGGATGGAGTCCATGTATTTACGTGTGATGATATTTGCGTCGGATAATGTCGTGTATTCCATGTGTGTCTCCTGTTCTATGTGTGAGCATCACTCTTGCCCCGCGAACACTGTCGTTTTCAGCGATTCGAGCGGCGTTTTTGATTCCATGCCGTAATGCATATGGTTGAAGTACTCGATGAGCAGTGCCATGTCTTCCTCAAGGACCGCATGCCCCTCTCTGTGGAAATGCGCAACGAGCCGGTCGTCGAGCCCCGCCACCTTGTATGCTTCGTCTGCTTTTTTAAAGCACTCCCACATCGACGGCGCGTTCACCCAGTCCTCGCTCATGCACGCCGCGATCACAAACGTGTATCTGTCCTTGTCCATCGCCATGATGAGCAGGTTTTCCTGATCGATCGGGATCTGAGAGGGATCCCTGTACTCGAGGAACTTATCATTGAACCAGCCCCTCTCCGCGTCAGACTGCAAGCAGTCGAGTGGTTCGTTCTTTGTATATGTATATTCCTTCGGGCCACCGATCGTCGAAAGATCGTACGTCTTCCCCTCCGAGAAATAATTGTAAAGCGCGAGTCCGCCCGCCCCCGAACAAGCCGGGATGCTCATGCGAAAACGTCTGTCAAACGCACCACAGACTGCGGTTGCTTTCCCCCATCGTGATACTCCCGTGACCATCGCAGCGTCCGGATCAAGGGCGAATTCGTCCGCCACCCCTGCGATCACCGCGTCAAGCACCTTCGAAGCACCCCACGCCCAAGCCATCAGGACTCCGGTCTGCTCCGCGGGATCATCCGTGTAAGGATAGATGTCGTAGAAAGCTCCTTTTCTGCTTATGTCATCGGATGCGATCTCCCTCGTGTCCGTCACAAGAAGCGCGTAACCCTTGGAAAGGGCATAATCGACAGGGAAGATGGGATGCATGCAGACTATAAAAGGAGAACCTTTCGGATATTCCACCGAATCCGCAGCCCCCTTCTCTCCCGGCAGAAATGCATGGAAAACAAAAGAAGCCTTTCGTCCGTTTGCCTCTACAGTTACCCTGACGAGCTCGCCTCCCCTGACTTCAAAAAAGAAGGGCGGCTTTTCCTCGTTCTCCGGCGTCTTGTCCGGTCCGAGAAGCTCATACGTCACCTTCTCACCTTCGCGCCAAACCCCATACATATTCTCTTCGTAGTGCTTTCTGATCTCTTCTCTGTTCATGCTGCCCCTGTCTGTTTTTTCTGTTCTCTGCCAAAGTAAAAACATTACTTTTCTTTTAGAGAATAGTATCACAAAACACACTTTAAGTATAGGTTTTAAACATCAGTTTTACGCAGATTCTTCTCTTTTTGTGAAAGTTTTAATTTTTCACATAAAATCCGTGGAGTTTATGTTTTTATTCTTGAAATATCGCGGTGTAATCGTGTATAATGATTTAGAGTATATTATGATTTTCAATCAGTTCCGGATTATTTCACGGACATGAGAAAAATATAAAGGGCACTCGTATGATATACAATGATAAAAAACAGGTCAGCCCCTACAAAGTTATCCTTGTGGTTATCGGGAGCGTGATCGTAAACTTTCTGGGCAGGTCTATCGCCGTCGGTCTCCAGTTGCCGTTGTGGCTGGATTCGATCGGGACGGTGTTTTCTGCTTATGTCCTGGGTCCGTTCAGCGGCGCACTTGTCGGTTGCACGGGCAATCTTATCTATTCCATGTGGAATCCCCAAGCGATAGCCTACTGCGTGGTGAGCGTGGCTATAGGCGTCGGAGCCGGCTTCGCCGCAAGGCGAAAGAACTTCGAGACTTTCTTCGGTTCGGCCTCGGTTGCGGGCGGGATCACGATCGTTTCGGCTTTGTTTGCCGCTCTTCTTACTATCCTGTTCTTTGACTACGACCTCGGTAATGTCTGGGGAACCGGCGTCAAGGACTACCTGCTTGAGCGCGGCCTCCACAAGATCGCATCCACGTTCATCGGTGAGCTTTACATCGACTTCCTCGATAAGCTCGTGACCGTGTTCTTCATGTACTTCCTTATCAAGATCTACAGAACATTCCGCAGGCATCGCATCCTTAAAAAGCATGCCGAGATGATAATCGGGCTGATGCTCGTGATCTGTACCGGGATCGGACTTGTCGCTACTCCCGTCAAAGCTTTTGAGAACGAGAACACAACATACATCAAGAGGATCTACAACGCATCGAACGGACTCGACTGCGGTCACGCCAACGATATCGCGCAGACCAATGACGGCATCCTCTGGATCGGAAGCTACGCCGGTCTGTACCGTTACAGTGGCACCGAGTTCCGCTTCATGAGCGAGTATAAGGACATCAAGAACGTCAACTGCCTCTATACCGACGAGGAAGGAAGACTTTGGATCGGTACGAACGACAGCGGTATCTCGATCGCCATCAACGAGAAGATCTCCAACACCCTCGACAGCAGTATGGGACTCCCCTCCGATTCCGTAAGAAGCATCGTGCAGTGCTCGGACGGTGATTACTATGTCGGAACGGCGGATTGCATGGCTGTAGTTCAGCGAAGGCTGGGCGTTATGGTTTCGAGGACGATCGGATCCGTCTGCTTTGCAAAGTCCCTCAGCGCCGACAAGAACGGTCACGTTGCGGCTGTTACCAACGAAGGAAAGCTTTTCATCCTCAAGCACGGTGATCTGGCGTACGTGATCCCGCGCGTCGATCAGGACTCGACATACACAACCTGCGCTTTCAACGACAACGGTCTCCTCTATGTCGGCACCAACGACGGCAAGGTCGTCACCTTCTCGATCGATGACAGGACCGCCAGAAAAATGATGACGGACGAGTGTTCCAACCTGTCTCATATCAACCAGATCTACTTCCAGGGTGACATTACATGGGTTCTCGCCGACAACGGTATAGGACGTTTCGTAGAAGGTATTTTCCGCAAGATTGAGGCCAAAGAGTTTTCTTCTTCTATCGAGCGAATGATAGTTGATTATCAGGGCAACCCCTGGTTTGCTTCGTCGCGTCACGGACTCCTTCAGCTCTCTAAGTCCGGCTTCACGAACATCTTCTCCGAGTACGGTATCGAGGCGGATGTTGCCAATACTACGGCGATCAGGGACGGCTACCTCTATATGGGTGCCGACAAGGGACTTACCATCATTAGGCTTATCGACGGCAGACCCATCGAGAACGAGCTTACCGCGATGCTTGAAGGCAGCCGTGTACGTTGCATCATGCTCGATTCGAAAGACTCACTTTGGTTCTGTACCTACGGTTCGGGTCTGATCAAGTACTCCATGACCGGCAAGATCGACAGCTACGCCGGAAACGAGTACGGACTCGGCACACGTGTCAGGGTATGCCGTGAACTCTCGGACGGCAGTATAGCCGTCGGAGGCGCAAGCGGTCTTTCATACATCAAGGAGGGCAGTGCCCCCGTCACGATCCCCTACGGATCCGGACTCGGATCGTCGAACATACTTTGTCTTTGCGAAACCGGTGACGGCAGGCTTCTGCTCGGCACGGACGGCAACGGCATCATCTCGGTTACCGGTACAAACATCATCGAACATATCGAGAAGGGCGACGAACTTCCTTCGGGCGTTATCCTGAGGCTCGTTTCGGATCCTACGGACGGCAGCATCTTCATCGTTACCAGTAACGGACTCTGCCGCATGCAGGGAAGCACCATCACCTCGCTCGAGTTCCCTTACAGCAACAACTACGACCTGTTCCTCGACAACGACGGAGAGGTCTTCGTGCTCGGTAGCGCCGGCATATATGTGGTAGATCGCGACGAGCTCGTCACCGGCACGATCTCCAAGACCCGTCTTCTCAACTCGAAGGTCGGCCTTACCGCGTCCCTTACCGCCAACGCATGGAACGCGCTGACTGCGGAGAAAGACCTGTACCTCTCCACCGACAAGGGAGTTTTCAAGCTGAACCTCGACAAGTACGTTTCAAGCTCACGTTCGTACAGACTTCAGGTTCGCACGGTCAAGATCAACGGCACTCCGACCACAGTCGAGCGCGGAACTCCGATCACGATCTCACGTGACACCGGCAGTATCGAGTTTATCCCCGAGATCATAAACTACTCTCTCGAGACGCCGAACGTCTCCTATTATCTCGAGGGCTTCGACGACGGCTACAAGACAGTTGCCCAGAGCGAGCTCGGAAACGTCATTTACTCCAACCTCCCTTCGGGCGAATACACGTTCCACCTTGCAATACTTGACGATACCGGCAAGGAGATCATCGAAGAGAGCTCATATGCGTTAAAGAAAGAAGCTTCCATCCAGGACAACGGATGGTTCACGATATACATGATCATCGTCGGCGGCTTGTTCGTCGCATGGCTCACATGGTTCCTGACCCGCGTCGGTGTTCAGCGTACGATCCAGCTTCAGAAAGAAAAGCTTTCCATGGCCCTCAACCAGGTTAAGATGGGCAACGAGACGATCCTTGCGATCGCGAAGACTGTCGATGCGAAGGACCTGCTCACCAGTAAGCATTCGCAGCGTGTTTCCGAGTACTCCGTGATGATCGCCAGCGAATACGGCTTCACGATTGCCGAACAGGAGAACCTGCGCAAGGCAGCGCTTCTCCATGATATCGGTAAGATCGGTATCCCCGATGCGATCCTAAAGAAGCCCGGAAGGCTTACCGACGAAGAGTACGCGATCATGAAGACACATGTTACGCTCGGTGCCGAGATCCTCAAAGATTTCACGCTCGTCGACCACGTTGTCGAAGGCTCGCGTTACCATCATGAGCGTTACGACGGAACCGGCTACCCCGATGGCCTTAAAGGCAATGACATTCCGCTCTACGGCAGGATCATCGCGATCGCCGATGCTTTCGACGCCATGACCGCAAACAGAGTTTACCGTAACAGACAGACCATGGATTACGTTATGGAGCAGTTCCACAACGGTCGTGGCAAACAGTTCGATCCGATCCTGCTCGATATCTTCATCAATATCATTGAGCGGGGAGATATAGACATCGATGCGCTTTACAACGACAGTAACAAGCATGAGGAATCCGGTCAGGTTCCGACGGCAGAGCCGAAATTGGCCAAGGAGTAATCAGATATGAAGAAAGAAAAGAAGATTCTGTTTTGGGTCGTACCCGCCTGCATCATCTGCATAGCGGCTTTCTTCCTGTTGCATAAACTGACCCTCGAGGATGACGTTGCCAGGGATCACGTAAAGGTCGGGTTCATCCTCGAAGGCGACGAGAGCACACCTTACAGCAGTAACTTCATCAGAGCAACCGAAGACCTCAAGCTCCAGTACGGCGACCGCGTCGATGTTGAGGCCATGTACAATGTAGCTTTCGAAGACACACTCGCCGCGATCGACAGACTTTGCAAGGACGGGGTGGACATAATCTTCCTCAACAGCGTTGAGTACGGTGAACCTGCAAAGGCGGCTTCTGTGCTCTACCCCGACGTTGAGTTCTGTCAGAGCGCATGCGACAACGCCAATTCCGAGCCCTACCGTTCCAACTACCACACGTTCATGGGCAGGATCTACGAAGGAAGATACGTTGCGGGACGAGTTGCCGGTCTAAAGCTTCAGGAGCTGATCAACAACGGCACCATCAAGCCCGAGGACGCGCTTGTCGGCTACGTCGGAGCGTTCCCCTTCAACGAGGTTATCTCCGGCTACACGGCGTTCTTCCTCGGTGTAAGAGAGGAATGCCCCACCGCAACAATGCGTGTTAAATACGCCAACACATGGACGAGCTACATGCTCGAGAAGACACTCGCCAAGGAACTGATCGATGAGGGATGCATAGTGATCTCCCAGCACTCCGACACGATCGGTCCCGCAGTTATGTGTGAGACTTATGATACTTTCCATCCGGTTTACCATGTCGGATACAATCAGGATATGATCGACGTTGCACCCACAACCTCCCTCATCGGAACGAGGATAGACTGGTCGCTGTATATCACGGCCGCCGTGGGCGCGGTTCTTGAGAATGAGAAGATCGAAGACTACGTCTCCGCAAGGATCTACGGCAACGACTGCGGTGCCGGATTCGACAAGGGATGGGTCAAGATGCTCGAACTCAATACAGCTGTCGCACCGGAAGGTGCTCAGGAGCTGATCGACGAGACGATCGAACAGATCAAAGATGGCAAGATTCAGGTCTTCAAGGGCGACTATCTGGGTGTCGACCCGAGTAACCCCGAAGACACATGGGATCTGAATAACGAGTTCCCTGAGAACAAAAAGTCTTCCGCTCCTTCGTTCCATTACATCCTGAAGGATGTGATCACGGTAGAGGAGTGAAAGACTCATGTTTTCGGTCACTCTGACTTCTTCATGCTTTTAAAATACTTTATCAACTTGGACGGAGACTTGTCCCAACTGTCGAAATACAGATGCTCGGGTCTGCCGTCCGAATTTTTGTAGATGATCTCCAGGAACTTCAGCTTGGACTTCCTGCTTCTGCCCGAGATACCACCACTTACCAAACGAAAGAAGAAGCCTCCGCGAACCTCCGAGTCGTACCTGATCTTCTCATCGAGAGAAGCAGCGCTTTTCGCTTTATCGTCCGAGGTCTTGTACGGACAGCTGAGCCTGATATCTTCTATCTCTTCAAGGTCGAGCACGTAGTGGTCGGTGATCGTTCCGCTCTTGTTTTCTTCCGAAACGAACAGTCTTCTGTCGGTCGCCGTGATCGTGCAGAAACATTTCGGAACCCGCTTGTCTGCGGAGTGAAGTCTCGCCTGCAAAGTCGCCTTTACCTGTTCTTTATCCATAACAAAGTCCCCTTGAGACTATTTAACTTCTATAAGCTTATCATCGTAATGTGCGCGCTCGCCCCCGATGAACTTGGGTCTGACGCGGGCTGCCACGACGTGGGCTTCGCCGATCTTCTTGTTTACGAGTCTTACGGGAACCGCAACTCTCTTCAGGTGCATACCTATCAGTGTGTCGCCTATATCGATGCCGGCATCGGCCTTGATCTCCTCGAGAGCCACGGGATCCTTAAATCCGTTGTACGCTGCGGTAGCAAATCCGCCGCCGCCCTTGGTCCAGGGAACAACGTTGACGATCTCTCTGTCCCCGGCCGCCTCGCGCTCGATAATGATCGCACGGTTGAGGTGCTCGCAACACTGCGCTGCGATAAAGATCCCGAGAGGATCTGTCACACTTCTGATACCGTCAAACACTGCCTGTGCAACCTCGGGCTTGGAGTTGCTTCCGATCCTGTCACCGCAGACCTCGGATGACGAACATCCCACAACAAGGATCTGTCCTTTCTTTATGCCTGATCTTTCAATAAGTTCAGCCACGGCCTTCGCGGCTTCTTCTTTGATATCCTCGTACATTACGTAAGACCTTCTTTCCGGAGAATACATATCTGAAACTTCCCATGTATTGTAACCCTTTACTCCCTGTATATCAAGAATCTCTTACGCATTGTTGAGGAGCTTGTTGAACATCTTGCGAACTCCGACTACCCAGCAGAGTACCATGCCGAGCACGGCTCCGAGAACACCCTGTGCTATCTCGTAGGGAAGCTTAAGATAAGCGGCTTCCCATGTGCTGTAGACAAGTCCCTTGCCGAGCGTGTAGCCGACAACCATGATCACCGCACCTACCGTGACGCCGATACCCGACGCAACCTTGGGATGATGCTTAAATGTGTGATGCGCGATAAGGGAGATCGCAACAGCCTGAAGTCCGTGAGTCACAAGAGATACGAACATGGGTGTCGGATAAAAGAGCATGTCTCCGAAGAACGAGCCGAGACCGCCTACCGCGAACGCCTCCAGGGGATTAAGCAGGATCGCTCCGAGAGCGATGAACATATCGCAGAGATAAAGGTGTCCGCCCGGAACCGGGATGCTCAAATGGCTCATGCTGAACACGATCGTGAGTCCCATGAAAAGTGCCGTGACAACGAGTCGCACCGTGGCCGTTTTCCCTGTGTATGATCCTGCAGTTGCTTTTGCTGTGTTATTACTCATACCTATTACCTCTTCTCTCAGATTTTATCGAATTATTCTTATCGTACGAAAGAGCAGATGCTTTGTTAACATCTGCTCCGGAGAATACACTTATTTTGGCTATATAAAAATGTTCAGTTTCTGTGTTTTTTATATGACCAGATTAAGAAGTCTTACTTTTCTATCCCAATAACCTCGCCAATGTACATATCGTGAGGTGCGTCCTTGGAGTAAAGGGCGTTCCTGATGTCCGCGGGGATGCGCTCCACCTCAAGAGGCTGTATGAAAAGCTTCTTGCAGACCAGCGTTATTTCAGCCTCCTCAAAGGTCACGGAGTTCTCGATGAACTTCGGGGTGAGGCCGGAGTCTTTCATCTTGTCCATGTCGCGGCCCGACTTCGAGCCGAGAACACCGAGCTGTTTCTTGTACTGCTCCGGGAAGAAGCTCACTGTGTAATAATCCTCGCGGTCCATGAAATCATGCGTGAGGCGTGAGGTTCTCACATAAACGGTGGAAACAGGCTTGCCCCAGAGTGTTCCGAGACCACCCCAGCTAATGGTCATGGTGTTGAAGCTGTCCTTGTTGCCTGCGGTGAGCAGCGCCCACTTCTTGTCAAATTGGCTGAAGATATCTGTTTCAAAAGTCATTATGATACTCCTTTGGTTCCCTTATAATGAGCAGTGCAACAAGTGCGCCTGCCAAGCCTCCGCCGACATGTCCCTGCCAGCTGATACCCGCGCTGAAGCTGTAGATCAGGTTGAAGATGATACCTCGCCCGACGTAGATCGGGTTTTGGTGACGTCGGATCGTGAGTATAAGCGTTGCGCCCATAAGCGCCCATATCGCTCCGCTCGCGCCGGCGTGAATGCCGTCCGCACCGCCGATAAAGTTTATCATCACACCCGACCCGATGATCCCGGCGATATAGATCACAAGGTACTTTAACGGTCCGATCGCTTTCTCGAAGCTCATCCCGAAGAAGACGAGACAGATCATGTTGCTTCCGAAATGCATGATCCCGAAATGGATGAACGAACTCACGATCAGTCTGAGCCACTCTCCGTCCCGGAGCGCGCCCTCGTACATCCCGAACCGGGCAGCCATGTAGTCCTCGCCGAGCGAAAGCTCAATGACAAATCCCAAAACGTTCAGCAGTACGATGCCGATCGTGACAAACGGTATTTTTCTGTAATTAAACATCTGCTCCTCACTCGGACTAGCCGGTTGTACTCACCCTCAGGCAGGTCTGCCGAGATAATACCCCTGGAAAAGATCGGCTCCGAGAGCGACCATAAGATCAAACTCTTCTTCCCTCTCGATGCCTTCGGCAACCACCTTGACTCCCTTCTTGTGAAGCGCTTCAATGCACTTCCTGCAGTACTCCTGCTTCTCGGGGTCGGTGTCGACAAACGAGATGAGCGACCTGTCAAGCTTGACGATGTCGGGCTTCATCAGATCGACCTTGTCCATGTCGTTGATGCCGGTGCCGTAGTCATCAAGTGAAAAGAAATTGTTCATTCTTCTGACAGAGGTGCTCTTCTCTTCCCAATGCTTCGGGGAGAAGAACGGGTACTCAAGAAGTTCGATGATCATTCTTCCGCGGATGTCCTCACCGAAATATTCCCAGAAAACCTCGGCCTCTTCAGGCTCCATGCAGTCCGAAGGGAAAGAATTGATCGCAACCTTCTCCTCATAACCTCGCATGAAATAAGCCTGCATGGCTCCGAAGAACGTCGCAACTTCGATCACGTGAAGCCTGTCGGAATCAAGATAGTTCTCGATAAGCTCCGTAACAGTGATCCCCTTTGGACGCATCAGGGCTTCCCAGGCAAAAACTGTCTTCTTGTCCTTTTCGAAGATCGGTTGAAAAACGTATTCTATCTCGAGCTGGGCAAGCGCCCGAAGAATGTCTTCCGACAACTTCAAATGGTCAAAATGTATCATTCCGCACCTCTTTGTCTATACGTAACTTTTTAGTACGTCGAATTCTATTATATCTTGTCTTGAGACGTTTTGCATCTCATTTTTTGTTCCTGATTCGTTATTTCTATATTATTTGCTTCAAAGTTCAGAATTTGCATAGAATTAATCGAGCAAGCTTGCAACAGACGGCCTTCGTTTATCGCACAAAAACAGGGATGGGATTTTACGTCCCATCCCTGCTTTACCGCGGGTGTTTGTTTACTCTTTGTCTTTCTTGATCTCAACGTATCCGGTCACACCGTTTCCGATATCCTTTTTCATCTTGGTGTCAGCCTGGATATTCTGGAGCTTGTAGTAGTCAAGAACGCCTATATTACCGGTCCTGAGTGCCTCGGCCATGGCCTTGGGTACCTCAGACTCTGCCTTAACGACTTCGGCTCTCATCTCCTGCTCGAGAGCGACTGCCATTGCTCTTCTCTCTTCTGCCTTAGCCTGAGCGATCTTGGTGTTAGCCTCGGCCTGAAGGCTCTGGAGGTTAGCTCCGATATTCCTTCCGATATCGATGTCTGCGATATCGATGGAGATGATCTCATAAGCGGTACCTGAATCAAGTCCTTTCTCAAGAACTACCTTTGAGATGTCGTCGGGGTTCTCAAGAACCGCGCTGTGTGTCTGTGCCGAACCTACTGTTGTGACGATGCCTTCACCTACTCTGGCGAGAACAGTTGCTTCACCGGCACCACCGATGAGCTGGTTGATGTTTGTCCTGACGGTAACACGTGCCTTAACGAGAAGCTCGATTCCGTCCTTGGCAACCGCCGAGATCTGAGGTGTCTCGATAACCTTGGGAGTAACGCTCATCTTAACGGCTTCAAAAACGTCACGACCCGCAAGGTCGATCGCCGAAGCCTGCTCAAATGTAAGGTTCATGCCTGCTCTCTCGGCTGCGATCAGTGCGTTTACAACGCTGTCCACGTTACCGCCCGCAAGCAGATGCGCCTCGAGTTCGTTTGTCCTGACCTTGATACCGGCCTTGGTAGCCTTGATCATGGGTCTCACGATCTTGGCGGGTCTGACGCGACGGATCTTCATTCCGACAAGTGAGAAGATTCCGATCCTGACGCCGCTCGCAACAGCCGAGATCCACATCCCGACCGGAACAACCGAAAAGAATACCAAAAGTGCTATGATTACCAATCCGACAATGATCAATACAGTAGTATCCATACCCAATCCTCCTCTTAATACATTAGATTACTTATTCACTTCCACAACAAAAACCTTGTTGTTTTTAATCTCGGAAACGCTTATGTCAGCGCCCTTTTTGATGAACGCCCCCTCCGAGAGGATGTCAAGCTTGACCGAATCAAATTCGCCCTTGCCCGAAGGCTTGAGGTCCGTGAGAGCCACACCTTTCTTTCCCACAAGATGCTTAGCGTCATTCTCTTCGATAAAGAGATTCTTGCCGGGAAGATCGGTGTCCAGCTTGATAGGTGACTTTACTTTCTTCGACTTGAACAGGAACATACTTATAACCAGCATGATCGCCACCACCACGATCGTGATCGCTCCGATGAGGATCCTTTCGGAAGTGTCTCTTCCTGCAAGAAAGATTCCCGCCAGCGCACAGATGATACCGCTGATTCCCGGGAACCCGAAACCGGGCAGATAAAACTCGACTCCGATCAGAACTACGCCGATAACAAGAACGATTATGCCCAAAATCTGAATAGCTTCCATGTTTGGCTCCTTTCTGTGGCTGTTTGTAACATGATTATAACCCTTTTTACCTAAAATGTCATATGATAACGTGAGCAAAATAAACAGTTCAGCCGCCTCTCCCATTCAGAGAAAAGCGGCTGTAATTTACCTGTTGTCTACTTTTTCGGGGTACATGTCATGGTGCGACATGCGGTCCCATGCTACGTCTTCCCACTTGGTTCCGGGGCGGCCGTAGTTGCAGTACGGATCGATCGAGAGGCCTCCGCGCGGAAGGAATTTGCCCGTGACCTCAATATACTTGGGGTCCATGGCCTTAATAAGGTCCTTCATGATGATGTTCACACAGTCCTCGTGGAAGCTACCGTGATTGCGGAACGAGAAGAGGTAGAGCTTTAAGGACTTACTCTCGACCATCTTCACATCGGGGACGTACGAGATGTAGATCGTCGCGAAATCGGGCTGTCCCGTGATGGGGCACAGGCTGGTGAATTCGGGGCAGTTAAACTTTACGAAATAATCGTTTTCGGGGTGCTTGTTCACAAACGTCTCAAGCACTGAGGGGTCGTAATCCTTGGGGTAACTGGTCTCCTTGCTGCCGAGGTTCTTTAAACCTTCATCTTTTCTGTCTGACATGTCAATCTCCTTTCCTGTTCCCGGTTTCCGAGTGTTTGCGTGGTTCGATGAGTCTCGCCAGGTAAATGAAAGGCGTGTCTATAAGCGCTACCACCGCTTTGAACAGATACGTCGTGATCATGATGCTGAAGAAAACATCGGTGGGGTATGTTCCGAGGAACGCAAGTGTCGTGAAGAGCACCGTGTCGATGGCCTGGCTTGTGAGGGTGCTGAGGTTGTTACGCAACCACAGTCCGGACTTCGAATTGCCCGTCTTCTTCCAGATGAAGTGGTAGAGCAGGACGTCGATATTCTGGCTGCATACGAATCCGACCAGGCTCGCGATCGTGATCCTCGGAACGAGTCCGAAGACAACCTTAAGGCTCTCGTTGATGTAGTCGCTTTCGTTCGGGTCAAAGAGCAGGATCAGCTGCGAGCCGAAAAGCCACAGCAACATGATTGAGAAGCTGTACATGACCGCTTTCTGCGCTTCCTTCTTGCCGTACTTCTCGGAAAGGATGTCTGTAACAAGGAAGGTCGAGGCGTAAAGCACGTTCCCGGCGGTCGTCGACATCCCAAAGAGGTCGATGCACTTGCAGACCGCGATGTTTCCGAGCAGTGTGCCGAAGATAGCAAACGCGAAAAGTCCGTTCTTTCCGAACAGCTTGTAAAGCACGAGCACACTCCCGAGGTACACAAGCACAGTGATGACAAATAATAATTCGTTGGGCATTTTGAGATACTCCGATAAAAAAATTCAGTAGCCATCCAAAACGCAAGCTACTGAAACAAAAGGCATAATACAGAAATCGGTAGTCCTGGTTTTGTTTAACGACAGGATGGTACAAACGAACTGTCGGTACTTAAAGTACATTTAGGATTATATACGCATTACCCGATTAGTCAAGTGTTTTATCGCGTGAAAAAGCCGACGGCAGAGTAAGCCGTCGACCCTTTCGATGTGCGAATGATCTATCACTATTTATTAAGAGGTTATCGATATCTTAAGCTTGTCCGCTTCCTTATACTTCTTAAAGAAGAGCATGTAGATAATGCATCCGAGCGCGGCAACGGCGAATATCAGGCCGACGATGTTCAGGTCGCCGGTAAACGCGCCGCCGAACTGGTTGATCATCAGTGCTATCACATATGCGAAACCGCACTGGTAAAGGATCGCGAACCATGTCCACTTGCGATTGTTCATCTCTCGCTTGATCGCACCGATAGCTGCGAAGCAGGGTGCGCACAGCAGGTTGAACACAAGGAACGAGAATCCGGTGATGCCGGTGAACGCTGCCGAAAGCGACTGCCATGCGGTCAGCTCTCCGCCGCCGTAAAGGATGCCCATCGTTCCGACGATATTCTCCTTAGCAACAAGTCCTGTGATCGAAGCAACGGCTGCCTGCCAGTTGCCCCATCCGAGAGGTGCGAAGATCCATGCTATACCGTTTCCGATCTTTGCAAGGATCGATAACTCAAGCTCATCCTCCGCAAGCATACGGAATCCGTCTTCCGCGAAGCCGAAGAACGAAGTGAACCAAACAACGATGGTCGAAAGAAGGATGATGGTTCCGGCCTTCTTGATGAAGGACCAGCCCCTCTCCCACATGGACCTGAGGACATTGCCGAGAGTGGGCAGATGGTAAGCGGGCAGCTCCATTACGAAAGGAGCGGGATCTCCTGCGAACATCTTAGTCTTCTTGAGCATGATACCGGAAATGACGATCGCCGCCATACCGATAAAGTAAGCTGAAGTCGATACCCATGCGGAGCCTCCGAAGATCGCGCCTGCGATCATGGCGATGAAAGGAACCTTCGCACCGCAAGGGATAAATGTTGTGGTCATGATCGTCATACGCCTGTCGCGCTCGTTCTCGATCGTACGGCTCGCCATGATACCGGGTACGCCGCAGCCGACGCCGATCAGCATCGGGATGAACGACTTGCCCGAAAGGCCGAACTTTCTGAACACCCTGTCGAGCACGAATGCGATACGTGCCATGTATCCGCACGCCTCAAGGAATGCGAGCATGAGGAAGAGCACGAGCATCTGCGGAACGAATCCGAGTACCGCGCCGACACCGGCAACGATACCGTCAAGTATGAGACCCTTGAGCCAGTCCGCACATTCCGCCGCATCAAGCCCCGTTTCGATGAGAGCGGGGATACCCGGTACCCAAACGCCGTAGTCAGCCGGATCCGGTTCGTCGCCGTATTTATCAACGATCGCCTTTGCCTCGGCGTAGTCTTCGAGGCTGGCAGTTTCTTCCGTTATCTCAAGTGTTTCTTCGTCTTCCGACGCATATGTGAACCCGGTCATGGGTTCTACCCCGTTTTCTTCCACATAGGCGTCAAAGCCATCAACAATGGCAGCTGCACCGGCGTACTCTTCAGCGATCTCCTCATAGCCGTCGTCAATGCCGAACAGGTGCCAGCTGTCGCCGAAAAGCCCGTCGTTCGCCCAGTCCGTGGCAGGTGCGCCGACGCCGACCATCGCGATCCAGTAAACAAGGAACATGATCGCCGCAAAGATCGGGAGACCGAGCCACCTGTTGGTAACGACTTTATCGATCTTGTCGGATCTCGAAAGCGATCCGGCATTCTTCTTTTTGTAACAGGATTTGATCACCTCGGCGATATAAACGTAGCGCTCGTTGGTGATGATACTCTCGGAATCGTCGTCGAGTTCTTTCTCGGCGGCCGAAATGTCGGCTTCGATGTGACTGAGCACATCGTCCGAAAGCTTCAGCTTCTCGAGGACCTTGTCATCGCGTTCGAAGATCTTGATGGCGTACCAGCGCTGCTGCTCCTCGGGAAGGTTGTGAACGACTGCTTCCTCGATATGAGCGATCGCATGCTCGACGGGACCCGAGAAGGTGTGAAGCGGAACGGGCTTCTTGCTCTGTGCAGCCCTAATTGCTTCCTCGGCGGCAGCCATGATACCGTCACCCCTAAGCGCCGAGATCTCCATGACTTTGCACCCAAGTCGCTTGGACAGCTCGGCGGTGTCGATGCGGTCACCGTTCTTCTTTACGATATCCATCATGTTGATGGCCACTACCACGGGGATCCCGAGCTCTGCGAGCTGGGTCGTCAGATAGAGATTTCTCTCAAGATTCGTTCCGTCGATTATGTTGAGGATCGCGTCGGGACGCTCTCCGATCAGATAGTTTCTCGCAACAACTTCCTCGAGTGTGTACGGGGACAGCGAGTATATTCCGGGAAGGTCGGTGATCGTGACATCCTCGTGTTTCTTCAGCTTTCCTTCCTTCTTCTCAACAGTTACTCCCGGCCAGTTTCCGACGAATTGGTTTGAGCCGGTAAGTGCGTTGAACAACGTCGTTTTTCCACTGTTCGGATTTCCTGCAAGTGCTATTCGTGTGCTCATTATACTTCCTCCACCTCTACCATTTCGGCATCTGCCTTGCGCAGCGACAATTCATAGTTTCTGACTGTGATCTCGATCGGATCGCCGAGCGGTGCAACCTTGCGCACATAAACATCGGTGCCCTTTGTAATGCCCATGTCCATGATCCTGCGTTTTACCGCGCCTTCACCATGAAGCTTGACGACCTTCGCTTTCTCACCGATCTTCACATCTCTTAGTGTTTTCATAAGAACCTCCTCAGTTTTATCATCAAATGCCTGTTTCGGCTTTCACACCATGATCTTTCGTGCCAGTTCCTCGCTGACAGCCACCCTGCTTTCCTTGACCTTCACTATCAGGTTTTCTCCGAGTGCGCTCACAATGCTCACCTCGCCGCCGACGTTGAAGCCAAGATTTTCAAGATGTTTCTTTACCTCGGGGCTGCCACCGACCTTTTTGATGATCAGAGGCTCCTCTTTTTCCGCATAGATAAGAGGCATCATTTTTTTCCTCCTATATTTTGTTTTTTTCCGATTATTACAATTAGCAGTAGCTAACCAACATGTAAAAAAATATCGGTTAGCCTTCCCTAACCGATTGCAAGTATAATTAGCATGTGCTAACTTGTCAAGAATTATTTTTGAATTTTTTTGATCCGGTCGTTATTCCCGGTCATACGAGATCCGCGGGTTGACATCTCGCAACCGCGATAAGGTCCTTCGGGTCTATCTCGATCTGAAATCCGACACGCCCGGCGCTGACAAACATCCTGTCAAATCCGGTCGCTGTTTGATGTATGAATGTGGGGAACGATTTCTTCATCCCGATCGGGGAACATCCGCCGTGCACATAGCCTGTAAGCGGCAGAAGGTCTTTCTGTTTGATCATGGCGATCGCTTTCTCGCCCGCTGCTTTGGCGGCTTTCTTGAGGTCAAGTTCTTCCTTCACGGGTACCACGCACACATAGTACGCTCCGCTCTTGCCCTGCGTAACGAGTGTCTTGAACACCTTCGCCGGATCCTCGCCGAGGATCCCTGCGATCTGCTCTCCGCTCAATGTCGGATCGGGCTCGTAGGAATGGCTTTCGTAGGGGATCTTCTTGCCGTCAAGGACACGCATTACATTCGTCTTTTCTTCTTTCTTCATCTCATGATCTCTTTTCCCGAACGACATCTCATGTCGCTTCCACCGCCTATTATATGTTTCTCCAAATAATAATGTCAAACATCGAAGAACTCTTTGTAAACCTGATCGTGATGATATAGAATGTAGAGGTATGGTACGATCGATCAGAATCGTTTAGGAGAGCAGCGGAGCAGAAATGAGCGACAGAGTAAGAAAGTTTATACTGAAGAATTCATTCCTTTACATAATTGCATTGATCCTGGCACTGAAGATCTATGATGTGGAAGAGATCGGTCCGGCATCGACAGAGATCGGACTGTCGGGTGTGAACGAATGGTTCAGGGGGCTGTTTGATCACAGTGACACCTTGGGATATTCGGGATTTTGGTACGGCGCTCTCAGAGTTACGGCATATGCGTCGATCGCAGTCTGCCTTGTATGGATCGCTCTTTTTGTCCGGGAGATGATCAAATCGGGAAGACTCGACGGTGTCGGAACAGACAAGAACCTGATGGCCACATTCTTCCTGTATGTTATTACCGCGTTGATCTGCGTTGTTCTCAGATTCCTGCCCGTTAATTACGCCCCGATCCTGCGGGAAGGTCAGAGGACTGCGTCGCCTTCTTTCCCCGCGTCTTATGTGTTACTGATCATAATATCCATGGGAAGCACGGCTTTTCATGCATGGGATATCTGGGGCGAAAAGAAGAATATCGCTAAGGCGATAAGCGTGTTATGCATCATCGTGACAGCCTTCGGATTGCTCAGCGGGCTATTATGCGGGGTATACTGGTTTACCGATATCATCGGAGCGATACTGTTCGGTGTCATGCTTCTGATGCTTTACTCATTCTTCTTCGACCTGTGATCGTGCTAAATTATTTTATGTTCGCAACAGCTTCGGACAGTCTTTCCTTCAGGAGCTCATACCTCAGTCTCTTCTCTTCCTTTTGGAAATGGACCTCTCTGAACTGCTCCGGGCAATCGGAATAATCGAGTATTTCGTCTCCGAATTGCTCACTCGTAAGGTCAAACACACAACCCTCCACATCGTTGAAGCAGTGATAATTCCCGTCACTTCGCGGTATCCCGTACACTTTTCCTCCGAAGATGTCCTGCACGAGGAAAGCGGTTATGGAACACTGTCCGAGAGTCACATTCTCAGGGCTCCAATTAACGCGCAACCGCGGCGCACAGGTCTCAACTGTCCAGATGGTGCTCAGAATGTCGTAGTAGTCTCGGGGCGTCAGGCCCTTTTCATCCGTAACATCCGCTGTTTCCCAGCCGTAAAAACGATAGGTCTTTTTTGTGTTCTCAGACATTGTTATCACTCCTCTTTTCTGTATCGTTCAGAAATGCCTTTCTCCCCTTTTTATATATCATAAATCTCCTGCGCATCTTCCAACATTTGTTACTTCCATTGTAAACTATTCCGTAACGGCATAGTCAAGAAAAATAATACTTTTTTCAAACCAAAAATGCAAAATGGTAACGATAACTGGAAAATAAGCAGTCGAGTTGATACAATATGAGCAGAAATCGAAGCTAAACCGTATAGGAACAAATCCGATGAATATTTTGAATGTTGAAAATGTATCAAAAACATACATGTCAAAGCCCGTTCTTGATGGGGTGACGGTCGGCATCAGCGATACCGACAAGATAGGCGTTGTGGGCACAAACGGAACAGGCAAGTCCACACTGCTGAAGATCGTGGCAGGGATCAGCGAGCCCGACAGCGGACAGGTCATAAGAACAAACAGTCTCAGGATCTCGTATCTGCCGCAGAACCCTGTTTTTGATCCCGGCAAGACGCTTCTCGAAAACATTACAGACAAGATCTATGCCGGCGGAGACAATTGGGACAAGATGGGCGAGATCAAGGCGACTCTCGCGAAGTTCGGGATTGACGATCCCGAGTGCGACCCGTCGATACTTTCCGGAGGACAGAAAAAGAGAGCCGCGCTGGTAGCGGCCATCATGACGCCGTCCGATCTTTTGATACTCGATGAGCCGACCAACCACCTGGATTCCGGGATGATCGAATGGCTTGAATCCTTCCTCAAGGGATTTAAAGGCGCGATCCTCATGGTCACACATGACCGATATTTCCTTGACGAAGTCACCGACAAGATCCTCGAGATAGATAAGGCATCCGTTTATCGTTACGATTCCAACTATTCGGGTTTCCTCGAACTCAAGCAGCAACGCCTTGATTATGAGCAGGCGTCCGAGCGTAAAGCTGCGGCACTTTACAGAAAAGATCTTGCCTGGATGCTTCGCGGCGCAAGAGCGCGCTCGACCAAGCAGAAAGCCCACATCGAGAGATTCGAAGCACTCTGGGACAGGCAACGCCCCGAAGAAGAGCGTTTCGTTACTCTGAGCTCACTCCCGACCAGAATGGGCAACAAAACGATCATTCTTGACGGCATTTCAAAAGAATACGAAGGAAAGAAGCTCTTCGGGAATTTCACATATACGTTCGGAAAGCTCGACAGGATCGGCATAATAGGCCCCAACGGATGCGGGAAATCGACACTTGTCAAATGTATCATCGGGCTTGTCAGGCCCGACACGGGTTCGGTAGAACTCGGGCAGACCATCAGGATCGGATATTTCGGGCAGGAAAACGAGGCACTTAACGAGAGCGAGCGTGTTATCGATTACGTGAAGGACATAGCCGAATATATCCCGACGCCGGACGGCATGATGAGTGCGTCGGTGATGTGCGAGAGATTCCTTTTCACGCCGGATATGCAGTACGCGCCCATAGCCAAGCTTTCCGGCGGAGAAAAGAGAAGGCTCTACCTGCTGAGAGTGCTCATGGACAATCCGAACGTCATCATCCTCGACGAGCCGACGAACGACCTCGACATACAGACCCTCCGTATACTGGAGGATTACCTCGATGGCTTCGCGGGCATAATCATCACGGTGAGCCATGACAGATACTTCCTCGACCGTGTCGTTACGAGGATTTTTTCCTTCGAACCGGATGGAACGCTTATGCAGAGCGAGGGAGGTTATTCCGACTACGTTGTTCATAAGCGTAACGGCGCAGGCGCAGCTGGCGAAGGCAAAGGTGGCCCGGGAGGAGCAAGCGCCGGGAAGACCACAGTGAAACGCGAAACCAGAGAAAACGATGCCACAAACGTGACCGCAAAGGGCAAATATCGGGCACCTCGTGAGAAGACAAAACTGACATTCAATGAACAGAAAGAATATGATAATATAGAGGCTGAGATCGAAAAGCTTGAGGCACGGAGCGCAGAGCTTGAAAAACTCATCGCCGGTGCTTCGACGGATTATTCTAAGCTGATGGAACTGAGCAAGGAAAAGGAAGAAACGGATGCGCTGATAGAGAGCAGGATGGAGCGCTTTATTGAGCTGCAGGATATGGTGGAGAAGTTTTCCGGTAATTGATTGTATCTTTTAGGGAGGCAGAATGAAACTTGTAGATCTGAAATGTCCGAATTGCAACAGTGTTTTGGAGCAAGAGGGGGAAAACCTGGTATGTCGCGCCTGTGGGTCGGTTTTTGCCCTTGATTATGATTTTTCCGATGTTGAGCATGAAAGACTGAAAAACGAGGCGACACAAAAACGCATGTCGAAGAAAACCGGCGTGATCATTTTGATCGCGCTCTTGTGCATTGGAGGTATTACTTCTTATATTACGAGCCGTGATTATTTTTCGCGGCTTAACAGTAGCGCAACGAGTAGTCAACCAAGCAGACCGACACCTACCGTGACGCCCGTGCCTACTCCCAAGCCGACACCCACTCCGGCGCCGAATTACAACGTCACGCCGCTTGATATATCCGGGCAACTCGATGATTTTATCGAGTCCGGAAATATCATGGAGATGAACGAAAAGGATTGCAGCGATTGGGACGCTGTCGGACCTTTGATCAATTACACAAAGACGTCGGTGGATTTTTTGAATGCCTATATCATAACCGATATCCCCGAGACTTCACCAAAACAATCGAACAGGCTCGTGGTTTTCTATAAGATCACATGGAACAATGATAAGGAAGGCGACAAAATCTGCTATGACGCCGTGTATTTTAACGGCTTGACGGTTAACCCGAACGGAGGGGTCATAAGCGATTATTCCGCGCAAACGATCTTCAGAAGCCAAGCGGGATGGGGGTGGCCTTTCCCTACGTGCTTCGAGGATTATGACCAGTGCTACCGCGAAAATGTCACGGCTCTCGGCGGTAAAGTCGAAGAAATAAAAAAAGAGGAAAACTCCGATTGACTCGCATATAATGATCCGGATCAACAACAGAGGATGTGAATGACATGGATTTAAGAATATGGCCGATGGAAGGATAAAACAAGAAGAAATGATAGAAACCGAAAGACTCCTGCTTAGGAAGTATACTATGGATGATTTTGAAGCACTGTATGAAATAATGTCCGATGCCGAGACGATGCAGCATTATCCGGTCCCGTTTGATGAAGCAAGGACCAGACGCTGGATTGAATGGAATATAGATAATTATTCAAAGTATGGATTTGGATTGTGGGCAGTTGTTCTGAAAGAAAACGGGGAATTTATCGGGGACTGCGGCATTACAATCCAGAATATTGACGGAAAGCCTTTGCCGGAAATCGGCTATCACATCAATAAAAAATATTGGAGACGCGGATTTGCTAAGGAGGCGGCGCAGGCCGTTCGGGACTGGGCTTTTGAGAATACCGATTATCCATCACTGTATTCGTATTGCAAATATACGAATGAGGCATCCTATAGAACAGCGGAAGCAATCGGCATGCATTTTGAGAAGGAGTATCCTGACGAGGCCAACATGATCACCCATGTTTCGGTAATCCATAGAGTGGCAACCAGACAGAAGCTTGCGAGTGTGGCGAAGACCATGGCACAGGTTCCGTTCCATGGCTTTGCAGACGGGGAAAAAGCTAATCTGGAACCGATAGTTCAGCCGTTCCCGAAATGGACTGTCGAAGAAGCCGACAGACTGTGGTGTGCCGCATTTGTGTATTATTGCTGCAGGCAAGCAGGTTTCGAGATCCCGATACGTCCGGAAGAATGCAAAAGCTGTCATCTTGCCGGCTGTATCGCATGGGAGGAATTTGCAACAGGTGATCCCCGGATCGAGTATCATACACCTGAAGACATTTTTTTGCCGGAATCGGGGGACATTGTTCTCTACGATCGTGTTTTTGACGACCACGAGCACGATCATATCGGGATCATAGTTGAAAAGCGTGAGAATACTATCCTTGCCGCGGAAGGGAATATTGACAACAGGTCCGGAATCATCGAACGTCCTGTCGATGAGCATATTCGTGCATATATCCGGATTCCCGACGGATATAGATACAGCGGGCAGCGATGAAGGTTCATTATAAATCGGAATTGACCGAGCTCTTTAGAGCGAGGGATGCTTCTTGACCGCCAGGTCAAGAAGATGGACTCAGCTAGATAAATGTCGATTCGTTGTTCTCATTTATATTAAAAGAATTTTTTCATGCGCTTACGCCGGTTTCTTCGTCAGATACAGCACATATGTATCCCAAAACTCGACTTTATCTCCACCCGTAAGCGCCGCACTCCGAAGCTCTTCGAAAAACTTCGTTTTATATGGCTCCGGGATTAAAATGTGATCGCTGTGCGTCCCACAATACATCACATATTCATCCGCAGAAAAAACGCGTTTCCCATAGAAATCATGGCGAGTCAGATCTACATAGCCATAGTCGGTCGCATGAAGATAGTCAAATGGCTCCTTCATGTTCTTGTATTCCGTCACCGGCTTATAATATTCGTCGTAAACCTTCTGGATATTGCTGTACAGCTCCTCATTTGGCGTCTTATAATCCCCGATCAGAAACATCATCGCCAACGTTCCACCTGGCTTTAGCAGTTCAAACGTCTTTGAAAAAGCGACACTCTCCGGAATCCATTGGATCGTCGCAGCAGAATATATCACATCAAAACGCTGTTCCCCGAAATCGTGTGTAATGAAGTCGTCGTTCACGATATGGAAATTCGGTCTTGCTCCGTATTTTTCTTTCATCTTTTCATAAAGATGCTCCCCGAGCTCAATGGCATTATAATCGCAGCCGGTATCCAGAATCGGATCCGTCGCCTGGCCGGTTCCCGGGCCTATTTCAAGCACCTTCGTCTGAACTCCAATGTTGGCTTCCTTGATGAAAAATTCGAACAGCTCAGGGCTGTAACGAGGCCTGAACTTATCAAACTGCTCTGGAATTGTGTCAAACACCTTTCGATATTCCATTGGCTTCTTCCTCATCTCGCTATATTTTTCATCCTGCCCCAAAATCGTATCTCCTTAGTCATAATTGCGAGTTATCGCTCCAACCTCAAATGAAATGAAATAAGATCTAAACCCCGTCTTTTCATTATAATATCCCGCGTTAGATACCCCGTCTAGAAATGTTTCAAAGAAGTCCTTTGCAGCATCCAAATCATTTACATACATTGCAATATGCTCTATTCTCATTTTCTCTTACCACGCTAAATAAAATGGGTCAATCGGACGTTTTAATGCCTTCTCATCTGCTATACTGTCCGGCATCTTAAGATGGAGTCCGCCTATTACTTCAGCGCCATAGCATTGCAAAAGACGTCCGAGCATCCCTGATTGTATTTCGTCAATAGCTTTTCCTTTAAGGTACTTTTACATTACTACATACATCATCAATACATATTTTAATTTTTTAAAATCACTATCAGTACTGAATTTCCAGCATGTCCATAAGTCTTTTAAATGTATCCTGCCCGTCCAAGCAGGTATCAGTAAGCCAGCCCTTTTCATTTCTCCATTCGGAAAGACCTCTGTAATAGTAATTCTTCTTCGCATCCTCGATGATAAAAGGTATCACACTATGCCGCAGGCACTCCTTTAATGCTACAAGGCGTCCGACTCTGCCGTTTCCGTCCTGAAATGGATGTATATACTCAAACTCGGCATGCAAAGCTATGATATCCTCTACTGTGACGTTTTCCTCGACGTTGTACTCCTTAAGCAAAGCCATCATGTGCTTATGAACCTCCGATGGTTTGGAGGTTTCCCGGCCACCTACTACATTCGCCCGTTTTTTATAATCACCAACAGCAAACCATCCAAGCGTTGAATCCTTCGTATCATGCTTTAAGATAAAATGCAGATGCTTGATAATATCCTCGGTCAGTTCATCTTCCGCAATATCAATTACATAATCGATTGCCCGGAAATGATGTACCGTTTCCAACACATCATCTACAGGGATGCCGTCACCCACATCAAGGGTATTTGTCTCAAAAATCAACCTTGTCTGATCCTCAGACAGCTTACTTCCCTCAATATGATTGGAATTATATGTCATCCTGACCTGTAGCTCGTGATATAGTCCTCCCGGAAGTTTCATCTCTTTTTCTTCCCTGAGTACTTGTAATATCTTATTTTCAGAGACTTCCTTCATCAGGAGCTTCTGATCCACACCAAGATAATCCGCTATTTTTTGCAAAGTCCGATTTGAAAGTTTTTCGCCTTTTCCTATCTTAGCTATGGTTCTAGAAGAAAGTCCAAGCTGCGTAGAAAGCTCAGTCTTTCCGATTCCCCTATCTTTAAGAGTTTTTTCAAGAATTTCATAT
>JAFRSH010000035.1 GCA_017427685.1 Lachnospiraceae bacterium | reverse complement strand
GGTTGCCCAGTTGAAAACTCAATGTCTGAAAAATGGGTTTTCGAAAAAACCTGCTGTCCAAGAAGAGGGATTACTAATTGTCAATGTCCAAAAAACAGGGTATCTCTAAATCTTGATGTCTATTCTATGGGGTATATTTTACACTGTTAGTAAAAAATTAATAAGACCCGCTTACAGAGCGGGTCTTGACGGTTTTTTGTACTATTGTCTTTACCAAAAATATTTGGAAAAATGATCATCCCAAAAAGATCTTCGCGATCTCGTCCTTCATCTTGTCGGGGTCGCAGACTGTGTTGTGGCGGATGGTGCCGTTCAGGGCGCGCTCTACCGCTGCCGGTATCTCGACTCCGCTCAGCTTATTGAGACGCTCGATGAGTTCCTTGTCTGTTCCGGGCTTGAAGGCGTCGCCTTCGATCGCCTTGAGAACGCTTGCCGAGAACTTGTAAGGGCTGGCTGTTGAAGCGATCACTGTGGGAGTGAGGTCACGGGTGTCCGCAAGATACTTCCTATAAGAAGCCGAAGCAACAGCCGTGTGAGGATCGAGGACGTAACCGCAGTCCTTATAAACGTGACGGATCTCCTCTGCCATCTCCTCGCCTGTAGCGAACTCGCCTCTGAAGAGAGTTGCGGGGTTCGTGTCAGTGTCTTCGGACTTGAAGTTCTTTACTTCGTAGCGGCCTGTGGTCGCAAGGTTCTTCATGAGTTCTCCGGTCTCGTCACCCGCAAGTTCGAAGATCAGACGCTCGAGGTTGCTCGAGATCAGGATATCCATCGAAGGCGAGCTTGTGAGGATGAAGTCACGGTTGCGGTCATATACGCCGGTCTCAAAGAAATCGAAGAGGACCTTGTTATCATTCGATGCGCAAATGAGCTTCGAAACCGGAACGTCCATGCGGCATGCGTAATAAGCAGCGAGGATGTTTCCGAAGTTACCTGTGGGAACAACGAAGGTGATCTCGTCTTCCATAAGCCTTGTGTAGGCATAAACGTAATATGCGATCTGAGGGATGAGACGTCCGATATTGATCGAGTTCGCCGAAGAGAACACGTAGCCGGCTTCCTTCATCCTGGCTGCGAAAGCGTCGTCGGTGAAGATCTTCTTAACCTCGCGCTGAGCATCGTCAAAGTTGCCGCGGATACCGATAACGTGTGTGTTGTCGCCTTCCTGGGTGACCATCTGTCTCTCCTGGAAGGAGCTTACGCCGTCCTTGGGGTAGAAAACAACGATCCCTGTACCGGGTACGTTCGCAAAGCCCTCGAGAGCTGCCTTGCCGGTGTCACCCGATGTAGCGGTGAGGATGACGATCTTCTCCTTCAGGTTGTTCTTCCTGGCACTGATGCTCATGAGATGAGGAAGGATCGAAAGAGCCATATCCTTGAAAGCGATCGTTCTGCCGTGGAAGAGTTCGAGGTAGTAGGTTCCGTTCGCCTTCATGAGGCAGGTGATGTCCTCACGGTCAAAGTTGTTCGAATTGTATGCCGAATTAACCGCTGTGCGAACCTCGTCATCCGTAAAGTCGGTGAGGAAAAGCTTCAGTACCTCGTAAGCAACCTCGGGGTAGCTCATCATCGAGAGTTCGTCGAAGGATTTCTTCAAGGTAGGGATCCTGTTCGGAACGTAGAGTCCGCCGTCGGGCGCGATGCCGCGGAGGATCGCTTCGGATGCCGTAGCGGTGAGTGATGTGTCACGGGTCGAATGATATATTAATTCCTGCATGGTATCAGCTCCTTATATCTCAGAGTTAAAACGTCTTCTTTTCAAGTGGGTATTCTAACACGCCCTATTTAAGATTTCAATCCGAATCGGTATCGGATTTTTGTAATATAGGGTTTACATATCATCCTCAGAAAGGATCAGAAGAGATCGTGTCAACTTTGCTTGATATTCTTTATACTCAGTTAAAGGGACAACACACTTAGAAAATATCGAAACAAACCCACTGTTATCACCTGTGTCAAATGACAAAATGCTGGCATTTAGCATTTCTAGATGTTTTGTTTTAGTAAGGTCTAACACATATTCGCATTTTAAGCAGAGTTCTCTGGCAAACTCCCTCTGTGCCCTGCCGTTTCCTTCCCTGAACGGATGAAGGGCATTCATATCCGCATAATGATTGGCCAATTCAACAACAAACTTCTTTTTGTCATTTCGGTTCTTATAACACAAAGGGAAAAATGTATCAAACACAGTTTTGGCATAAGATTCTATATGCTGCACTCTGCAAAACAGATTCCCTTTTCCGATATCGACAGTTCGAACCTCCCCTGCCCAATCGTATATATCTTGAAAAATGAAATGATGAATATCCTTTAGATGCTTAAAATCAAAATTGCCGTTCAAGGGGTAAAACTGAAGATGAGCCAGGTTACCCGCCGTCGACAACATTTCAAGCCTTTGAAGCTTTTTCTCGTCTTTACAACCAAATTTGTTGATCAGAACATCTGTCCCGGGATAAACATATTTGTCAGGAACGCGCATTAATCAGATAATTCTCCTTTAATCTTTCTTGATACTCCTCCCTAGTAATTTCCCCTTTTACCATCTTTTCAAGTTCAAAAACATCTTTCTCTTCAAGCGTCAGTTTTTCTATGGCTAACGTTGCCTCAGTTTGCCTGATAGTATCTATCTGCTGCGGTGACAATGCGTTTTTGATATACCCATCATATTTCATTATTCTGGATATCAAAGAGATCAAATAGTTAGGCGGCGCGGTAACTCCCTGCTCCCAGTGTTGAATGTTCGCTACGGGAATTCCAAGATATGTTGCAAATTTATTTTGGCTCATTTTTGTCGTACTTCTCAATTCTTTTATTGCATTCATGTCAAACCTCCTGTATATTTTTAGTATATACCGTCAATATATATAAGTCAATGCTTGATTTCTCATAGCAGTCGGTTTTAACGACCTTGTTTCCCTGAGGTACTCGTCGTCCGCACAGCAGTCTTTCTACCGGTCCGGAAACTGTCCAACAGCGCTCCCTCCCGGATTTTTATGTTATTGTACAGGACAATGTACTTCGCAGGTGAAACATCATCCAGGTAGTTTTTTTCATACGCACGGTCCGAGCCCGCTGCCTTTAAAACATCAACCGCTTTGTTATAAGCAATGGCCGCCTCTTCTTCTGTGTCGTAATGTCCGACAACAACAGTTTTGCCGCTTCCCATGTTGATGCGGGCAACGAAGTTTTTCCGACGACTCTCCTGTTGTACACCCATATAGCGGTTTACAACAACAAGATTACCGGGACGATAGTCGTGATCGTCTCCGTTTTTGAAATAATGATCTCGCCCCGGAACAGAATACGGGCGGACTCCATACCTCGATAGCACGCTCACCTGCATGCCATAATCCGCAACAAAGAGATGACCTCCACGTTTCTGGATGGTGTGATGAGTGTAGTAGAAGAGGTCGTCCGGTCCGAAGCGGTAATCCTCGGTCGCGCTCAGGTAGTACTCAAAGTAACCTTTCCTCAAGTAGATGGGTCCACGGCACCAGATGCCGTTGTCGCGGAAATTGATGAGTGCGACCCACTTTGAAAAGGGCATCGCGCAGGTGCCTTCCCGATAGTCTGAGATCTCCGGAAGGGTCCCTTCCCCTTTAACGCCTATATCATCTCCCGGAGTCTTCCCCTTTGCTTTCGGGTCCTTTGTTTTCGGGTCCCCCGTATTCACTGCTTTATCAGCAAAGCCCCGCAAGACAACGCAGGCCTCACGATAGACGCGCTCCGCCACAGTCTCGTCATCAAACGAACCGAGGCTGATGTGCTTGCCTTTATGAGTGACGGATGCCCGCCAGTAGGGGGTTCCGTCTTTTTTTTGCGCGGGATATACTCCTGATGCCATGTTTTTCCTATACTGCTTTATGCTTTTTCTTCTTACGTTTTCCTGATTACAACTTTTCATTGCTTATGTTCTTATTCTGTTTATTTAGCCACGAAAAGTCAACCGGTTTAATGGGACATCTCTTGCTCAAATATGCTCGATATCCGGTCTCTGAACCATACTCACAGGAGGAACGTTTTTCAATAAAAAGAACCCCCTGCAAGCGCATTCCGCGCTTTACAGACGGGGTTACTTTCAAAACAATAGCAATACTGTAAGCCGGGTTCTGTCTAGCTCAGTCATCTTTCTTGACTGTCCGTTACCGAACAGCTCCGACAGTCCCTTCCGAGACTGTCACGCAACCTACCCGGAGACACGACGGGCAGCCGTATCGTCTCCTGCATGGTTTTGCTTCGGATGGGGTTTGCACAGCACATGACGTTACCGCCATGCCGGTGGTCTCTTACACCGCCATTCCACCCTTACTCCGGCTTGCGCCGAAGCGGTATTATTTCTGTTGCACTTTCCATGGGGTCACCCCCTCCGGACGTTATCCGGCATCCTGCCCTGCGAAGCCCGGACTTTCCTCACACGCGTTTGACCCCGCGTGCGCGACTGAGTATATTGCTATATTATACGGGGAACACACTACCTCCAACAAACTCCCTCACGATCGAGTTATGCGGGATTTCCTCGCTGCTGACTCCGATAAAGTAATCGAGGAACTTGAGGAGTCGCTTTGCTTCCATGTACTGAGGGTCGTCCTCGCTAATACCGAAGAGCAGGGGCTCTGCGGACTGCTTGAGGACGGCGAGCTCGTAGATGAGCGCCGAGTTGAACATGACATCGGCCTGCTCCTGGAACGGGAAGATGTTCTCTTCCTCACCGCGGCGTACCGAAGGCCACATCGCGATAGTGTCTCTCGCACATGTTCCGCGTGTACGCGCGTCTCTTACCATACGGCGGATCAGACGACCGTCCGTGGTAGGGATGCGGTTATGCTCGTCGATATTGAGCTGCGTGAGTGCGGAGATGTAGATCTTAAACTTACTGTCCACGGGGAGTGAGTACGAAAGCTCGTCGTTAAGTCCGTGGATTCCTTCAAGAACAAGTACGTCGTCCTTCTCAAGCCTCAGCATGTTGCCACGGTATTCGCAGCGTCCGCTCTTGAAGTTGAACACTCTCATGTCGACTTCCTTGCCTGCCAGAAGGTCTGTCATGTCCTTGTTGAAGCCCTCAACGTCGATCGCGCCGAGACACTCGAAGTTGTAGCTTCCGTCCTCGTTGAGAGGTGTGTCCTCGCGGTTCTTGAAGTAGTTGTCAAGCGCGATGGGATGAGGCTTGAGGCCGAGTGTACGAAGCTGTATCGAAAGCCTGTGTGAGAATGTCGTCTTACCTGAGGACGAAGGTCCCGCGATCATGACGAACTTCACGTCATTGCGCTCTCTCACCATCTCGGCAATCTTGGCTATGTTGTGCTCCTGCGCAGCTTCCTGCACAAGGATGAGGTCTGAGATATTGCCCTGAGCGATGGCTTCGTTGAGGTCGCCGACCGTCTCGATGCCCTGGCTGCGTCCCCAGTCGTTGCTCTGTCTGTGGATCTGCGCGAACTTGGGCTGATCCCTGAAAGCGGGGATCGTCGTGGGCGCGTTCTTCTCGGGGAGGTTCAGGATGAAGCCGTCCGAGTAAAGAGCGAGGTCAAAGTACTTAAGAAGTCCCGTCGATGCGGGCATGTAGCCGTAGAAGTAATCGGTATAGCCATCGAGGGTATAAACGTTAGTGTTCGAAACACGTCTGAAGCGAAGGAGCTTCTCCTTGTCGGTCATGCCTGCTTCCGCGAACATTTTGCGCGCGTCGCGTGTCTTGATCGAGCGCTTCACGATGGGCAGATCCTCGGAAACGAGCCTCTCCATCTCCTTCTTGACTTCCTTGATGTAGTCGTCGGTGAGCTTGAATTTCGCATCGATCGAGCAGAAAAGTGCGGGACCGATCGTGTGCTCAACAGTGATCTTCCTGATCTGGCCTGCGTCGAATACTCTTGTGAACGCACGGAGCATCAGAAGAACCACGCCTCGTCTGTATGTGGACATGCCGGGTTTGGTCGAAGTTGTGATGAAATCGAGCTCACAATCGGTGCTGACCTTCTTCGAAAGCTCGGCAAGCCTTCCGTCAACAAGTGCAAGGATGATGTCACCCTCGATGTCGGCAGCGAAATCAGCCGCGATATCTCCGTAAGGCGTTCCCGCAGCGTACTCGAGAACCATCCCTTTCACCTTGACTTTACAATTATTGTCCATGCCACCCGTCCTTTCTCTCTGTAAGAGATCCTGTATTTGCAAGCCTCAGGGGCTTTTGCACCTTCTCTTTCCGAAGCTTTCGCTTCTGTTTCATTCCCCAATACTCAGACTCCGAAGGCTTTTGATTCGTTTATTGCAGTACTTTATTTGCACTTGCGAGTATTCGCCCGAAGTACACCTCCGGATCATACCCGTCCTCATGTGCCGTTCCCGATTTTATCCCGGGCGCAACGCTTATGTTACCGTCCTCACGTGCTGCTCCGGGTTTTATCCCGGCATCCTTCGTGAGTCCCTTGCGTTCTTCGTTTCCTCCCGCTATTTCGGACAGTCTCTTCTTTGCCTTGTCCCGCATCCCCGCCACGTACTCGAGGAACAGCGGTTCTCTCTTCTTTATCAGCACGGGGCCGAAGAAGAGTTCTTCGTCTTTTAACGCATATGCTGCACTACCGGGGTTCACCTGCATCACTGTATAATACTTGCCGCTCTCACGGCACATCCGCTCGTCCGTGATGACGAAGCCCTCCGCTGCCAGAAGTGCGCGCACCTCTTCGATATGCGACTGGGGCGAAAGGACAAGTCGTTTTGCGGCTCTCGCGACCTCGATGCCACGCGTCAGGAGACCGCACATGAGCACACCGCCCATGCCTGCCATCACTATCACGTCGGCCTCGCCGGGTGCGAGCCTGTCGAGTCCGTCCGAAAGCCTCGTTTCAAAACGGTCGCTTCCGAGTCCCGAACCGAGCGCGTTCTCACGGGCATGTGAGAGGGGTCCTTCCCTCAGGTCCATGCCGATCACATGCGTGGCACGTTCCTCGAGCAGAAGGCTGATCCCGAGCCAGCCGTGATCACAGCCCACATCTGCAAGAGAGGAGATGTTATCCCCTGCCAGATCCGCAACCGTTCTCAATCTCTCCGACAGCTTAACAACCTGACCTGATCTCATCTCGTTCTCTCACAATCATGAATTTTATAAGTTTAGTCCAGAAAGTCCCTCAGCTTCTTACTCCTGCTGGGATGGCGAAGTTTTCTGAGTGCCTTAGCCTCGATCTGACGGATACGCTCACGTGTTACGTTGAACTCCTTGCCCACTTCCTCGAGTGTACGGGTCCTTCCGTCATCGAGGCCGAATCTGAGGCGAAGAACCTTCTGCTCTCTGTCAGTCAGGGTGCCGAGCACCTTGAGGAGCTCTTCCCTGAGGAGCGTAAATGCCGCAGCGTCTGCGGGTACGGGCACGTTGTCGTCCTGGATAAAGTCGCCGAGGTGGGAATCTTCCTCCTCACCGATGGGTGTCTCAAGCGAAACGGGCTCCTGCGAGATCTTCTGGATCTCGGCAACTCGCTCGATGGGCATCTTCATCTCCTTGGCAACTTCCTCAGGGGTAGGTTCACGACCGAGTTCCTGGAGTAACTGCCTCTGAACGCGGATCAGCTTGTTGATCGTCTCAACCATATGCACGGGGATACGGATGGTTCTGGCCTGGTCCGCGATCGCACGCGTGATGGCCTGACGGATCCACCATGTTGCGTATGTACTGAACTTGTAACCTTTTCTGTAATCAAACTTCTCGACAGCCTTGATGAGTCCGAGGTTACCCTCCTGGATGAGGTCAAGGAACATCATGCCTCTGCCGACATAACGCTTGGCGATCGAAACAACGAGACGAAGGTTAGCCTCGGAAAGGCGCTTCTTGGCTTCCTCGCTGCGCGCAAGGATCTCAGCGTTGTCCGTGGTGATCTTCTTGATCTTGGCATTGTTCTTCTCGCGGTCTGCGGCGGTAGCTCTCTCGTTCTTCTTTTTGATCTGCTCGATGTCCTCACGAACGCGGTTGCCCGCCTCCATGCGCTTTGCAAGCTCGATCTCGTCTTCTGCCGAAAGGAGCGGAACCTTGCCGATCTCCTTGAGGTACATCCTCACGGGATCCTCAAGTGAAACACCTTCGGGAATAGTCAGGTCGATTGCGGAAAGGTCGATCTCCTCGCCGTCGTCTTCCATCACTTCATCATCGATCTCCTCGAGGATCTCCTCGTGAGACTCGATGGGTGCGCGAAGTACGTCGACTCCGTTGTTTTCAAGGTACTCGTAGATGTGCTCGACTCTGTCGGGTTCGAGCTCGTAGTCTGCGAAGAAGTCGTTCACTTCCTGATACTCGAGAACGTTCTTCTTCTTACGCGCAAAATCGAGAAGCTCCGCAAGCTTCTCTTTAAAGGGCGTCTTGTTGTTGTCTTCCATTATGGAATCCTCCCCTGTGTTTCGATTTCTGTATATGTCACCTGTCTTTACGGATCCCGGTAAGATCAGCTCTCTGCCGCCGGCGGGGTTTCAACAAACCTCAATCAATTGTTTTCGGTATCCTGATCTCGTCCGTGCTCCCGGACAGGTATCACTTCCTGATTTTTGCTATCAGCGCATCAATGCTCTTCCTGCGCTTTGCCACTTCCGCGAAGGACATCGTCGCGCCGCTTCGCTTGAAGCTTTCGTTCAGAACCGTGGCGAGCGTATCGCAGAAGGCTTTCCTGCTTCCTTCCTCGTCCATGAGTTCTTCGTCTTCCGCACCCATGAGGATCCGCGCCGCTGCCGCCGAGGAATCCGCATCCGTAAGATCACCGGCCAGTACAGCGGGGCTTACGGGCCTGTTATTGTCAACGCGGTCATATATGCGTTTAAGAAGCTCTGCCGCGGCCGCGTCCGAAAGTTCGTCCGGCCTCAGGTCCTCCCTCACGAGCGGGATGAACGCGGGGTGCGTGGCGAGGAGCGAGATGAGCATGTGCTCGCTTTTCACCGTGCCCTTCGGGGCCGCTTCCCTGATGCGCCTGCCGGCTTCTCCCGACGCATATGACCCCGGATCCGCTTCTCTGACATAAGCCAGCTCGGGATTCGCGGGAGACTTCTCTGCTTCCTCCTGAAGACGGAGGCCTTCGTCGTTAACGGCTCTTGTGAGGACCGCTTCGTCGATGCCGTAGCGCGTGCTGCTCGCTTTGATGTAGCTGTAGCGAACCATCTCGTCCGTGTGCTTCGCGATCGAGCGCGCCAGCATGACGTTGAACTTCGCGAGCTCTGCCGGATCGGCTTCGTTCAGGTTCACACGGCCCGCTTCCATCTCAAAGAAGAATGCGGGTTCGGCCTTCTCGAGCCTTTCGCGGTACGCGTCGGCGCCGTACTCCTTGATGAACTCGTCGGGGTCCTTCTTGGGTGACAGGTTGACAACCCGGACGTCGAGCCCCTCCGCCCTGAGGATCGGGATGGCTCTGAGGGTCGCCGCCTGACCGGCTCCGTCGCTGTCGTAGGTGAGCGCCACGCGAGAGGTGAAGCGCCGCAGGATCTTCGCCTGGACCGGTGTGAGTGCCGTTCCGAGCGAGGCCACCGCGCTGTCGAAGCCCGCTCTGTGCAGGGCGATCACGTCCATGTAACCCTCGCAGAGGAGGTAGGTGTCGCGCGACGTGCGCTTCGCGACGTTCAGTGCGTATATGTTACTGCCCTTGTTGAAAACGGGCGTTTCGGGTGAATTGAGGTATTTCGGTGCCTTAGAGGCGGTGCCCATAAGTCTTCCGCCGAATGCGATGACCTTGCCCTGTCTGTCCATGATCGGGAAGATCACCCTGTTGAAGAACCTGTCACTCATGCCGTTCTTCTCGCTGTAGAAGAGGCCGGTGCCTTCGAGCGCCTCGTCGGAATGACCGAGCTTCCTGAGGTGGTCGTAAAGCGTCACACCGCCCTTGCCGGCGTAACCGAGGCCGAAGCGGTTGATGGTCTCCTCGTCGAGTCCTCTCTCGAGGAGGTACTGCTGGGCGCGCACTCCTTCAGGACTCCTGAGCGTCCTGTAGTAGAAGCCGGCGGCGTCCTTGAGAGCCGCGAGGATCTTCTCTTTCCTGCCTGCCTCGAGGCGCTTCTCGGGGGAATCGTCCTCCGGGCTCTCGGGCAGCTCTATGCCGACACGCCCCGCAAGCATCTTAACTGCCTCGGGGAACGTGAGATTCTCGTATTCCATTACAAAGTTGAAGACGTTGCCGCCCTTGCCGCAGCCGAAGCACTTGTAGATCTGCCTCGTGGGGCTCACGTTGAAGGAGCCTGTCTTCTCCGCATGAAAGGGGCAAAGCCCAACAAAATTGGCGCCGCGCTTCTTTAAGGGCACACAGGCAGAGACGACATCAACGATGTCATTCGCTTCTCTGACTTTGTCGATCAATTCGTCGGAATAGCGCATCCGTCTCCCCCTTTAAAACTCACGGCGCATAATATGCGATAATATTATACCACTATTGTCAACAGGCCGATATGCGGGTCCATCAATATATGTTCCAGCTCTGGGGAACCATGATCTCGTTGAACTTGGCCACCGCGTATCTGTCGGTCATGCCCGCAATGTAGTCGCACACCGCGCGCTCTGTCCTGCGTTCGATGAGCTCGAGGTCGCTGTAGAGGTGGATCTCGGTGAACTCCCTGCCGTCACCGTTCTCGATCTGGCTCCTGAGGTCTGCCGGAAGCTCGTTCGCATGCTCCTTGTAATACTCAAAAAGGAACTCGACCATCCTCTCGGCCTTCTTCTCCTGTCCCTTGGCAACGGGGTTGGTGTAAACGCTGGCGAACATGTACTTGCGCAGTCCCGCAAGTGCCGCGCCGACCTTGTCGGACATAACGACGCTGTCAGTCCCGTGGCTGGTCTCTACGACATCGTGGATGAGCGTGTTGAGTCGCTCGCTCAGAGTGTCTCCGAGTACTTCAGAGTACTCACGGGGGATATCTGTCTCTTTAATGATGTTTCCTCGGATCGCGTCGTCTATGTCGTGGTTGACGTACGCGATCTTATCCGCGAAGCGGACAACGCAGCCTTCGAGCGTCGAGGGCTTGCCGTCCGAGCGGTGGTTCACGATACCGTCGCGGACCTCCTGGGTGAGGTTGAGGCCGTGGCCGTCTAAAGAATCGCCGGAGGCACCGGACATCTGCTCCGTTACCGGATCCGGCTGTGCTTCTGTCTCTTTAGTCTTTTCGAAACGGATCTTTCTGTCTTCAAGAAGCTCCACAACCCTCAGACTCTGCTCGTTGTGTGAGAAGCCCACGATCCCGGCCGCTCTGTCGAGTGCCCTCTCTCCGGCATGTCCGAAGGGAGTATGTCCGAGGTCGTGTCCGAGCGCGATCGCTTCGGTCAGCGACTCGTTAAGTCCGAGTGCACGCGAGATGGTCCTCGCGATCTGGGAAACCTCCAGAGTGTGCGTGAGGCGAGTCCTGTAGTGGTCGCCCTGCGGAGTCAGGAAAACCTGCGTCTTGCCCGAAAGCCTTCTGAACGCCTTGGAATGGATGATGCGATCCCTGTCGCGCTCAAAGCAGGTGCGGATATCGCACTCCTTCTCCGGCACGTCACGCCCGAGCGAGCAGTCGCTGAAAGCCGCGTAAGGGCTAAGGACTTTGTGCTCTTCCTTCTCTCTCATGACTCTGATACTGTCCATAATTACCTCCGTGAGTACACGCACCCACAATAGTTTTGCCTGTATAATCCGTATTCTTTGGAAAGCTCTATCGACTTCTGATATCCACCGTTTTTCTTGAAATCAGTTTCGAGGTATGTCGCAGACCCTTCCTGTGTTAGCCTGCTTCCTATAGAGTTAATTACCCGTGCATCCTTCAGCGGACTGAGTGTCAGCGTCGTTGCGAAGAAGTCCGTTTTCATCTCGTGTGCGACCCTTGCGGTCTCCTCGAGGCGCATCGTGTAGCACTTCACGCATCTCGCGCCGCGCTCAGGCGCATCCTCAAGCCCCTTCGCCATCTCGAAGAAGCGGTCCGGATCCCAGGGGCCGGGCTCAACAGTAACCTTCCTCGGGAGAGGCATCTCCCTCACGAGGCGCTCCAGCTCGGCGAGGCGCAGGTCGTATTCGCTTTTCTCGGTGATATTGGGATTGTAGAAATAAAGGGTGATGTCAAAGACATCGGCCAGATATGTAAGGCAATAGCTGCTGCACGGAGCGCAACAGCTATGAAGCAACAAAGAGGGATGTACATCGCCATCCCTCCAAAGATTCATCTTTTTGTCCAGTTCTTTCTGATAATTAACATCCATCCGGATATACCCCAGATCCTAAATCCCCACTAGACCGACAGCATTACTGGATAAGCTCAAGCTTCCTGAGAACGTTCTCGAACTTCTCCTGATCGATAGGCTTGCCTGCGTATGCAACGCAGCCGAGCTCGAATGCCTTGGTAACGTTGCGGCCTTCGTTGAGGGCTGTCGTCATGACGATCTTGGCTCTCTTCTCATCCGGGATACCTTTCTCCTTCTCGATATCGCGGATAGCCTTAAGTGTCTGGTAACCGTCAAGAGCGGGCATCATGATGTCGAGGCAGACAAGGTCGTAACCGTCTCCTCCTTCAAGCGCCATAAGGAATGCATCTACTGCCTCAAGACCGTCGACTGTAATGTCACACTCGCCGTACTTGGAAAGAAAACGGAGCATAAATTTCCTGCTCGCAAAATCATCCTCGGCAATTAGTATCTTCATAGCATACCCTCCTCTTTATTCCAACGTTCCAAAAATCGTCTGTAAACTTTATTTTACCCAAGTTTCAAAGAATTGTCAATACTCTTTTTTTCTTTTTTGTGATTCAGTCTCTTAATGCCACGTTTCGTGAGTTGAACTCGTGTTTTATATTAAATCAACTTTTTCACTTCCGCGAGCATCGTATCCACCTGATCGTCGGTTCCGACCGTGATCCTCAGGTAGTTGTCGATCCCGGGGATCTTAAAGTGGCGCACGAAGATGTGCTTCTCAGCAAGTCTGTCGTAGACCTCGGCCGCCGTGAGCGGTGCGGGCGGTGTCGCAAACACGAAGTTCGCGCTCGAAGGAAGAACAGTGAAGCCGAGTGCACGCAGCTCCTTGGCGAGGCGCTCACGTGTCGCGATCACCTTGGCGAGCATGGCGCGGAAGTACTCCTCGTCCTTAACGGATGCCACGCCCATCTCGATCGCGGGCCTGTTGTTTGTGTACGAATTAATGCTGTTACGAACTGTCTCGATGACGTTGATAAGCTCGGGGTTCGCCACGCAGTACCCGATCCTCGCGCCGGCGAGTGATCTCGACTTCGAGAATGTACGCACAACGATGAGGTTGTCGTACTTGGGAACACAGTCGAGCACGCTCTCACCGCCGAAATCAATGTACGCCTCGTCGATAACGACCACGTTCTCGGGGTTGCTGCGGATTATCATCTCGATGTCGCCCTTCTCCATGGCGATCGATGTGGGTGCGTTGGGGTTCGCGATCACGACGCCGCCGTTCTCAACACCGCAGTAATCGTCCGCGTTGATCGTGAAATCGGGGCGGAGCGGGATCTTTTTAACGCTTATGTTATAAAGTCGCGCCCAAACCTCGTAGAACGAATATGTGATCTCGGGGAACATCACGGGACGTCCGCTGTTAAAGCACGCCTGGAAGATCGTGGCGAGCACGTCGTCAGAGCCTACTCCTACGAAGACGCAGGAGCGGTCGAAGCCGTGGTACTCTGCAAGCGCATCCCTGATGGGGCCTACATCAACACTGGGGTAGAGTCTCAGGTCCGCCGCGTTGAAACGCTCGGAGGCTTCAATAACCTTCGGAGACGGGGGGTAAGGGCTCTCGTTCGTGTTGAGCTTGATCATGTCCGCGAAGGCGGGCTGAATGCCGGGGACGTACGGATCCAGCTTTCGGAAGTTGTCTTCTCTCATATTGTTTTTCCTAAAATACTTTTTACAGCGGCTTCTCTCCTGCCGCGAACCATTCTCCGAAAGGCGCTCCCGCTCCAGATCTCACGTAGCGGTACATAAGCAACCAAAATACGGTTGCTAAGTACCGACGTTCGATATGCCTTTCAGAGAACACTTCAGACAAGAGTTCGCTGGTTAATTATCTAAATGCTTTTTATTTCTTATACTGTTCCGCTAACTCTTTAAAGGCGGGTAACGACCTTACTATCATGTCATAGTCAACACAGTAAGCGATACGTACGTAGCCCGCGCATCCGAAAGTGGATCCGGGGACTATGAGAAGGCGGTGCTCCTTAGCCTTAGCTACGAAGGCCTTATCATCGGGTTCGAGGGCCTTTACGAAGAGGTAGAACGCGCCCTGAGGCATGATGCAGTCGTAGCCGTACTCCTTGAGCTTCTCATAAAGGAGCTTTCTGTTGCGGTCGTAGATCGCTACGTCGACGCTTTCATTGAGGCACTTTGCAACCGCAAGCTGTGCAACAGAAGGAGCGTTTACGAATCCGAGGATTCTTGTTGCTACGCCCGCTGCAGCGAAGATCTCATCGTGATCGTCTACTTCCGCAGGGATAACAAGGTATCCGATCCTGTCGCCGGGAAGCGAGAGGGACTTGCTGTAGGAGTAACCTACGATGGTGTTGCGATAGAAGGTTGTTACGAAAGGTACCTCGGCTCCGTCATAAACAAGCTCTCTGTAAGGCTCGTCCGAAAGAAGGTAGATGGAAGTACCGAACTTCCTCTGTGCCTCTTCGAGGGTCTGGCCGAGCTTGGTAAGTGTCTCTGCCGAGTAAACAACGCCTGTAGGGTTGTTGGGTGTATTGATGATAACGATCTTGGTGCGGGCTGTGAGCTTCTCCTCAAGAGCCTTAAGGTCGGGCTGGAAGGTCGATGTGTCGGGAGCCACCTCCACGAGCACGCCGTCGAAGTTCGAAACGTAGTTCCTGTACTCACCGAAGTAAGGAGCGAAAACAACGACCTCATCACCGGGATCGAGGAGTGTCTTCATGATCACGTTCATACCGCCGGCTGCACCGACAGTCATGACGATGTCGTTCTTGGTGAACGCAACGGGAAAACGCTCGTTGAGGTTCTTTGCAATCGCCTCTCGTGCCTCGTCGAAGCCCTGGTTGAGCATGTAGCCGTGAACGTAGTTGCTGTCGGGATTCTCGGCAACTGCAGCATATGCGCGATTAACCGCCTCGGGAGCAGGGACGCTCGGATTGCCGAGACTGTAGTCATAAACGTTTTCTTTACCGAACTTCTCAGCCATTCTGCGGCCTTCCTCGAACATCGCACGGATGGCCGAGCTGTTCTTCACAAGATTTGACATCTTCTTAGAAATCATGATCTTTTTCCTTTCAGGAGAGAATAATCATCCTATAAATTTTGAGTGAATTGCATTCATAGCGCCGTCAGCATAAGCGGCATCGATAAGTACCGAAATCTTGATCTCGGATGTGGAGATCATCTTGATGTTGATGCCGGCATCGTAGAGTGCCTCGAACATTTTGGCTGCAACGCCTGCGTTGGATGTCATGCCTGCGCCGACAACCGAAACCTTGGCGATGTTGCGCTCAACGTCGATCTTTTCGCAGATAAGGCTTGTCTGTCTGTGGTTCTCCATAACAGCGAGTGCATCGTCAACAGCGTCTGCTGCAACTGTAAAGCTGATATCCTTTGTGCCGTCACGTCCGATGGACTGTAAGATAACGTCAACGTTGATGTTATGATTTGCGAGGTGGTTGAACAGCTTAAATGCCACACCGGGCTGATCCTGAAGACCGATAACTGCAATTCTCGCAACATTTTTATCGCAAGCGACACCGCTTACAAGCATTTTTTCCATTTTGGTATCCTCCTTGACCACTGTACCTTCATTATAATTCAAGCTTGATCTCACAACGAGTTCAACGCCGTATTTCTTCGCCATTTCAACCGAACGGTTATGCAGCACGCCTGCACCGAGGCTGGCGAGCTCGAGCATCTCATCATACGAGATAACGTCAAGCTTGCGTGCGTTCTTTACGATCCTGGGGTCTGCGGTGTAAACGCCGTCAACGTCCGTGAAGATCTCGCACTTGTCTGCCTTAAGGGCTGCAGCGAGAGCAACCGCTGTTGTATCGGATCCGCCACGACCGAGTGTAGTAACGTTGTCTGCCTTGTCAACGCCCTGGAAGCCTGTTACGATAACGATCTTCCTTGCTTCAAGCTCTGCTCTGATCCTGTCTGCATCGATACTTGTAAGACGTGCGTTCGTGTACGCCTGTGTCGTGTGCATTGCAACCTGGAAAGCGTTCAGCGAAACCGCTGCCACACCCTTGGCTGCCATGGCCATAGCCATAAGCGAAACAGAGATCTGCTCTCCGACGCTCACGAGCATGTCAAGCTCTCTCTTGGGAGGGTTGGGGTTAATGTCCTTTGCCTTCGCGATCAGCTCGTCCGTAGACTTGCCCATAGCCGAGAGCACTACAACCACGTCATGACCCTCTTTGTAGTCGGCGATGCACCTGTCGGCCACTCTGTTGATTCTTTCTTTGTCTCCTACGGAGGTGCCTCCGAATTTCTTAACTATCAGCATTTTCTGCTGTTCTCCTTTCACGGAACCGCTCGCTCTTCCTGACTGTTTTCATACACGATCAGATCGTTTCACCGATTGATACATAAGCGGGCAGTTTCTTTATTTCTCTTTAATGATCGTTATTTTTCAAGCAGCCTGTCTATCAGTTTGTAGCCTTCCGGTACAAAGAGGCCTGTTGCTTTCGCCGTCTTTTCGTTATAAGCGTCAGCGCCCGAAGCAGTGGCAGTGCTGTCGTAGATCATAAACGGTACGGGATCGCTCGTGTGCGTCCTGCACCAAATGGGAGTGGGATGATCGGGGAGGATCATCATGCGGTAGGGCTCGCCCCACGCTTCCATTTCTTCCTTAATTACTTTTATAACACGGCTGTCAAGATTCTCGATCGCTTTGATCTTGCGCTCGATGCTTCCCTGGTGGCCCATCTCGTCGGGTGCCTCAACATGGACGTACGAGAAATCGTAGCCTTCCTTGAGGAGTCTGACTGCGGCCTGTGCCTTGCCTTCGTAGTTGGTCTCGAGTGTGCCGTCCGCGCCGGGAACGATCTCAACGTGCATCCCGGTTCCGATCGCGATACCCTTCAAAAGATCGACTGCCGAGATCATCGCGCCCTTCTTGCCTGTCTTCTCCTCGAAGGAGATGAGAGCGGGCTTGGTGCCTGCGCCCCAGAACCACATGCTGTTTGCCTTGTGGAGGCCTTTCTTTGCGCGTTCAACGTTTATGGGGTGGCTGTTCAGTACCTCAAAGCTCTTTTCCATCATCTCACGCAGTGCTGCTTCGGTCGGGAGGTACTCGCTGATCACTCTGCCGGGGATGTCATGGGGCTGAGCAAGATCGACAACTCTACCGCCGTCCCAGATCAGGCAATGCCTGTAGCTTGTTCCGGTATAAAGTGAGAAAGGAGCTTTCACAACGCCTGCTTCGATGAGTGCCTTAACGAGGACGTCAGCCTCTTCGGTTGAGATCTCGCTTGAGCTGTGATCGATGATCGTGCGCTTCTCGTAAGGGATCCCCTCTTCTTCCGTGAGGGTTACGAGGTTGCATCTGATGGCGATGTCGCCGTCCTTCATGGGAACTCCGATGCTGAGCGCCTCGAGTGGCGATCTTCCGGAGTAATACTTCTTCGGATAGTAGCCGAGCACCGCAAGGTTCGCAGTGTCGCTGCCGGGCTTCATGCCCTCGGGGATGTTCGCGGAGAGCCCAAGCTCCGACACTTTGGCCAGCTCATCCATCGTGGGTGTGACCGCTACCTCAAGGGGAGTTGCGCCCTTGAGCTCTTCAAGCGGCTCGTCTGCCATTCCGTCTCCCAGAACTATAACATATTTCATGTCCTACCTCCTGAAAATATGCGTTATTCCGTAAAATCCACGCGGATCCTGCTGATAATGTTCAACCCGGATACAGCCTTTTCATAGACGCCTTCCGTCATGACACCTGTAAGGAATGCGAATTCTCCCTCAAGGGGTGCCACTTCCTTGATCTCCTTAAAGGCCTTGCGAGCTGCCTGCTCGTCCGCGGCGGCAACCCTGACGAGGGATGCGCTCTCGTAAAGTTCAAAGGGGATCACCTTGGCAGGTTCCTCCGTCCACGCGGGAACCTGCTTTGTCTCGGAGAGCCCGGCTACACATCGAGCGGCATCCGCCATATCGGCAACCACAGCACTCGCTGTAGGGAGCTTGCCTGCTCCGCTTCCGTAGAACATGATGTCACCGACTGCGTTACCTCGCACGAGCGATGCGTTCTTGACACCCTTGACTCCGAAAAGCTCGTTGTCTTCTCTTACAAGGAAAGGAGCGACCATTGCGGAAATCATGTCATTCTCACGCTTTATTACGCTGAGTAGCTTTACGCCCGCATGCAACTTTCTGGCATATTTAAAGTCAGCCATTGTCACGGAGCTGATACCCTCGGTATGAACGTTTTCGCAGCTGACAGCTTTTCCTTCAAGAATGGAAGCCAAGATAGCGGTCTTTCTCATAGCGTCGTGACCCTCAACGTCGGCCGTCGGATCTGCCTCGGCGTAGCCCTTCTGCTGTGCCTCGGAAAGAGCCTCATTAAAACCTGCGCCTGACTCGCTCATGCGGGTGAGGATGTAGTTCGTCGTACCGTTGAGGATACTCTTCATATGTACAATGTCGTCGCCGTGAAGCGCCGTCATGATGGGTCTGATGAGCGGGATCCCGCCGCCGACGCTCGCCTCAAAGAGGTAGCGGCAGCCGTGCTCCTGCGCGATCTTCATAAGCTCGCTGCCATGTGTCGCAACAAGCTCCTTGTTGGAGGTGCAGACCGACTTGCCTGCCTCGAGAGCAGCCTTAGTGAACTTATAGGCAGCTCCGACGCCACCCATGACCTCGGCAACGACCTTGACCTCGGGGTCGTTTATAATGTCTGCCACGTCATGCGTGAGCACGCTCTCGACAGGGTCTCCGGGGAAATCGCGAAGATCAAGCACGTGAGCGACTTCAAGACTGACGCCTGCCTTCCTTTTGATGATCTCCTTATTGGAATTCAACACCTCGTAAACTCCGGAACCAACCGTTCCGTATCCAAGAATCGCTACCTTCATATATTGTCCTTTCCGAAATCAAGCTTCTTTCTTACCATATCCTTAAAGATCACGACGATCCGCGACACTTTCATTAATGCCGTCGCGCCGTCACACCTTGTCCTCACGTCCGAGGATCTTCAGCGAACTGACTCCCGACAACCCTGTCATGATCTCGATGATCTCGTTGACGGGCTTGGTCTCGGGCAGGATCTCCATACCGATCGTGACCGATGCGATCCCTCCGATCGGGATCGACTGGTGAATAGTCAGGATGTTCGCGCCGCACCTTGCGATCCGGTTGAGCATCTCCGACAACAGGCCGGGCCTGTCTTCAAGCTGAAGCATGACGTTGATGGTCTTTCCTCTGTTGTTCTCATGGAACGGGAAAATGTCGTCTTTGTACTTATAAAAAGAGCTTCTGCTGATGTCGACCATCCGGGTCGCGTCAAGCACCGAAGCCGCCTTGTCGGACTGCAAAAGCCTCTTGGCTTCGATAACCTTAAGGAGAACCTCCGGAACGGCTGTCTCTCTTACCAGATAATACTTTTCCTTATCATTCATGCGTAATCTCCGTTCATTCCCGCGACCACCGGGGTCCCGGTTTTTTACTCTGAGTTATGCGCCTTGTTTGTGTTTTTCGGACAGAAACAGATGTCCGTGATGCGTGGAATATGTTATCACACAATTTTTATGAAATCAAGTGGAAAATATGACGACTTACCGACAAAACGACTGCCTTCTGTTGCAACAGATGGCAGTCGCATTGTTGTTATTCACTTTTTCCGCAGGATACGATAGGATTAGAGATAAGAAAGACCATCATTATACAAAGTATTCGTTTTTTCATCTATAATGCCTTTTCCTTTTAGGTCTTAATACTGCGCGACCGACAAAAGCCGCCGGTATCAATATACAGGTGCAGATAAACCAGGTGAGGACATAATTACTGTTGGAATGAGCCGCGTCTATCGGATTCGCGAAGCAATTTACTATTCGACCGATTATCTGAGAAATCACCGCCGATCCGATGAAAGAACACGAGAGAAGCGGTGCGGCAGATTTGCAGTTCATAAGCACCATGATCGGAATGATCGCCCACAAGAACATATATGCCCGATGCATAAGCCATACAAACAGGAAGGCGTCTCTAAAGATCAGAAGCGTAATCCCGTTGAAAGCGATCAGTGGCATAAGACCGATAAATAATTCAAGCAATTTGCTCTTTGCTTTTTCTCTATCCATATTAACTCCTCGTGTACAGCGGATTTGACCACGTTTGATGCCTCAGAAACCGAAGATGATCTCAAAGAGAACATCTTCGGTACTTAAACGATGCCCTTATATCATACCGTCAATCGGAGGGTGCTCGCAAACATCCATAGCGATGGAGTCGTTTCCTCCATTGACTTTTTTGAGCGTAAAACAATCAAAAATCAACTCCCCATTATTATCTTTCTTCCAGTAATCATAATGATAATTATATCGCATATAAGGGTCGTCACTATACTTTACAAAAAGATTGAACCCTCCTTTTTTGATGTCAAAAGCAAGCTGTTTTTCGATTACCAGATCGGAGTCTATTCCTTGGAGCTCCCTATATTCATCAAACTTGCATAATGTCAAATATGCCTGAAAAGGAAAGATCAAGAATAATGCTGTAAACGGGACTACGAATATTCCGGCAAGTATTTTAAGAACCATTTTATCTTTTTCGTTCAAAATGCTCATAAAAATCCTCCAAGAAAAGGCATATTGCAAAGTGGTTACCATATTTAGTAACCATATACTAAACTGATATCGTTGATTAGGTTAGGCAAATCATATGGATATATAAAACCTAAACTCCAATATGGAATGGTTGCCTGTGACGGGAATGGTCCAAAAGCGTATGCTTGCCAAACCATTTTAGAACAATAAGTATATGCTGTTGTGTATAAATCAGAAGTAAGCAAATACGGCGCGCCCGAATTTAGATATGTGTTAATTGCCCAATTGGCTGCTGCGTGAGCAACGTCGTAACTTGTATGCCTGTATACAGCTGTCCAATTCCCGCCACTTGTAAACTCGTTGTTCCAACTTGTTAACGATATTAATTGTGGAGTTTCTCCAGGTCCTCCAATGTGTAAAATGTAATAAGGAGAAACAGCTATTCCGGCATGTCCTGTTATTCCGCATATTGTCGTTCCGTTAGTAATTAATACATCTCCACTTTTAAGCGAAAACCCTGATTTTGCCCTATCATTTTTTGAAGAATATACTTGAATAAATTCCTTAGAAGAAGCAAGTTTTTTTTCCAAGTTTTCAGATTCATGTACAAGTTTTAACCAGGTATTATAGTCGATGTCGTCTGCTATATAGCCTTTTTCTATATATGACTTGTATTCATTAAAGCGGGTAGTGTCTTTGATTTGGTTAGCAAATGCGCCTTTGGGAACAACCAATGTAATCAAAAGAAGTAAAGCGAAAAATGTTTGAAACAGTTTTTTGTGTTTCATAAAAACCTCCTATCAACGTTATAATGTCTTACAAACAGATCTGCGCAGGTTTCTGTCCTTGTGAATCGCATTATAGCACATAGTATTTTAAAAATGTGGCCGATGGTCAAAACTCGTCGTTTTGAGGTCGAAACTTGCATTTGGGGCAATATATGATAAAAAAATCGCAATGTTTGCACGTTGATCAAGGCTATACCGCCTTTAAGACACACAAGCTCCATCTTCCCACAATCTTCAAGATAAGAAATTGTCAGGGGTTTTAATATTGATGTCGGCGTTGTGATAACGAACGAGGTAGATAAAACCGGAAAAAAGATAAGGAAACAGCGTGAGTTAGATTTTTCGTCCTCGTAAACCCCTTTATGAGTTCGGAAGTACAACCATCGCTATAAATATGCCGTTTTCGGCCGTGCATTCAAGAAGACCTCCGTAGTTTCGGACAATCTTAGAAACACTCGACAGTCCGATCCCGTGGAACAATTCATCGTGCTTTGTTGTTCTCAGTTTTCCGTTTTTGATGTTCAGATCGCCTAAGAACTCATTAATAATGCAGATGACACAAGTATCGGTTTTCTTGTCAACTCTGGCACGCAGACCTATTTTGGACCCGGTGCCCTTTTTCTCTGCAGCTTCGAAAGCATTGTTTAACAGGTTGCCCAGAACAATGGATATATCAATATCCTTGACCGATTTCATCGAGCAATTCTTCTCCACAGTGATTTCGATTTTTAGATTATTTTTCTTTGCTTTGTTTGTTGCATCCGATAAGATCAGATTTATCATTTTGTTCTCACAGATTTCGGTAACAGATTCTCTGTTCAACGATCTGTCCATCTCTTCGACAATACGCGAAATCTCATTGCAATCACCCTCCAGAGCCAGCAACCCGATTGTCTTCAGACTGTGCGAAAGGTTATGAACAATTTCGTTTCTTGATGTATTAAGATCGTTCTCTATGTTAAGTCTGGCAATCTCGGTTTCCTGTCTGAAGGTCTTTTCTTCCAGAAACTTATTATACTTTTGGGCTTCCGTAACGGTCCGGAGAATATGATAGATGAACAGATTTCCGAGCGTCAGAACGATGATCGCAATAAAGGATATGTAGCACAAGACGGTATCTTCCCCGTTTCGGAGCTTAATACAAAAAATAACAACGGATGCAACAAAGAAGATACAAGTATATATCAGATGGGCAATATTGAGCCTCGAGCGCCAACGCCCGGGATTTTGTTTAAACAGAAAAACCGAAAATATCACAGCATCCGCCGCTACCCCCAAAAGGATAAACCAAAGCCAGGATAACATCCGAATCTCCCTTCACATGATCCGGTATAACGGTCCGGCAATCCGCCTCCGTTATGCCAATAAATGTTTGGCACAAAAAAGCCTTAATTCTTTTCGGTAAGGTCTCGATACACTAAGTTCCGTGTTGTTATCAAGCACTACTTTGTCTATATCTACCCTGTCGACATGGTTTATATTAACAAGATAGCTCCTGTGTATCCTTACAAAATCGGGATACTCCTTTTCAATATTATCAAGCTTGCTTGAGATCGGTATGGATCTTTCTTCGGCCAGAGTCGGCTCAAGTATATATGCAGTGCTTCCGCGTCGTGAGTTCTCCAGATAAAGCACGTTCTGAACGTACACTCTGATAATCTCGTCTTTATTTTTGCCCGGCAAAAACATCCTTTGATTGTTGTTCACAAGTTTTTTGAGGATACTGTTGATCTCAAGCTCCAGCTGCTCGTTTGAGAACGTTTTCAACAGGTATCTGTAGGGAGATGCTTTAAAGGATTCGGGAGAGGGACTCACTTTTCCGGTACAAAAGACGAGAAGTACGTTGGTATCACGTTCTCTGAGTCTTTCGGCCGTTTCGATTCCATTAAGTCCCTTGAGTTCCATGTCAAGAAAGATCAGATCAAATTTCATCCCGTAGCCGATCGAATCGAGAATTGATTCACCGGAATAATACTCTGAGAATTCAAGATCAAGTGTGCGCCCCGCGGCTGTATTCTGTATGAATCTGATAAAGCTTGATGTAAACCGCTGATCATCATCGCAAACAGCCACTTTGAATACCATAAACGCTCCCCCTAAGGTATATAAAAAAGATTTCTTAATAATGTACAATCCGTTTATTATCTTATATGCTCAATTCGGTTTTGTCAAACGTTGTTTAAGAATATAAAGGGTTCATTTGATCAAAAATACCCGAATTGTGTGCAAATATTGCGATTCTTTTATCATGTATTGCCCCGAATGCAAGTTTCGACCTCAAAACGACGAGTTTCAACCATCGGCCACATTTTTCAAACCATTCGTGATATAATGCGTTTCACAAGGACAGAACTGCGCAGATCTAAGGGTTATCTAAGAAGATATCGGAGGCTGTTTCGTTTTTGAAATTGATACAAATCAATCTGTATCTTCGAATTCGTATGTTATTCATACATAACATCATAGGTATTCTAAGTAAATACCATTAAAAATGACCCATTAGTCTAAAAATTCATATTTCTCCAAGATGTCGCAATACAGTTCAAGATTTATCTTATTTTGGTCAAAAACTCCAAATGTTTCCGGCATTATTTCAGCCCTGCATTCATCAATTTTTGAATATACATTCGCTATTTCCTTTTTATCCCCGTCATCCGAAATCCTGTAAATGCTTCTGTCAGATGACTCATAAAGATAATCAGGTGAGTTTTCGCTGCTTCCTTTACCCCTTTGGTCTTCTTCGTAGGACTCTATTATCATTTCTGTTTGTGAGCGTGAGAGTTCTTTTTCTTCTGTCAGAATCTTGTTTAGGGGCTTTTTTATCTCTTTAACCTTGTTGCAGAGCTCCAACAACTCTTCGTTAGGAAGCGGATACCTTCCGGAATAATCGCCAACACACCAATATGTTTCGTTTTCTTCGTTATATCTCAAAAAGAATATCCAGCTTTCTCCTTTTTTCATGGGTGTCAATTCGCTGAATGTAATCAATCGTCCGGTGTCTTCTTCTATTCCGTAAGATTGTGAGACTTTTATCGTGTCCGACTCAACTTTACCCTTCAAGACTTTTTTGATTTCAATTACATTTGTGGAGTATATATCGGTAAGGAACATATGCACATCGTCTGTTTCGTATTGATATTTCGCCTTTTGCGTGTCTTCTTCGATAAACTCTCCAATAACGATTATGTCCGTGGCTGCTTCTAAATCGTCTATGAAATAATAGATTGACCTTTCTGCTTCCATTTTAACTATCTCATAGTTGTCTTTACTGCATCCTATCAACAAAGACATAATCAAACCCAACAGAATTAGTATTCTTGTTTTCTTCATCATCATGCCCCCCATTTTGCTATTAGATTTGTCTCATCGTGATATGCAACCGAACCAGCAATATATATATAGTCTTCCGGATAGCCTTGGTTCATAACCGCATAAGGTCTCCCGTTGTACACATGATAGTTTAACGAAGAGTTTTGCTCTGGATGCGCCAATTTATATACATGTCCAACTTCATGCACGAAGGTTTTTTTCGCAGCATTTATTGGGTTGGTAGAGTCCGAATAAATAGTAGTTTTGTTATTCATTATAATCTTTGCGTACGTCCAATTCATATCCGGAGGACACGAATAACCATATGAATCGTAGCCAACTGTCCTCCCTTTTATATTGTCGTCTCCAAAGATTTCACCAATAACCGAGAAGAATCCCGTGCTTGGCAACCCTGGTGCGTACATAGCTATGCCGACATTTCCAACATTGCCACTAATTCCACCCCATGCAAATGCAGAATAATAGACATCCGACGTCAATAACGAAGTGATTGCAGACGGTTCAATTCTGAACGTTAAGTTGCTCTGAGTATAGGGACTAGTATATCTACCATCTAATAAATCTCTGTTATGTGCCGAGATTTTTCCGGCAGGTATCTGTGTTCCTACAAGTAAAGTGAGTATTATCACCATCATTGCAACTATTTTCCAATGCTTTTTGAACAGAAGTCCGTTTTTTTGCTTTCCCATTCTTTTCCTCCTTGCAAAACATTTCTAGTTACTTGAAGTATTCTGGCCTACATTTTTACTAAGGAGTAGGTCCTCTTTTTTTCTTCACCCTATAAGTACGTTTTTGAGAAATAATCCATACGATATTAGGGACTGTTCCCTATTAACGTTGCGCAACGTCTGTCCTTTGAGTCACGATTATATTAATCCACCCGAAAAAAACAAGAGCTTTGCGCAAACTCGACATTTTCATGTCAAAAACAACATCTTGACAAAATGAAAAGATGTTATCTAAAGACTTTTACAGGAGATTATTGCAGTCATCAGATTCCAAGATTTGGAGGTTGTTGGTTCGGGTGCGAGAGTTGATACAGTACTTGGAAACAGCCTCCGGATTTGGTACCGGGGACTGTTCCTGTTATTATCTATGTATTGAAATAAGATGTATTTTTATGACAACTGAACAATATTTATTTAGCCATACATCTAATTTTGTGATGTTTATGGCTGATTTAAGCACGTATGGGTGGCTATATAGATATAGAGCGGCTATATAATACAGGTATTGATATTTGCCGATGAAACGCAAAACAATTAAATCAGCCAAAAGCGGCAAAAACAATTCAATTTGGCTAAACAAACTCAAAAATAGCATCTTAACAGAATGAAAAGGGTCATCTAAGATAAGACGCAGAAATAACTACGACGCGGGGGAAAAAAGCAAAATACCCCTACTCGGTTGTTGTCTATGCATAGAAATCCTAATCAAAATCATCTATGTCGACGTCTATTTCCAATGCTGCACAAACATTATTGAAAACCTTTTGAATTGTTTCTTCGCCTGATTGCGTATTTAATTCAACGGAACACAAACATCGTCCATCTCTGTCAATATTTATCGATAAAGACTGATTTGAGGTGGTAAACCGTCGCGTGACAACACAATCGTAGGTAGAATCTTCCTCATCAGCCATAGTTGCAACTTGAATTGTTGTTTTAACGGTGTTGGCTATTTCGTAAGAACTGTGAAGAGGATTTCCCAAGTATGATGTTATTGTGATACCGACATCATTGCATATATAGCCGGTTTTTACAGTTGCAAGAGATATTTTTGCGGGCTCAGGGACACTGCAATCAAAAAAGCAATGATCTCGGTTCGTGCTTCCGATTCCGTTGGCACGATTGTAGTAGTCGTTTACCAGCCACGGTTCTCCCTCGAAAGGGTTCCACGGAGCAAATCCGAGGAAATCAACAAGTTCACTCCATGATTTAAAAGTCCTTATATACGGTGAAATCGCCGAGCTGTATTTAGAATCAGTAATATCATGTATCTTTCCGGTAGATTTATAGTTTTGCTGAATAAAAGAGTATACATTTTCGGACCAATCGATACCTCTGACCGACAAGTCCAATACCATACCTTCATAGATGTGTTTTGAGTTATTTGAGTATAAATGTACAACAGTTATTACAGAAACTAAAACAGTAGCTATAATAACAATCAAATATATAGTGAGTTTCGTTTTCCGTTTCATAGTAATCTCCGTTTTATCATATGGCAAAGATAGTGTATGGCTATCATTGCCACAATTTCTTGGGATAGTAATATAGTGGAGTTCTTATCCTTGTTTATGGACTCTTCTCTTTGCTCTACAAGCCCAAAATACTTTAACGAGCCAAGTAAACACAATCACTGAGCAAAATGTGATCAGCCAGATTAATAACCTTCTGCTGTTTCCTACCATGAGGCTTTCAGGCGTTGTAACATTGTTGACGATAGAACCGATCAACCATGCCAACAGAACAGATCCTGTATAAGAAAGTGATATTATCACCGCAAGAGCCTTCTTTTTGAAACACATCGCCACGGGTACAATAATCCAAACGAAGAGGTAGTAGCGGTGCATATGCCACATAGGTAAATACTCATTATCGAAGAAAAGAACCGTTGCTATCCACATTATCAAAAAAGGGAGCAAAAACAACATCGTCCAAACTAAGCGTTTAAGAATATTCGTTTTCATACCTGCCTCCAACCGTCCTTTTCTCGCATCAATAATCTATCGCCGGATATTTACATACTTCATCCGATATCGAAGGATTGCCTCCCGAAACCTTTAATGTCATCCTATCAAGGATCAATCCTTCGTCCCTATCGTCAGTCCAGTAATTGTATTGATATCTATAGGTCATAAAACTGTCGTCACTGTATTTGACACTAATGATATATCCTCCGCTTTTAATATCATATCCGACAAACTTTTCAACAATCAGGTTGGTATCAGCGCCCTGTTGTGCTGCGTATTCTTCAAACTTTTTTATGGCCATAAACCGTTGTAGCGGGAACCAAACCACCCAAATTGCCAGTAATAATCCGATTATTACCAGTAAAATTCTCAAGCTTCGTCTTTTCATAATATTTGCCTCACAAATCAAATCACTTCTAAGGGAGTTGTTTCTGAAACACGCGAATACATAAGACATCTTCGTATCAGCCCGCTCCCTTTTCCTTCAATTAAAGATTATAGAAATTCATCAAAAAAGCAAGCGCTATTAGCAAACTCGATATTTTCATGTCAAAAATAACATCTTGACAAGACAATAAGATGCGATCCCGGGAGATATCGGGAAAGTTCTTAAGGCTATTTTTCATGAATTATGATCAATAATCTATGCATGGACAGTATTTTGCTGTTGACATAATCGACACAAAATGAGAAACTATGCTAAACGGAGTGCTGATCATATTTCTGCTATTAAGGTACGAAAGGGAGTGAGTATCAATGCTTTTTCATGTGGCTATCTGTGATGATATGCCAGTAGACATCCTCATGTTAGAGAATAAGATAAAGGCTTCACATATAGGGAAAGACCTCGACCTGAAGTTCAACAGATTTACCAAAGGAGAGGATCTTCTGAAAGCCGTCAGACAAGGGAAAACGTATGATCTGATCATACTGGATATCAGTCTTTCGGGTTTGAGCGGCGAAGAGATAGGCATAAAACTTAGGGAGTCCGGATATGATTCTCTTCTGGCATTCTGCACCGCGGGTAACGGACCTTCGGTTAATTCCTTTAAGTCGGAGCCGTACAGATTTCTCTTGAAATCATTTACGGGCGAAGAAATGATCAGTGAACTGGACGATATCCTGAATGAGATGATTCAAAGGAACAAGAAGGAGTATATTCTTGGAAAGCAGGGCACCGCACTTTGCAAAGTCAAAGTTTCAGATATACTGTTCATAGAAACAACCAGAACCGGCTGTAAAGCCGTAGTCACTTGCGGAAGCGAAAACCCGGAAAAGAACGAGGTCGCACTATCTGACAGGATCGACCGGATTGAAAACGATTATACGGACTTCGTCAGAATACATAAGAGCTTCCTTGCAAACCTCTCTCGAATAAAGAAGGTCGATAAAACCGAAGTGATCCTTGAAGACGGCACGGTATTGCTTTCTTCACGTCCCTACCAAAAAAAGATAAGAGAAAAATACAGACATGAGACGCTGATTACGTCGAAGAACAACAAATAACCGTATGTATAGTAACAAACAGCCTCCGATACGTGTCGGAGGCTGTTGTGGTTCTTTCTGTATATCAGTAATCCATAGTTTCCATATACTTCATGTATTTGACGACCATCATCGCCATCTTGAATGTGATCGCATCGTCAAACTCCCTCAGGTCAAGATTGGTGAGTTTCAATATCTTATCAAGCCTGTATACAAGAGTGTTGCGGTGGATGAACAGCTGGCGGGAGGTTTCTGAAACATTCAGGCTGTTTTCAAAGAACTTGTTTATGGTCTGAATCGTTTCCTCGTCAAAATCATCAGGGGTCTTACTGCCGAAGATCTCATGAATGAACATCCTGCACATCTGCACGGGAAGCTGGTAGATCAGTCGACCGAGGCCCAGCTTGTTATATGCGACTATATTGCGCTCACTATAGAAGATCTTGCCGATATCAAGCGCCATTTTAGCTTCCTTGTACGATCTGGAGATATCCTTGAGTTCCTCGACGATCGTACCGAACGCTACGTGGACCTTAGACATCGCTTCGGTGTTGAGCATGTCAAGGATGACTCTGCCTGCTTTTTCAAGATCTTCGTATCCTTCAAAGGCGCGAACCTCGCGGATCAGGATAATGTTCTTCTCGTCAACCTCGGTAATGAAATCTTTGCCACGTGTAGTTGCGTAAAGGGATCTGACTGTTTCGAGCGCTGCCGCATCCTTCTCAATGGATGTCTCAATTACGAAAGCCACTCTTCGGCACTCGGTTTCGATACGAAGCTTTTTGGCCTTGCTGTAAATGTCGACAAGCAACAGGTTGTCCATGAGAAGCGAACGGATGAAATTGTCCTTGTCATACTTCTCACGGTGCGCAAACATCAGATTCTCAAGCTGGAAAATACAGAGATGACCCACCTTCTTGCGGTCTTCTCCGTAGACGATCAGTACGTAAGCAACCTGATGATCGTCATACAGTTTTATAAGGGAGTGATCTCCGATATCTTTGTCGTCTTCGGGCTCATCTACAAACTTAAGAACCTCGTCTTTGAGACTTTTGTCAGTGCTCTGAGGCTTAAACGTTCCGGCCACCTTGTGACCGTCGGCGTCATACAGACAGAATTCGTTACCTGCGATATCCTTCACACCGTTCAAGGTGCTCTGTAAAATCTGATTAGAGATCATGGCGAGGCTCCTTTTGAAATATTTGTAGTGACATTATATTGCAAATGATCAAAATCTGCAATGAACCTTGATTACCCTTTTCTTAGTCCGACAAATAAAGTATATTGTAGATGTACCCATAAAAAGAAAGGCAGACGGTTAAATGCAGATCGGGATCACAGGTACAGGCGAAAAGAGTATCAAAACGCTCCTGGAAGAGAAGGGAGTTTCTCTTTATGCGCCCTGCGCAGGTCGAGGGACTTGCGGGCAATGTGTTGTGATCGTCAAAAGTGGAGATTGCCCTCCGTCCGAAGCGGATAACGAACGGTTCACCGGAAAAGAGCTCGAGCAGGGATTCAGACTGGCCTGCCGGGCATTCCCAAAGGGTGATATATGCATTGAAGTTCCCGAACTGGAAAAACCTGTTATCTGCACAGAGTATTCGGATGAAAACACCCGAATACCGGGTTCTGTTTCGTCAACGACAGACGAATCCGCTACCGGGATCGGGGTCGGAATCGATCTTGGTACAACCACTATTGTTTTAACAACTCTCGGAAGTGACGGAACCCCCGCTGAAAAACGTGCGTTCCTTAATCCCCTCTCCGCTTACGGTGCGGATGTTGTTTCGCGGCTTGAGGCCGCTGCCGGAGGGCATCTTTCGGAGATGAAAGTGCTCCTGAGGAACACTATAGAAAAAGAACTAAAATCCCTTGCCTCATCACTCACAGGGGATTCCGTCTCGTTGCGGATTTCAACCATCGCCCTTGCGGGAAATACTGTCATGACGCATATCTTCATGGGCTGGGATGTGTCCGGCCTTGGGAAATACCCTTTCAAGCCTTACAGCCTTGATGCAGCGCAGACAGAATTGCTCGGGATCCCCGTCATTGTATTCCCTGGGATAAGTGCTTTCGTCGGCGGCGATATCGTAGCGGGAATCTATGGACTTGATCTCACAAACGGAAGCGTCGGCGATATGCTGATGGACCTTGGTACAAACGGCGAGATGGTGCTTATGACCGAAAAAGGGATGATCGCCTCGTCCGCTTCGGCAGGCCCTGCGCTTGAGGGCGCACACATCTCCTGCGGAACGGGTTGCGTTGAAGGCGCCGTGACAGGCATTACACTTGAAAATCTCAGACCGGTTCTGAACGTGGCCGGTTCAAAAACACATGTAAGTAAAGGGCTTGCCGGTGCTTGCGGAAGTGCAGTTCTTGAACTCGTCGACGAGCTCCTCCGGACAGGGATCATAAAGCCCGACGGATCATTTATCGAGAGTTATGCAGACGAAGGATTCGCTTTCGGAACAGACCGAAGCGGAAGAGTTCTTGCGCTCACGCAGGCAGATGTGCGGGAACTCCAGCTTGCCAAGGGTGCTGTCAGTACCGCTGCCTTAATGCTTTGCGAGAAGGGTGAGGTTCCGCCAGATAAGCTTCACGTAAAGCTCGCAGGCGGAATGGGTACGGGGCTTCGCCCCGAAAGGATCAGACGTACAGGATTGATCCCCAAAGGAGCCGAAGTACATGCTGTCGGTAACAGTGTCCTCTGCGGCCTCATGCGTTTCCTCAAAGAGGCTTCCAATTCTGTTACGAGGAACACTGCCATCCAAGCCCTTTCAGACATTGCAGGTAGTGTCACCGTCTACGACCTTGCACTTGACGAAGGATTTCAGGAGAGATTCCTGACTTCGCTTAACTTTATACTCTAGTCATCACAACAGCCTCCGACATCAAAATCGGAGGCTGAGGAAGCGGTCCGCGGTAAGAGTTCCGAGAATGTTCAGGTTATATCTTGAACTTCTCGACCGCTTCCGTAAGGGCGGTTGCTTTCTCCTGCAGCTCACGGGAGACTTCCTCGAGCTGTGAGGATGATTCGTCATGACGCTCGATCACCTGCGAAACAAGAGATGTCAGCGAGAATGCTTCCTCCGTGCTTGCGGAGATATTGCTGATGGAATCTATGGTGACTGACCTGGTCGCGGACATATCCTTCATGTCGTTATTTATGTCGTTGATCTTGTTCATCAGATCGTTGATCTCGTTCTTTGTGGTCGTGAGATTCTCGATCAGGCCTGTAGAGATATCGTTCTGCGACCTGACGATCTCATCCGCCTTGCGGATATTACCTGCCGTGGAGCCCGCCTGTTCGTTGATCCCGACCGCACACTTCTTGATCTCGTTCGCAGCCTGACTGGTCTGATCGGCAAGCTTCCTGATCTCCTCCGCAACAACCGAGAAGCCTCTGCCGGACTCTCCCGCTCTCGAAGCTTCGATGGAAGCATTAAGCGAAAGGAGATTCGTCTGAGACGCGATCCCGCCGATAACCTCGATAAACTCTCCTACTGCGGCTGCCTGCTTCTCAAGGCTTTCGATCTCATTGAGAAGCGAGGCCATGATCTGAGAAGAGTTCTCCGACTTCTCGACAAGCTCGTTCATCGATACGATGTTCTGCGCGATCGCTTCGCTCGTCTCAACGGCGAAATCACGGATTCCGATGATGTTCTTGCCTGCGCGTTCTATCTTACGCGAAAGAACATCCATCTCTTCAACGCATTTCTGAGCGCTCATCGCCTCGGATTCAACCGTCTCCGAAACGCGCGCGGTAGACTCGTTCACCTGATGAGCAAGCTCTTTGAGGTTCGTGCTCTTCTCTGCCACGTTGCCCGAGCACGCTTCCACCTGATGTGTAACCTCTGCCACATGGTTGATCAGCTTCCTGATGTTCCCGACCGTTCCGCCTACATTACGAGTGAGCCTTCCAAACTCATCCGTGCTGCCCTCTCCGAACTCAACCGTGAAATCTCCCTCCGCAACGAGGTCAAGCTTCCGCGTGAGCTTTTTGATGTTACGTCCGATATTGGACGAGAGCAGGATCCCGGCTATAACCGCGATCGCAGCGCCGACAGCCACGAGGATAACGGTGAAGATCCCGAGCGAGTTGACCTCGCCGATGATGTTGTTCTCGGGAACAAGCGCGCAGAGCGTGTAACCCGAATCGGTCTTGCTGTATGTAAGAAGATGTTTTTCTCCATCCTTCGTGTAGTAGGTAAAGCCGGCCTTTTCCTCCGATGCAAAGACGCCCGTCTGCTCACAAGCCGCCGTCATAAAGCCCGCCTCTGAAGGTGCCGACTCGCTGTAATACTCCTCGCTTCCGTCGGGAAGGATGAGTGCGAGGATGCTTCCCTCGCCGTAATCAAGGCTCTTCATCGTCTCAAAGACAGTATCATAGTTTATGTCAACGAACAGTGCAGCCTTTGCTGAAGGGAACTTCCGGTAGAACGAGCAGAGGTAAGGAGCCTGCGCATTGCCAAGCTTGGCATCGATGTCCGCGTGCTCTCTTATCCAAGCACCGTCAAGGCTCTTGAAGTTGAATCTCTCGTCTTTTGAAAGATCTGCAAAGAAACCGTCAGTCTCGAGGATGGCGTTTGTCGAGATAACGTCGAACCCGGCAGTGGGTATGAGCGTAATGCTCCCAATATACTTGTTGACCGCCTGCTTCATGGTGAGGTACTTCTTGATGTCGGCACGTGCGTTGCCGTACTCGCCATCGGCCTTGGTGTAGCTGACCCTCTTGGCATAATCGAGGATCTGCTTGTACGTGAGACACTCGGATGCAGTCGACGAAACGGTCTCCATACCAAAGGAGAGGTAGTCTCCTACCGCAGAGATCGATTGAACCGCGGAAACCTCGTAGGCTTCCGTAAGATTGGTCGCCGATTTGTTATAGCTGGTCACGCCCAAAACAACGATCAGAGCAACCGGTATCATAAAACAAAGCAGGATCCTGATCCTGATAGAAAGCTTCCTGCGTACTCTTTTTTGCTTTTCGGTTTTACCCATGCCACACTCCTCCTCTCACCCGATACTTGCTAAATACCGGGCTCCTCGATAAACATTCGCCACACGGGCCTTCCCTCCCGGTCGGCAAACCTCTTCTTCACGAAACGTTTGTTACAACGTCTAATTCATTACATTAATAATAGCCCCCGACCCGGATCGGAGGCTACTCATTAAAAGCTTTCTTATTGTTTATCTCTTACCTTCAAAACGTCCCGACGCACCGCAGGGGAGTACGAGTCCGGTCCTTTCGACCGGGAGTCCGACCTCCTGCGCATCCACGCTTCCGGAGAAGCGCTCCGCAGTAAGGGTTCCGAGAATGTAGGAGAGGACGGAGGGCGCAAGGCCTGTGGTATAAGAATTAATGAGCACAAAAAGCGGCTCGGGACAGAGGACGTTCATGCACAGCGCGACAAAATCCCAGAGGTTCTCCTCGAGCTTCCAGATCTCGCCCTTGGGGCCGCGCCCGTACGAAGGCGGATCCATGATGATCGCGTCGTAGAAGTTCCCGCGCCTGATCTCACGCTCGACGAACTTGGCGCAGTCGTCGACGATATAACGGATCGGTGCGTCGCCGAGGCCCGAAAGAGCGGCGTTCTCCTTGGCCCAGGTCACCATGCCCTTGGCGGCATCGACATGAGTCACGGCCGCGCCCGCCGAAGCGCAGGCAACAGTCGCTCCGCCCGTATATGCAAACAGATTAAGGACCTTAACGGGGCTACCTTCCTTGCCTCGCCGGGTCCTCTCTTTTTCTATGAGCCCGTGCATCCAGTCCCAATTGACCGCCTGCTCGGGAAAAAGCCCTGTGTGCTTGAAGCTGAAGGGCTTGAGATTGAATTTGAGATCCTTGTATCCGATAGACCAAACCTCGGGGAGATTCCTGATCTCCCACTGACCGCCGCCTTTGTCGCTGCGGTGATAATGACCGTTCACTTTGCCCCAGAGCGCGTGATCCCTCTCTGTGCGCCAGATGACCTGGGGATCGGGTCTCACAAGTCTGTACCCGCCCCAGTCTTCCAGCTTCTCTCCCCCTGAGCAGTCAATTATCCGGTAGTCTTTCCAGTCTTTAGCTATAAACATTGTCTTCCTCGCATTCCGATTTTCTCACGTAATTGTAGCGGAATGCCCACGAGTTTTCAATTCTCTTTTAACGCTTATGTGATAAGGCAGGGGTTAGTTGGCTCTCCTGCTGTACGCACCGTAAAGTAGTTCGTCGCAGACGGTGCAGTTCTTGCCGCTCTTCTTTGCTCCGTAGAGGTAGTCTTCAGCCTCGTCGCAAAGTCTGTCGACATCGGCCGGCTCCATGGGAACGCCTGTCGCGATGCCCACACTCAGAGTCACGTGCTGATACGAAGCGCGTCTTCCGTGAGGGATCCTCTTGCTTTCAACGATCGAGCGGATACGGTCGCCGAGCTCGGAAACGTAGCCCTCGTCCCTGCCGTCGAGGTAAACGAGGAAACGTCCGCCGTTCTGTCTGCAGACGATGTCACTGTCATGCCTGCATGCACCCTGGATGATCTGGGCGATCTGCTTGATGAGGAAGTTGCCCCTGTCGGATCCGAATGAGTTGTTGTACTGCTGAAGATCGTCGATATCGAGCGAGATGATCGACATTCTCTTGCGGTCGCGTGTGCAGATCTCGCCGGCAACGTCGGTCCTCTTGTCAAAGCCCTTCTTGTTGAGAAGTCCGGTGAGCTTGTCGATCGCCTCGAGATCCTTCGCATCCTTGGCACGCTCTGCCGCAACAAGTGCGGTAACAAGCTTCTTACTCTCACGGACACCGCCCGCGATGAAGAGCGCGTTCATCACAACGAGATAAGTGAAGTCTGCGGCGGTCGCGCCGCGAAGAACATTTATAAACACGATCACCAGTCCCTGAAGGAGGTGATAATAAATCCTTTCGTTTGAAGAAAGAACGGGAACAAAGCAGATGGCAGCGAGCAGGATCGGGTAAAGTCCGGTGTGACCGCCCGCAAGCGTGTCGGCATATATGAGAAGAAGCATGAATGCTTCGAAGAAAGCCCAGTAAACCTTGGTGATCAGGGACATGTCCCTTGCCTTGCGGGAAGCGATGGCTCTTCTTTCGAGGAGCATGCCCGCCGTGTTCACAACGAGTACGCAGAGCAATGCGACATTGGTAAGTTCGGTGGAACCCTTAACGACACCGGGAATGTTGTAGATAAGTGCAAGGATGAAAACAACGGGCAAGCCTACCGCAGCTGCGAGAAGCGTGCGTCTTGCGTTCACGAGAGCGAGCCTTCCGGCTACTCTTCTCTCCTCCTGTCTGTTAAAACCGTACCCCATGGTCCAAAATCTCCTCTGTTTTTCGAGTTCTTCGAAAAAAGTTTTTGTGTTATGGCGTTCTACTTTTGTAGAAAACATCCTACGTCTGTCTAACCAAAGTGTTGTGTATCAAGGCTTCCGGAGCCCCCACATGTAGAGTGTAGCACAACTGTAGAATGCATGCAACCCTAAAATTAATTCTTTTTTTAATTCTGGCACAATTTTTGATCAAAATCCTTTAAAATTGCCGATCTCACACCTGTCGGACGCGACATAAAACCTCTTTTTATAATCTGAAGGCACGGTATTTGTAACGACTTTGTTACGAAATCACGCTTGACAAAATATCGAACATATGTTTTAATATACGTGTTTCGTTTCATGTTTCAGCGGGAAATCGTACCCAAATGAAACAAGTTTGTCACAATCCCCCACCCAAAGACGTGGGGGTGCTTTTCTCACCGAGATAAAAGGGCATTTTATATATGGATTTTAAGCTTCACTCAGACTTCAGGCCCACGGGCGATCAGCCCGCCGCGATCTCCACTCTTGTCAAAGGCTTCAACGAGGGCAACCAGTTTCAGACCCTTCTCGGAGTTACGGGTTCCGGTAAGACCTTCACCATGGCGAATGTGATCGCCGCGCTCAACAAGCCCACGATCGTCATCGCCCACAACAAGACTCTGGCCGCCCAGCTCTACGGCGAGTTCAAGGAGTTCTTCCCCGAGAACGCGGTCGAGTACTTTGTTTCCTATTACGACTACTACCAGCCCGAGGCGTACATCCCCTCCACCGATAAATTTATTGAGAAGGATTCCGCGATCAACGATGAGATCGACAGACTCCGTCACTCCGCCACGGCTTCTCTTTCGGAGCGACGCGACGTGATCATCGTCGCCAGCGTTTCGTGTATCTACGGTATCGCCAGCCGTGAGGACTACGAGCAGATGACTCTCTCGCTCCGCCCCTGCATGCAGGCCGGTTGGGAAGCGGTCCTGAGGCGCCTTGTCGAGATGCAGTATATCCGTGATGAGATGGACTTCCACCGCGGGACCTTCAGGGTCAAGGGCGACTGTGTCGACATCTTCCCCATTTACAGCGGTGACCTCGCGATCAGAGTTGAATTCTTCGGAGACGAAGTGGATCGCATCACCCAGTTCGACCCCCTTTCGGGCAAGACCGACTCGGTACTCGAACACCTTATGCTCTTCCCCGCTTCACATTACGTCGTACCCGAGGACAGGATGAAGCAGGCTCTCATAAACATTGAGAAGGAACTTGAAGAAAGGATCGCTTTCTTCAAGGCCAACGACAGACTGATCGAGGCTCAACGCATCGAGGAGCGTACCCGTTTCGATATGGAGATGCTCCGCGAGACAGGCGTCTGCTCCGGCATCGAGAACTACTCCATGCACCTCGCGGGACTCACGCCCGGGTGCACACCCCATACACTTCTCGAGCACTTCGGAGACGACTACCTCATGATCATCGACGAGTCGCACATGTCCATCCCCCAGTTCAGAGGCATGTACAACGGTGACCGTGCGCGCAAGACGATCCTCGTCGACTACGGCTTCAGGCTTCCTTCTGCCCTCGAGAACAGACCTCTTCATTTCGAAGAATTCGAGAGTATGCTCGACAGAGTTCTCTTCGTTTCGGCCACCCCCGGCCCCTACGAAGCCGAACATGAGCTTCTCAGGACCGAGCAGGTCATCAGACCGACCGGACTCCTCGACCCCCTCGTTGAAGTCCGTCCCTCGCTCGGCCAGGTAGACGACCTTGCAGGCGAGATCAACGCCGTGACAGCCAAGCATGGCAAGGTCCTCGTTACGACACTCACGAAGCGTATGGCAGAGGAGCTGACGCAGTACCTGCGCAGCATCGGGATCCGCGTGAGATACCTCCACTCCGACATCGACACGCTCGAGCGTTCCCAGATCATCAGGGACATGCGACTCGACGTTTTCGACGTGCTTGTCGGCATCAACCTCCTGCGTGAGGGTCTCGACATCCCCGAGGTCAGCCTCGTTGCGATCATCGACGCTGACAAGGAAGGCTTCCTCCGATCGGAAACTTCCCTCATACAGACGATCGGACGTGCCGCACGTAACGTGGACGGTCATGTTATAATGTATGCCGACACGATCACGAAGTCGATGGAGACAGCCATCGGCGAGACGAACCGTCGCCGCAAGATCCAGAGCGAGTACAACGAGGCGAACGGCATCACCCCAAAGTCAGTCGAGAAGAAGGTCCGCGAGCTCATCAGCATCTCGAAGAAGGTCGAGGAATCCGACAGGAAGGCACGCGCTATCGCCAAGGATCCGGAGTCCATGTCTCTCAAGGAACTCGAGGCAGAGGCAGAGCGTCTCAGGAAGCTCATGAACAAGGCAGCCGCAGAGCTCGAATTCGAACAGGCCGCCAAGCTGCGTGACAGGATGATCGAAGTCCGCAAGCTCATCGCGGAGCAGGGCTGACGAGTCGCAGGTGTTAGGCACACACTTTCAGAATATAAGGACAGAAACAGAGGTTTTGGATAAATGGTACAGAACTACATTAAGATAAAAGGCGCACGGGAGAATAACCTTAAGAGTCTCGATGTGAACATCCCCCGCGACAGTTTCGTCGTGCTCACGGGACTTTCGGGCTCGGGCAAGTCATCACTCGCTTTTGATACGATCTACGCCGAGGGTCAGCGTCGCTACATGGAGTCCCTCTCTTCTTACGCACGCCAGTTCCTCGGGATGATGGAGAAGCCCGATGTCGACAGCATCGAGGGACTTCCCCCCGCGATCTCAATCGATCAGAAGTCCACGAATCGTAACCCCCGTTCGACGGTCGGTACCGTTACCGAGATCTACGACTACTACCGCCTCCTTTTCGCCAGGATAGGAACACCCCATTGTCCTACCTGCGGCAAGGAGATCCGCCGTCGTACCATCGACGAGATGGTCGACGAAGTTTTGAAGTTCCCCGAGGGAACCAGGATCATGATCATGGCTCCCGTTGTCCGCGGTCGTAAGGGCGAGCATGCCAAGGTCCTCTCGGACGCACGCAGGAACGGTTACGTTCGTGCCATGATCGACTCGCATCTCTACGACCTCTCCGAAGACATCCAGCTCGAGAAGAACAACAAGCACAACATAAGCATTGTTATCGACAGACTCGTAGTTCGTGACGGCATCAACCTGAGGCTCTCGGACTCCATTGAGAACGCCCTCAAGCTCACTGACGGACTTGTCACGATCGACAAGGGCGACGACTCTCCCCTCACACTGAGCCGTAACTTCGCCTGCCCCGATTGCGGTACGAGTATCGAAGAGCTCGAGCCCCGTACCTTCTCCTTCAACAACCCCTTCGGTGCCTGCCCCGTGTGTCACGGTATCGGACAGACCATGGAGTTCTCGGTCGACCTTGTACTTCCCGATCAGACCATGAGTATCATCGAGAAGGGCGCCATGTCAGTCGGCGGATGGAAATCCGTCTGGGACGAAAGCTCCTACTCACGCCAGATGCTCAACGCAGTGGCCGGGGAGTTCGGGATCGACCTTAAGAAGCCCTTCTGCGAGCTCTCACCCGAGCACCGCAACATCCTCATGTATGGTTGCGGTAACCGCTCGATCCGCGTTAAGTACACAAGTGCCCGCGGAAGCGGACAGTACGACACGATCTTCGAGGGAATCATCGGTAACATCAAGCGCCGCTATCGTGAGTGCGCCGAGTCCGTCAGACCCGAGTACGAGGAGTACATGCAGGTAATCCCCTGCTCCGCCTGCGAGGGCAAACGACTCCGCAAGGAAGCTCTTTCGGTCACCGTCGGAGACAAGAACATTGACGAGATCTCACGCATGCCCGTCAGCGAGCTTGCCGCTTTCATGAACGAGATCTCCCTCACCCCCATGCAGCAGCAGATCGGTGCGCTTCTTCTCAAGGAGATCCGCAACCGTCTGGGCTTCCTCAACAACGTGGGTCTCGATTACCTGACACTCGCCCGTGCCACGGCATCGCTTTCGGGCGGTGAGGCACAGAGGATCAGGCTCGCCACACAGATAGGTTCGGGACTTGTCGGAGTTGCGTACATACTCGACGAGCCGAGTATCGGCCTTCATCAGCGTGACAACGGCAAGCTGATCTCAGCTCTCAAAGACCTCAAGAATCTCGGCAACACACTGATCGTCGTCGAACACGACGAGGAAACGATGCGTGCCGCAGACCATATCATAGACATAGGACCGGGTGCCGGCTCACACGGCGGTCAGCTCGTGGTACAGGGAACAGTCGAAGACATCTGCAACTGTCCCGAGTCGATCACGGGAGCTTACCTCTCCGGCAAGCTCAGTGTCGACGTTCCTTTCGTCAGACGCTCCCCTCAGGGGTGGCTGCGTGTCAAGGGTGCCAGGGAGAACAACCTCAAGAACATAGACGTTGACATCCCGCTCGGAGTATTCGCCTGCATCACCGGCGTTTCGGGATCGGGCAAGAGCAGTCTGATCACTCAGATCCTCTCGAAGCGTCTCGCGAGAGACCTGAACCGTGCAAGGACGATCATCCCGGGTGCTCACGACAGGATCGAGGGTCTCGACCAGCTTGACAAGGTCATCAATATCGACCAGTCACCCATCGGTAAGACTCCCCGTTCGAACCCCGCTACGTACACAGGAGTTTTCGACCTCATCAGAGACCTCTTCGCTTCCACTCCGGATGCGAAGGTCAAGGGTTACGACAAAGGTCGCTTCAGCTTTAATGTCAAGGGCGGACGCTGTGAAGCCTGCGGCGGTGACGGTATCATCAAGATCGAGATGAACTTCCTGCCCGATGTGTACGTTCCCTGCGAGATCTGCCACGGTAAGCGCTACAACAGGGAGACCCTCGAGGTACGCTACAAAGGCAAGAACATCTATGAGATACTCGAGATGACGATCGAAGAGGCTTCCGAATTCTTTAAGAGCGTTCCTTCGATCAGCAGGAAGATCGACACACTGAACGAAGTAGGACTCGGATACCTGAAGCTCGGCCATCCCTCAACATCGCTCTCGGGAGGTGAGGCACAGCGTGTCAAGCTCGCCACTGAGCTTGCCCGCCGCAGCACAGGCAGGACGATCTACATCCTCGACGAGCCCACGACGGGACTTCATTTCGCCGACGTACACAAGCTTATAGACATCCTTCACAAGCTCGCCGATGGTGGCAACTCAGTGATCGTGATCGAGCACAACCTCGACATGATCAAGTGCGCTGACTACATCATCGACCTCGGACCTGAGGGCGGCGACAAGGGCGGCACCGTGATCGTTCAGGGCACACCTGAAGAAGTGGCAGAGTGTGAGAAGTCATACACAGGACAGTTCCTTAAGCCGCTTCTGACACGCCCGGGACTCTCCGCGCCTATTGAGAACAAACCCAAGAAAGCCAAAAGAACCGCTCAAAGCAAAGCAACCCCAAGGAACAAGAAAGAATCCAAATGATACTATGTGATGAGCCTTAAGGATAATCATACACCAACATATGTTCCATCCCAATTATTTTTTACTCCTTGATGAGTCTTTGAAGAGGAGAATAATCAGAGGAGCAAAAACCCCTAAATGTATGTAATCGGGCTTTCATGATGAATTAATCCACTACAGAAGGAAGAAAGAGATGAACAATTTTTACGCCATGTTATCAAGAATGAAATATATCAACCGCTGGGCGCTCATGCGCAATTCGTACACAGAAAACATCAGTGAGCACTCTCTGGAAGTGAGCATACTCGCTCACGCGCTTGCCCTTATCGGCAACAGAAGATTCGGGAAGTCCCTTAATGCCGACCGTGCCGCTGTTATCGCCATGTTCCATGACGCCACCGAGATCATCACAGGCGACATGCCTACACCCATCAAGTACTTTAACTCCGACATCCGCAGTGCATTTAAGGACATCGAAGCAGGTGCCGCAGAGAGGCTCCTCTCCCTCCTTCCCGAGGATCTGAGAGACGACTACACTCCCGCGTTCTTCCCCGATATGGAAGACCCCGGAGATGCATACCTCGTTAAGCTGGTCAAGGCTGCGGACAAGCTTTCCGCCCTGATCAAGTGCCGTGAGGAAGAGAAGATGGGCAATCACGAGTTCTCAAGCGCAGGCAAGACACTCTATACCTCACTCATCAAGATGGAGCTCCCCGAAGCCGACGTCTTCATCAAAGAGTTCCTGCCCGCATACAGCCTGACACTCGACGAACTGCAGTCATAACAGGCTCCTCTATTGACATGTAATATACCATGATATATTATTATGTTATAAGGAGGTGAGCACCATGGAAACATTGGCATTACATACTACCAAACCTTTCATGTCAGGGCGTAGCCAAGCGATCAGAATACCAAAGGAATATCAATTTGACGACACCGAAGTGATCATAAACAGGGTAGGTGATTCGCTCATAATCACTCCGAAATCATCTCTGCAAGACACTTTTTTTGAAGGACTGTCTTTGTTTTCTGATGATTTTATGGTAGATGGCAGACCTGAAGAAACACAAAATGTAAGGGCGGAATTATAAACATGTACATGCTTGACACTAATATTCTTATTTTTTGCCTGAGACATCCCGATTCAAAATGTACAAAGACACTTGCGTCGCACATAGGTCGGGATGTTTGCATTTCTGTTGTCACATATGCAGAACTCGAATATGGTATACTGAACAGCAAATATCCCGATCGTAACAGAGATGCTATCAATAAGATCTTGGCCGGAATCCCTATCAAGGATTTTGATATAAAAGCTTCTGTTCATTTTGGTCAGATCCTGGCAGAACTTAAGCAAAAGAAAAAAGAGAAACAAAACCAGGATCGGGATAAAATGATAGCAGGTCATGCGAGATCAAGAGGATACATTCTTGTAACCGATAACACCAAGGACTTTGCGGATATAGATAATCTAAAGTTAGAAAACTGGCGTGAACCGGGAGATCTCACCAAATAAAAATCACTTGGCCGACGCCAAGTGATTCTTATTTGTTATTCACATCTTTTGCTCAAAATTAATGATCCACCATCCCCCGTCCCCAAGGGACCACCTTTAGTTAGAACAGTCTGATCAGGTCTTCAAAGGTTTCTGCCCTGCGGATGCACTTCACGCTTCCGTCCTCGCAGATCATAACCTCAGCGGGTCTCGGACGTGAGTTGTAAGGCGAGCACATGGAGTAGCCATAAGCGCCGGCGTCAAGTACACACACAAGATCGCCTTCCTTTATAACGGGGAGTTCTCTCTCCTTGGCGATGATGTCGCCGCTCTCGCATATGTTACCGGTTACGGAGACAACCTCTGTACCCGATGAAGGAAGCACGGGCTTGCCGTCACGGAGGACTTCCACATCATGCCACGAACCGTAAAGTGTGGGGCGGACAAGGACGTTCTGTCCGATGTCGGTTCCTGCGTACTTCTTGTCATAATTCTCTTTGGTAGCATAAACGCGTCCGAGGAGAACCGAGCTGTCGGCAACCACATAACGGCCGGGTTCGCTCTTGAAGAGGATCTGCTTGCCTGTCTCGGCGATAAAGTCACCGAGAAGCTTCTCGATACCTTCGGTCAGAAGGTTGATGTCAAATTCCTGCTCTCCGGCAAGCTTGTGGTAAGGTGTACCGAAGCCGCCGCCGAAGTCGATGAATTCAAGATCGTCAAACTTGTGAGCGATGCGGAGCAGGTTGGTAACTGCCGCAAGGTAGGGATCGGGCGCCATGAAGAGCGAGCCGATGTGCTGGTTGATACCTACGATCTTAAGGTTGTGCTTCCTCGCTGTTTCAAGAAGCTCGGGGATGTCCTTCTCCTCAACTGCGAACTTGGTGTTCTTGCCTGCCGTAACAACGCTGTCGCTGTGACCTGCTCCGATACCGGGGTTGATCCTGACTGCGCAACGTGCGCCGGGAGACAGACGACCGAATCTCTCGAGCTGGCTGATGCTGTCAAGGCTCACGGTGATGCCTTTGTCGATCGCGTACTTGAGCTCATCGTCCGAAACGTTGTTGGGAACGAAGAAGATGCGGTCTGCGGGGAAGCCCGCAAGCTCAAGGAGCTTTACCTCACCGATGCTCATAGCGTCGGCATTGAGTCCCTCTTCAAGCACGATCTTGAGGATCGTGAGATTGGAGTTGGCCTTCATCGAGAAATTAGCCTTGTAAGGGAACTTCTTGACTACTCCGGCAACATTCCTGATGCGCTTCCTGAGGATGCGCTCGTTATAAACATACACGGGTGTGCCGTACTGAGCAACGATGTCCTCGGGGTTGTTGCCCTCAAAGAAATTCACCTCATTAACAAATGATTCCATGGTTCCGGTTCCTTTCAAAATTACTTATCCCTCTCTCAATACCGGTCCGGCGAGAGACGGTCTTCCTATAAAAAGATATAAGGCGGCTGTAAAACAGCCGCCTTTGGATGTTTGATGGCAAACATTTTAACCCGAACAGGCACAAAAGACAAGCCCTTTTTCGGGATTCCTATGATTATTTATCATCTTTAAGCAGCGTGTGAATTACCTTCCACTCATCGGGAGTAAGGATATGATCGGGATTGACCACCGTAACGAGCGTGTTCTTATGTCTGATGATACCCTCGACATAGTTGGTCCTGTCGTTCTTGGCGATCGTGGGGAGAGACATCTGGAGGTCCTCTCCTACCGCACCGATCTCGGTGATCTCATCAACAAGACAGCCGAGGCAACCCTCGTCGGTATTGACGAAGATCGTGTTGTTGCCTGCAGCGACCGTGCCGCGGAGATTGAACTTCTTGTAGATATCGCAGACCGGAATGATCTCACCTCTGAGATTGGCAAATCCCGCGAGGCAATCCGGCGAACCGGGGATCGTGCTCATTTGGTAATCGGATTCGACCGTAACTACCTTCATACTGTCAAATCCATAACTCTGATTAGCTGCCGAAAAAATAACCTGCTGTCCGAACATGATGCTTCCTTTCCGAGCCATGCGCCGAAACCACTGCGTATTCTCTCTCAAAACTGTGTTGTTGTAATATCTGCAACCGATCAAACCCTACGGTTCCGGTTGAATTACCATTATTCGGGGATAGCTCCCTTATAAGGAGGACATCCCTGCTTGAGCCACTTGAGGTAGCTGTTGATGAAAAGGTCGATGCCGCCGTCGAGTACCGCGTTGGCATTGGACGTCTCGGCGCCTGTCCTTAAGTCCTTGATCATGGTGTAGGGCTGAAGGAAGTACGACCTGATCTGGCTTCCGAAGTTGTTGTCCTTAACCTCACCGCGGATGTCTGCGGTCTTCTCGAGGTTCTCCTGCTGCTTGAGCAGAAGGAGCTTCGATTTAAGGATCTGCATGGCCTTGTCCTTGTTCTGGTACTGTGAACGCTCGTTCTGACACGATACGACGATACCGGTCGGGAAGTGAGTGATACGGATGGCCGATGATGTCTTGTTGACCTTCTGTCCGCCGGCACCGCTCGAACGGAAGATATCGATCCTGATATCATCGTCCGGGATATCGATGTCAAGGTCCTCTTCGATGTCGGGCATTACGTCGCACGATACGAAGGATGTCTGTCTCTTGCCTGCCGCATTGAACGGAGACATGCGGACGAGTCGGTGTACGCCGTGCTCTGATTTGAGGTGGCCATAAGCGTTGTCGCCGTTGATCTGGAGGGTTACCGACTTGTAACCGGCTTCGTCACCCTCAAGGAAATCGAGGAGCTCTACGCTGTATCCCTTCTTCTCGGCCCACCTGCTGTAGAGGCGGTAGAGCATGCTCGCCCAGTCACAGGCCTCTGTTCCGCCGGCTCCCGCATGAAGCGTGAGGATCGCGTTACACTTATCAAACTCACCGTCAAGGAGTGTCGAGAGTCTGAGCTCTTCGAACTCGTTCTTAAAGGTCTCAAACTCTGCCTCGATCTCGGGGATCATGGACTCGTCGTTTTCCTCGTTGCCCATCTCGATGAGGGTCTCGATGTCCTCGTAGCGGGTCTTGATGTCGTTGTACTCGGCGATAAGATCCTTGAGGTTCTTGAGCTCCTTCATGTATTTCTGGGCTTTGTCGGCATCATTCCAGAAGCCTTCTTCTTCCATGATGCCTTCTATTTCTTCAACTCGCAGCTTCTTGGCGGGCAGGTCGAGCGAATCGCCGACTTCCTTAAGAGGGCCCGTGAACTGATTCAGCGAGTATTTAATCTGATCTAATGCTACCATTTCTAATTCCTCTCTGTCACTGTAAATTCTCTGTGTCCAAGTCCGGTACGTGTCCGGACCACCGCCACCCGGGCGCTAACCCGGTCCGGCATTACCCTCGGAACTCAGTCACTCGAACTTACCGCTTGCCTTACAGCAAAGCTTGTACTTCTTGCCCGAGCCACAGGGACAGGGATCGTTGGGCATGATCTTCTTGTTGGCACGACGCTTGGGTGCGTTGGTAACGGAGTCATCCTTGTTGGTACCGGTTGCCTTGGCAACCTCTTCACGCTCAACCTTGCGCTCAACCTGAACGCGCATGAGCATACGAACGGTGTCCGTAGCGATGCCGTCGGTCATCTCCTGGAACATCTCAAAGCCGCGGAGCTTGTACTCGTTGACGGGGTCTCTCTGGGCAAATGCCTGAAGACCGATGCTCTCCTTGAGCTGATCCATGTCGTCTATATGGTTCATCCACTTCGTGTCGATGGCACGGAGAAGGACGATACGCTCAACCTCACGGAACTCCTCTTTGATGGGGAATTCTGCTTCCTTCCTCTCGTAGAGACGAACTGCCTCTTCCTTGAGTCTGTGGGTGAGTTCTTTCTTCTTGATACTCTTCTTTTCTGCGTCGGAGATGATGATCGGCTCAAGCGGGATGATGGGAAGAAGAACTTCGTTGAGTTCCTCGATGTTCCAATCCTCGGGGAGCTGGTCGTCGCCGATTATCGAATCAACATGCGACTCGACGATATCCTCGACCATCTTGATGATGACGTCGCGCATGTTCTCGCCGTCGAGAACTCTGCGTCTCTCAGAGTAGATGATCTCACGCTGGTCGTTGTTGACCTGATCGTACTCGAGGAGGTTCTTTCTTATACCGAAGTTGTTGTTCTCGATCTTCTTCTGGGCTCTCTCGATAGCGCCGGTGAGCATCCTGTGGTGGAGCTCCTGTCCGTCGGTGATACCGAGTGCTCTGAACATGCCCATAAGACGCTCCGAACCGAACAGTCTCATGAGGTCGTCCTCGAGTGAGATGTAGAATCTCGACTCGCCGGGATCGCCCTGACGTCCGGAACGACCACGCAGCTGGTTATCGATACGTCTTGATTCGTGACGCTCCGTACCGATGATACGAAGTCCGCCCTGCTCGACAACACCCTCACCAAGCTTGATATCGGTACCACGACCTGCCATGTTGGTTGCGATCGTAACGGCTCCGAACTGACCTGCCTGTGCGACGATCTCAGCCTCCATCTCGTGGAACTTGGCATTGAGGACGTTATGAGGGATGCCTCTCTTGCGGAGTGCGGCACTGATCTCCTCCGATGACTCGATCGATACGGTACCGACGAGCACGGGCTGTCCTCTCTTGTGGGACTCGGCAACTGCGTTGACAATGGCTGCGAGCTTCTCGCGATGTGTACGGTAAACGGCGTCCTCGTAGTCCTTACGGATAACGGGTCTGTTGGGCGGGATCGAAACAACGTCCATGCCGTAGATCTCACGGAACTCCTTGTCCTCTGTGAGCGCCGTACCGGTCATACCGCACTTCTTGTTATACTTATTGAAATAATTTTGAAGAGTGATCGTGCACAGAGTCCTGCTCTCGCGCTGAACCTTGACGTGCTCTTTGGCTTCGATAGCCTGATGGAGTCCGTCGGAATAACGACGTCCGGGAAGGATACGACCCGTGAAGTCGTCGACGATCAGGACTTCTCCGTCCTTAACGATGTAGTCCTTGTCCTTGAACATCATGTAGTTGGCACGAAGGGCAAGGATGATATTGTGCTGGATGTCGAGGTTCTCGACGTCCGCGAAGTTCTCGATATGGAAGAACTGCTCAACCTTCCTGACACCGCTGTCGGTGAGGTTGACCGTCTTCTCCTTCTCATTTACAACGAAGTCTCCCGTTTCCTCGGGGATGTCTTCGCCGAGCTTGGCAGCCATGATGGTCTGCATCTTGGTGAGCTCGATCGCGGTACCCTTGGTCATCTGGAGCGCAAGGATGTTGCAGAGCTCGTAGAGCTTGGTCGACTTACCGCTCTGACCGGAAATGATCAGAGGAGTTCTCGCCTCGTCGATAAGACAGGAGTCAACCTCGTCGATAACCGCGAAGTGAAGGTCACGCTGAACCATCTTGTCCTTGAAGACGACTCTGTTGTCACGCAGGTAGTCGAAACCGAACTCGTTGTTAGTTCCGTATGTGATGTCGCACGCATATGCTGCACGGCGATCGTCGTTGTCCATCGTGTTGAGGATGTAACCGCATGTCAGGCCGAGGAAGGTGTAGATCTTGCCCATGTTCTCGGCATCACGCTTGGCGAGGTAGTCGTTGACTGTAACAACGTGCACGCCCTTGCCCTCGAGAGCGTTGAGGTAGACCGTGAGAGCCGATGTAAGGGTCTTTCCTTCACCGGTGAACATCTCGGCGATACGTCCCTGATGAAGGATGATCGCGCCGAGGATCTGCACGTGGAATGCGCGCAGTCCGAGTGTTCTCTTGCCTGCTTCTCTCGCTGCCGCAAAAGCCTCGGGAAGAAGTTCGTCGAGAGTCGCTCCGTCCGCAAGTCTCTCCTTGAGCTTGACGGTCACTGCTGCGAGTTCCTCGTCGCTCTTGGCTTCCATCTCGGGCTCGAGTGCTTCGACTGCCTGAGCTGTCGACTCGATCCTCTTGATCTCTCTCTCGCTTCTTGTTCCGAAAATTTTCTGGAACAGTGTCTTTTTATTTCCTCCCTCGATAAAGGAGACTCCCTCCATCGCGTTTACGACTGTCTCTTTCTCGGGCGAGTTTACTGCTGTTTCGTTACTCATTTTTTCCCTTTTCCTTTAGAATTCGTATAGCTCCAACCCCATTAAACCCCAAACATAATCATTTTATTTCAAATCCGCTTATATGTCAAATTTTCGCGGTACCCCGGGTGTGTCCATATGCGTTAAAGAATCTTCTCCCTGATGAGTTTTGCAACGCCGTCGTTCATGTTCGTGTCGGTCACGTAGTCCGCCGCTTCCTTGACCTCTTCGGGGGCTGCGTTGCCCATGGCGACACCGAGTCCGGCGAACCTGAGCATGGGGATGTCGTTGCAGCCGTCTCCGACAGCGACGATCTCGGGCTGAGTGCAGCCGACCATCTCAGCGGCCTTGCCGACCGAAACTGCCTTTGAAACCTTGCTCGAGTAGAACTCGAGGTACTCCGTCCCGGATGTGGCCCAGGAGGTGAGCTTGAGACCCATCCGCTCTGCGTCCCTGCGGGTCACGGCGATCTTGTCAGGCTCATCGTTGAGGATGATCTTCGTGACGCTCCTGCCCCTGAAGGACTCGGGCGACTCGTACTTGTGGGGAACGATGTCGGTGTGCTCGACGTAGATGCGCATGTTCTCGTTCAGCTCGTTGCCGTAGAGGATGTCGTCCGACCACACGATCACGGTGTGACCGCGCTTCTCGCCCTCCTTCATCAGGAGGATGGCGTCGTCCTCGAGCATGCCCTCCTCGAAGAGCACGTGCCCGTCCCTGTGGTCGACGATCTTGGCGCCGTTGTAGGTGACGAGCGGGGCGTTGGGCGCGAGGTCGTCAAGGTATCCCGTCATCGCGGGAAGGGGTCGGCCCGACGCTATGATAAAGAAGCCGCCGGCTTCCTTGAACTCACGGATCGCCTTGATGGTCTCCTCCGAAATGGATTTGTCGTCGCGCAGGATCGTTCCGTCCATGTCCGCGGCAAGTACACGGTATTTCATAACTATAATTCCTTTTATTTGATGGTATTCGTTTAGCGCGCAAAAGACCCGTAGCCATACGGACCGGCTGCGGGTCTCGGTTCATTTCACTGTTCTGTCATGCCTCGGGCTCGATGAGTCCGTAGGAATCGCCGCGACGCTTATACACGACGTTCACCTCGTCCGTCTCGCTGTTGCGGAATACGAAGAAGTCATGTCCGAGGAGCTCCATCTGAACGCATGCCTCTGCGGGATCCATGGGCTTAACCGCGAATCTCTTGACACGCTTGATGTCGATGGTATCGAGGGGATCGTCATCCTCCTCGTAGAGGTCACCTGTCACGGCACCTGCCTGACGTGCCTCCTGGATCTTGTTCTTGTAGCGCTTGAGCTGACGCTCGATGATCTCCTCAACGAGGTCGATCGAAACATACATATCGTTGCTTTCCTGCTCAGCTCTGATGATGTTGCCCTTAACGGGGATCGTAACTTCAATCTTCTGTCTGTCCTTCTCGACACTGAGGGTAACGTGTGCCTCAACGTCATGCGAGAAGTATCTCTCGAGCTTGCCGATCTTACTCTTGACCGCGCTCTTCAAACCGTCTGTAACTACTATGTTCTTACCTGTGATCATGTATTGCATATGAACAACCTCCTCTTCTTTAGATGCGATTAGGCTCTCAGAAGTTATGTGTTCATTATATCACAGCAACGGATTCCGCACAATAATCCACCGGTTTAACCTTAAAGCAGAAGGCCGGACTTTTTACGGTCCGGCCCCTCTGAATTATCTGACTTTTTCGCGGATTTCCAACAGTTGTCCACTATATTAATCAAATATGATTTTGCAAGTATAAGTTTTGATTTTTTGTAAAACTATCACAAATGCCAAAACATTTATTCGGTCAGACCGTTTTTAAATCCGACTACAAAAGTGGTCATTTGTTGTGGATAAAGTTGATAACTTCGTGTATAACTCAAAATCTTTGAAAAACAAGGCTTTTTTCTGTGGATAACTTTCCTTAATTTTCGATTTATCTTTTATCGGGGATCTTTTGTTTGGAGAACAAGGTTAATGCATTTGTGCAAATTGCACAAAAGACACTTTGTCAATACCAAGTTTTTTTGAAACAATTTTCAAACAAATACACAGATTCCGATAATAATTCGAAAGATATCAACCCTGCAGGTCGTCAATATCTGCCTCCATTTGCTGCAAGTGCCCTTGCCAGTACGGCTGCAAGCTCTCCTCTGGTCACTTTGGACTTAGGGTTAAACTTGCTTCCCGACTTCACGTTAAAGAGACCGAGACCGCATGCAAGTGCGACCGCACCCTTGTTCTTAGCCGAGATCTTGCTTGCATCCTTAAAGTTCAGGCTGTAGATATCAAGCTCGGCGAGCGCCTTGTAGCCGAGTGCGTCGATACAGATCCTTGCAAGATCCTGACGTGTTATGGCCTTGTCACTGCTCTCGACCTGAGGTCTGCTGTTAAAGTACCAGATATTGTCGAAGATCTTGGCAAGGAACTCGTAGGTAGCACCCTTATCTGGCTCAAACCTGTCGCCTTCGATGCAGTTGGTGAGCTGCGCGATAAACTTGATCTCCTTTTCATACTTATGGCCCGTGATGTCCGAGAACTCGCAGTTCGGACTGTAAGGCTTATACTCGTCACCATTGTAGTTGAGGAGCTTGCCGGTGAATGCGTCAACATAAGGGGCGCTGATATCTGTCACATAGCAAAGTCTCGACTTGCTGGTGGTCTTCGAGATGTAAGTTGAAGGATCGAGCTTGGTGTTGGTGGTGATCTCGTAAACAAGCTTAAAGTCATCGCTTGCGAGGTACCTGTCAAAGGCAGCCTTAGTGCCGATCACACCGTCAACCGAAGGGAACTCGATGTCTTCGGTCCAGTTGCAGCTGTAGCTGTAAACCTTACCGGTCACTCTGTCCACAGCTCCTCTGATCCAGTCATCGTAGAAAGGTACGCCGTTTACAACACGTGTGTAGGTGTAGTTACGTCCGCCGTAAGTAGGTGTGTCCTTGCTGTAATCCCAGAATACGATGTATCCGCCTGTATCGTTTGTCTTGGTGGTCTGCTTGAAAAGCTCGGGCTCGAGTGCTTTCGCGAACTTCTCGAACCTCTTGATGCAGTCCTTCTTGCTGTACTTGAGCTCTACGTTGGCGGGATCGTCGTAATTGTAGTACTCCTTCACGCTCGAATAGAAGTACAGAAGCCTTCCTGTTGCTGCATCTACAGTGGCTGAAGCATAAGCGCGATAGTAGTCACCCGTGCTGTAATCCTCGGGTCTGGGGTCGCGCATGCTGATCTGCCAAACATAACCGTTACGGTTCGATCTGAGCGCCGCATTGGTCGACTTGATGTTCTCGTCGATGTACAGGCTCTTGTTCGAAGTGATGACCGCGATAGCCTCTTCCTTGGAGATCAGGTTAGAAACCTCCTGGATCTTCTTCATCTCGGCGTCGGTGAGTGTTGCTCCGTTCCCACCTCTTACCGCCATGTCAGCCGTCTCTTCGTCTAATGCGGCCGATTCCTTACTCATGCCGTCATCGTAGTAGTCTCTCTGTGTGTAAACCTTGCCGGTTGTGGCGTCTACGGACAGATAACCCGTTGAGGGAACATATGCGAGAAATACCTCTTTACCGTCGCCCTTGTACCTTGAGATATACCTGAGCTCAAAGTCAAGCTTGCCGGAAAGCTTCGAAGAAGCCTCCTCCTTCGTGATCAGATTGCCGGGCTTAGCGATCTTGACCGAGTAGTCCCAACTTGCGTCGGCACCTTTGACGGTCTTGTCGCGGTAATCGACTCTGACGTTCACGGAGTTGTAGTTGACGGGGTAGCCGTTCTCTACACGCTGATAATTGAACGAATAAACGTTGTCCCAGTAGTTTATCGACGTACTGCTAAGGGCGATATGGCCATCAAGCTCGGGCATTGCCTTCTTAATGAACGCCTGCGCAACGGCTTCGTACTCTTCGGCAAAGCCTGTGGGCAGGGCGTAACTGCTCGAATCACTGTATTCGTAGCGAGAATAGCTCTTGATATGGTTGTCACCGTCGACATTAACATAGATAGAATTGTTGTAGTCCGGGGTGTTCCAGGAGAAACTCCACTCCACATCATCGCCGTAGTCCCAAACATTCTGTGAGAATTCGGTGTAGCTGTCGGAAATACCGAGCACGTCCTTAACGTAAAGAATCCTGTCGGCGAGCTCGTCCTCTGTGAACTGTGCGGCACTTGCGGGGCCTGTTCCGGTCACTCCCGCGAAAAGAACTACTGCCATCAGAAATGCGATAAGTTTTTTCTTCATATTACTCCTTTCTCTCTCACTCATGAGAGCCTCCGAACATTTGACGAGTCGTTTCGGATGTCGGTTCCGTTATTTTTGAAATTTTTTTCGAAACCTCTGACCATTATTATATACTTTAGTCTCACTTAATACATCCATATTTTGTACCCGGTATAACGAGGGTCGTTTCTTCTCAAAATGTTTTCCTTTATGCAGAAAATGTGATATAATTATCTGTACTACACAAACCGAACAGATTCGGTGCTCCCTGAGGGAGTATCGAACAATAAAAATGCGCGGACGACCGCGCTCAAAAGAGGAATACATATGACATACGACCTTGTGATCATCGGCTCCGGACCCGCGGGTCTGGCAGCAGCTATCTACGCAGCCCGTGCCGAGCTTCAGTTTGTCGTCCTTGAAAAGGAAGGCATCAGCGGCGGGCAGGTTCTTCAGACCTACGAAGTTAACAACTACCCCGGATTCAAGAACATCTCCGGTTTTGATCTTGCCGACGCATTCCGCAGTCATGCGGAATCACTCGGGAGCAACTTCGTCACATGTGAGGTGACAGGCATCACGCGCGAGCGCGACAAGACCTTCCATATCTCATGCGAGGACGGCACCGAGTACGTTGCAAGATCCGTGATCGCCTGCACGGGCGCCGACCACAAGAGGCTCGGCATCCCCGGTGAGGAGGAGTTCGCGGGAGCGGGCGTGTCCTACTGCGCGACATGCGACGGCGCTTTCTTCAAGAACAAGACCGTTGCGGTCATCGGCGGCGGCGACACGGCTTTCGAGGATGCTCTTTACCTCTCGCGCATTTGCGAGAAGGTCTACCTCGTACACAGACGCAGCCTTTTCAGAGCGACCGGCTCGCTCGTTTCACTGGCAAGACGTGCCGAGAACATCGAATTCCTCACCGACATGGTTCCCAAGGAAGTCTGCGGGACGGACGGCATGGTGAGCTCGCTTGTTCTCAAGAGCGTTCGCACCGGTGCCGAGAGCAGTCTCGATGTTTCGGGCGTGTTCGTGGCTATCGGCATGAACCCCAACTCCGCACTCTTCTCGCAGATCACCGAGTGCAACAAGGAGGGCTTCATCATCACGAGTTCCGACTGCTCGACCCAGATGCCCGGCCTGTACGCTGCGGGCGATGTCAGGACCAAGGACCTCAGACAGATCGTAACCGCGGTCGCCGACGGAGCCGTGGCAGTTTCCTCACTCGTTAAGTATCTTTCGGAATAACGCTTATGCTAAAAGCTCGAATGCTCCTGCTGAAGGGGCATTCTTTTTATCCTATGACGGTAAGTGTGTATTTGTTCAGGCAGTAATCCTCTTCGGCATTGCCGATCCAGCGGACCGTGTTGCCGGTGCAGACAGGTGTCTCGCCGCCGGGGATTCTCGCTCTTTCCCAGAAGCATGTCTCGTTCTGCTTCACATTCCCCCGGTCATCGAGGAGCATGTAGAAGACGCCTTCGAAGTAACCTCTTTCGTTGTACTTCTCATAAAGAAGAACGATTGTTTTGTTCTCCGTGACCACGCAGTGGAGCGAGTCTGCTCTTTCACCATTCTTAAAGCTTGTGACCCAGTTCACACCGTAATCGGTCGCAGGTGTGTCGCCGTTACCTCCCGAGAAGCCGGTACGCTTCTTGCCGCCGGTATATGCTTTAGACTTACTCAGATCCTTCTTGGTATCGAAGATCTGGATGAAGATGTCCTCAGGTTCGTCCGCCGCTTTCTCTGACATCGAACGCGCCGAAGTTGCAGCCATGACAACCCTCGAACCGTCGAGCATTGCGATGTCGCCCATCTGCGCGAAGTTGTTGTTGAGAGCTCCGATCTCGGAGTTGTCGAGCGCGCCCGGTGTCACTCCGAAGCGGAATATCGGGGTGCTCACGATCTCACCCTTCTTGCTGACGCGGGTGATCACAAACGCTCTGTCATAGCAGTCGCCTTCGCTCGCAAGGATAAAACCGCTGCCTGCAGGGAGCGCTCTCTGCGCGAAGGAATGAGACTGATATACTCTTTCGACGGGCACTTCCTCGAGGGTATTCGTATCCACGAGCAGTAACGAATCGCTCTGATGGCCGGAAAGCATAAGTCTTGCGTAATAAACGGCCAGCAACCCGTCGTTGATCGCCATCACGCAGTTGCCGTTGAAGAAGGGCTTGAGGTTTAGGAACCTGGGCTCCGCTTCGAATCCGAGACTCGAGCCTCCGTCGTCGATAACCTGCCCGATGATATCACCCTTCGGGTCGTACTTCGTCACCACGATCATGCCCGCAAGGCCGCCCTGCTCGTCTCCGTCACGCCCGGTGACCATGTAGCAGTTGCCCTCCGCATCCATGGCCATACCGCCGTACAAGGGGTCTTCCTTCGTGATACAGATCGGATCCGAGAACTCTTCACCGACGCTCTCAAAGATCGCCACGAGGTCGCCGAAGTCGACCGCAAAGATCATGGCGCCGTCACGCTCACCGAGATACGAGATGTTGGTCACGCCCTCCCAGTTCTTGGTCTTACCGATATCGTAGATCATGTAATCGATGTCGATCTTCTCAAGCTTGGCCTCCGCAAGGACCGCCCCTTCTATAGCAGGAGAGACCGCGGGTGTGTCCGCAGTCTCCTTGATCCTCTTATACGTAACGCTCCCGGGCACCCCTGCCGAACCGATCTTCTTCTTGATCTTCTTGTAGATCTTGGAAGATGCTGTTATCTTGAATTTTGCTTTTGATTTGATGCCGTAGAAGGCGTTCTTACCGATCTTTAAACCGGAATTCGGCTTGATCTCGACCGTTGCGAGCTTCTCCACGCCGCTAAAGGCTTCCTTCCCGATCTTCGTCACGGTGTCCGGAATGATGAGCTTCTTGACGGAAGTATCACCCTTGAGGAAGTAATCTCCGACTGTCGTAACGGTGCGAAGCTCACCGTGTATGAGAAGCTCTGCGGGGATCTTAAGAGTCGTCCCCTTGGGGCTCACCTCGGTCAGAACCGCATCGTTCCCATCAAGGATGACGGTATAGGCGTCTGCCGCAGGCTTGCTCTTTTTCTTAACAAGAGATCCAGACGGAGTGTAGGTCTTCGTCTTTCCGGGCTCGATGTTGAACCTGATGGGGTTGGGAAGATGAAGGTTGGAGAGCTCGCTCTGCGAGAGAGAAAGCTCGCCCGTCCCTTTGGCATAATAAAGTCCCACGTAGTACATATCAAACTTCGTGTGCGAATCGTCGTCATCACGGATATAAACAGACATGGTATTGGGATCGAAGTTGTCGTCCACCTTGAAGACAACCGCCCCCGGATCATCAGGAAGCCAAACGCCTCCGTCCTTAAACTTCTCGCCCGTAAGGATGGTTACGGTGACCTTTTTTCCGTTAACGGTGAACTCGGCGCTCCTTCCGTCTGCTGAAACCTTGCCGTAGTGTGAAAAATCGAGGAACCACTTCTTGTTAACGACCGTGTTGGCCGAGGGCGTGACTTCGAGCATCAGGATGTGATCGGTTTCTTCCTCAATCTTGCAGGTATAGCCTTTTTTGCTTACAAGAGCTTCCTGAAAAGCGCTATGATCAAATCCCATGGGGACTCTTGTCATAGCATTGCCGGATTCATCCGTACAAAGCTCTCCGAATTCAGCATTTGCATGCAGAACATTTTTACTCGTCTTAACCCTAACGGAAACCTTGTCTCCCTTCCTGATCTCAAGGGCAAACTTACCGGGCTCAACCTCCTCGAGAGAGTCCTTGATCTCTTTCCAGTCGCCTTTTCCGAGCTTATACTCAAAATTCACGGTATCATAGCCGGTCATGACGGTGTACTCGTCCCCCTCGAGCATGACCGTGCTTGCCACGAAGTAGAAGTAGTGCGGATCCTGCACATCCTCAGCTGCGCTCGCGGGGGTGCACGCGCCGATCAGAACAGTAATCAGGAGGGCAAGGATGCCCGCTGCGAACTTTATGCAGTTATATACGCTGTTTTTCACTAAATAATCACCGGTCCTCTTTTATGTTAAACATACAATTTAATACATGAGCATTATAAGCACATTATAACATACAAAAAAACTATTTCAATTACAGCAGATGTAGTATCATTTTGGATTTGGTACATAGCTCTCATCGCACAGTACAGTATCAAAAAACACGGGCTTCTACCCTCCCTACGCTACGTCCCATCTGCAAGCCCTCTGGTCGCTAGCGAACATTGGCTCCCGACGGGCATGCACGGGACTTGTGTAGGTCGGTCGGCGCCCTATCGTTTTTCGATACTGTACTGTACGATTCGAGCGTTTCAAATGTCATAAGTGGATGTACGGCCATTTGGGAAAATAAAATGATCACTACGGGTAGAACACAGTATCTGAAAACGATAGGGCAGACGACTGATCTTTGCAAGCTCTGTGCCGCTCGGGAGGGCGCCATTACCGCTAGCGCCCGGGAGAGCGTGCAGATAGAGCGCAGCAAAGGAAGGTAGTCAACCGTGTTTTCAGATAGCTGTGTTTACCCGTAGTGATCCTTGCATTACATAAAAACAAGCGGGTCGCAAAGCGGCCCGCTTAGTATAGTTCACTTCTCAAATTGAGTGTTCGCTTCAGAACACACGAGCACTCTTCACGCCTGCGATTGCTTCTACAGCAGCCGCATCAGCGGATCCGCTAAGATCTGCGAGGAAGTATCCTACCTTGCCGCGAACTCCGAGGCATGTTGTGGTTACAGCTACGCCGGCTGCCTTAACAGCGCCTTCGATGTCGTCAACCTTCTCTGCTTCGAAGATGACTGCAAGTCTTGTGCCTTCCTTCTCACCGAGATCGATGCGGGGGAAGTTTACGGAGTTGATGATATTACCGTTCTCGAGGTAGTTCCTTACCTGCTCAACTGCCATAACAGCACAGTTGTCTTCTGCCTCTTCGGTAGAAGCTCCGAGGTGAGGGATTGCGATGCAACCCTTCATGTTTGCGGATGCAGCGTTCGGGAAATCCGAAACGTACTTGCGAACCTTGCCGGACTCAAGTGCTGCTGCCATAGCTGCATCATCAACAAGAAGGTCACGAGCGAGGTTGAGGACGATGACGCCGTCCTTCATAAGCGCTATCTTCTCTGCGTTGATCATCTTCTTGGTGTTCTTATCGGGATCGGGATCGTCGATAAGAGGTGTATGTACCGAGATGAAATCAGAGTTCTTGTAAACTTCGTCACGAGTAGCAACGATCTGGATCTCAGGGCTGAGCTTAGCCTTTGCTGCGTCGGAAAGGAAAGGATCGCAACCGATAACCTTCATGCCGAGTGCGAGAGCTGCGTTGCCGAGAGGGCCACCGATAGCACCGAGACCGATGATACCGAGTGTCTTGCCCATGATCTCTGTTCCTGCGAACTGAGACTTGTTCTTCTCAACAGACTTGTTGATAGCTTCGTCTGCCTTGTTGTCCTGTACCCAGCCGATACCGCCGATGATATCACGTGATGCAAGAAGCATAGCTGCGATAGCGAGCTCCTTAACTGCATTGGCATTGGCACCGGGTGTGTTGAAAACTACGATACCTTCATCAGCTGCGCGGTCAAGCGGGATGTTGTTAACACCGGCGCCGGCACGTGCGATAGCCTTAAGGCTCTTGGAGAATTCCATCTCGTGCATGGCTGCGCTTCTGACAAGTGCAACGTCAGCATCGTTGAAATCCTCGACCACTGTATAGTCGGCTGTAAGATGAGCCATGCCGACCTTAGAAATCTTATTTAAGCAATTTACTTTATACATAACAGATTCTCCTCTTTGCAGTCGATTTTCTACCGACTGCGTTTCCTCGCCCCTTCAATTCCCGAAGGGAATGATCAGGGCCGTTAGGCCATATACTTCAACGAAGTAGTAGGCTCCTTATGCATTCTCTGCTTCATACTTCTTAAGGAAATCAACAAGTGCCTTAACGCCTTCGATAGGCATTGCATTGTAGATAGAAGCACGGAGACCACCGACGCTTCTGTGTCCCTTAAGGTTATCGAAGCCTGCTGCCTTGGTAGCTGCAACAACTGCAGCGTCCTTGTCTGCGTCACCTGTAACGAAAGGAACGTTCATGAGTGAACGGAACTCCTTGTCAACGGTGCCCTTGAAGAGCTTGCTGGAATCGAGGTAATCATAAAGGATAGCAGCCTTCTCTTTGTTGATCTTGTCCATAGCCTCAAGACCGCCAAGGCTCTTAAGATACTTGAATACTTTGCCGCAAACGTAGATAGCCCAGCAGTTGGGTGTGTTGTACATAGAACCGTTGTTTGCATGTGTGTCGAAACGGCAGTATGTAGGTACAAATGCGGGGAGATCCTCACGGATGAGGTCCTCGCGGATGATAACGATAGCAAGACCTGCAGGTCCGACGTTCTTCTGAACACCGCCGTAGATAAGGCCGTAATCCGAAACGTTCACGGGCTTGCTAAGGAACATTGAGCTCTGATCGGCAACAAGTACCTTACCCTTTGTATTGGGGAGCTTGTTATAAGTTGTTCCATGAATTGTTTCGTTCTCGCAGATATATACATAATCAGCATCATCGTCAATCGGGAGATCGGAACAATCAGGAATGTAGCTGTAGTTCCTGTCCTCGCTTGATGCCACGATATTAACCTTTCCGTACTTCTTGGCTTCCGAAGCTGCCTTCTTGGACCAAGCGCCGGTAACGATATAATCAGCTACCCCATTCTTCATGAGATTCATGGGGATCATTGCGAATTCCAGGGTCGCTCCACCCTGAACGAACAGGACCTTGTAGTTGTCGGGGATCTTCATAAGATCGCGAAGATCTGCTTCAGCTTCGTCAATGATCTGCTGATAGATCTTAGATCGATGTGACATCTCCATCACGCTCATACCGCAGCCACGGTAGTCAACAACTTCCTTTGCGATCTCTTCAAGCACGGGGAGCGGCATCATGGCCGGGCCGGCTGAAAAATTGAAAACTCTTCCCATCACTAATTCCTCCTGTATAGTACTCGTGTCCCTTACGCAGAAGCGGTTTTCGGGTCTTCTGTCCGGGCACGGTCAAAACCTATTATAGTCACTTCGCCCGTATTATTCAAGAAGAAATAATACGGGCAAAGCTTCATATTATTGTGACATTTGTACAAAAAACGACCTTTGGGGTTCTGTTTGTTTCATGTATATTTATATCTTTTATGTTTCATTAGCTTGTATCAATTCTTCCATGGTAAACGCAGGTTTTAACCGGAGCCCTTCATTCATTAATATACTTGTTGCTTCATCATTTCGTTGAATTACACATATTACATCTTCTACTATAGCTCCTCTTTTTCTTAACTCTTGGGCACTTAGTATAATCTGTCCCCCCGTGGTAACCACATCCTCAACTATGCATAACTTTTTCCCCGAAACATCAGGTCCTTCAGCCAATTTACAAGTTCCATACTCCTTTGCATGCTTACGCACGAATAATGCTTCTATTCCGCTAACGATAGATAATGCCGTTACCACAGGAATTCCTCCCATCTCTAACCCTGCAATATAATCCACATCATTTGGTATTATTTCTTTCATACACTTCGCTATATCCAACAATAGTTTTGGATCAGATTCGAATAGATACTTATCAAAATATTCATTTGATATTTGTCCGGATCTTAGCTTAAACTCGCCTGTTAAATGGGCTTTTTTATACACCCTTTTTTTCAATTCTTTCATGAGTATATCTCCTTGTCTTTTATTTTACCTTTTCAGAAGGCAATTCCCTTTTTTGCGTCTCTCACAGAACAAGACTGAACAGTCTTTCAAAATCAGGTTCAATGCCGAGCAAATCACAGACCTTATCATATACCGGCTTGAGGCTTTCTGTCCCACTACTTGTGTTTAATTTGATCGAATAGACGGTTTGACCGCT
>JAFRSH010000034.1 GCA_017427685.1 Lachnospiraceae bacterium | reverse complement strand
CTTTATACCCGCAAAAAAGAAAAAAGCCTTGAAAAATCAAGGCTTTTGGTGGAGCGGGATACGAGATTCGGACTCGCGACTTTCACCTTGGCAAGGTGACACTCTACCACTGAGTTAATCCCGCGTGCCTGATTATTATATTGTCGACCTCCATTTTTGTCAACTGTGATTTTTTATTGTTTTTACTGGTCGCTGATATCGCTGTCGACGGCGACTCTTACATCGTATTCAGGCAGGGCATTCTTAACGTCACCGATTATGTGCTTTACAAGGCCTTCCCTGTCTTCTTCATCGAAATCAACGACAACGTCGAACGTGATCCTCTTCTTCTCCTCGTCAACATAAAAACCGTGGAGCTGGAGAATATGCTTGTGGTCAACGACAAGCTCGGTGATCTCCTTACGCATCTTCATGAGCTTCTCATTGGAAGAGTTGTTCGAATAAATGCCTATTGCCGTAAGGAAAATACCTGTCTCTTCGTAGACTTTGGACGTGATGTTCCTCGTCAGCGAATCGATCCGGTCGGCCGTCATTCTGTCGTCGACCTCAATATGGATCGAGCCCAGATATCTGTCAGGACCATAGTTATGCAGCACAACGTCGTATGCGCCATATACTTCTTCGAATGCAACAACGCTTTCTTTAACCTTCTTGGTGTATTCTCCTTCGACTCTGTGGCCGAGCATGTCATCAACGGCTTCCTTAATGATCTCGAAGCCCGCCTTGATGATGAACAGCGAAATGATGACGCTGACATAGGCTTCGATGTTGAACTTGAACAGCATGAGAATGACTGCCGAGATAAGAACAGCTGTAGATAAGATCGCGTCGAAAAGCGCGTCCGTGCCGGACGAGACAAGCAGGTCAGACTTGGCTTTCCTGCCCTGTTTCCTGACGTAAATGCCGAGGAAGATCTTAACGACGATGGCGACCGCGATGAGCGCGAGGGATATAGCGGAGTGATCAGGGGCGACGGGATCGATGATCTTCTTGATCGATTCCCAGAGCGCCGTGATACCTGCATAAAGGATCAGGGCCGCGATGATCATCTGTGCCAGATACTCTACTCTTCCGTGTCCCAGAGGGTGCTTCTTGTCAGGCTTCTTAGCCGCAATCTTAGTGCCGATTATCGTGACAACTGATGACAGGACGTCGCTGAAATTGTTTACGGCATCAAGGACCATCGCAGTGGAGTGGACAGCAAGGCCAACAAGCGCCTTTAAGGAAGCGAGCAAAACGTTTGCCACGATTCCGATGATGCCTGTCCTTACTATTATCTTCTCTCTTGAAACGGTCTTAGCCTGATCTGCCATAACGATTATTCCTTTAAGTAATCGGGGTTGCAGTTATTTGCAACCCCGTTGTTTTCTGCTTTGGATTAAGCGGGCTGGAAATTCTCCTTGCCTACACCGCAAACGGGGCAAACCCAATCCTCAGGGATATCCTCGAAAGCTGTGCCGGGTGCGATTCCGCTATCGGGATCACCGACTTCGGGGTCATATTCATAGCCGCAAATAGCGCAAACATATTTCTGCATAGTTTATTCCTCCTGGGGTTGATATAAAACTATTTTACACTTTTAGGGTAAGCTTTTATATCAGTTTCAAGCCATAATTCTTTGTAGGTTTTTTCAGTGCTTTTAAGAAGAGTTTGCAGGTTTTCTTGCGGGATTTTCGGGGTTTCTTGACGGTTTTTCAGGAGTTTGTCTTCAAACTTGTATGATTTTCCCCTGATTATTTGACTGATTTTGTCGGTGCGAAATGTGATATGAAAAGGGTTAGAGCGCAGGAAAATTATATGAAAGCTTTAGTTCTTGATAAGAAGACAATTACATTCCGGGCGAATCCTCTTGGGGAGAAAATAAAAAACTCTCTTCGGACCTGAGCCTGAAGAGAGTTTATTTGATTTGGAGCGGGTTACGAGGCTCGAACTCGCGACATTCAGCTTGGGAAGCTGACACTCTACCAACTGAGTTAAACCCGCAAAACCTTAAAACAAGGCAATCTTATCAGACCTGCTGATCTAAATCAAACACGGGCGCAAGCTTGATGTGGGGGCTAGCTGCGAACTTGATGAAATCATCGCACATCTCGTGCCTGAATTCTTTCGTGGCAAAAGGAACCCAGAACTGGGTGTCTGAGAAATTGGCCCAGACGAGCATGTAGGCGATGTGGGTGCCGCCGTCTGTCGCAAGGACCGCTTCGAGCGTGGATGTGAACCAGTCAGGAACCGTGTTGCCTTCCGGAGCGAGGCCTTCGAAGTAACCGTTCCCGGTGTCGAGGGAGCGGTAGCCGGTCTCGGTGAGGGCCGCTATCTTCTTCTTTTCGTTGGCCAGGACATAGATAATATCCAGAGAATCTGTCAGTTTACGGTAGAAACCGTCGCCGTCATGGGGCTTGTCGTGGTAGTAATCGAGGCCCAGAATGTCGACGTAGCCGTCGCCGGGGTATCTTTGCAGATAATCCTCGTCGCCTTCGATGGGGCCGTTGGGAGAATAGGCAACGACAAAGTTGTCGACGCCCTTGACGCCCATCAGGTAGTCGATGGTGTATCTGAACAGATCGATGTATTCTTCGTCAGTTTGGAAGTCTTTGCCCCACCAGAACCAGCTGCCGTTGGCTTCGTGGAAGGGACGGAAGATCATGGGGATCTTCTCACCTTCGACGTCAACGCAGGCGGAAGCGAAGTCGGCGATCATGTCGAGGAAACGGTTGTACTTTTCGTTCAGGTCACCGCCGGGCATGATCCTGTGAGCGCAGTCGCCTTCGGTGATATTTGGCGAATAATCATAGAAAGAATCGCCGCCCAAAGAAAAGTTAGGCATGTGAGAAGACAGCGTGATGATGACTCCCTGACGCCTTAAGTTCTTAACGACCGTGACGAGGTCACTCATCTTGCCTTCGTATCCGAGGAAGCTCAGCGTATCGATGCCGACGACCGCGGGGTGGCTGCCTGTGAGGTTCTTGACGTCAGATTCGGTGCCGTCTGCAGCATCAATGGACACACCGATATGTCCGGCGTTCTGGTGTCCGAACATTATGGTGTCCTTCACGAAGTAATCTGTAAGGACATCCAGGAGTTTTGCGACGTTTTCCGATCTTTGGTACTTAAAGCTCATTAGTTTTTCGCCTGCTTCTTCTGAAAATCTCCGAAAGGATCCTGGATATCCGAGATATCGCCGCCCAGGTGCTGGATCGCGGACATCATCTCGTAGAAGAGGTCTCTTTCGATCGTCTTCTGATTGCGGTTGATGTAGTTCTTGAACATGGACACTGCCCTGTCGTCGCCATAATCAGCGAGACAGATGACAGCGTAGATCTTGTTGGTCATGTATCTGAACGCGTGTCTCAAGGTCTGATAGATCTCTTCTGTCTTGTGCTGCTTGCCGATCTCGGTGAGCATGATGACGCAGTCCTCGCAAGGTCCTTCAAGGCCGCTCTCGGTATTGTTCTCGATAAGGTCGATGAGGAAGGGCTCTGACACTTCAGGGAAAGCCTCAACGTACTCCGCGATGGACTCGGCGACAAACTCCCTGGTCTGGCCATAGCTCATGTAGCGGTCGATGACTGCTTTGATAAAGCAGGGATCTTTCATCCGGATGAGGACTTTGAAGCACGCGATGGCTTTCTGGAACTGCATCTCGAAAAGAACATCTTCATCAGACATCTCTTCTTCGGTCCATGCGCATTCGCCGATGATCCGGCCGCAATATTCTCTGACCATATCTGAAGGCTCGGAAGCGATGCTTGCGATAAGAGACTTCGGAACGCCTCTGTCGAGATTAAGGCTGCTGAATTCAAGAACTTCTGTCTTCTCTTCAAAGCTCATCTCATCCCAGATCTGTCTCATGGACTTGTCGCCAAGCTTCTCGTCAGGCTCATTCTCGAGCTTGTCTGTAGCGATGTCGGTCTCTTCCTTGGCAAGACGCTGGATGTATTCTTCATATGTGACATCGTCAACGCCATCAGGCTTCTGGTCCAGCTTGTCACCGAACTCGTCAAGCTTTTGTTCAAGGATCAGCGCACCGATCTCGTCATATCTTTTAAGCAGTTCCTTAATGTCTTCTCTCATGTAAACCTCATCTTTCGGGGTATCTTTTATTGTTCTTTAACTCGACTATTTTACTCTGATTAACAAAACAAAAAAAGCGTCGCTTTGTAAGAAAAGCGACGCTTTGGAGGTACCACCCAGATTTGAACTGGGGATCAGGGTTTTGCAGACCCATGCCTTACCACTTGGCTATGGTACCATTGGTGACCCGTACGAGAGTTGAACTCGTTACTCCGCCGTGAAAGGGCGACGTCTTAGCCGGTT
>JAFRSH010000033.1 GCA_017427685.1 Lachnospiraceae bacterium | reverse complement strand
TCACAGACCTTATCATATACCGGCTTGAGGCTTTCTGTCCCACTACTTGTGTTTAATTTGATCGAATAGACGGTTTGACCGCTTTTTGTCAGAAGGAAATCTGCGGAAGCGTTTTTACCGTTCCGAAAAGGAGCCACTATACAATCAAACTCTTCTTCACTGGTCTCGGCCGACTCCGCTTCCTGCGCTCTGACAGTCACTTTGGGGTATCTGTCGTTTTGAGGGTTTTCACGATCTGCTTTGAAAAGATTGTCTGAAAGGTATGCAGTCATGTTTATATTGATCTCGCCGACTCTGTAGTGCGCCTCCAGCTCTGCCATCGAAATCTTCCCGGTACGTTCTGCATAACAGGAAAAAGCACACTGATTAGAGAATAACCCCCCGAGCGGTTCCCCGAAGGTGGACGCTTTATCAAACCCTTCCGCATCTTCAAGCGGATTCCACGGCGAAAATCCCAGAAACTTCTCTGCCTCTTCCCATGTTTTCAATTCTTTTCGAAAGAATTCCGGCGAGGTGCTCGAAATAAGTTTCTGCTGAACATCCTTCGCATCCCATTCCTCATAATGTTTATCAATATCGGGTTTGATATGTTCCTGCAATGATTCGGTTTCCGAAAGTGGGTTGAGCACAACTCGAACTCCATTCCGGACATAAACTTCGGTTTCCCCGTTGCCCGAAGAACATGCCAAAAGCATGCACGAAAGCAAGACAGCATACAATACCCGGTAAAATCTTTTCATTTACTTCGCCCCCATCTGATCAATATGTTTCTCTGATTGATTTTCATAAATCCTTTGTCTCATAATCCTTACGTGAGACTGGGAAAGATGCACAGAACAAGACTACAGGCAGAACGATTGCTACAGGACTCGGTTCGAACCGCTTCTGTTTAAACAAAACAACCTTTTATTGAAACGCTATCATTTATCATAATCAATGTCAACCCAAATGACTCCGAACTGAAAAGAGTCCGAAATATGGACTTTGACCCACATAATCGTCGTTTAAGCAAAACAACTTGTTTGTACAGACTGTACAAACATGTTGCCGTGGTGTATACTCGTATATGAGAGTTCCGGTACTTCGTTGAGGTGTTCGTATTCAAAGAGAGGAAACGATAAAGATGATAATTAACTGTGACTACAGAATTAAAGAAGATATAGGTTTCATTCTCGAAGCAGAAGGTATTAACAAACTGGAGCTGTCAGAATCCACAGGGATTTCGAGAACAACACTTGAATCGATAGCCCAAAATGGCATTGCAACGAATGAAGTATGCGAAAAACTGTATTCCTACATATACAAACGTGGCTATCGTCTTAATTCGGTTAAGGAAGAACTGATAAAAGAAAAGTACGGAAATGTATTGTTTCATGGTTCTAAATATGGTCTTTCCGAGGTGACGGTATCCGGTTCAAGGAATAATTGTGATTTTGGGAATGGGATTTATTTGGGTCAAACATATAATCAGGCATTATCATTTGTGTGCGAATACGACAAGTCTTCGGTATACTCTTTCAGATATTCGTCCGATGGATTAAAGAAGAAAAAATTCGATTGTAGCTTAGATTGGATGCTGGCTATTTGTTTTTATAGGGGTACAATAAAAAAATTTGTTAATAGTGTCGTGATTCAAAAAATATTAAAAGAAATAGAAGACGTAGATCTTATTATAGCCCCAATAGCGGATAACAAGATGTTTTATGTGATGTCACAATTTGCAGAAGGGGAAATAAATGCAGATGTAGCCCTTCACTCATTATCGGCATCCGGACTAGGACTTCAATACATTTTAAAAACAGATCGGGCACTGAAAAAGTGTATTCCCATAGAAAAATACTATTTGTCTGTCCCTGAACGCGAGGCATGCAGGGAGACATTGATAGAGAGAAGTTATGCGATAGATACGAAACTTAAACTTGCCAAAAGAGAGTTTAGGAATGGTTTGTACATTGAGGAGTTGTTAAATGAAAGCATTTGATCATGATGGTCTGCTATTGGCTGAGTACCAGGGAAAACTATTTGAAAAATCAACCGAATTAAAATGTTCTTCCGCGGTTTTTATCAGAAGATTTTTACACTCGGATTTAGTTAAAAAGATGGATTTGAATGATATAACATCTCTGACATTGGATGTAACCGAGGGAATAGACAGTATTCAAACCCAGTTCGGAGAATCGGAATACGGAAGAACCAAGTATTCTAAGAGCGCCATGTTTTGGATCGGCTATATGTACAGATACCTTTCATACACAAGAGAAGTAACAACGAAATTTGTGATGAGGCTTTTCCCCCATAAACAATTAAATGATGTCTATTACTCGTTTCACACCCAGGATCCCGAATGGTGTGTTGAAAATCTATTGAAAATGAACAACATGAGCGAAGATATCTTTGACAATAACATGAGATTAAAAGCGGTGATATCTGTTCTGGGCAAGTATTAAAACAGGAAACTTGTTTGTACAGACTGTACAAACAAGTTTCCTTGCGTCTCTGATCACAAATGTGTAAAATAATATTGCCAAAACGCCCCCGGTTCTGCGAATCGGGGGCGTTATTCTGTCATCCTATATGTTTGTCATAGAATTCGACAAACTTTTCCACAAGTTCCATATCGGATCTACCGGCGTATTTTTGGCGATCCAGGTGTTCATGCAGGTAGTTTGCCTTGTCCTCAGCCAGGCGTGACTGATTCTCTTCGGCGTTGTAATCGTACCCCTGCTCGTTCAGCCATTCCATCCACTCCGCATTAAATTCATCCATGTAGGTATTGCTGCTGTCGTTGAGGATGTAATTGTGCCCCTTGTCTTTGAATCTGACGAACTCAAATCTCGGATCGTCCTTATATTTTTCGTAGAACTTGTCATATCCGCTCTCAATAGGTACGACATCGTCATCTTCGCTGTGCACTACCATAACTGCGGCATCACTTGCCTCAAATCCGTCGAGCGCCGAGTTCGAAGAATACTTCCCGAAATGGATCCACTCATGAAGTTTTACAAACGGCATCACGAGATATATGAAGGAGCCGGCCTGCCTTTTGCCCTCCGCCTCAAACATGTCGGATGATCTGTTCCAGCCCGAGACTTCAACCACCGCTTTTACCTCGGGATGGAAAGTGAGCACATTGCTTGCGCTGAAAGCACCCCAGCTGTGACCAAAAAGACATATGGGCAGATCAGGGAAATCCTTGTTTTCCTCCACGAAAGAGATTGCATTATCAAGGTCGATCACGCCCTGAGGGAGTCCGATAACACCCTGCCCTTCGCTTTCGTCGTTTCCTGTTGCGTCGTAAGCAAAGACATAATATCCCCTCTGCGCGAAGCAGTTGATAAGATCCATGTAGTAATTGTGTCCGGCGCCCAGACCGTGAGCAAGCATGATGATAGCCTTCTGTCCTTCTCCGGCTTTGTACATGTAGCCGACAAGCTTCTGCTCCTTGTCAGACTGAAACTCGTATCTCGTTCGTGACAGTCCGTCAAAATCGTCGACCCTGAACATCTTGGGTTCGTACGTTTCCAAGCGATCGTCAAAATTGTCATCGTAGATCATCGCTGCCATGAACCACATAGTCCCGATAAACACAACCACCAGGCTCGCCAGGATTATCAGAATCACTTTTTTCTTCTTCGTCATATAACGCCTCGCTTTCTCATCTCACTAGTAATGTATTATACCATTTAATACTGACCCTCGGGGGACGGGGGTTGGTGGCCCACCCCAGCCATCATCAGCAATACTGTCCTGCCTGAGCTTTCCACATCTGAGCGTACTTGCCTTTGCGCTCAAGCAGTTCGTCATGACTGCCTTCTTCGATTATCCGCCCGTTCTCAAGCATGTAGATACGGTCTGCGAGTCTGGTGGTCGAAAGACGATGCGAGATAAACACAACCGACTTGTGTTGTGCGGCAGTCAGCATGGACTGATTAAGGTGGTATTCGGATATGGGGTCAAGCGCACTCGACGGCTCATCGAGGATGATCAGGTTTGCTTCCTTATAGAACGCCCTCGCAACGGCAAGCTTTTGTCCCTCTCCTCCGGAAAGGTTCACTCCTTGTTCCTCAAACTCGGTGGTAAGAGGAGTTTCAAGGCCGTTCGCCAGTGTTCCGAGACGTTCGGAGAACCCACTCTTTTCGATGGCGGTCTCGACTTTTTGTTCATCCGCATCATCAGCAAGATCGAGCACCACATTTTCTTTTACCGTAGCCGCAAAGATCTTGAAATCCTGGAAGACCGTTCCGATCTTTGTCCTGTATTCGTCAAGGTCGTATTCCTTTATATTCACCCCGTTTAAGAGGATCTCTCCTTCGTTGGGGTCGTAGAGGCGCATGATCAGCTTTATAAGCGTTGTCTTTCCCGCTCCGTTAAAACCGACTATGGCAATCTTGCTGTATGGTTCGATCTTCATGTTTATGTTATGAAGGATGTAACCGTCCTCTTCGTTGTAGGCGAAGGACACATTTCGCAGTTCGATCCCGGAAACGGTTTCCGGCAGGTGTTTCCCTTCCACGCTAACGATTTTCGGCTCGATCTCAAGAAATCTCTGCATCTTTTCCACATACAGGCTTATCTCATGCATGCCGGGGAAAACGAAGGAAAACTGACGCATGCGGTTCTTCATCCTGTTTGCGGTTCCTCTCATGACGGCAACATTGCTGTAAGAGATTGTGTGGAAAACAGCTGCACATAGCACCAGATAGATCATATAGACAACGTCTATCAGAAATCCACTGCATATGTAGTCCTTTAATATCAACAGCCCAAATCTCTTCGGCGCGTTCCTTTTATCGATCGCAAGCAGTTTATCATTAGTTTCGTCGAAATCCTTTAAAAGCTCACCCGGAAGTTCTTTGTTGAGGCGGATCTCTTTCGCATAATCGTTAAGATAAAAGACACGATTGACATAACCAAGCTTTCTCTCGAGCGGGTTCTTCTCTTTCCTTATCCTGAAGTCGAGCTTGTTGAGCGCCTTGCCCGACCAAAGCGAAGCAACAAACGATACAGCTATGAACACGAAGGACACAGGGTCGTTCCCGATAAAGAAGGCGCCCGAAAGAACTATTGATACCAGTCCCGTGCAAAGGTTAGTGATAAGCGAAAAGATACGGTTTATCTGGTTATCCGCCTCTGATACGGACAAAACGTAATCGTTATAAAACTTGGGGTTATCATAGCACTCCAGGTCGATCTCTTTTGCTTTTTCAAACATCATCTGCTTTATCGCCTGCTCCATCCTCGGCACGGCCTTTTGCTGCATCTTCTGATACAGAAAAGCGTTAAAAAGAAGCCCGGCTACAACAAACGCAAGCAGCGACAAAAGGAAGACCGCCGCGGTCCTAAAAGGTCTCCCAAACTCGGCACATTCAAGTACAAAGTTGAGTCCCAGCGTGAATTCAAGGAATACAACGACCTCGTTTCGTATCGCCTCGAAAATGTAGCAGATCACAAATCCGGGAGCAGCCCTGAAACATACTTTTAACAACCAGAGATTATCGGAGATCATTTTGCGTGTTTTCTTCATGCCGTCACTCCCTCCCTGTATGTTTCGTCCGCGAGGTAGTTCCTGGCCTGCTTCGTGTACATCTCGCAGTACTTTCCGTTCAGTTCCATAAGCGTGCGGTGACTTCCCTGCTCTATGAGCTCCCCGTTCTCAAACATAAGCACCACATCGGCATCCCTCACGGATGACAGACGGTGAGAGATGAACAAAGTCATGTGGCCTTTGCTTTCGGACATGATGCCTTTATAAAGGTCATATTCGGCGATCGGATCAAGCGCGGAGCTGGGCTCATCAAAAACCTTTACGGATGCCGGCTGTGCAAAAGCGCGGGCGATCACGATCTTCTGCTGCTCTCCTCCCGACAGCACCGCTCCGTCCTTATCAAATTCTTTTGTCATGACGGTATCCATGCCCTTCGGAAGAGACTCAACTTTGTCCCATACACCGGAGCATATGAGAGCCCGCTTCGCAACCTCATCGGGATCGTCGAACTTTTCGCCCATAAGGACATTGTCTTTGACAGACATAGCCATTACTTTATAATCCTGGAATGCTGCAGAGAATTGCTTGCGATAAGCCTTAAGATTATATTCCTTGATATTGGTGCCGTTAACAAGGATTTCACCTTCGGTCGGGTCGTACAGGCGGAACAGGAGCTTTATTATGGTCGTCTTTCCGGCTCCGTTATGACCGACCAGAGCACAGACCTTGTCCCCCTCGATCTTAAACGAAAGGTTCTTAATGACGGGCTCATCCTTCTTGTACTCAAAAAAGACATTTCTGAACTCGATGCTTTCAATCTTCTCCGGGATGATACCGTCTTGATCTTCAGGGATCTTTTCCTCATACTCCATGAATGTACGGTAATACTCGAGGAACTGCCCGTTTTTCAGTGCTTCCGAAAAGTTCTTAAACAGGCCGATAAGGAGCCACGAAGATGTGGACATGGCGGTGAACATGATGGCGAGCTCCGCAAGGCCCATCGTCTTAGAAACGATGGTACGGTATGCCGCGTAGATCATGATCCCTTCAAACACAAGCGCAAAAGTCGTAACATTCTGTGCCCATGTGTAAGGAATGGCTTTTTTTGCGTATTTGTCGGCAACCGCGACATTACCGTCCACAGCCTCCTTATATCGCTTCATCATAAGGCCGTGGATCCCGGAATACCTGACTTCTTTTGCATATTCCGACAGATGCAGGACACGATTTACGTACGCCATAATACGGTTGTTTTTGACGGTATCGACATACCGCCCACCCCAGATCTTGTTCATCAAGGTACCGAACACAAAATTGCCGATTATCGGCGAAATAACAAACAGAACGGAATAAGGATCGATGTCAAACATCGCCCAAAATGACGCAATTGCAGCAACGGCGCCAAAGATCATCGAGAAAAAGTTGCTTACGGAAAAGGTCATCTTCTTAACCGCATCATCGAGCGCCATCGTATATTGATTATAAAATTCGGCATCCTCAAAGCAGCCAAGTTCAACATTTCCGGCCTTGGTATAGATCTTTCTGTACAGCTTTCGGTAGATCTTGTTGTCAGCGATCGGAAAAGCCACCGCGCTCAGGTAGCTGTCATAGGCAGCAAGCAAAAGAAACACCAGAAAGCATATCCCGATAAAGAACAGGATCGTCTCTACCGGTGCTTCGTCCTCGACCGCGCCGATCACATAACGCAGGAAAAAGATACTCATGAACACCTTTTCCACGTTTCCTGCAAGGAAAGTGAGAGCACTGTGGATCACTCGACTGCGGCTGGCATCCCAGACGGTTTTAACCGCATAGAAATTATTGGAAATAATCCCCCAATTGTTTTTCCCCTTCATTGTTAACCTTCCGTTTGATAAAATGGTTATATAGTTTTCCTTTGTTTATTCTGCCATATAATCAGCTTCGCCGCAACTGTTTTGATGCAAAGGACGGGGTCCATTCAATCAAAAAACTTATTCCTGATCAAACAAAGATGGAATCCTTTATATGATATGCTATAATAAAATCAGTTCACGGATTTATTGGTACAATTGAGACTATTTAGCACAGAGGAGAACCATTATGAGAGAAGCCGGCATATTACTCCCTATTTCATCTGTTCCCTCCGACTACGGTATCGGAGGTTTTTCAAAAGAAGCGAGGAAGCTCGCGGATCTGTTTGAAAGGAGCGGTCTGGCCTACTGGCAGATTCTTCCGCTCGGTCCCACAGGCTACGGGGATTCTCCCTACCAAAGTTTTTCAACCTTTGCGGGGAACCCTTATTTTATAGACCTTGAAACGCTTATATCAGACGGCCTGCTTACACGCGAGGATATCGTAGCTGTCTGCGGTTCGGACTGCCCGTTCGCTTATCCCGCGATCAGCCAGAAGCAGGCTTGGGAAGCTCCCTGGGACGGCCTTTCGGTGCCCGTTATCCCTTCCGAGTCTGTTCTGAAAGAAGCCCTTCTTGAGGGCAGCGACAAGAAAAAGAAAGGATTCCTCCGCCGCAGGGATAATGAGCCTGCATCCACTGCCGGTGCTTCATCAGCGAGCAGCGCTGATCCCGGATCAAAGCTCTCCGACGGATCGGATCCTTCGGCAGAGTCCGAAGCTGAAGAAGCAGAGAAGAAGCCCGAACCCGTCTGGGTTCACATCCCTCGTGAAGCGATAGAGAACTGCAAAAAAGGCTACGACCCCAACAACTACGCAGAGTACGGTTTCCTTTATGAGACAAGGATGGAGATCCTCAGGAAGGCACACCGCCACTTCCGTTCACTTACTGTCGGCGAGTTGCTCGGAAAAGAAGACCTGCCTTCGGGTCTCACTCCGAACATGACCATCAGGGAGACTCCTCTTTACAAGAACTTCCTTCGTGATAATGAGGGCTGGCTTGAGGACTACGCCCTCTACAGAACCATAAAGAAGCACTTCGACGGCAAGAGCTGGAGCGAGTGGGATGCACCTTACAAGAAGCGTGAGAAGACAGCGCTCAAAGACTTCCGTGAGCAACATGCGACCGAACTTGATTTCACGATCTTCGTTCAGTTCATGTTTGCAATACAGTGGCACTCTCTCAAGAGCTACATCAACAGCAAGAACATAAAGATCATCGGAGATATCCCGATCTATGTTTCCTTCGACAGTTCGGACGCATGGTCCCGTCCCGAGCTCTTTGAGTTCGACAAGGATCTCGCACCCGTAGAAGTTGCAGGCTGTCCTCCCGATGCATTCTGCGACGACGGCCAGCTGTGGGGCAACCCGATCTACGACTGGGATGAACACAGAAAAAGCTCTTTCCGCTGGTGGAAAGAACGCACTAAGAAGAGTCTTGAGCTTTATGACGTGATCCGTCTCGATCACTTCCGCGGCTTCGACGAGTACTACGCAATCCCCGCCAAGGATGAGAATGCTAAGAACGGCACATGGAAAAAGGGTCCCGGCATGAAATTATTCGAGGCACTGCGTCACGAATTCGGTGAGCTTCCCATCATCGCCGAGGATCTCGGTGTCATCACGGATTCGGTACGCGAGCTCCTCAAGGAATCGGGCTTCCCCGGAATGAAGGTGCTTCAGTTCGCTTATAATGCGGATGCCAACAGCTGCTACCTGCCTCAGTTCTTCACCGACACCAACTGCGTTGTTTACACCGGAACACATGACAACGACACAACACGCGGTTTCATCCACAACCTGAACGAGTGGGACAGAAAGATGGTCGAGGATTACTTCGGAAGCTGGAACGACTCAGAAGAGAACAAGACCTGGGATTTCATCCGCGCTGCATTTTCGAGCATTGCAAAACTCGCGATCATCCCCGCGCAGGATTTCCTGCTCGTCGGAAGCGAGGGCCGCATCAATACGCCTTCAACCCTCGGCAACAACTTTAAGTGGAGGATGGTAAAGGACCAGTACTCCGAAGGTCTTGCCGATTATGTGAAGAGACTGTTGTTCATTTTCGGACGGCAGAGGAATTAAAAACAGACATATATACGTTTATAGCGCAACAAGAAGAAAGGGTGGTCCCATGGGGACGGGGGGCCACCCTTTCTAATTCATCCCTTTTACCGTTATACAGAAACAGCTGGATAGACTTCCCCCGGTCTTACTGAAATAGATAAACGTGATTTGGTGTTGGATGCTGTTTTTAGGGCTAAAGAATTTGGTCAACTTATTGAAATGAATGATTTTATGAAGGAGGCAGTTTATGGCTACAGTAGTAATGAACGGAAGATTACAAGAGGAATTGAACAACCCAAGTATGTTAGCGAAGAAGGCCAAGAAAGAGATTAAACAGATGGGATTTACGAGCGTAAGATGTCCAAAGTGTGGCAGTTCTCCAGAGATTACGATGACTTCAAAAGGGGAAAGAACTATCGTCTCTTGTGATTGTGGATATGTACACGATGTAGAAATAAATTTTTAACACTAGTCCGGCGGTTGACATTCACGTCTATTTGAAAGCATTTGTTCAAACGCAGAAAATCCATTTTGTATATGAAGGGAGATGAGAATGATGAATTACGCTGTTTTTTCGGATGATATGATTACGTTATTAAAAGAGTTGATTGGAAAAACGTTCAAATCATATGAGTGTAACAAATCCGGAGTTGACGTGGTGTATGGAAAAGTCAGGCTTAATCTCGGGACGTTTTCTGTAGATTTATACAATTATACAAAACCGAGTCCCTTCTATGGAGAGTTTGAAGAAGAGGATATATCATGCTTTTCGTGTGAATTGGCAGATAAAAACGTTGATTTCAGACCTTGCGAAAAAGACCAAACCGCGCATCTGTATATGATAGATGAACGGATAAACGAAGTTGAGATTATTCGTGATAAGATATGTGTTGGAAATAATGAATATGAAATCACAATGGATCAGGCATTAATACTGCGTTCACGGTACAATGTTTATTCTTTTTACAGAGACTGGATATTTGGGGAAACGATCCGAATCGGGGTTGATAAAAAAGAAGTGATAGTTCTTACTGTAGCTGATGTAAAAAAACAATGGGATTGTGATGAAGGAATGGTAGAGGTGGAGCGAGAAGTTATACTACTTTGAATCGATGATTATTGGCTCTTGATTTGTACTTTGCATAGTAATTGTGGAAAGATTAGAAAGACGGATACAGAAAGCTTTTTTGTAAACAAGAAGAAAGGGTGGTCCCATGGGGTGACAAGCGCAAGGGACCACCTGTTTTTTAGTTCTTAACTCTCCTCACCTTCGCTGCGTACAGTCCTGCACCGAAGAGTGTTACCGCGAACAGCAGCTCCACTCCGATGGGACCGAGTACGGACGAGAGGTTTCCGGGCTTATAGGCGTTGATCGCGTCGTTTGCCTTGACGTACCAGTAAGCCGGGAGGATGTGTGCCACCTTGAGGATGGTGGGGCTCATCACGCTCTGGGGAACGAACACGCCGCACAGGAAGGACATTCCGAGTCCGACCACATTTCCGATGAGCGAGATGATCATGTCGTTCTTAACAAACTTGCTGACGAAGAAGGTGATCGAAAGAGCCACCAGCATAAGCACGAGCATGTTCACAACATAAAGTCCGACGTTGCTGTTGACCGTGTGAGTCATCTCCGCGATTCCGAAGAGTACCGCGCAGACACCGAGTCCGACGATAAGCATCGCAAGATAGATCTCCGAGTTCATCTTAGTGAACTTGTAGGGCGACGCATATACACGCTTTCTGATCCTTTCCTCGTTAAGTCTTGCAAGCACGGGTGTGAGCGAAACTATCATCATGAGCGTGAGGATCCAGGGCATGTAGAGGAAGAAGTAATATGTCTTGTCCCTCGGTACCGCCGATGTGTCCTCGGGGTAGGTCACTTCGATCTTCTTTCCGAGTGTCTCAGATGCGTTTGCGGTCGCTTCAGCCATCGATGTACCTGCCGGCTGCTGCCTGATGTACCTAAGGTACTCCGAAACACAGTTCGAGAAAACTACCGAATACATATTATCCGGGATGTCGTAGAACTTCACGAACTTTGCGGTCTCGCCGTTCTCAAAACCTTCCTGGAATCCCTTCTCCAGAACGATCGCTGCACCTATGTACCTGCTGTAGAGGTCGTCCCTTACAAGATTTTCCTCGAACGAGTTGATCTCCTTCTTTACGTGGATCTTCTCGAGGTATTCGCAGAGTCCCTTCGAAAGGTCCGACTCGTCAAGGTCGAGGATCGCGTAGTCAACCTTCGGGCTTACGTACTTCTGGGCTGTATTTTCATCAACATGAGGAAGTACACCTCCGAACAGCACGCCGCAGAATATTCCCATGTACAGGGTGAAGTTGTATGCATATTTCCTCATCACCATGAAGAACGCTTTAAAAATTTTCATACAGACAGCTCCTTTTTATTATCATCAAGTCTTTAACATCATCTTGTTCGCACGGCTTCTCGAAAGAATGAATATAGCGATCGTTGTGATGACCACTGCCATTACGACAAGCGTGATAAGGTTTCTGAAGTATCTGTCATAATCGTCATAAACGTATATGGTCATAAACGAATCGGAGATGAGCGCCGCAGGGGAGATCCTGTTTATGATGGGCATGTTTCTCTCGATCGAATCCTTGATGCCTGTTGTGCAAAGGTCTGCAAGGAAGCTGATGAGCATCGTCACGCCGACACCGATACCGACCTTGGCGCCTTCGCCGAGGCGGGGGATCGCTCCGATCAGGACTCCGAGCGAGATTCCGAACGACGCACCGGCAAGCAGGATACCCGCTACAGCGAGGATGTCATCGGTGAGCTCGATCCCGATCAGGCGCATGTAGAAGTATGCACCCATCTGGGCTGCGAACACAACCAGGAGGTTGACGGACATCTGTGAGATGACCATCTTTAACTTTGATGTACCGCAGATGTTGAGCCTTCCCGAAAGAGGTGTCCTGCCGGGCATAAGCTTGTCTGTGAGATTTACGGCTCCGAGGCAGGCGAACAGGCATCCCATCGCGAATGTTGCGTAAAAGAAGTTGTTGTAAATGTTCTGGGGGCCTTTTGCGAGGCTTGTTTCATTAAAGAACTGCTCGTCCGTTTCCGCCTCTGCAATTTTGGCAAGGATTGCGGCTTCCGCCTCCGCCAGCTTCTCCGGGGTCATCTCTTCCGGAGCAACACCGGCTCCGCTTTCAACTGCAATCCCGTTCTTTATGATATCTGCGGTGATATCATCTATAGTTTTTTTATACTTAAGGTACTCGTTCATGGCGGTGATAACGATCTCTTCCTTGAAGTCGTTACCATTTACGACCACCGTGGGGGTCAAACCTTCTGTAGTGACGATCGCCGAGACATCTCCGTTTTCAAGCGCTTCCTTTGCAGCTTCCTTACTTAACACGCTGACCACAAAATAAGGGTCGCCGTTACTCTGCTTCGCGCCTTCGAGGAAGTTCTGCACGGAAATCTGTGTTTCCTCAACTCCCTCTTCAACAGCCACCGGGATGCTGTTCATCACAAGCTCGTCCTTATATACATTACCGAAGGAGAGGAACATAAACGTTGAAAGAGCGATCGGGAAGATGAAGGTCCAAACAAAAGTGTTCTTATTCTTGACCGTCGTGATAAATGCGTATTTAAGGCTGTGCAGCATTAGTCCCTCAGCTCCTTTCCGGTGATCTCAAGGAACACGTCATTAAGTGTCGGCACCTTGGAATGAACGTTTGTAAATGCGATGTCCTTCTCCTGAAGGTAATTCACAACTCTGACGAGGTTGTTGCGGCCGGCGCTGTATGAGATTGAGAGGAGGCCGCCCTCGTACTTGAGGTCATATGCGTGAGGGAGCTCTCTGAGGACCTTCAGGTCTTCCTCTCCGAGCGAATCGGTCTCAAGAGTGATCGTCTCACGGTTCTTGGTCATATTCTTGAGCTCTTCGGCCGTGCCTGTCGCAACGGCTCTGCCCTTGTCCATGATGAGGATCCTGTCGCAGATCTGCTCGACCTCTTCCATGTAGTGGGAGGTGTAAACGATCGTTGCGCCCATGTCGCGCAGCTTCATGATGCCCTCGAGGATGTTGTTTCGGCTCTGGGGATCGACCGCAACGGTAGGCTCATCGAAGAAGATGAGCTTCGGCTTGTGCGCGATACCGCAGGCGATATTGAGGCGGCGCAAAAGGCCGCCCGAGAGTTTCCCCGGAACGAACTTCTCGTAGTTCTCAAGGCCGACAAACCTGATCGCGTCTTCAACGTACTGCTTTCTCGTGGCCTTGTCGCTCACGTACAGCCCGCAGAAATAATCGACATTCTCACGGACCGTCAGCTCGTCGAAAACCGCAACCTCCTGGAAGACCACGCCAATCTGCTTTTTGAGCTCATAGTCCGAGGGTTTCATCTCTCTCCCGAAGACACGGATCTCGCCCTTGTCGTACTTGAGAAGAGAAAGGATGCAGTTGACCGTGGTGGTCTTGCCCGATCCGTTGGGTCCGAGAAGTCCGAAGATCTCGCCCTCCCTGATCGTCATATCAAAATGATCGAGAGCAACGAGCTCCTTGTATCTTTTCACGAGTTTGTCGACTTCTACTGCGTATTCCATGTGAAACCTCCTGATTGTATCGCCCGGCTTTTCGCCGATCCTTGTTTATGGCCGCCTTCTGCGTCCGTGTCTTTTCTTCCGCGCGATCGTTTCCACGCGTTTCTATGATTACGTTATAACGCTTATGCCCCCTCATTTGAAGTTACCCACATCACAAAAAGGATGTGACAAATGTCACATCCCCTGAAAAACGGCTATCTTACCCGTCCGGATCTCTCACAGCCCCGGCATATCCGGAAGATACCTGATCATCGTTATCTCGTTGCTTCCTTTATTTGGACGAATTGACGTGCACAAATACACCCGACAGATCGCTATTATAAAACTTCAACCTGTACTGCTTCGGGGTCAGGCCGGTGCGCTTTCGGAACACTTGCGTAAAGTGGCTCTGCGAGCAGAATCCCAGCGAATAAGCTATTCGGGAATACGAATGATCTGTCTTAGACAGCAGGGCCTTCGACACATCAACCCGGTAGTCCGTAAGATAGTTTCCAAAACTCACTCCCGTCTCTTTTTTAAACAGAACCGCCAGATAACAGGCATTCAATCCGGTTCGGTCTGAAAGATCCTTCAGCGTGATCTTCTGATTAAAGTGTGTATCGATATAGTCAAGGCAAATGTACACCACCTTCGAATAATGCTCAGATTTAACGTGCTTTTTCACGAGGTCGACGCAGAATGTCCACAGCTCCCGGTTCAGGCTGTTGACCTCGTCGATCGACTTCGCCGTGTCCGCCTTTTGGATATAAAGGTCACTCGTAGCATAAACCGTTTCCTGCGGGATCCCGCCTTCGATCATGTATCTGGTGAGAAGTCCCGTGTTTACAACAAAAAGATACTTGGCATTTCGAAGCGGATCCTTTGAAAGAGTCCCCTGCATTTCCGAGGATAAAAGCCGAGAGGATTCCTCAACCGCCCTCATGTCGCCGTTTAGCAGCAGGTGAAACCTCTCCGACTCCTCGCGATAGGTTGTGTGTTTAAAACCGACCTCCGCATTGTCATGAAGAAGTCTTTTGATCTCTTCGTAATCTATACGTCTCTCGTCATTCTTTTCCATTTCAGCTCCAACCCGTTGTAATAACACGATGTTCTGCCTGTTCAACTCCGTTATAACGCTTATGCCGGCTCTTTTAAGCCCCCGCAAAGCACGCCGGACGGTATTGTTCGTATATAGATATTAACACAGATCAAAAGATTTTGATATAAAATCTTTCTGATAAAGCTTATCGTTTAAAGCATAGAAAACTAATCCACAAACACAGGTTCCCGGGTATCGATCGAAACCGGCGACCCCGAAAAACAGGAGTAACTGACATGAGCGTTAAGAAATCAAAAAACATACTCGGCATATTCTCAATCCTGATCATGATGCACCACCTCGGGCAGAAGGCTTCGGCTCCGTGGCTGTCCGATTCTGTCAGGGTTCACGGGCTTGAGCCTTTCGTTCCCATCGGATACCTCTTGGTTGCCTTTTTCTTCTTCTGCTCCGGCTACGGACTCGTAAAAAGCATGCGCGGGAAGGAAAACTACATGAGAGGCTTTTTGACCAAGCGTCTCAACCGCATCCTCTTCGTTTTTCTGGTCACTGAATTTATCTGGTTCACCGTCCGCGCTCTTAATGATGCGGTCGGCCTGCCTCTTAACCCTTATTCGTGGTTTGTTTACACTATCATCATCCTGTACTTCGGTTTCTTCCTGTTTTACAGAAAAGAGGGCAAGTACTCGCTTCTCCTCATGGCTCTGTGGATACTTGGGTACAGCGTCATCTGCTATATCCTTGTAAAGGGAAACTGGTGGTACAACGCTTCCCCCGTTTTCCTGCTCGGCCTTTACCTCGCCGATAAGGACGTGAAACTCCGGCGCAGTCACATAATCGTTATATCCGCTCTCTTCGCGGCGACTTTTGCTCTGTCCGAGTTCGCAGACGCGATCTACATCGCTCTCGGCATGACGTACTTTGGAATCATGAACCTCATTAAAGTCCTGCTCCAGATCGTTGCGTGCTCGTCATTCTCGCTTCTTATGTATGCGATCGGCTCGCGCGCGAGAGAGCTTCCCGACGACAGCAAGGTTCAGAAAGTGCTTTCTTTCTTCGGGAACATGACGCTCGAGTTTTACCTCATCCACGGGCTCTTTGTTCAGATGTTCGGACATCATTTCCTCGACGATTCGACTGCTCCAATCTGCTATATAAGAAATATACCTCTTTTCGTGCTCGTGGTCTTTGCTCTCTCGACCGCTTCCGCATTTGTGCTTAAGAAAGCATGGGATCTCATGGTGTACCTGCATGGTCGCTCCGACGGCTTTAAAAAGCTCACGCGCGACCTGAAGAAATTCATCCTGATCGCACTCGGGATCTTTGTCCTCGTCACCGTGTTCTTCGCTATAAACGGCGCGAAATCGTCCTCGGATGCACAGTCCTCTGTAAAGAAATTCAAAAATGAGTTCATACAGACAGTGGATGTGAACGGAACCGATGTCGCCGTCTATACCAAGGGCGAAGGCAAGTACAACGTCGTCATCCTGAGCTCAGACATGTTCCCCTGCTCGACCGTTCACTTAAAGCCCACCGCGGACGTGCTCGCCGAGCAGAATCACGTCATCGTCATCGATTATCCCGGCACGGGCTACAGTGAGGATTGCGATGCCGAAAGAACTTCTGATTTTTACGCAGACATAATAAAGGGCACCCTTGATGCCCTCGGTGTCAAAGACAATATCGTTCTGCTGCCGCATGTTATTTCGGGACTTTACGCCTACAGGTATCTTGAGAAGTACCCCGAAGGAGTTGTCGGAATGGTCGGTCTCGACTCGGCGGTTCCCGAAGTCGGACCCAGGATCCTTGGCGGAACCTACAGTTCTACCGACGAGTACTCCTGGTACCTGGATCGTCACGCGGATATCATGGGACTTGAGAGATTCCTTGAAGTAAAACTGGGGTACGTTTCAACCCCGCCTTACGATCAGATCTTTATGAGATCGAGTCACCTCGAATACACTCCTGTTATGGAAGAGATGTTCAGAGAGAATTATCATCTGGGCGCGAATCTCGAAGAGCAGCGTTACAGCTACAGGAACTGTATGTCGGTGATCGACTTTAAGCTCCCTGCCGATCTGCCCGCCGTTTTCTACGCCACAAACGCCATAAAGCAGGGACAGCCTTACGGCGTTGACTGGATGGCCGAATACGAGAACATGATCTCAAACTCTGAGATACAGTCGGTTAAGCTGCTTACGGGTGATCCGTACATAATCTACTACGACCGCAGGCTGATAGCGCAAGTTGTGAACAGCTTTATCTCGTCCTTAGAGTGAAATTTGTCATTTGGGGATTTGTCCACATTTTAGTTCTGCCCTATAGACCTTTTTCATTGCAGATTCTTGTAAAAAAATACTGCAAGCTGAGTTCTGTCACGAAGTTCCAGTTTTTCAAGAATCACCGAAATATAGTTCCTTACGGTACCCTCGGAGAGGAAGAGCTCCTCCGAGATCTCTTTGTTACTGCAGCCGTCTGCGACGAGTCTGACTATTTCAAACTCTCTCTCTGTCAGACTGAAGTCGAGATATGCCGTGCTCTGTGATACCGCTGCTCCGATAAGCCCGGGGAGCTTGTCCATGACGGTATCGCAGAAAACGGTCTGCCCGTTGTAAACAGCCCTGAGGGCCGGCGCTATCGATTCAAAATCCTGCTTAAGGATGTAGCCCTTGGCGCCGAGCTTGATCGCACGGATGATGTACTCGTCATCCTGGAAGGTGGTCAGAAGGAGTACCTTTGCTTCGGGATGCGCCTTCAGAAGCTCTTCGGCACTGTCGAGTCCGTTCATGTCCTTCATCCTGATGTCCATGAGCATCACATCGGGCCTGTGCTCCTCGTAAAGAGCCATCGCCTGTCCGCCGTCGTCTCCGGTAGCGCAGACGCTTATATCCCCGCTCGCTTCGAGGATCGTCTTAAGCGAGATGGACACCAGCCTGTCGTCGTCAATTATTACGATATTCATAAACAATTCCTCAATCTGTGTTATATTCCTATGTGGCATGATCACCAAATGCATTCTTCCCGAATCACACTTGTATACGTGTCTCACTTTCCACTATTGCCGGCACACTTGGTCGTCCGTGATAACCATTTCATTCTTCCCGAATACATTTATTTACGTGCCTCGCTGTCCGCTTTGCCGGCACACTTGGTCGTCCGTGATTCAATTCCGTCCTACTGCTTCTTCTTGAAAGCCGTCACGATAACCTTGAATCCGTTCGAATCGTCGATCCTCAGGATCGCCCCGATCGTGCGGGCTCTTTCGTCCATGCCCTCGAGCCCGATGCCCTTACCCCGCATGACGTGACCCCTGCCGTTATCCGACACCTCAAGCCGCCAGTAACCGGGGTGTTCCCTGACAGACACCGAGATCTCATCGCCGCTGCTGTGCTTCATGCTGTTGTTCACTGCTTCGCGGGCTATGGCTATAAACGCATATTTGATCTCGCGGGGTACGCTTCCCTCCAGATCAACATCCAGCTTCGTTTCAAAGCCTTTTACATCGGAAAGCATGTCCGCAAGCGCTCCCGCAAGGTCCACCGACTCGTCGTGAAGGTCGTGGACTGAAGTCCTGATACTCGTCATGGCATTGTCGAGCGTGTCCTTAAGATCACCGAGCGCCCCGTCGACCGTTTCGTCCTTGTTTATGACCCGGATAGCTCCGAGCTGCAGGATCGAGCGCGTCAGCATGTGTCCTACATTGTCATGTATCTCCCTTGCGATCCTGTTTCTTTCGGAAAGGGTGGCGTTCTTTACCATCATATCCCTGTTCTTCGCGAGCACCCTGTTCTCTTCCTCAAGTCCCATCTCCCTTTCCTTTGAGGAATCACGAAGGGAGATTATCTCCTTCTTTTCTTTTTCGGCATCATCGGACATAAGCTGTGCAACCGAAGCGAGCACACAGAGTATCAGCGCCATAACCATCTGAGGATCTCTCTCTGAGATGATATAATATGCATATACAACACAGGCTGCCACTCCCGATGCGAAGAGCCTCTTTTTTGTTCCGAAAAAGCATGTGACAGGAAAGAGATACGCAACCGGCCCGTATAGAAAAGCGCTGCATAAAAGTGGAATATGGATCACTTCAAGTATGCCCGTTCCGATATTCTCAAAGTAGATCTCCGAGAACATAAGATAGCACACCCCGAGGAGCATGATAACTATATGTCCGGCTTCGATACCAGTCATCGCAACCCCAACCAGACACATAAGCGTTATTAAGCACTTAAACAACAATAGCTTCATTTCGTTGCATTCCCTCGATCGTTTCGCAATTTTAATAAATTCTTAAGTTTGCGAAACAAAAACGAATTATTTTTACAGCCCTCTGATTATGTTCATATAATCCTGTCGTTGATCGACAACAATATATCGTTTCTTAACTCGTCAAATGTATCCTTCATGGGGGCTACTCTTCCGCTCTTAACATCTTCATCCGCTTTCGCTAGTATATCCAAAAGATCATTTTCTGCACAACATGGTCCGTATAATTCATCATAATGAATTTGCAAATCTGCAGACGTGCTAACTACTTCATCATTTTTATGTTCACTCATGTTATTTGTCCCCATAATGCGTTCTACACTGAGCAATCTCCAACGTTCCATCAACTATTCTGAAAACAAAGCGATTCTTCTCGTCAATACGAAGGCTCCAGTAACCAGCAAGATTGCCGGATAACTGTTCCGGCTTCCCTTTACACCTATATCCGTTACGATCAACATCTTTTATCAAGCTGTTGATTTTCTTCAGTGTCCTTTTGTCCTGTGTCTGCCAGTAAAGGTAATCGTCCCATGCATCATCAGACCATATTTTCCTCATTCATCTACCTCTACCAATTCATGCTCCGTTCCGTGTCCTGCCTCAAGTTGTCTGATAGAGCGAGCAAGGACTTTCTGGTTCTCAGCACTATAAAACGGGTCCACAGACACTTCAAATGGAATCCTCATTTCATTTCCTAGTTTTACAAGATAAAGATTGATAGCAGTCGACATTGTAAGACCAAGCGCATCACACGCTATTTCTGCTCTTTTCTTTACTCCGTCATCGATTCGCATACTTAACTGAGCCATGATATTCACCTCCGAATATGGGTTATATATTTCCACCTTATTTCAGTCTAATTGTAACACATTGTATATTCATTGTCAATGCGCCGCTGCCGCTGATATGTGTTCAAGGTGATATGTGTTCAAGCAACTCAAAAGGCAACTCAAAAGTCCCGGATGAATCATCACCCGGGACTTTCAACAGTCTACCCTTTGTCAGACCCTCATATACAGTTTATCATTAAAAGGCTATCATCCTTCTTGTATTAGTAAGGAACTACTCCCATACAATACGCAATCTCGGACGCTTTTGTATACAAGGCTTCTTCAATTGTAAACCACAGTATTTCAAGCGTCACTTCGGCGCTTGCTATCCCGATTGGCTTATACCCTCCTCCGCTATAAATATAGACTATTCCTCCACTATCTCCTTTAGCAACATCAAACGACGCACGAGTAAGATTTGTAAATGTTATCCCATGATCTGTGCAATCAAAACTTGTAGATTCTATCTCTCCAGAGGTTTTATAAGTTGTCGATCCGACTTTATGAACCGTTGATCCTGCTGCAGCATATGACACATAAGAGTTTGATTCTATAAATGTTCCTCCTGTCGTGCTTCCGTATTGATCAGAATACATTGTCATCATTGTAAAGGTATTTCCATTCAAAAGCTCAACAAACGATGCATCAGCAGAACCTTCGTACTGCCAATAATCTATTCTCCCCAGAAGTGAATAACTCGTTGTATAAACATAACCATCGACCGAGTCTTTTATACCATGTGCGCATGTAACGAAACCATATTTTGTTGCACCTGACATCGCTGTTTTATAAGCCCTATAGCCTATACTACCTCGTATGAATTCTAGGTCATTATTCTCGTTTAAACGCAGAACCTTTATGCCCTGTCCCGGTTTACAAGACACTGCCTCAGTTACCTTTGATCCCGTGTTGCAGTATGAAATACCCTCGTTTACCTCAAACAAGGAAGCAAATATCCCCTCTTTTTCTTCAGAATCATCCTTAATCAAAACAACAACCGAATTACTCTTTTCGCTTATTTCGAACCCAACGATGTTTTCCAGAAGATCCTTTTCCTTTCCAGTTGTGCACCTGTATTTATCAAAAAGCCTCTCATATGAATCGGTTAGGCTAGCTTTGATTCTTTTAAGTTCGTTATACGATTTTTTCACAATCTGATACTCTACCAGTTCGGATTCGTAATATTCTTTTACGCATTCGTCCGTGATACATACTATCAGCTTATCTCCCGAAATATACGAGCCAGAATATTGATCATTATACACCCTATCCTGCTTATCGTAGTTGTCGTCTGATCGTTTGATCTCATTCAAGTTTTTGTTACCACTCATTATTTTCTCTATTTTTTCATATTCCGAGTTTAATTTAGCTTGCAATTCCTCTTGCTCGCTAACGACCTGTTTTTCAGTTTGTTGCTCTTTGTATAAAGCTTTTAGCTTTTCTACCCCATTATCGCCTTCAGAAGCCAAGATTTTTACCTTTGATACTGAGATTATCAGAATCAAACATACAACAAAGGCTATTATCCTATTTGTTTTTCTCATTTCCTTCCCTCCTCATATAATCAAGTGTTTTTTATTGAAAAATCAAGGTTTTTAAGCCTTTTATATCTCAGCGAATGAGTCACGATCATGGATATTTCTGGGTATCCGGTACCGAAATAGCGGTTGTTGGGTATACTAAATAGAACGT
>JAFRSH010000032.1 GCA_017427685.1 Lachnospiraceae bacterium | reverse complement strand
TTGTTAAGTGTTTTTAGTGCGTCCGGTTATGGATGCGGTTATCTGCCGCAAGGATAGGAAGAATAACGCAGGAAGGCCTTGCACAAGCTTGCACGAGGTTTTGCACAATGGTGATAATCAACCTGTTGTGTTATCTTTTCATTCCCTTTATTTAATCCTGTTAATTGTTTTTACAGCGTGCGGACACACACCCAAAAACCGCCAAATGACCAAACGAAATCCCGCCAACTGTCGAATCAAAAAACGGCCAAGTGTCTAATCAGTGCACCGCCTTAATTTGGAAAAGCGTACTTTTTGATCTAAAAAATTCTTAGAAAAGCGTCCTTTTCGTGTTTGATTTTTCTTAGAAAAGCGTACCTTTGTCGTGTAAACGATGTGATTCTATGCTAAAAAGAAAGATTCGCTCCTATATCTATGAGCATCTTGCCAGTAAGAACAGCAAGATCCTGGTCATCGACGGAGCCCGTCAGATCGGGAAGTCATACATCATACGCGACGTTGCGAAGTCTCTCTTCCAGAACTATGTGGAGATCAACTTCGCAGAGGACAAGAACGGCCCCAGACTGTTCGAGACGGCCACGACCAAGGAGGAATTCTATTTCCGACTGAGCACGGTTGCCGGAGAGAAATTAAGGGGAACGAAGGATGATACAATCATCTTCATGGACGAGATTCAGACATATACGCACCTCCTGACGCTGCTGAAGTTCTTGAAGGAAGATGGGCGATATACGTATATAGCCAGCGGTTCCCTGCTTGGTGTGACACTCAGGCAGACGACATCCGTGCCCGCCGGAAGCGTTATCATCAAGCATATGTATCAGCTTGATTTTGAAGAATTCCTCTGGGCAAATGGGTTTACCGAAGAGGCCGTGTCTGTCCTGGAACAGAAGTTCTTAATGAGGGAACCTCTGGATGAATCCATGCACGAGAAGATGATGGATCTTTTCAAGAAGTACCTTCTTGTGGGTGGTCTGCCCGATGCCGTGAACGAGTATCTGAATTCCAGGAACATCGTGGCTGTCCGGGACATTCACGAGGCAATCCATACCCTTTACGGGATTGATGCCTCCCAGTACGATGAAGAACACAAACTCAAGATTACGAGGATCTACAATATGATTCCTTCCTTGATGGGCAACAAGAAGAAACGTGTGGTGTATCGTGACATCGAGGAAAAGAAGAGCAAGCGGAATGACGATTATCAAGACGAGTTTGACTATATCGCCGGGGCAGGAATTGCCATCGAGGTAAAAGCGGTTTCCTCTCCAGTCTTCCCGCTTAAGGAGTCCGAGAGCAAGAATCTGCTGAAGTTCTACATGAACGATGTCGGGCTTCTTACCAATGAGCTGTATAAGTACAACATCGACGCAGTCATGAACGACCGCCTCAGTGTGAATCTGGGAAGCGTTTATGAAAGCGTTGTCGCCTCCGAGCTGCGGGCTCACTGCTCAGGACCACTCTTTTACTACGACAACAAGGCTCATGGCGAAGTGGAGTTCCTTCTGGATGACTACGACCATGCCGCCATCCTGCCGGTGGAAGTGAAATCAGGGAAAGACTATACAATCCATCGGGCGCTCAATGCTTTCCTGGCGAATCCGAACTACCTCGTCCACGACGCTTACGTCCTGTCCAATGAACGGCTCATAAAAAAAGACGGGTTCATCAC
>JAFRSH010000031.1 GCA_017427685.1 Lachnospiraceae bacterium | reverse complement strand
CACACTTGTTCATGAATACAACGATGTAAGGAACACCTACCTGACGAGAAAGAAGGATGTGCTCTTTTGTCTGAGCCATAACACCGTCAGTAGCAGCAACAACGAGGATAGCACCATCCATCTGTGCAGCACCGGTGATCATGTTCTTAACGTAGTCAGCATGGCCGGGGCAGTCAACGTGTGCGTAGTGTCTCTTCTCTGTCTCGTACTCAACGTGAGCGGTGGAGATTGTTATACCACGAGCCTTCTCTTCGGGAGCCTTATCGATCTTATCGAAATCTACTACTTCACCAAGTCCAAGTCTTGTAGCAAGAACCTTTGTGATAGCAGCTGTAAGAGTTGTCTTACCGTGATCAACGTGACCGATGGTACCAATGTTACAATGGGGTTTCGTTCTTTCAAATTTTGCTTTTGCCATTACTATGAATCCTCCTTAAAAACTCTGCTCTCCTTTGAGCTGTCTAATCTTTTCCGGCAGCATCTCTGTGCCTCTCCTAGAGACGGCGAGATGCCCGTAATTTTTTCAGGGCTCAAAACCGCTCATGCAACATATTATATTTCAACGAAAGAAATATTGCAAGCGCTAATTTTGCCCCAAAATCAAGGTTTAACCCTTTATCTTCCCTTGTTGCTGAGGACCTTCTCCTGAACGTTCTTGGGTACCGGCTCGTATGTTGAGAAAAACATCGAGAAAGCACCACGTCCCTGGGTCTTGGAACGAAGGGTTGTTGTGTATCCGAACATCTCGGAAAGAGGTACAAATCCGCGGATAAGCTTGGTTCCGTTGATATCCTCTGTTCCTTCGATACGTCCACGACGTGAGCTGATATCACCGATAACATCACCCATGTAATCCTCGGGTACTGTGATCTCAACACGCATGATGGGCTCGAGGAGTACGGGGTTAGCCTTCTGCATAGCCTCCTTGAACGCCATGGATCCTGCGATCTTGAACGCCATTTCACTTGAATCGACTTCATGGAATGATCCGTCGTAGCAGTTAGCGTGGATACCGAGTACGGGATATCCGCCGAGGATACCGGACTTCATAGCATCTTCGATACCGTCCGATACAGCGGGGATGTACTCCTTCGGGATCGCACCGCCGACAACAGTCGACTCAAACTCGTAGGTCTTGTCACCGTTAACATCCATAGGTGTGAAGATAACCTTGCAGTGACCGTACTGACCACGTCCACCGGACTGCTTAGCGTACTTGGAATCAACTTCAACTTCCTTGGTGATTCCTTCCTTATAAGCAACCTGAGGTGCTCCGACATTGGCCTCAACGTGGAACTCACGAAGAAGTCTGTCTACGATGATATCAAGGTGAAGCTCACCCATGCCGGCGATGATCGTCTGACCTGTCTCGGCATTGGTGGTAACACGGAATGTGGGATCCTCTTCAGCAAGCTTTGCAAGAGCCTCGCCCATCTTGTCCTGGCCTGCTTTGGTCTTGGGCTCGATAGCGATATCGATAACGGGCTCCGGGAATTCCATGGACTCAAGGATAACGGGATTTCTCTCATCGCAGAGAGTATCACCGGTTGTGGTAAACTTAAGACCTACCGCAGCGGCGATATCACCCGAGTAAACCTTCTCGAGCTCCATTCTCTTGTTTGCATGCATCTGAAGGATACGACCTACACGTTCCTTCTTGTCTTTTGAAGCATTAAGAATGTAGGAACCTGTGTTCATTGTTCCGGAGTATACACGGAAGAATGCAAGTTTTCCTACGAAGGGATCTGCCATGATCTTGAATGCGAGAGCTGCGAAAGGCTCCTCATCGGATGACTTTCTGTGGATCTCGTTTCCTTCAAGGTCGGTTCCCTTAATATCTGCAACGTCTGTAGGTGCGGGCATGTACTCGATGATACCGTCAAGGAGCTTCTGAACGCCCTTGTTACGATATGCGGTTCCGCAGAATACAGGAATGATCGTACCGGCAATGGTTGCCTTTCTGAGTGCTGCCTTAAGTGAAGCTGTATCAGGCTCTGTTCCCTCAAGATACTTCTCAAGGAGATCATCGTCTGTCTCGCAGATAGACTCGATCATCTGTGATCTGTAGTCTGCTGCTTCCTCAGCCATGTCAGCGGGTACATCCGTAACCGAGATGTTATCACCCTTCTCATCGTTGTAGATGTATGCCTTCATCTCAAAAAGATCGATGATACCCTTGAAGGTATCTTCCTTTCCGATAGGAAGCTCTACGGGTACAGGATTCTTTGAGAGCCTTGTACGGATCATGTCAACTACGTTGTAGAAGTTTGCACCTGCAATGTCCATCTTGTTGACAAACGCAATACGAGGTACGTTGTACTTGTCTGCCTGACGCCAAACGGTTTCAGACTGGGGCTCAACACCACCCTTAGCGCAGAATACACCGACAGCTCCGTCAAGGACACGCAGTGAACGCTCAACTTCTACTGTGAAGTCAACGTGACCGGGTGTGTCGATGATGTTGATACGGTGCTCAAGTGCGCCTGCCTTAGGCTTGGTTTGCTCTTCAAGCGTCCAATGACAGGTTGTTGCGGCTGAAGTGATTGTAATACCCCTTTCCTGTTCCTGCTCCATCCAGTCCATAGTAGCTGTACCTTCATGAGTATCACCGATCTTATAGTTGACACCTGTGTAGTAAAGAATACGCTCTGTCAGCGTAGTCTTGCCGGCGTCGATATGAGCCATGATACCGATATTTCTTGTCCTCTCCAAAGGATATTCTCTTCCAGCCAAAGGATCTTCCTCCTTAAAAAATCAAATCTAATACCAATACTGTTTAACATTATTTGTGACCGGAACTCATCGTTCCGGCCACTACCCTGAACATTATAGTTTCTGTAGCCGGGGCGATCACCATCTGAAGTGTGCGAACGCCTTGTTTGCCTCTGCCATCTTGTGCATATCTTCTTTTCTCTTAACAGCAGAGCCTGTGTTGTTGGCTGCATCCATGATCTCACCTGCGAGTCTGTCGATCTGTGTCTTCTCGCCTCTCTTACGTGAGAACATTGTCATCCAACGCAGAGCCAGAGCCTGACGACGCTCCGGTCTAACCTCGATGGGTACCTGATATGTAGCACCACCGATTCTGCGTGCTTTTACTTCGAGTGCGGGCATGATGTTGTTCATAGCTGCCTCGAAAACTTCCATGGCATCCTTACCGGTTGTCTGAGCAACCTTATCGAATGCACCGTATACGATTTTCTGGGCCGTACCCTTCTTGCCGTCAAGCATGATATTGTTGACGAGCCTTGTTACAACCTTGCTGTTGTAGATGGGATCGGCTAAAACATCTCTCTTGGGTGTATGTCCTTTACGCGGCACGTTACTTCCCTCCTTAACGAATTCGCAGCACAAAACGCTGCCATTAAATCATCGGTACTCACATTCTATAGTGTACTACATGCCCGGTCAGATTTATCTTGTCCTGCGTTATATACCCGAACGGGTAATTCTAACGGCAACCGCATGTGAAGAAATCATGCCAGACCATAGTGTATGTATATGAGTAAACTACTTTTTGTTACTTAAATTACTTTTTCTTGGGCATCTTAGCGCCGTACTTGGAACGAGCCTGCTTACGGTTTGCAACGCCTGCCGTATCAAGGGTTCCTCTTACGATATGGTATCTTGTACCGGGAAGGTCCTTTACTCTGCCTCCCCTAACGAGTACAACGCTGTGCTCCTGAAGGTTATGACCTTCGCCGGGGATGTAGCTTGTAACCTCGATACCGTTCGAAAGACGTACTCTGGCAATCTTACGAAGTGCCGAGTTAGGCTTCTTGGGTGTAGCAGTTTTAACGGCTGTGCAGACGCCACGCTTCTGAGGCGAGTTTGTCTCCACCGACTTCTTGTTGAGGGAGTTGAAGCTCTTTAAGAGTGCGGGAGCCGTAGACTTCTTCTCAACAGTCTGTCTGCCTTTTCTTACTAACTGGTTGAATGTAGGCATTAATATTCCTCCTTATATAATGTGTGTTTTGCGGTTGCCACACGCCGGGAATTATGCATCAAAATAATCGCCCATAAGTGCGCACAAAGTGCATTATAAATGCAGTGAATGACCTTGTCAAGTATTTTGTTGGACCCCGCATCCTGTGTTTTATACAAAACCCTGTGCGGTACGAAACAATGTCCGACCACACAGGGTATCATCTTTTGTTCTTGATTTGTTATTCAGAGTCTTGAGGTGTCTTTATCTTTTTTTGATCTTCTTGAGGAGTCTTTCAAGTCTTCCGACCGATTCCTCGCGCGCCGCTTTCTTTTCAATATTACGGATTGCCTCGTTTATGCGATTGCTGACAAGGATAGAAAGGTCTGTCGTTCTGAGGTCCTTGTACTCTTCCCACTCAATGGGCTTTAAGAACCGGATATATACCGTTGTCCTCTTTATGGAAGGAATATCGAAAGGCTTGTAGCTGTCAACCAGTGCCACGGGAATAATGGGACACTTCGAAAGCGTTGCGCATTTAAACGCTCCCGGCTTAAAGGGTGCCAGCTTATTGCTGTTCTTGCTTCGATGTCCTTCGGGATAGATCACGAAATTGTCCCCGGCCTTGACTCTTTCCGCAACATGCTGGATGGTCTTGAGTGAAGCCCTTACATCTTCGCGGTCTATGTACTCAACATTCATACACGAAAGGACACGCGATAAAAGCGGCACATTTTCGGTTTCTTTTTTACTCAGCGTGCTAAACGGCTTATCAAGAAGATAAATAAGCGACATCGCGTCAAACATTCCCTGATGATTGCTGAACATCAGAAATCCGTTTTCTTTCGGGATGTTCTCAAGGCCAAAGCTTTTGATATCTACACGACCCGCTCTTATCGCACAAGGAATTGCCTTGTGGAGAAATGCGTACTTTTTCTCCTTGCTGAATCCTTTTTTCTTTGAAGTAAGCCACATCAGCTTCCAAAAATAATAAGGCAGTCTGTAAAAGTTTAATATAAACATCAACGCGATCCTTCTCACGTATGTTCCTCCTGACAACTGAACCGCCCTCTTCGGGACAGTTCCATTTTCCAAACCGTCCATATTATATCATCGTAAGATTTTGATATCAAGTTATACGGACTTGCCGGTAAAAGTATGAAAGAGGCTTTGATCCTGCTGATCCGAATATCGAGTAGGCTGACTCCTACTCGATGCGACGGGACATCTCGCGTACAAGTCCGCTCGATGTCCGTTCACTCAGCCGTCTGTTCCCAAACAAGCTTGCAACAGACGGCCTTCGTTTATCGCACAAAGAACCCACCGCCTCAGCGATGGGTTCTGTTTTCTGTTCATGCGATCGATACTATCATCTTCCGCCGCCCGCTTTGTGAGCGATAAGCTCAAGTCTGTCAGCGATCTGGTTAACCTTGTCCATTGATCCCTTGATATTGACACCGTTCTGCGAGATCGCGGACGAATTCTCCTTTGCCTGATCAACAAGCGTCGTGAAGATATTGAACTTCTCGGAGAATTCACTTACTGTCTCGTTGACCTTATCGATGGATTCTCTGATGGACTGCTCATTATCCTCAGCGGTAGCAACCGACTCTTTCGAGCCGTCCGAAAGCTCTCTGATATTCTCCGCAACGACCGCGAATGCACGACCCGCTTCGCCGGCACGTGCCGACTCGATGGATGCGTTGAGCGAGAGGAGGTTGATCTTGCCGGCGATATCCTTAACGCTGGCTGTCATCGCACCGTAGTTCTCAACGTTGCCGTCGATTGTCTTCATCATGTTGTTGATGCCCTCGTTCATCCTGTTGAGGTCATTCATGAAGCTTGCCATCTCGCTCATCTTGTCGTAATTCTCACGACCGTTCGTGGAGATGAGCAGAACTTCCTTATTAACATCTTCGATACTGCGCGCAAGATCCTCAATAATGCTTACAAGCTCCTTAGTGGTGGCTTCAAGTTCACCGTTGAGGTGCGAAACTCTCTCTTCTTCGAGCTTCATGTTCTCCTGGATGTAGCGGCGGCAGTTCTCGGGAACGTTGATACCTCTTGCGATCGCCTTCGCCATCTCACGACAGCTCTTAAATCCGCAGGCATGGCAGTCGTAGTTCTGATCCTGCTCGGTAGTCTTGCGAAGGACTCTGTATGCTTCCGCGATCTTCTCCTCGCTGACAACGGGAACATCCTCGGCTGCGGGAGTATATGAAGTAATGAAATCATTCAGGTTCAGTTTCTTATCAAATTCAAGGAACTGCGAATCCTCGCCCTTACGGGTGAATCCGGCCTTTCTTTCGGCATTCTTGTCATGACGGATATGATAAAGGACGCTGGCCCTCTTGAATACATCGTACTCTTTTCCGACACCGGGACCGCTGTTACATCCGAATTCACAGTTGAGAACGTCAAATACCACAGGTCTGTAGTTCTCACGAACCGTAACATAATAATCAAGCTCGGGATAAACCTTGGTCGAGCCCTCGGAATTGATACAGGATACCTCGGGCGCATGCAGTCTCAGGTTCTCCTTTAATCCGCCGGGCATCGGGTAGATGGCTCCGACAAAGCCCTCGGGACTGTCAAAGGTGAAATCCTCGGCCGAACCGACGGTCGGGAATACTACATGACGATCCTTGATCTCTCTGACAAGGTGATCAACCGTGACGTTGTAGTTGATCGTTCCGTTGCTCCTGGTAAACTCATCCTTCTTGGCAACGCAGGGAGAGATTGCTGCGATCTTACCCTTGAAACCGTCGTACTTTCTCATGTAGACCGCTGTACACATCATCGGGCTGACAACGGGTGAAAGCGACGGGATGAGCTCCTTGCGGTAACGAAGCACATAATTAACGATAGCTGCGCAAGGCTGGGACACGATCCTCTTGCCGGGGTTCAGGCCGAGATACTTAATATGAGCCCACGTACAGATATCTGCTCCGAAGCTTACATCATAGATCAGTTTCACGCCCTGCTGTCGTAACCATGTCAATATCTTAAACCAGCTGTCCACATAGGCAACCATTATGGCCGGAGCCACGATAAGCGCCACTTCTTCACCCCTGTCAAGCGCAGCAAAGAATTCGGCAGTATCATCACTGTAGTAACGTGCCTTATGAGTGCAGGCAGCGATACATGAGCCGCATTTGATGCACATGTTGTCATTAATCCTAATGACAGCCTTGCCGTTTTCATCAATGGAAGCCTTGTTGGCAAGCGGCGAGGGGCAAACACGTATACAGGAATTACAACCTACACATTTTTCTTCGTCAATGGCAATCAGACTCATTTTTTTCTCCTATCCTATACAATTTGTGTAATGTACACTATACGAAAGATTATACGTCGGTTTTCCGTAATTGTCAACGATAAAATTGTTATTTTTGAAGTTTGTTGTTGTCAACCACAATTTGTGGATGTGTGCCACTTTTAATGATTTTTTGAATCGAGTAGGCTGACTCCTACTCGTTTATCGCAAAAAAAGAGCCCCCGGAACTTTCCGAAGGGCTCTGTAACGTTTGAGATCAAAGCGGTCAATAAGTGTAGATGACTGTAACATCCCTGTGGCACTGAAGGATCGAAGCGGGAACCTTCGGGGTGACCGGTCCGTTGATCGATCTTTCAACGATGTCTCTCTTGTCATCGCCCGAAGCGATGAGGAGGATCTTCTTCGACTGCATGATCGCCCACATGCCCATTGTGATGGCCCTGCGGGGAACAGCGTCCTCGTTCTCAAAGAATCTTGCGTTCGCCTTGATGGTCATCGCGTCAAGCTTAACCTCGTGTGTTGCCTTGTAGAACACCTCATCGGGCTCGTTGAATCCGATATGACCGTCATGTCCGATACCGAGAAGCTGGATATCGGTTCCGCCGAGGCTGTCGATAAAGGCGTCATAACGAGCACCTTCCGCAGACAGATCGGAAGCAAGTCCGTTGGGAACGAAGGTCTTGTTCTTGTCAATGTTTATGTGGTTAAAGAGGTTATCATTCATGAAGTAACGGTAGCTCTGATCGTTTGAAGGATCGAGTCCGGCGTACTCGTCAAGATTGACTGTGGTGATCTGAGAGAAATCAAGATCTCCCTCCTTGTTCATCCTGATAAGCTCCTTGTATGTGCCGATAGGTGTGGATCCTGTCGCAAGTCCGAGGACGCTTCTGGGATTGTTCCAAACAACAGATGCTATGATCTGTGCAGCTTTCCTGCTGAGTTCGTCGTAGTTTGCCGCCTTAATTACCTTCATTTATAAACCCTCCTCATGATATGTATGTATTTGATCACAACCCGCATTGTGATTAAAAACAATTGTTATGCCGTAACTATGGAGTTAGCTGCCTGAAGTCCGAACTTCTCGACTGCCGCCTCTCTCATCTTGTACTTAAGGATCTTGCCGGCCGCGTTCATAGGGAATGAATCAACAAAATCGACATATCTGGGGATCTTGTGCTTAGCCATGTTCTTGCGGACGAAGTCTCTGAGTTCGTCCTCGGTCATGGTCTCGCCTTCCTTAAGGATAACGCATGCCATGATCTCCTCGCCGTAATCACGGTCGGGAACACCGATGACCTGTACGTCCTCTACCTTGGGATGCGTGTAGATGAACTCCTCGATCTCCTTGGGGTAGATGTTCTCACCGCCGCGGATGATCATATCCTTGATACGTCCCGTGATCTTGTAGTAGCCTTCCGAAGTTCTCCTTGCAAGGTCTCCGGTATGGAGCCAGCCGTTCTCGTCGATGGCTGCCGCGGTAGCCTCGGGCATCTTGTAATATCCCTTCATGATGTTGTAGCCGCGTGCCACGAACTCGCCGTCAACGTTGTCCGGAAGGTCAGCTCCGGTCTCGGGATCGACGATCTTGCACTCAACACCGAAGATAGGTCCGCCGACAGTGTTGACACGTGCCTCGATCGAATCGGTCGTCTTGCTCATCGTACATGCGGGCGACGCCTCGGTCTGACCGTATGTGATACAGATCTCTGTCATGTTCATCTTCTCGATGACATCACGCATGGCCTTGATCGGGCAAGGGCTTCCGGCCATGATGCCGGTACGCATATGTGAGAAGTCCGTCTTATCGAAATTCTCGTGACCGAGCATGGCAATGAACATTGTGGGCACACCGTGGAACGCTGTGATCTTCTCACGGTTGATACAGTCAAGTCCCTTCCTGGGCGAGAATGCCGTGATGGGTGACATCGTGGTTCCGTGTGTCATCGACGCGGTCATGGCGAGAACCATGCCGAAGCAATGGAACATGGGCACCTGGATCATCATGCGGTCTGCCGTCGAAAGATCCATACAATCTCCGATGGCCTTGCCGTTGTTGACTACGTTGTAATGGGTGAGCATAACTCCCTTGGGGAATCCTGTCGTACCCGATGTATACTGCATGTTGCAGACATCGTTCTTGGTAACGAAGCGTCTGCGGAATTCAACTTCCTTCTGTGATACCGTGTCGGAAAGAGCGATAGCCTCGTCCCATGTGTAGCAGCCGTGCTGCTTTGCGCCCGCGATAACGATATTGCGGAGGAAAGGAAGCTTCTCGCTGTGGAGTGCTCCCGGCTCACATTCGTCAAGCTCGGGACAGAGCTCTTTCATGATCTCTACGTAATTGATGTCCTTGTAGTTCTCGATCATGACGAGCGTCTGGGTATCGGACTGACGGAGCAGGTACTCGATCTCGTGTACTCTGTATGCGGTGTTGACGGTAACAAGCACGGCACCGATCTTGGTGGTTGCCCAGAAGGTAATGTACCACTGGGGAACGTTCGTAGCCCAGATCGCAACGTGATCACCCTTTCTGACGCCCATAGCGATAAGGCTTCGTGCAAAGGTATCAACGTCGTTCCTGAATTCGATGTATGTTCTTGTGTAATCAAGCTCGGTATACCTGAATGCGTACTGCTCGGGGAATTCCTTGCACATACGGTCAAGGACGTCGGGAAACGTTTCGTCGATGAAATGCTCCTTGGGCCAAACGTACTTGCCTGTGTGTGCCTTGTTGTCCTGAAGCTTGTCCTGACGTTCTTCGCGGTACTTCTCCATGAAATGCGCGAACTGAGGGAATACAATACCCGCATCCTGAAGGTTGCGCGCCCATCTCTTAACCCACTCGAGTGAGATGTAACCGCTGTAACCGAGTTCTTTGAGCGCTTCGAAAACAGCCGTAAGAGGCATGTCTCCTTCGCCCATGATCTTATACTGAGGCTCACCGTTTACCATGACCGAATCCTTGACATGGACATGGCGGATGTATGAGCCGATATTCCTGATAGTTTCCTCGGGACTCTCTCCCATGTATCTGTAGGGATGATGGATATCCCAGAGTGCTGCCACCTTGAGGCTGCCTGTCTTGTCAAGCAGTCTCTTAAGGCGCATTGTATCGGAGTAAACGCCGTTGGTCTCAACAAGGAGGGTAACGGTTTCGTATTCTTCTGCGATCGTTGCAAGCTCTTTGAGAACGCCCACAACATAATCATCATCCACATCGCTTACGGGCTCGGGACCCTGGTCGGCAAGAATCCTGACGTACGGGGTCGAAAGTTTCGACGCAAGCTTGATATAATCTGTAACTTCACGGATGACATTGTCATGCTCCGACTCGATTTTCAAAAAGCATCCTGTATCCAGGCAGGGGATCTCTAGTCGTAGCTCTGCCAGCTTCTTAAGGGTTGCTGCTAACTTATCCTCTTTGAAGGGCTGCGCTTTAACGGCTGAAATCTCGTCACCGATGCCTCTGATCTCGATACCGTCGAATCCAAGGTCCTTGGCCATGGAATAGATATCGGACCAATCGAAGTCGGGACATGCTATTGTTGAAAAACTGATCTTCACGACACTCATCCTTTCTTATGTATATTCTGTATTTCCCGGACAAAAAACGGTCACCCGGCCAAAACACAGTATCACCTGCCAAATCCGGGCAGCGTCGTTAAACCCGTTTTTGGCAAAGCATTGACTAATTATATATTTCCGTAAGGATAAAAGCAAGAAAATTTTGTGCCGATCAACGCATAACTCTGAGTTTGTCTCCCGAGCATGAGAAGATGACGTGATTTCTAACGCCCGCAGGTTCTCCGTCAGTGTGAACACAGAGCGGTCTCTCGGTCCGGATCTCACATGTCGTGCATGTTATCTGTTCGACTCCGCGCTTGTTCACATGATCGGCCTTGATAACGGACGGCATATAAATAAGATGCTTGAATCTGGAAATATCATGAACTATACACATTGTAACCTTGCCGTCCGTGGGGTCGGCCGCGGGTCCCATAGGCATACCGCCGCCCTCGTATCTGGTGTTCATCGCGGACGCAAAGATAAGCTTCTTATATGAAAGCTTTCTTTTGCCGTCGATGATGATCTCGGCTTTTGTATGAGGGCACCTGAATATCAAAAAGATACCGGTGATGTAGTATACGAGTCTTCCTTTACCGATACGGTTGAGAAATTTCTTAAGGCGCGATACAAGAGCCTTGTGGCAGATCTGCGCATCGTAACCGATGCTGCTGCTCACCGCGAACCGCGCTTCTTCGGAGGTGTCACATATGCGTGTGAGGCCCACATCTATCTTGTCAAAATAACGGGGATTAAGGACACGCTCAAAGGCCTTCACGGGGTCATGACTGATCCCGAGGCCTCGCGCAAAGTCGTTGCTCGAACCTGTCGGTATCACTCCGAGCATCACACGTGCACCGGAAGGGATCCCGCTGACCACTTCGTTAAGTGTGCCGTCTCCGCCGGCCACCACGATCCTCTTCATCTCGGGGTCGCGCGCACAGACAGAAGCCGCCGCCTCGCGGGCGTCGTCCTTTCCGCGCGTCACAATGACTTCATACTCTTTGCCGGACCTGTCGATACGCTTCTGCATCAGATCCCAGAGTTCCTTACCTTTTCCGGTTCGCGAGCCGGGGTTAACGATAAAGTAATATTTCATGCGGTCTCCCTTTCCCTGTCTGTTAAACTTCCGCTTTGTCCACTGATTATTATATCGTTTCGGCGTCGCTGTGTAAAAGATTTTTGTGCGATACCTCGTCTGTTTGTTGCACCCGAAATCCCGAAGTGCAAGAATCGTCCGGAGACAGGATTGGCTGTTGTTTTTCGGGGGCGTCGTGTATATAATGATACAATAACGATTTGGAAGGGGAATTTAGCATGGCAAAGATCAGAACCAGATTCGCACCGAGTCCCACAGGAAAGATGCACATGGGTAACCTGCGCTCGGCGCTTTACGAATATCTCGTTGCTAAGCACGAGGGAGGAGACTTTATCCTGAGGATCGAGGATACGGACAGAGGCCGCTTCGTTGAAGGTGCGACCGACATCATCTACCGTACTCTCGCAGGTGTGGGTCTTATCCACGACGAAGGTCCCGACAAGGACGGCGGGTGCGGTCCCTACGTTCAGAGCGAGCGTGTTAAATCGGGGCTCTACATGAAGTATGCTCTTGAGCTTGTGGAGAAGGGAGAGGCCTACTACTGCTTCTGTGACAAGGAGCGTCTCGAGAGCCTTACCACAACGATCGGCGAAGAGAGTGTTACCCACTACGACAAGCACTGCCTCCACCTTTCTAAAGAAGAGATAGACGCCAACCTCAAGGCAGGCAAGCCCTTCGTTATCAGGCAGAACATCCCGACCTCGGGAACGACTTCGTTCTCGGACGAGAACTACGGCGTTATCACCGTCGAGAACAGCGAGCTTGACGACCAGATCCTCATCAAGTCCGACGGCTTCCCGACCTACAACTTCGCAAACGTTGTTGACGACCACCTCATGGGCATCACTCATGTCGTAAGAGGTAACGAGTACCTCTCGTCAACACCCAAATACACACTGCTCTACAAGGCTTTCGGATGGGAGGAGCCCGCTTATATCCATCTTCCTCTCATCACCAATGAGGACCACAAGAAGCTTTCCAAAAGAAGCGGACAGACCGTTACCCTCGAGGGCTTTATCGAGCAGGGCTTTGTTCCCGAAGCACTCCTCAATTACGTTGCTCTCCTCGGATGGAACAGTCCCGACAACCGCGAGATCCTGAGCCTTGAGGAGATCACCAAGGAATTTGATTACCACAGGATCAGCAAGTCACCCGCAGTGTTTGACAATGTCAAGCTCCGCTGGATGAACGGTGAGTACCTGAAAGCCATGGACGACGACAAATACCTTAAGCTTGCCGTTCCCTACGTTGAGAAAGCACTCGGCACGGGCTTCGACAGCAAGGCTATCGCACTTCTTGTTAAGACACGTATCGAGACACTCTGCGACATCCCCGAGATGATCGATTTCTTCGCCGCACTTCCCGAGTACGACGCAGAGATGTACATCCACAAGAAGATGAAGACGACCTATGAGAACTCTCTTGAGTCCCTCACAGACCTTCTTCCGAGGCTCAAGGCACTTCCCGATCTTTCACTCGAGTCACTTCAGGGCTGCGTTGCCGCTTACGTTGAGGAGAAGCAGATCAAGAACGGTGTTGCTCTCTGGCCCCTCCGTACGGCAGTGTCGGGCAAACAGACAACTCCCGGCGGTGCTTATGAGATCATCGAGATCCTCGGTGCCGAGGAGTCCTTCAAGAGGATCGAAAAAGGTATCGAGAAGCTGAAGGCTGCTATCGCAGGGCAGTAACAGCACAACACACAAGTAACAAAGGAGCCTTACATGCTTTTATCAAAAGAGCAGAAGCAGGCGGTAAGTCACACACAAGGACCTATGCTCGTTCTTGCCGGACCCGGGTCCGGCAAGACGACTGTCATAACGATGCGGGTCAAGAACCTGATAGAACATGAGGCTATCCCCGCAGGAAATATCCTTGTTATCACATATACGCGTGCAGCGGCGCTCGAAATGCGCGACAGATTTTTCAAGATGTGTCCCGAAGGCGCTTCGGTCACATTCGCAACTTTCCATTCTTTCTTCTTTAGGATACTCAGAAACTACTGTCCGTTTGAATCCTCGGATCTTATCACCGACAATTCCCGCAAGGATGTTGTAAAAAGTGCTATTGAGGATAGTATTCCCGGCTTCAGGGCCGGAAACGAAGTTGTTGACTCCGTATCCAAAGACATCGCCCTCTACAAGAACACCTTCCTCGAGGAAACCGCATTCTCTCCTTCATCGTGCGGGATCGCCGAGTTCAACAGGATCCTTGTGGCTTATAACGGGCGACTCCGGAACTCGGGGAATATCGACTTTGACGATATTCTCTCGCTTACTTACGGTCTTCTGACCAAAAGACCCGACATCAGGGAAGAACTCTCGGATACTTTCCGATACATACTTATCGACGAGTTTCAGGATATCAACCTTCTCCAATACGAAACGATCAGATTGCTCGAGTCTCCCGAGGCGAATATCTTCGCGGTCGGTGATGACGACCAGGCGATCTACCGCTTCCGCGGTGCCGATCCGACTCTCATGAAGCGCTTCCTCGAAGATCACGAAGGCGCTCCTCTTGTGATGCTTCCCGAAAACCACCGCTGCCCGAAGAGCATAGTCGAACACTCTTCAAAGCTCATCTCTTTTAACCGTAACAGATTTAAAAAAGACCTCTTCTCAAAGGTCGGAACAGGGAATATGACCGTAAAGGCCTTTGCCAAAACATCCGATGAGTACAGGTTCGTTGTCGATACCTGCGTGAAGGCAATAAAAAAAGGCGTCGATCCTTCATCGATCGCCATACTCTACAGGAACAATTACCAACCCGGACCTCTTGTTTCCATGTTTACCGCCGAAAGTCTCCCCTTTAACGGCAAGACGCGCCGCAACGATATCTACGAAACGCTTCCCGGAAGGATCGTTCTTTCGTATCTTGCGGCATCACGCGGAGATATCCCGAGAGACGCCGCCCTTTCGGTCATAAACGTTCCGGAAAGGGGTATCCAAAGAAGCCTCTTCACTTCACAGCGAACAAACCTGCTGAGTCCCGATATCTCGGGCTTCCCTCCCGCTTCGAGGCGCGCGCTCGTTGAGCTTTCGAGGGAGCTCAGAATGATGAACGGGCTCGATCCTTTCTCATGCATCAAGTACCTGCGCAAGAAGATCGGTCTGGACAGATACATAAAGGAATACTCGGCTTCGCACGCGACCGAAGGTCTCGACCTCTACCCCATCCTCGACATCCTCGAGGAGGACGCAAGGGGTCATGCCACCTACGCGGACTGGTGCGAGCATATAAGCATTAAAAGAAGTGCCGAGAACAACAACCCGGATGACCCCAAAAGCGGGATCAGATTCCTCAGCTTCCATTCCGCCAAGGGACTCGAGTTCGATACCGTCATGATCATCGATGCTGTCGAAGGGACCGTACCCTCCGCCCGCGCTCTCGCGAGAGACAACCTTGAAGAAGAAAGGCGTATGTTCTACGTCGCGCTCACCCGCGCCGCGAGGGAGCTTTACGTCCTGTATGCAAAAGAGCACTGCGGCAGACCCGCAGCGCCCTCACGTTTCATTGGTGAAATGTCGGATTAAAGGATCATTCTCCTTCTTCGTCATCAAACATCTCGTCGTATTCCATCTCGTCCATAAGCTCATCAAAAGCTTCGGAAGCCTCATCGAACTCTTCCTCGCTGTCGATGTCACCGAGCACGATCTCACCGTCGTCATCAACGGTGTACCTGTAGAGGTAGAAATCGCTGTCCTCGTCACCCTCCGCATCAACGGGAAGCAGAGCGATGTAGGAGTTGCCGTTCGTGCAGGGATAGGTTGCGATGATATCGCAGGTTAATTCCGTGTCATCCTCAAGTGTGAGAACGATCTGACCGAGACCCTCTGTCTCATCTACCGATGCGTCTTCGGGTAAACCTTTTTTGTTAGAATCTGCCATTTTGCCTCCTCTGTTAAACAATTATCAATACATGTTTACGTTAAACCGATCATGAGGATACTATACTGTTAATCCCGGTGAAAAGCAAGCGTTTCCTTACAGTATCTTCACTACCTTCTGCGGGCACTTCTCCTGACATGTTCCGCAACCCACACACTTGTCCTGATCTATGTGTGCGACATTATCTGTTACAGTGATCGCATCGATCGGGCAGAACTTCGCGCAGATACCGCATCCGATACATCCGGCGGTACACTTGTCCTTGACTGCCTTGCCCTTTTCATGAGAGCTGCAGGCAACACCGTACCATGACTCGTAAGGTCTCAGCTCAATAAGGTGATTGGGGCAGACCTTCGCGCATGCACCACAGCCTACACACTTTTCTTTATCAACGAACGCTACGCCGTCTTTAATGCTTATGGCCCCGAACTTACAAACCGAAACACACGAACCGTAGCCCATGCATCCGAAAGAGCATTCCTTCTCGCCGTGTCCCGGGATCAGCGCGAGCTTGCGGCAATCCGAGATACCGTTGTAGCGATACTTGAATGTGACTTTATCACATGTGCCGGAGCACTTTACAAAAGCGACCTTCTTAACCGATGCCACCGCTTCGGTTCCGAGAACCTCAGCGATAGCGGCCGAATCACCGCCTGCCGTACATGCATTCACAGGAGCCGCACCGGAGACGATGGCCTCGGCACAGGCATCACAGCCTGTAAAACCGCAGCCTCCGCAGTTACTTCCGGGCAGACATCCTCTGACCTTTTCAACTCTTTCATCAGTCTTGACCGCAAGCTTCTTTGCTGCGATACACAGAAGGATACCGATGACAAGACCGGTAGCTCCGACTACTCCCGCAGCAACGAGGACGCCGTTCAGACTGAAATCCAAAAGAACTGTGCTAAACATCTCATAACCCCCTTAAATAAGACCGGCGAATCCGCAGAAGGCGATAGCCATAAGACCTGCGGTCACAAGAAGAATGGGTGAACCCTTCATCGTATGAGGGATCTCATTACCCTCGATCCTTTCACGTACTCCGGCGAGCAGAACGATCGCTACACAGAAGCCTGCCGACGTACCGAATGCATTCACTACGCTTCGGCCAAGGTCGTACTCCTTGCTGACGTTTATGAGTGCAACACCGAGAACACAGCAGTTGGTCGTGATCAGGGGAAGATAAACACCGAGTGCCTTGTAAAGCGAAGGGATGAACTTCTTGAGGATCATCTCAACGAGCTGTACAAGTGCCGCGATAACGGCGATAAACACGATAGTGTCCATATACGCAAGTCCCGCAGGAACAAGCACATAGTTATGTAACAGGCTGGCAACAGCCGATGATGCCGTTACAACGAAGATAACTGCGGTACCCATACCGAGTGCGGTGTTGGTCTTCTTCGAAACACCGAGGAAGGGGCAGATACCGAGGAACTGACTGAGAACAACGTTGTTAACAAATGCAGCTCCCACAAAAAGGAGGATCAATTCTTTAATGGTGCTCATGCGCGGTCACCTCCCTTGGATTTATCGGAAGCGTCTCCCTTATCCGTACCTTCGGGGAACGCCTTTAAGCGGCTCGCGATATTCTCGCCCTGCGATGCTTTTTTGTCGTCGGCATCGATGGCGAGGAGGGAACGGTTGGCAGCGCAGACACCGCCGACACATTCGTCACACTTTCCGCCACATGCGAGTGTTGACTCTTCTTTAGCGTCACCGTTTGTGGCGCTCTTAAGCTTCAGTCTGTTCTGGATACCTGTAAGGATCGCAAGCACAAAGAACGCGCCGGGAGCCATGATAAAGATTGAGAAAGGCTCGTAGGCATCGGGCATAACCTGAAATCCGAACACGGTTCCGGCACCGATAAGCTCTCTGATCGTTCCGAGTATCGTAAGGGCCGCGGTGAATCCGAGTCCCATGCCGATACCGTCGAATATCGAAACACCGACGGGGTTTTTGCTCGCATATGCCTCGGCACGACCGAGGATAATGCAGTTAACAACGATCAGAGGGATGTAGATACCGAGTGAATCGTTGAGTGCGGGCAGGAAGCCCTGGATGAGCAGATCGACGATCGTAACGAACGACGCAACGATGACGATGAATGCGGGCATTCTGACCTTATCGGGTATGATCTTGCGAAGCGCGGAGATCATAAGATTTGACATGACAAGCACGGCCGTTGTCGAAAGTCCCATTCCGAGTCCGTTCGATCCGGATGTAGTAACCGCAAGTGTCGGACACATACCGAGCATCAGCACGAGCGTGGGATTTTCTTTTATAATGCCGTTATATAAGCGTTCAAGATATTTATTCATAACGGCCTCCTTAATATTCGGCGATAAGGATCGCCTGATATGTATTCCTGATCTGTGCGGCCGCAAGAAGACCTGCATTTACCGCTCTGTTAACAGCTTTTGAAGTGATGGTCGCGCTTGATACGGCGTCCATCTCTTTCTCTCCTTCGATCTTTGCCTTGGGAAGAGAAAAGCTCTTCGTCTTGACATCCCTGAACTGTGAAAGGAAGCTTTCTTCCTTTGCTCTCATTCCGAGACCTGCCGTTTCGCTGATCTCAAGGAATTCGATCCCCTTAAGTGTTCCGTCCGCGGAAACGCCCATGGCAATGGTGATATCTCCGCCATATCCGTTTGAATTCGTAACGGAAAGTATCGTTCCGAGGAAGCTGCCGTCTATATCGCGAACAACAAGTGCCTCGTTAATACTTGAACCCGGGAACTGTTCCTGATCCGGGAAGCCTTCGGGGATACTGCAGGGAGTAAGACCTTCGGGATCGGGTATCTCACCGAAAACCTTTTCATAGGCTTCTGTCTTTGCTTTCACCTTGGATTCCTCGATGGGACCCTTTGTGATCTCATAGACAGCGCCGAGTGCGCATGCCGCAACCACTGTGATCAGGAAGAGGACAATGGCATCTTTAAACATTTTCATACCTTAGGCCCCCTTCTTTTTATTCTTTTTCTCAAGACCGAATGCCTTCGGCATTGTAAGCTTCTCGATAAGCGGAACGAGAAGGTTACAGAAGATGATCGTGAACGAAACACCTTCGGCGCCCGAAGAGCAAAGTCTGATAAGACCCGTCAGCACACCGAGGAGAATACCGTAAATGATCTGTCCCCAAGGGGTGATGGGTGAAGTAACGTAGTCCGTAGCCATGAACCATGCACCGAGCATGAGTCCGCCGCCGATAAGCTGTGCTGCAAGGTATTCGCAGTCAAAGCCGCGACCTGAGAAGATCAGCATGAACGCGCCGCACGAAATAAGGTATGCGAGCGGGATACGAAGCGAGATGACCTTGCGGATAACAAGGTAAAGGCCTCCGATAAGGATCGCGAGAGCAGATGTCTCACCGATCACGCCGCCCGTGAATCCGAAAAACATGTCGGAAAGAGATACCGACGAACTTACGGCCGCGGTAGCGGGGAGATCCTTGATGATCGCAAGAGGTGTTGCCTGTGAGATACCGTCGACACCCGCAAAACCGTTCATAACGGCACTGCCCTTTTCAACGGCGAAGTTGGTCATCCTGCCTGCGAAGCAGATAACAAGGAAGCATCTTGCACCGAGTGCGGGGTTCATGAAATTCCTTCCGAGTCCGCCATACATCTGCTTAACAACGATGATGGCGAAAACGCTTCCCACTACAGGTATCCAAAGCGGAACGGAAGCGGGGAAATTGAGGCCGAGCAAAAGACCCGTTACGACCGCGCTGCACTCGTAGGGTGTCTTCGGCTTCTTCATAAAGTAGTTCCATAAAAACTCGGCGATTACCGCACTGACCACACTTGTGATAAGAACCAGGAGAGCCTTGACGCCGAACTGGAAGACGCCGAATGCGCTCGCGGGCAGAAGTGCGATCACGACATCACGCATGATCGAGCGGGTCGTTTTGCCGCTACGGTCATGAGGTGACGCTGAAACGTTGACTAAATCCTTCATAGTATACTGTAGATCTCCTTTGATCGTAATTGCTTATTTGTTGGCTGCCGCTGCCGCAGCAGCTGCTCTCTTCCTCTCGTCGAGGATGCTTCTTCTTGTTTCCTTGATCGCCTGAGTGAGTGGTCTGCCCGAAGGACAAACAAATGCACAGCATCCGCACTCAACACATTCCATACCACTGACTGCCTCAAAGGCTGCGTTGTCGAATTTCTCGGCAGCATCCATGAGCATCTGGGGAACAAGGTGCTGGGGACATGCCGCAACACATCTTCCGCATCTGATGCAGGGGCTTGTGGGAACCTTGTCCATCGGATCCTTCTTGAAAGCAAGGAGTGCCGACGATGTCTTGGTAACAGGGATGTTTGTATCGAAAAGTGCCATTCCCATCATCGTTCCGCCCGAGATCATCTTGGCAGGAGTAGCGGTGAATCCGCCGGCTGCATCAATAAGCTCGTTGTAGTTGGTTCCTGTCTTAACGATGAAGTTTCTGGGATCTGCGATCGCGTCTCCCGAAACGGTGACAACCCTTCGCATAAGGGGTGTTCTCTTAGCGACTGCCATATATACGGCAACGACCGTATCAACATTGTCAACGATACATCCTGCGTCTGCGGGGAGCATCGATGAGTTGATCTTCCTGCCGGTAACGACACTGATAAGCTGCCTCTCGGCACCCTCAGGGTACTTGGTCTTAACCTTCTTGACGGTGATCCTGTCTTCACCCTCAACGAGCTTCTTCATGTGCTCGATAGCCTTAGGCTTGTTGTCCTCGATCGCGATCACGCCGCGGGCGTTGTCAAAGAGAGAAAGGATGATCTTGAGACCTCCGACAAGTCTGTCGCCTTCCTGAAGCATAACACGATAATCGGACGTGAGGTAAGGCTCACACTCCGAACCGTTCACGATGATCGTATCGATAGCCGCATCGTTCTTGGGAGAAAGCTTGATGAACGTGGGGAATCCGGCGCCGCCCATTCCGACGATACCGGCATCTCTGATGATGTCCCTGATCTCCTGACGCGAGAGCTCGCGATAGTCTCTGTCCTCTCCGAGGCCTTCAACTGCCTCATAAAGTCCGTCGTTCTCGATCACGATCGCGGGCACCATGGCACCCGACACAGTGAGGACAGGCTTGATCTCCTTAACATATCCGGAAACCGAGCTCGCGATGGGAGACGAAACGAAACCGCCGGCTTCGGCGATCGTCTGTCCCATAAGAACGCGCTGTCCTGTCTCAACGATAGGCTTTGCGGGTGCACCGATATGCTGTGACATGGGGAACACAAGATCTCCCTTGGGTATAAAAGGGATCGCTTCTTTATTCTCTGTCAGTTCCTTCCCTTCGTAGGGATGTACACCTCCGCGAAATGTAACTTTTGACATTCTGAATTTCCTCCTCTTTGCGGTCGGTATATATTCCGACTGCGTTTCCGCGCCGTACATGCCACTGGCATAGTAGGCTTATCAGAATATATGTATTTATACTTAATCTCTGATATTCTTATCACTGAAGCATCTTTTGCCGATCAGGTCTTCAACTTCCGTTCCGTAGCGGGTGAGCAACGTGGTTGACGTAACGAACCTGACTCCTTTGGCGATCAGCTTGTCGACTGCGGCTTTGACACCTTCAACGGTGGTCTTGTATATCTCGTGTACAAGGATGATGTTGCCGTTAGCCGCTCCGTTAATGATCTCTTTCTCCACACGGGAAGCATCCTTGTACTTCCAGTCAAGAGTGTCGATGTTCCACAGAACCGTCAGCATCCCGGCCGCTACACGCTGCTCCGCGGTCGAATCACCGTAGGGAGGTCTGAACACCGTGGGCGGAACTCCCGCAACATCCTCGATCGCTTTGGCTCCTTCTTCGATCTCCTTAAGCGCTCTGTCCTTTTTAACGGCAGTGAGCTGCTTATGGTTCATGGTGTGATTACCGATCTCATGACCCTCGTCGACCATCCTTTGAACGCTCTTCGGATAGTTCCCGACGTCAGTTCCGATCATGAAAAAAGTCGCCTTAACATTTCGGGATGCGAAGAAATCCATAAGCTCCATGGCGTGACTTCCCGGTCCGTCGTCAAGTGTGAGCGCGACCATGTGGACGTCCGCTTTCGAAACGACCTTGACCTCTATCTCATCCCTGCCGCCCTTTTTGTCGGAAAGCGTTACCACACACTCTCCGATCCCGAGTCCTAACAGTGCTCCGTCTTTCGTGGGCGTCGATATCGACCTGTCGGACGTGATGAGTCTCAGATTAATGAAATCAGCGTCCGCCACAAGCGAATCCATAGGGAAGGTCTCTCCCTCGTAGATGGTGACTTTATTGTTTTTCAGAGTATAAGCCCGTGCCTTCTCGGAAGAGAAAAGCCCCGGGCATATAAGCAGTGCCGCCGTAACAAGCAGCATATAAAAACATTTTGATCTCATCTTTATAACCCAACCTGTGTTTCACCGACAACAGCACAAATATAATCACGAACATCCTCTTTGTCAATATTAAGAGGGAGGCAAAGTTCACCGTAGAGGCTGTTCTCTGCCATTGTAAAGTAGCGCTCGTCAACGGAAGGGAGCTTCTTTCCCTGGGCGGTGCGTTCCTGCCTGCGGAAATAAATCTCCTTGATGAGGCTTACTATCTCGCGGCAGTCACATCCCTGCAGAACGTGTTTATATGTCTCTTCGCGCTTCTTTTCGTCACGGATCTCGAGACGTCCGATATCGGTGATGTCATTGATAAGCTTCTGGGCTTCCTCAGGTGTGATCACCTTTCGCATCACCACGCGTTTGCCTTCGACCGGAGCGAATATCCTGTTGTTACCGGACTTACCGTGAGGGGCAAGCGTGTAATACAACTTGTCCTTAGACACACCTTCCATGTCCAAAGCTCCCACATCTTCAACTCGACAAACTCCGTCTGTTCCAAATACCACATAATCTCCGATATCAAACATAATATTCCTCCTTTCGCGAAGATTATAACTACCCTTTGACCCCGACGCCTTTACACGCGGCGCCGACTGTCACTTACCGCGGCATCTCGGCCGCTGTCACGGAGTACTCACTCCGTAATCTTTATATGAACTTCCTTGAGCTGCTTCTCGGTGACTTCACCTGGAGCACCGCACATCATATCCTGGCCGTTGGCAGCCATAGGGAACGGAATGATCTCTCTGATGGTGGGCGCATCGCAAAGGAGCATGACCATACGGTCAACACCGGGTGCAATACCTGCATGAGGCGGAGCACCGTAGCAGAACGCGTTGTACATTGCGGGGAACTTGGACTTAACATCATCCTCACCGAGGCCTACGATCTCAAATGCCTTGACCATGATCTCGGGATCATGGTTACGAACGGCTCCGGATGAAAGCTCAACACCGTTTACTACAAGGTCGTACTGGTACGCGTTAATCGTAAGGGGATCCTCTTCGCAAAGGGCCCTCAGGCCAACCTGAGGCATCGAGAAAGGATTGTGGCAGAACTCAAGCTCGCCCGACTCCTCTCCGATCTCGTACATCGGGAAATCGACGATCCAGCAGAATTCGTAGCAGTCCTTATCAAAAAGCTCGGGAACCTCCGCACCGAAGAGCCTGCGGATAACACCCGCTACCTTACATGCGTCAGCTTTCTTCTGCTCTGCCGCAACAGCGACAAAGTCACCGTTCTTAAGACCGAGTGCGCTTATGACATCAGCCTTTCTTTCCTGAAGGAACTTGGCAATACCGCCGACGATCTCGCCCTGCTCATCAAGTCTGAACCAGTATGCCTTCTTGGCCGTAACAACTTCAACCTGTGCGCAGATCGCATCGATCTGCTTACGTGTTCCCTTGTAGCCGGGAACAACGACCGCCTCGATGTTTGCGCCCTCAAAAGGACCGAACCCGCAGTCGCCGAGGATGTCTGTTACATCCTTAAGCTTAAGCTTGATACGAAGGTCGGGCTTGTCGGTTCCGTACTGCTCGAGTGCATCTTTATAGGAAATGCGTGTAAAAGGCGCCTTCGAAGCACGCTTATATGTTCCGAACTCTTCAAACACGGGAGGAAGAACATCTTCGATAACAGCAAAAACATCTTCCTGGCTGGCAAACGCCATCTCCATGTCGAGCTGGTAGAACTCTCCCGGGGAGCGGTCTGCACGTGCATCCTCATCTCTGAAGCAGGGAGCGATCTGGAAGTAACGGTCGAATCCCGAGGTCATCAGGAGCTGCTTGAACTGCTGAGGTGCCTGAGGAAGTGCGTAAAACTTTCCGGGATACTTACGTGAAGGAACGATATAGTCTCTCGCACCCTCGGGCGACGAAGCCGTGAGGATGGGAGTTGTGATCTCAAGAAATCCGTGGTTTGTCATGCTCTCGCGAAGTCTCGAAACTACCTTCGAACGAAGGATGATCTTTTCTTTGACTTCAGGATTACGAAGATCAAGATATCTGTACTTAAGTCTGGCGGTCTCATCCGCCTCTTTTGAACGGTTGATCTCGAAGGGAAGCTCGCTGTAGATACACTTTCCGAGCACATCCACTTTCTCGGGAACGACTTCGATCTCTCCTGTATGGATCTGGGTGTTCTTGCTTGAACGCTCTCTTACAACACCCGTAACCTGAATCGTTGTTTCTGTGTTGAGCTCATTCACTTCATTCATGAGCTCTTCCGTTTCGATAACTATCTGGGTGGTACCGTAGAAATCCCTGAGGATCAGGAATCCGAGGTTCTTGCTCACCCTTCTCATGTTTTCATACCAGCCTGCGAGAACTACCTTTTTCCCTACATCAGAGAGGCGGAGCTCATCACATGTATGTGTCCTTGACTGTGTCATGGCTTTAGTCCTTTCAACCGACAAAAATGGCTTTCATCGCTGGATTCACACAAAATACCCCACGATAAGAGCATACGAAGATATAGTAGCACGATTTTCAGAGAACGTCAAGAATCGTGAAGTAGAACCGGACCTCCCGGATGCAGAACAAAAACGTGCGAAACGCTCAGGAAAGAGCGACAACCAATACGGTCATAATTTTACCCCGTGCAGGTTTTCTAATAATCAGAAATTCCTGCACGGGGTATCTGTGTGAAAGGGTATTATGTTTTTAAGATTTCGGTTCGGCCTTGCAGGCTTCTCCTTGCTGTTTACTCGTCTTTTTTAGCGGTCTTTGCGGCAGGCTCCTCTGACGTACCTTCTCCGGCACTCTTACCCGAACCTACCGAGATGATGCCCTCCGCACCCTTGATGTTTACGTTCTTGTTGACCTTAGCATCGTAGGTATTGGCCTTAAGGATCTCACGCATGTCAACTCCTGTTGCCTCGGTCATGGTATCGAACACCTGATGAAGGACTGTGGGAGTGATGCCCGAGATCTGGGCTGCCCCGCCTTCGCCGTTCGATCCGCCGCCGTAGATGTTGATCTTGTCGATCTGACTGATGGGAGCTGCGATCTCTCTTGCCACCTCGGGGATGATACGAACCATCATCTCGGCGATAGCGGCATTGTTGTACTTAGCGTAAGCTTCCGCTTTCTTGTCCATGGCAGCGGCTTCCGCCTCACCCTTTGCCTTAATGGCTGCGGCTTCTGCCTCGCCCTTTACGCGGATAGCTTCGGCCTCTGCAAGACCTTTAGCCTTGATGGCTTCTGCTTCCTGCTGCTGACGGTAAAGGATTGCTTCTGCTTCTTTCTGCTGCTGGATAAGCTTTGCTTCTGCTTCCTTCTGCTGTTTGTACTTCTCCGCATCGGCTGTACGCTCGATGGATGCGGCAAGTTCCTGCTGCTTAACAAGTACTTCGCGCTGCTTGAGTTCTGCCTCGCGCTCTGCCTTCGCGATCTGGGCGTTCACGGTCTCTGACTCGATGGTCTTGTTCTGGATCTGACGCTGGATCTCGAATGCGGCTTCTGCTTCGGCACGCTTGGTGTCCTCAACAACCTTAAGGTCTGCCTGCTTGATCGCAAGCTCGTTGTTCTTCTCGGCGATCTGCTTGTTTGCTTCAACCTGAGCATCGTTAGCTTCTCTCTGCGCCTGTGCGGTAGCGATCGCTACGTCTCTGTCGGCATTGGCCTTGGCGATGGAAGCATCCTTCTGGATCTGTGACATGTTGTCCTGACCGAGCTGAGGGATGAGCTCCTGCTCATCGGTGATGGTCTGGATGTTACATGAGATGATCTGGATACCGAGGTTATCCATATCGAGCTGAGCCTTGCTCTGAACCTCGTCTCCGAACTTCTTACGGTCGTTGCAGAGCTCGCGGAGCTTGATGGTTCCTACGATCTCACGCATGTTACCCTGAAGCGAATCGGTGATCGTGTGAATGATCATCTGCTCGTTCATGTTAAGGAAGTTCTTCATCGCGATCTGGATGCCTTCGGGATCGTTCTTGATACGGATCTTAGCAACCGCATCGATACTGACGCCTATAAAGTCCTCTGTCGGGATAAAGCCGTTTGTCTTGATATCAACCGAAATCTGACGAAGGAGAAGATTATCCTTTCTCTCAAGGAACGGTATCCTGATTCCCGCACGTCCGATAAGTATCTTGGGCTTCCTTCTGAAACCCGAAATGATGTAAGCAACATCCGGGGGAGCCTTTACGTACCCCATTACAACAACGATGAAAATGAGCACACCGAGTGCTATTCCTACGATCGTTAAGATTTCCATATGCCTTCCTCCTCATTATTTGTGTCAGCGTTATGATCGTTCTTTCGGATCATAAACGCGCCTATATATCAAACGCCTATAAACAGACCATATAAGCGTTTTGTTATATCATACTATATTCCGTATTTATGATATTATAAATCCCTGCCGATTCGTATTAGAGGTCCTTATTTCGGTAAAGCCTGCAAGAGATCATAAACGTTACGGCCAAAAAAACGAGTCCGAGCACGAGTGCGACGGGTCTCATGTTCGTTATGGATTCAGCGAAACCTTCAAGATCAAGACCGTTCAGAAGGTTTAACACAGCGACCGATCCGAAGGTTCCGACCATCATCATGACCTGTGGGAAGAACTTGACCGCTTCATAACCGAACCTGTAATAGATCAGGAAGTAGATTCCCATCATGACACCGAAGATAAGCACCGAATACGCTATGTCCCCGAAAGAAAGGGCGGTTAAGTACGGGCTTATAAGCGTTGAAGCTGCGTATCCCGCAACAGCCAAAAGATAAAAGCCGACCGCCAGAATGTACTTCGCGATCACCTGGTGGATCCTGCATGACGGTGTCAGCAACGCATATGTCATCTGTTTGCTCTTATACTCAACCATGTCCGTTTTCCCGAAGAAGAAAAAGACGATGTAGACGAAGCTCATTATGAGCGTCATGCCTCCGATCGGAAGCGGCACCGATTTGTCGCTGAGCAGGTATCCTATCAGTAACGGTATGCCCACGGAGAGTCCGAGGTTGATAAAAAAGTACATTCCCGAAAGAATTATCAGTTCTTTGACAGTGTTAAGTACGTACTTCATCTCCCGTTCCCTCCTCTCCTGATCATGTCGATGCAGGCGACGATGCTGTCGTCAAGCGAGGTTTCTTCGATCCCGTACTTCTCTTTAAGCAATGCAGGAAGTCTGTCCTTCTCTTCCTCAAAAACGATCCTTCCGTTATGAATGAAGACGATCCTGTCCGCGGTCTTCTCAATATCCGATAAAATGTGTGTTGAGAACAGGACTGCGTTCTCGCCATTCTCCACATAATCCTTCAAGACGTTTACAATGCGGCTTCTGATGTAAGGATCAAGCCCGCTCGTGGGCTCGTCCATGACGAGAAGCCTTGCGTTATGCGACAACGCAAGGGTGAGCGAAAACTGCATGCTCATGCCCTTTGACAGTTCGCCCGTCTTTTTCCTTTCATCAAGGCCGAACAGATCCATGTACTTCCTGTACGCTTCCTCGTCCCAGTTGTCATACATCCCGCTGACGAACTTCTTTACGCTCTGAAGTGACTGTTTCTCATAGAAATAACAGCTGTCCGGCACGAATCCGATCAGACTCTTGGTCTTCGGTGAAAGCTCTTTCTCTCCGAAAAGGAACACTTCACCTGCGTCCTTTTTAAGAAGGCCTTCTATGATCTTAACAGTTGTGCTCTTACCCGCGCCGTTTATGCCCACAAAGCCGCACACGGAACCTGACGGTACAGTAAATGAAACGTCATCCAGACTGAACGTCTTAAAAGATTTGCAGACTCCTCTGAGTTCCAGAACATTTTCCATGCTCGCGCTCCCTTTCCCTTGCATCACGTATGATATGCACGCGTTTATTGTAACAGATGTTCACTTATCAGTCAACAACAACCAGGGAACCCATATCCAATTGCAAGCAAGCTTGCCAATGCCGGCCTTCGTTTATCGCACAAAAAGATAAGAATATTTCCGACGCCGCTCCGAAAGAAGATCCCGGACACGCGAAATGATCTCAGCAGAGTAAATATTTGCTCCCGACAGTAATCTGTCCACCTCTTTTTTCCCCCATGAAAATGTGATATTACGACCATACAGCCTTTCGGCGATTTCGACCTGCTCATCGAAGGAGGTGCAGATAGTTTTAGCTCTAACCTCATCTAAATTCGTGAAGATATCAAACCCAATAGGGTAATCAAGTGTTGCGTCCGAAAGGAGAGCTGCCCCATGATCGTAGAAAGGGCAAAGACGATACTTGTCATATCCGTTCCAAAGAATCGAGATGTTATGAGTGTGACGATCCTCGTTAAGGAAAACAGCATCGATCGTAAGCATCTTGCTCATATACTTCCCGAAGTCCTTTAGTCCGGTAGCACGTTCAACCTGATTAACAAGGAAGCGCAACCGTTCGGTATGATCCTCAATGGCATAGATTCCGGAATTAAGACTTGTCCCGTAATTGTTTTTGAAAAGACGTTCCAGGGTAATAACCTGCCATCCCCCTGAATAATCCCGGCTTTTGCACCCGTTAAAGACCTGCGATCTGTATTTTATGGTTTCAAGCGAATACTCGACAAATTCTCCGGCCATCAGGGACGACGACGCAAGAAGGCCTGAAACAATATACTCCGAAAGGCCCTCATAGCCGGTATAATCAGCTTTATACCATACTCCGCCGGCTTCCCATTTCAGCTGATTGCCCTTCGAAGACTTGCGGTCATCATCCTTTAAATCTTTCTCAAACAATTCAACCATACTTTAGTTCCTTTCAATCCTGATATGAAACTTGTCATCCGCCATCCGGCCCTCTGTCTTTTCAATGATGAGAAAGGGATCATAAAACGGAATATCGAGTCTTGCAAGTTCCAGCTTGATCTTATCTCTCGTACGTGGAAAGCAACGAGACTCAAGGAACTCCTGATACTCGTCATAGGAAGGTTCTGTATTGGCTCCAAACGCACGAAGCATCAGGTTGTCCGTGTAGTTCCTGATCTCCACTCTCCTTGTTGTATCATCAACATCTATCACCGTGCAGACGAAGCTTTCATACATGTAATACAGTCGGATTCTTAACGTGTTTTCCGGAAGCACCATCTTTGATACAATACCTGGATCTCTCATAAGCATCGTAACAAGCGAAACGATCGGTCCCGTGACCTGCGACGCTCCTGCTTCCCAGCGCTCAACAGTAGGCTTTGAGGCGCCGGCAAACGCGGCAAACTCTCTCTGAGACATGCCGAGGCGGGCACGAACCTCTTTGATGTCCGCGCCGGATATGGCGGAAGGGAAAATGTATCGGGGTGAAGGTTTTTTCATGAATAACTCCTTATTACAGCCGGTACGGTTATGGTACCGCATTAGGTGGATTCAGTGTTCTTCTGCTTCCAAAATAACACATCAAAGACCGGCGTGCAAGAGCTTGTCATCATTTTAAAGGCGTTTTTCGTATTTTTTACCATCATTTTGATGGTAATGCTTTGTACAATCACAACAATGCAGCTCAGATAACAAGCACAATCCCCGCTGCATTCAATTCTTAATAAATGAATAGCTACGTGAGGGTAACCGATGGTACCGAAAAACACGCTCGTCTACCTTCCTTCGCTTCGTCACATCTGTACGCTCTCCCGCGCGCAAGCGAACATGTGCGCGCTCCCGAGCGACACGTGACTTGCGAAGCACAGTCGCCTCGCTATCGTTTTTCAGTACCATGATTACCCCTCACTGCATATTCATTTTTCGGGATCGTAAGCAGCGGGATTCTATAATCTTCGCGCCGCTTCGTGTTCTCCGGCACATGAATCAAGCGGGGGCGCAACGTATAAACCTGAAACGCTTACGTAGTCGAAGTATCGGTTCACGAAACTGCGACACGCCATCGTGAGCGAGGCACGGATGCCGAGCTAGCGGAGACACTGAGGCATGGATGCCGAATGTCGACCGGTACGAAAGCCATGAAGGTGATTGCGGCAGTTTCGGCTGAACCGTCTGAGACGGAGTCCGCGTGTTCAGGTTTATATGTTGCACTCCGCCATTCATGTGTTTGGAAAACGACCCGCGGCGCGTACTTAAACACGAAAAAGGTGGAGACAAAAAACGTCTCCACCTAAGTTATCAATGCAATACCTTTTAAAGTGCCATTTCAGATGTAGTACTCCGCATTAACTTCGCTCTTGCCTGTCGGAAGCGGGATCACATTACCGCTCACAGCAGCACCTTCCACGAAGAGTCCGCTCTTGCCGGCTTCCTTCGTGACATGGATGTTGTATCTGGTTCCGCGGTAGAGACGGGTTACCTTGTAGTCCGAAAGGATACCGGGCACGCAGGGATTAACGGAAAGTCCGTCAAGTGTGGGCGTAATTCCGAGGATCGCCTGGGAAATATCAACGAATGCCCATGCCGCGGTTCCTGTCAGGAAGCTGTTCTTGGCCTCGCCGTAATGAACGGCTGCGCGACCTGCGATCATCTGGCTGTATACGTAGGGTTCAGTCCTGTGGATCTCGCTCACATCCTCAAGGAATGCGGGGCAGCTGCGTCTGTAGATATCAAATGCCATCTCGCCGTCACCGATCTTGGTAGCTGCGATACTAACCCAAGGATTGTTGTGTGTGAAAATCGCACCGTTCTCCTTGTATCCGGGCGGATAACTAGAGATCTCACCGAGCTCGACATGATAAGTCGTGTAGCAGGGTGCGAGGATCTCAACACCGTAGTCGTTGACAAGGTACTTCTTAACTGAATCAAGAGCCTTGCGACCGTAACCCTTCTCCTGTCCGATGCCTGCCATTGTACAGAAGCCCTGAGGCTCGATGAAGATCTTGCCTTCTTCGCATTCGTTACTGCCGACCTTGTGGCCATATGCGTCATACGCACGAACGAACCACTCGCCGTCCCAACCTGCACCTTCGCAGGCTTCCTTAACCTTAGCGACTTCTTCTCTGATCTTAGCAGCCTCATCCTTTGAGCCATAGTGCTCGCAGATGTCTGCATACTCAAGACCGTACTTCACGAACATACCTGCGATAAATACAGACTCCGCAACGGGGCCTTCGCTGGGTCCGAATGTCTGGAAGCTCTCGCCGGGCTCCTCGGAGAAGCAGTTGAGATTGAGACAGTCGTTCCAATCAGCACGTCCGATAAGAGGAAGTCCGTGAGGTCCCTTATTTGTGATGATGAAGTTCACGCTCCTGCGCAGATGCTCCATGAGAGGCTTCTCGCTACCCTCAACGTTGTTGAAGGGAGTGGGATGATCAAGGATCGTAGCGTCACCGGTCTCACGCAGATAAGCGCTCGTGCAGGCTACAAGCCAGAGCGGGTCATCGTTGAAGCCACCGCCGATGTCGGCGTTGCCGCGCTTGGTGAGAGGCTGATACTGATGATATGTCGAACCGTTCTCGAACTGGATCGATGCGATGTCGATGATCCTCTCACGCGCACGCTCGGGGATAAGGTGCATGAATCCGAGAAGATCCTGACACGAATCCCTGAATCCCATTCCGCGGCCGGTACCGGTCTCCCAGTAGCTTGCCGAACGGCTCATGTTGAATGTTACCATACACTGGTACTGATGCCAGATGTTGACCATGCGGTCAACCTTTTCATTACCGCTTTCAAGATGATACTTGGAAAGAAGGTCCTCCCAGTAACGTGCAAGTGCCGCAAACGCTTCGTCAACCTGAGCGTCTGTAGCAAAGCGGGACATGAGCTCCTTAGCAGGCTTTTTGTTGATGACGCCCTTGCTCTCCCACTTCTCGTCGCGGGGAACCTCGATATAGCCGAGCTGGAAGATGAGGCTCTTCGACTCGCCGGGCTTAAGAGTAACCTTGATCATGTGCGAAGCGATAGGATACCATCCGCTCGCAACACTGTCGGTAGCCTTGCCTGCAGCTACGGCAGCGGGATCGTTCCATGCACGTCCTGCTCCGAGGAAGCAGTCGCGGTCGGTGTCAAAACCGTCCACAGGGACATTGACATTGTAGAATGCGTAGTGATTACGTCTCTCTCTGTACTCTGTCTTGTGGTAGATAGTGCTTCCGACAACCTCGAGCTCGCCGATGCTCAGGTTTCTCTGGTAGTTCTGAGCGTCGTCGACAGCGTTCCAGAGGCACCACTCAAGTGCCGAGAAAACGGTGAATTCCTTCACTGCGTTTGACTCGTTGCTGATAACGAGGCGCTCGATCTCGCATGCATCTCCGATAGGCACGAAGCATGTGAGCTTGGCACGGAGGCCGTTCTTGGTTCCTTCAAAGGTGGTGTAGCCCATACCGTGACGGCACTCGTAGCTGTCGAGGGGTGTGCGGCTCGGTCTGAACGCAGGACTCCATACGGTTCCCGCATCATTTATGTAGAACATTCTTCCGCCTTCATCGACGGGGACATTGTTATAACGATATCTGGTGATACGACGCAACTTGGCATCGCGGTAGAAACAGTATCCTCCGGCAGTATTGGAGATCAGTCCGAAAAAGCCGTTGCTTCCGAGGTAATTGATCCAGGGGAGCGGAGTTTCGGGGGTCTCGATGACGTACTCTCTCTGTTTATCGTCGAAATATCCGTATTTCATGTGTGACTCCTTTTTGTGAATTGCAGCACAATTGCTGATGCTCTTGATTATACGGTTTAAAAGTCCAAAATGCAACAACGCAAGTTTCCGCTTTACAGACGAACGTATCCCAAGTATAATCATGAGTAACCGTAAAGTCCCTCCCGACCTTTTTCGGAGCCCTGATACTTCGTTGTAGTTTTGGGCAAGGAATCAGATGCGGGTCAGACCGCATCCAAAGAGGAGGAGGGATTTATGAGGAAGAACCTTATCATTATCATCTTATTATCTGTTTGTCTTTGTCTGTGCGCTCCCGCTTCACTTACAAGTGCCAAGAGCGACCCCCTTAAAGACTTGCTGTGTGCCGTACTGATCGGCAGATCCGAGCTCGTGCTCGATATCGGAGACACCTATAATCTTCTTGCCATTTCCACAGACGGCGGAAAGGTCTCTTATAAGAGCAGCGATTCAAAGATCGCATCGGTATCCGCATACGGCGTCATACAGGCCAAGAGAAAGGGATCCGTCACGATCACGGCGACAAGGAAGAAGGCGAAAGCCACCTGTCATGTCACCGTACGTGAGACCACAGTGAAGCTCAGCAAGAAAAGCATCACGCTTGATTGCGGGGAAATGACCGGGATTACAGCCACGACATCAAACGGTAAAACAGTCAAATGGAAGTCAAGTAAACCAAGTATTGCCAAGATATCCGAGAAAGGTCTGATCACGGCCCTCAAGCCGGGGTCCTGTACGATCACCGCTTCGGTTGACGGCAGCTCTGCGACATGTAACGTCACGGTCGCGGAGCCTCAGGTTACACTTTCCGCACAGGAAGTCACTCTTACACGAGGCCGGACCTTCAAGCTCACGGCCACGGTCAGTTCAAAAAGACCGGTAACCTACAAATCAAAGAAAAAGTCGGTAGCCACCGTTTCACAGGACGGAACGATCACGGCAGTTGCGCACGGAAGCACTGTCATCACGGCATGTGTCGATGGGGTGAGCGTCACATGTAATGTCACCGTGGAGCCTCCCGTGATCACACTGGGCACCGACGAGATAACCTTGAAAAAAGGCGAGACTCAAACCGTTAACGCCTATGTTTCCTCGGGCCAGTCTCCGACCTGGTCTTCAAGTAATACCTCGGTTGTAAGGGTAGACAAAAAAACCGGCAGGATCACTGCCGTATCAAAGGGAAAAGCATATATTTACGCATCGGAAGACGGCGCTAAGGCTCGGTGCAGGGTTGTTGTCACAACAAACGACTGACAACCTGCGAGGAGCATGACATCCCCGGGGGTAGCGATCCGGGTTGTCAAAAAGCCCCGTCTCTCGGTCGGGACGGGGCTTTACGGTTATTTTGCTTTATGAGATTTAATATGGGTGATGAGCTTCACGAGCTCTTCTTCGCCGATCGTGTTACGTTCAACGAAAACACCCTGTTCGGTTCCGAAGAATATGTAAAGGTACTCGTTGTAAACTCTGACCGACATCACCTGGTCATATGTGTATTCCGCCATAGCTCCGGCACCGGTCATGTTGAAGAATTCCTCGTAGAAGGTGAATCTTGCGAGCGGTTTGCGTCGTGCATCGTATCTGGCCATCATGTTGGCTTTGTTCTTTTCTCCGCCCGAGTAGTTAAAGTACAGAGAAACGAATCCGCAGGCCGCTACGAGCAGACCGTAAATGATCGAGTTCGATGAAAGACAGAACACAACGATCACGGCAAGGAAAGCCAGAAGTATGACTTCGATAATGATGTTTCTGATCCAGGTGTTGTAGTTGACGAACTTGTCGATCGCCTTAATGTTGTACTCGGCGCTTCCCATGGCGATCACTGTCTTGCAGTCAACCTCACCCTTAGCCTTTCTTTCTCTGAAATCACGAAGGTTGTCGGAGATACGGACAGCTTTCTTCTCTTTTTTCTTCTTGTTGTATGTAACAAACACAAACAGGCCGACAAAGAGGAATATGACACATCCGAGAGCGATCCAGATCTTGAGTTTACTCTTGGCGATGATGTCCTCATACTCCTCGTAGGTCATGAACTTAGTGATGTACACGCTGTCGACGATCTTGCCGATGAAGGATTCGTCAACGCTGCCCTCACCCTCAAGGTACTGATCGATCTCGATAAGACGGCCGTTTACGACACATCCGTAGATCACTTCCTTGGCGGTCATCTCTTCATTCTTGATATCAAGAAGGATCCTGAAGAAAGGGACCTGGCTGTGCTTGATGAGCGATCTTTCGTAGGTCACTCCCGTACTATGACCGTTCTCGTCCGGAGCATCGACGCCTTCCATGAGCTTGTCCACATAGGCAAGGATCTCACTGTCGGTCTTGCCGACGAAGGAGAACATGTTGACCGTTTCTTCAGTCATCTTGCAGATCACGTTGACAAGCGCACCCGTGTTCTTATCGAAGAAGAGTGAAAGAACGTTCATCTGCTCCATCATCTCGAGTCTGTCTTCGGAATCGGCGATCCCCGCTTCGAGCCAGACAGCAGCGTTCTTGCTGGTATCCCGATTCATGATCAGCGTCCCGTCGGGCGCGGTCACCTTGAACTCATGATCCTCGAATACAACTTCTTGATCCGCCGCACTCGCAAACACTGTTCCCATGACGCAGACCGCGATCATGAAAACACTCAAAAGCTTCTTGACTGTGAGCGCCGTGCGCTCACCAAACCACTTAGCAGGCTTCATCTCTTAATCCTTCCAAAACAAATACTCTTTTAAAAAGGGCAGTCCCAAAGAGACCACCCTCTCTCTTACAATTTAATGATCCAAAACCGTCTCAGATCGGTTCGATTATCCTGTCAACGATCTCCATCGCCTCTCCGAAATCGTACTGGTTGACAAGCTCGACGATCCTGTCGAGATGAACCTCGATGTCACGGGCGTAACGTTTCTGGCGAATGACCGCAAGCTTCTTGAGAACATCCTCGAGCTCGAGGTTACGCATCGATTCCTTGAGGTCTGCCGCAAGCTCTCTGGGTATACCGAGTATCATGCACTGTTCTCTGTCGTCCTCGGTAACGGCATCCTCTGCCTGGCAGAGCAGGCGGACACTGTCGATGTATGTCCTGATCCTGTCGATCAGCTCGAGTATGTCCTGGGCATAGTCCTCAACATCAAAGCTGATGTCGGAGCCCATGCGCGAATCGATCTCTATCTCCTTGCCTCGCTGGGCATACTCCGTAGCTCCTATACAACTGCAGCTGTTTCGAAGCCCATGGAGCTTGAGGCGGAACATATCCGCACTCTTCTGGTAGTAGGCAAGCAGGTTGTTGGCTATAACCGTTCCTTCAATGCAGAACAATCTTAATACGTCCACATAAAGAACCAGTTTCCCCCCGGAATTCTTGACTCCCTCTGAAGCGTTGATCCCCTCGATGGAACAGGGAACCTTTTCAGCAGCATCCTCGTACACCTTAAAGTACGAGAATCCGTCATTCTCCCAAGATGCCTCTTCATTGAATTTATAATGCTGTGCATCTAAGCTTCTGATAAAAACATCCCCTTTCAGACTATCACATGCTCTTCCCCTAGAGCCTTGCTGATCCTGTCAAGCAGATAGAGCGCTCTGTACGGCTTCAAAATGTAATCCTGAGGCTCCACCTCCTGAGACTTCATCACTATCTCCTTGCTCGAAAGCGAGCTGACAAAGATGATGATGATATCGTCCGAATATTCCTTTTTGATCTTCTTGGCAAGCTCGATACCGTTCATATCGGGCATGTCGATGTCAAGAAGGATAAGATCCGGTTTTCGTCTTCTTAAAAGGTTCAGTGCCTGCTCACACGAGCGTGCGGCCGACACTCTGTAGAGTCCTCCGAGAATACCCTCGATAGATTTGAGATTGACCACCATATCGTCAACAACAAGTATATGCTTTCTCGTGTCTCTCTTTCCTGTGTGTCGTGAGGTGTAGGAATTATCAAGGACTCTGACGATCGTGATGTTGGTTGCGTTCCTGTCAAGCATCAGGTCTATGTCAACTCCGTCCGTTGTCCTTACCTTGGGTCTCGACATGTTCTCCATGTGGTTCTCGACAACGACTGCCTCGTCGCCTGTGGACAACAGGAGCGAGATTCCCTTGGGATAGATCGGCACGTAACGGATGAAAGTCTTTACGACATCCGGATCAAACATGGTGCTCGACCCGCCCATAAGATACTCGATGGATTCCATGGGTGAGTACGCACTCTTGTACGGTCTGGCTGTAGTAAGCGCATCATAAACATCCACAACATGGATGATCCTCGAGAAGAGGTGGATATCGTTGCCCGACAGTCCCTTCGGATATCCCGTACCGTCCATGTTCTCATGGTGATGCAGGATCGCGATCTTGGTAACCGCGGAGATCTCCAGCTTATTCTTGATAAGGTCGTACGACATCTCACTGTGCTTCTTCATGATGGCGAATTCATCGGGTGAGAGACGTGACGGTTTGTTGAGAATGTTGGGATCTATCTCCAGCTTTCCGAGATCGTGCAGTATGGCCGCGGTACAGAGCTGTATCAGTGCCTTCTTGGAAAGCTTGAGTCCGATACCGACAACCGTTGCAAGGATCGCAACATTGACACAATGGCAATAAGTGTACTCATCAAATGTCCGGAGGTCGATGAGATCAAAGGTGATGACATTCGACTCTCTGAGTTTGTCGACTATCTGGTTGACAACATTGAGAGTTTCGTCAATATCGTTCCGAATAAGGCATTCGACAGCCTTCCCACGCAGTTCTTCGGGCACGGCATCTTCGATTACGATATCCTTGGTAAGGTCGTCTTCGATATAGAAACCGGGCAGGCCTCGTTCTTCAAGCCTGTCTATGAAATCCTGCGTGAGTTCCATATCTGCACTCAGGAGTACCCTGTGTTCGGAGTCGAAGATAGCCTTCGACAGGATCATTCCGGGTACCGCCCGATTAATCGGAACAAATCTCATGCAAAGCCTCCTCTTTCAGTAGAGCGAAAATCTTAGTTGGGTAAAGCAGTTGATGTGATCAGCTCAAGTGCCTTGTTGAGCCTAACCTGTGAAGCAACAACATCTCTTGCAGGCTCGTTGTATGTAGACTTAAGGGATGTGTACATATCCTCAAGTGTCTCGTAGCCGTAGCTTTCTCTCATCTTGTCAGCGAGCTCGTCGATCTCGGCATCGGTAGCGGTAAGGTCTTCCTTATCGGCTACTGCGGCAAGAAGGTAAGTGTACTCTGTCTGCATCTTTGCGAGGGAATCAAAGTAATCGCTGAATTCCTCATCAGACATCTGAAGGTAGGAAGTGTAGTAGGTGTACGCGTCTACTCCGAGATATGACTGGTACAGCTGATCGCTGTCCGAAAGGAGTCTTTCGCGGTTCTCGATCACATGAGGAGCAAGTGCACGCTCGTCGAATTCGCTGGCGCGGATGATCTTGAGCATGATGTCGTACTTCTTCTTGGTGTCGGCCGACTTCTGCTTCTCCTCGGTGAGGGATGTACGGATACTTTCATCGTACTCTGCGGTCGTTGTGTACTCGGAGTACTTCTGAACAATCTCGTCAGTGTACTGGGGAAGCTCCTTCTTAACGATCCTTTTAACGAGGATCTTGAAAGTTGCGGGCTTACCTGCGAGGTCAGGGTTGACTTCGTAGGGATCGGGGAAAGTAACATCGAATTCCTTCTCAACTCCGATCTCGGCTCCGATAAAGCCTTCCATAAAGCCGGGGATCATACCCGATGCTCCGACCTGGATCTCGGCGTCCGTGGTGCTTCCGCCGTCGAAAGCCACCCCGTCCGTGTATCCTGTGTAATCACAGATGATAAGGTCGCCTTCTTCAACGACTGTCTTGCCTTCAACGTCAACGTTCTGTTCGTGATTGTTGATGAGGTTGGTCTGAACCTTCTCACTGATCTCTTCGTCGGTAACGACCACTTCCTGAGGGTCGTAAGTAACCTCTTTATACTGTCCGAGTTTAACATCCCCACTGTTGTACCCGGAGATGATATCGTGTGTTCCGCATGCGGTCAGACAAAGGCAGGCAAGTACACACATTACGATCAAAATTCTTGTTTTCATAACACTCTCATTTCGGTATCCGGTTAGATTTAGCGGTAGCTACGGATACCTCCCCACGCGCCACAAAAACACAGTGGCGCATACTAAATATATATAACACAGATCTGTCCAAATAACAAGACACGCAAGCAGTGGTCACAGATTTTTCAAACTTATCCGATCAGCGCCTCAACGGTTTTGATCATTTCCTCCGGAACGAAGGGTTTAGCGATAAAACCGACCGCTCCGAGCCCTCTGCTCTCGATCTCGATCTCGCGATCGGCAACCGCGGTCAGTATCACGACCTTCCATGTACGGTCTTCGATCTTGTTTAGCTCGCGAAGTGTGGCAAGTCCGTCCATCCCCGGCATACAGATGTCAAGGAGGATAAGGTCGGGCTTCTTGATGCCGACATACCTGAGCGCCTGCTCCCCCGATGTGACCACATTCACCTTGTAACGGTCCCTGAGTGTCTCCCTTACAAGGGTGAGATTTGCGGGATTGTCATCCACCGCAAGAATGTTGTACATTAATCCGACACCCTCTTTCTTATCGTTCTGATAATTCCCTGATAAGTTCATCCGTCATCTCGGATGCTTTGTTGTAGTCAAATATCTTGACCTGTTCCCTGATCTGTCTGATCGATCCGCGGACCGAAACATCGAATCCGTATTCGAGGATCCCGTCTATCAGCTCGCAGGCCGCCTCGTCATCGAACTCATCAAGCGCTCCCGCCAGCAAAACAAGCTTGTCGCGAACCTTGTCGAGAGAGATCGTCCTCGAGTTACCGGACAGATCGTCCTCTGCGTCAAAGTATGTCTCAAGCTGCTTGAGCAGCTTCGAATACATGGACAGAAGTGCCTGTATGTTCGTGTTCACGAAAGCCATGTCGTCGTTCTTGACGGCGTTCTCCATCGCGAGCGAAAGGTTCGACAGGTCTGTGGCTCCGATCGATGCCGATACGCTCTTGAGGCCGTGAACCTCGATCCTGAGATTCTTCTGGTCCTTCATGTTGTAGAGCTTTTCGATCCTTGCATACTGTGACTTGCCGCTGCCGTAGAAAGTACGCAACACTTCTATGTACCTGTCTGTCTTGCCGGCGCATGCCTTGATACCGCGAACCATGTCGACGCCCGGTATGTTGGGCAGCTTCGGAGTCTTCTTCTCCTTAGGAACACTCGAATCCTTGAGCGTCACAAGCTTGGAAGGAAGCTTCTCGATGAGCAGTCTCTCAAGCTCTCTGATATCGACCGGCTTGGAGAGGTACCCGTCAAATCCGGCATCCATAAACATGCTGCGTGCGTCGTTGACCGCGTTGGCGGTAAGCGCAACAGTGCAGACGTTCGCATCCTCTCCGGGAAGCTCTCTGATCTTCTCGAGTGTTTCGATACCGTCCATACCCGGCATCATGTGATCAAGGAAAACAAGGTCATAACCGCCGCCCTTGATCCTCTCGATCGCTTCGGGACCGGAAGTAACGGAATCCGGGGTAATGTCAAAGCACTTAAGGAGTCCGTCTACGACCTTAAGGTTGACTATGTTGTCATCGACAACAAGTACCCTTGCCTCCGGCGCACTCAATGTGTCGGCCGTGGAAGCACTGCGGTCGTTGCCTTCGAGGATCCTTGCAATACCGAGTGAGTATATGGGCTCCGAGACGAGTGAAACGTTCGGCATGTCGTCGTAGCGTTCTCCCGGAAGCGGGAAAAGTGCTATCACCGGCTTGCCGATACCTTCAAGCCAGTCCACGTAGTCGGAGTAGATCTTCTTGTAGGAGAAAACGGCAACGATCCTGTTCGATGCCATCGCGCGTTCAACGTCCTCACTGGTCGCGCAGTACGCGTACCTGACAGAGAGATCGCGGAGCACCGACTCTACCTGCGAGATCCTCCTGTCGGACCGGTCACGTGCAAGTATCATGATCGCATTCTTGTCATCGGGGTCGTCAAAATCAAGTATCGGAGCATCGCCGCAGATCCCCTGAAGGATATCGAACGAGAAAACGGAGCCCTTGCCGTACTCGCTCCTGACACCGATGTCGCCGTGCATTCCGTTGAGCAGCTTCCTGCAGAGCGCAAGTCCGAGTCCCGTGCCCTCGACGAAATGGTTCTCTTTGTCCTCGATCCTCGAGAAGGTCTTGAAGAGCTTGGACATATCCTCCTGCCTGATGCCCGTGCCGGTGTCCTCGACACGAACACAGAGTCTGAAGGCATCATTCTCCTTCGTTCCTCTGACCACGAGCTTGATATGACCTTCTTTGGTAAACTTGGCCGCGTTGTTAAGTACGTTGACAAAGACCTGGCGAACCCTGACCTCGTCGCCGATGAGCTTGCGGGGCAGAGTCTTGTCGATATCGACGATGAATTCCACCTTGTCCTTGCTGATCCTGGTCGATATAAGGCTCACTATCCCGGTGAGCATCATCCTGAGGTCGTACTCGTCGTTGACAAGCTCGAGCCTTCCGGACTCAACCTTGGAGATATCGAGCACATCGTTGATGATACCGAGGAGCGAATCGCTCGCGTTCTTGATATCGATCGCGTTGGCTCTGACACGTTCGTTGATGTCGTCCCTGAGGATCAGGTCGGTCATGCCTATGATGGCGTTCATGGGCGTCCTGATCTCGTGCGACATGTTCGCAAGGAACATACTCTTCTCAAAGTCTGCTCTCTGCGCCTGTTCCCTGGCTTCCTTGGCTTCTCTTGACTCTTCCTCGAGAGTCTTCACCTTCTCGCTCATGCTTATGAGCGTCTCATGACTGTAAGCCTCTTCCTCGGCGATATAGAAGGTCGAACTCCCAAGTGTGCGGAGCTTGTCGAGTGAGTAATCGATCGCGTTGAGGAGAGATTCGGTCGAATCGTCATCGTGGGTCTCGACTATACCGACACTGCAGGTCCTGCTGATAAGGAGGTCACCCACCTGCCAATCCTTATTGAACCTGTTCTTCACGCTGTTGCGGAAATACTCCGGATTGACATCACGCTGAACCACAAAGCCGATACAGTCGTCCTCGACCATATATGCGTCAGTCTTAAAAAACTTCTTGAAATAGTTGCCGATCTCTTTGAGGAGTGCATGATACTTCTCAAAGCCCAGAACGGCACCGATGCTTTTGGCGTTGTCGGGGACGAGTAAAAGGATCCTCATGCCCCTCGCACGTGCGAGATGCTCTCCGATCGAGATCGTAAGAGTACTGCGTGTCAGGAAACCGGTCGAACTGTCAAGAGCCTGGTTGGGGTTCTGGAGCAGGACGAAGACGATCAGGCAGGCACACGACGAGGTGAAGCATGTGATGAGCAGGTTCTCGAGCATGAACTGCGCGAACATGCTCGACATGTTGATGATAACGAGGACGTAGATCGATGCCCTCGCTCTGCCGTGCATCTTCTTGCGGTTCGCGATGATGTTGATGATGGTAACGATCATCACGAGGAACGCGAGTCCGTAGAGTACGTACATCCCCTTGCCCTGATGATAGTTCAGGTCCTCGTCGAGGTAGAACCCGAGACCGAGCGCGGGAGACGTGATGATGACAAACAGTGCCACTGTGTACGTGACCGCCGAAAAGATCATGTAAAGCGACTGACGGGCACCCTTCTCGATCCCGACGAGTGACCTTGTATACATGAGCTGTACGTGCGGCATGAGGTTCTGCGCACAGAGATATAAAATGTTAATGCCCCAGATGAACCACTCGGACCAGATCGATGTATCGTAACCGACATAAACGGTGAGTATATCAAGGAGCGTGGCGCTCGCCGAAACACTGATGAGCTTCTTGTAGCTTCTTCCGGCCGTGCCGCCGGTACTGCTCTTGGGGTAGTATAAGAAAAGAAGGATACCGTATATTACGAGGGCAGCATAATCAAATTCGATTATATAGTTGTTCATGCATCACCCTCCTCTTTGCAGTCGGTTATCTACCGACTGCGTTTCCTCGCAATACACTTCAACGAAGAAGTAGCTCCCATAATCCTCAGATAAGTACCGCAAATCGCGGAAAACATACATGTTGATTATACCCTATTTTCGCCTGTCTGTAAAGGTTTTGCGGGTGCGTGACAAGTGTCTGCGGCAAGTTCACAAGAAAGGACTCCCGGAGATACACTGCCCCGGGAGTCCCGTAATCTCTGATCGATCGAATTACTCTGCTTCGTTAAAGATCTGTGCAAGCGGAGATTTGCTGTCAAGGATGAGAGTTTTGTCACCCTTTAAGGATTTCTTGGCTGCATCGAGGGATCTTACAAATGTGTAGAAGTCTGCACGGTCCGCGGTGTTGTACGCACCGGAGAGGATCCTCATGTACTCTGCCTCACCCTCGGAGATGATCTTCTCGGCTTTGGCTTCTGCCTCCGAAACGCTGACAACGATCTCGTTATCGGTTTCGGTCCTGATCTTCTTGGCATCCGACTCACCGGAAGCGGTGTAGGATGCGGCGATGTTGTTACGCTCCGAGATCATACGCTCGTAAACGGCTGCTTTGTTGTCACCGGGGAGATCGAGATGCTTTGTCTCGACGGAGATGAACTTGATACCGTACTGGTCCATCGTGGAACCGATGTTGTTCATGATCATCTCGTTGAGGACGCCGTCACGTGACGTGATGACTTCCTGCTGCTCCATGCTCGAGATAACGTTCTTCATCGAGTTGTACACGATGGTGTTGATACGGCTCTCGGCGTTGGGGATGAGCGTAAGGGTCTGGACAAACTTCAGGGGATCGACGATCTTCCAGAGGACGTAGCTGTCGACAACCATCGTTTTCTTGTCTTCCGTGATAACGTCCGACTGGGTCAGATCGTAGATAAGAAGCGTGTTGGGAAGTGTGTCCGTGGTCTGGATGAAGGGAACCTTGAACGAAAGTCCCGCTTCGGGAACGATCTTCTCGATCTTTCCGAACTGCTTAACAAGTGTGTACTCGTTCTCCATCGTCACAACGAGCGAATTGGAGAGAACGATGATAGCGATCACCGCAAGGATGGCAGCGATGATGATAGGCGCCTTTTTACGGGGCTGTCTGATGCGTTCGATGTTGTCGTTTTCTACTGTATCAGCCATATCACTTTACCTCCTTGTCATTAATTTCCATGAGCGGTTCGAGAGGAAGAAGCTTCTGCGTCTCGCTTCCGTCAGAATTATCGATGTAGACCTTAAGGTCGGGAAGGAGTTCCTCCATTGCCTCAAAGAACATTCGCTGCTTTGTGATGAGCGGGTACTTTGTGTACTCGGAGTAAAGAGCGTTAAATCTTGCAACCTGACCTTCGGCCTCGTTGATACGGGCTTCCTTGGTGGAGTTGGCCTCCTTTAGGATCTGGTCGATCTGTGCCTCTGCCTGAGGGATCTGCTCGTTACGGTATTTCTTGGCATTGTTGATCGCGGTGTCGGCGCCCTGCTTAGCGGACTCAACGTTCATGAACGCTTCAAGGACTTCCGATGTCGGGGGCTCCGAATCCTGGATCGTGATGTTCACAAGCTGAAGTCCGAGGTCGTTGTCTTCGAGGTGCTTGGAGATCTTCTCACGGATGTTGGCCTGGATCTCGCTCTTACCTGTCGTGATGACGCTGTCGACGTCGTAGGAGCCGATCTCGGAACGTATGCAGGACTGCGAAATGGTCTTGAGGATCGTCACGGGGTTCTGTGAAGCATACAGATACTTGATCGGATCAATAACCTTGTACTCAACATAGAAATCAACATTTACAAAGTTGAAATCCGACGTGATCATCAGAGACTCGTCCTCGATCGAAACGGACGAACCCTCTTCGTAACCGATAGGGAAACCCTTGATGGTCGTGTCGACCTTGGTAACCTGCTGAATGAAAGGGATCTTGAAATGAAGACCCGAATCCGTAACCGATGATGCGTTACCGAATGTAGTGATGACTGCGGCTTCCTGTTCACTCAGGGTGAAAAAGGAACCGAATCCGAGTATCACGAGCACTACAGCGAGCAGCACATATTTGATCGGTTTCTTAAGTCTTTGAAAATTGAAATCGAAAGAATTCATGTTTCCTCCTCTTTGGATTGTTCTTACCGGAACTGTGTCGTTCGGAGTTTTACAGGTCATGAGTATAACCCTGTTGACATATTTTATCAACAGGGTTAGTTGCGAAATAGGTATTCATAATTTGCTTTTACTGCTTGACCATCGCAGGGAAAGTGAACACGGCATCCTCGCCGTCGTCCTCGATCGAAACGGTGTAGGTACGCGAGATGTAGCCGTCGAGAGCAAGTCTCACCGTCACGGTTCCGGCGCGCGGCTTGTCGCACACGGCACTGCCGCCCGAGACTGTCGCCGCAAGCGTTCCGTTGATGTAGACCGAAGTTCCCTCGGTACATGAGATGATGAGTTTAAGGCCCGATGCCGGGGTGTCACCGGCGGTATCATCCGTGTCGTCCGTGTACGCGGTTCCTGTATCACCGGTATCGTCAAAGCTTCCTGTATCCGACGAGTCACTCGTGTTGTCGTCGAAGATAAAGCCGTCATCTTCTTCTGTGTCGTCTTCCGTACTCAGGTAGTCGTCGGCCTCTTCCGTCTCATTGTAAAGGATGTCCTCGGGAGGCTCCTCTTCCTTAGCCACGGGTGCGGGAGGAAGCGAGATATTGAACGTTCCGCCCGAAGCGCTGACGTCGATCGTCCCGACAAAAGCGATATAGCCGCCGAGCTCGACCCTGATACCGTGCGAGCCCTCGGGGATGCTGACAGGCTCACCGTAGTAGGTGTTCACGCCGTCGATGTAGAGCAGCGCGCCCTCGGGAGAGATGTTGAAGACCACGTCACCGTACGTCACGGGCACGCGTCCGTAAGGCGAAAGATCGAACACGGTCGTCTTGTGGCTGTCGATCCTGATATCGGCGGAGGCTGAGAGTTCAAGGTTTTCCACATAGACGGAGTAGTCCCCCACCGCAAGCGGAACAGCCGCACCCGACTTGACGCTGTAGGCGGTCCGGCTGCCGTTAATGCTTATGCTGCCGCCCTCGAAGTCTTCTGCCCCTGTGAATGAAAGGAAGCCGTGCGAAGAAACGACCTTGATGAAGAAGATCGTGTTGTCGCGGTAGAACAGCGAGATCACGTCGAGACTGTCGAGATCGCTGATGTCGATAAAGCGCCCCCCGTCAAGAACAAGTATCCTGTCGTCGTATTTGTAGACGTTGTTGCCTGCCGTCAGCCTGCCGATCGGGGCGTCGACGGTAAAACGCATCACGTCCTTGTGAGTCTTAAAGTCGTTGCTGCCCTTTAGGGAATCGAGTTTCAAGCCGTCGGGAGTCTCCGCTACGACGATATCGCCGACCTTAAGAAGTGCGGCTCCGATCACCTTACCATAAGATGTCCTGATGTCGGTCGCTGCGGTGAATGTGAACTCGAGGTCCGAACCGGATTCCGTGTCGTAGAGCTCGATCCTGCACGAATCGATGTCGATGGCTCTGATGATGCATGTGTATTTCCCGGGACCGAGGGGCACGGGAGCTGCAGGCGTGGGATCGGAGGCCTGCGAAGTGCCGTCCGCGGTCTCGCTGCCGGTTTCGCTCACGGCCTGCGTGGGCTCCGGAGTGTTTTCCTTACCCGTTTTTTTGCCAAAATCTATCACACCCGTCCCGAACAGTATGGCAACCACGATTACTGCCAGGACAGCTATGCTTATAATGATCACAGGTTTTTCTCTTTTGGTTCCCATGAAGATCTGCCTTTCGATGTTTAATGCCTATGTGAGCGATCCGATGATCTCCCCCGCCAGGGGCAGGAGCTTCTCCCTTTCGTTAAGGGAAGGGTCGTCGATCACCTTCTCAAGAATGTCCCCGAGAACCTTGCCGACGACGATCCCGCCGGGGCATCCGAGTGCCAGCACGTCTTTGCCGGTGATATCAAGTTCGCTCATACGGAAGCACTCTCTCTTCGTCAGGATGTCGGCGGATGTTGCCCTGAGTCCCTCGCTGAAGCCCTCTCCGTGAAGCGCGTCAAGGAAGTCAAACCATGCGGGCAGGAGCTCTGTTCCGAGGACTGCCATGTTCTTCTTGAGGTCGGAACGTGATATGTCTCTGTATGAAGCGTCGCTGCGAGAAGTCAGCAGACAGACGCCGTCTGTTGTTTTGTTGTCGAACTTGAGGCTCCTCATGATCTCTCTCGCACTTCCGGTGAAGTGAGTGAGGATCGCCCATCTGACCACCTTGTCGGAGCCCGATCTCGTAAGAGCGGCGAGCATGTCGTCCTTACGGGGACTTTCGAAGACACGGTCAAGCCCGGGCATCACGTACTCAGAAAGGCCGGTATCATAGAGCAGGCTGATAAGCTCAGGTCTGTCGCTCGTGAGCAGCTTGCAGAGCTCTGCGCAGATCCTTTCTGCACTCACCGCGCTTATCGACGCGGCAAGCTCTTTGATCGCCGCCATCGTGGCGTCCTCGATCGCAAACGAGAGACAAGCGGCAAATCTGATCGCCCGGAGCATACGGAGGGCATCCTCTCCGAACCTGGCCATGGGGTCGCCCACGCATCTGATGATCCGTGCAGCGAGATCCTGTTCTCCGCCGTAGGGATCCACAAGTCCGCTTTCGTCGTTGTATGCCATGGCGTTGATGGTGAAATCACGCCTCAAAAGGTCCTCGGTAAGCGAGCGTGTGAAGGAAACGCTCTCGGGATGTCGCCCGTCGAGGTACTTGCCGTCCACACGGTAAGTGGTGACCTCGAAGCTTTCGGAGCGCACGAGAACCGTGACCGTACCATGCTTGATCCCGGTATCGACGGTCCTGTGAAAGATGCTCTTGACCTTGTCGGGGGTCGCCGACGTGGTGATATCCCAATCGTAGGGGACACGCGAAAGAAGCGCATCACGAACACAGCCTCCGACGCTGTAGGCCTCAAAGCCCGCATCAAGGAGCCTGTTTATGATCATGGATACCGCTTCCGGCATTTTAATACGCATATCTTATCCCCGTACTTCTATTTACTTATGAATTTATTCCTGCCAAGGAGCATGAGCAGAACACAGAATATTATAGCATAATCATTACCAGTATTGAAGCGCTTGATATGTTCGGTAAGAATATAAGAATCCATCCATTTACGAAGTCTTTTCGTATCGAAAATGGATGGATTCTTGCAACGTTATTCAGTCTAAACGATGCCGCATTATAGGTACCCTTTTAGATATGACTACATTCTTATAATGTAGGTTTTCCTTTATGTGTCATTACGAACGACCTCTGAACACTATCTCGCGAGCAACTCAACCGTAGTAGGTTATATGTCCACCATAAACACTGTACTCCGGACCGCATGCCCGTCTACAAATATTACATGTCGGTTGGTAAACGTAATAAATATCAGCCTGCATTATTCGCGGTGATCCAACCAGGATTATTTCATTTCTGTATTCTGTTCTTACATACCAATCCGAAACAGTATTGTTATAAAATGAGCCCCAACAATTCGGACAATTACCGGACGCATGTGCTTCCTTTGCCGGTGATACAGACAAAGCAGTTGTTAATACAATTGTAATTGCAAGTACTATGGAAATAATTCTTTTGAACTTCATTATCAAGACCTCCTCTACGTACCCTTTGATTGCTGCACAGCGATTGAACAACGCGTGTATAATATAAAACAACTGGCACAATATGTCAATATTCTATTTCTCAAACTATCCACTGTCCAATTCTCTGAACAATTATGCCCTACCGCAATAATACTTTAGCAATAAATAACTAGGATAGGCAATAATATGCTATGCATCAGAAAGTATTACTAACACAACTCGCTAAAAAATTCCTGTAGATTAAAAGATAATCCTATAAACGTTATGATATGATGCATTTGTAGCGATACAGGCGCCATATGGCGCTTGCATACACAAACTCACTCACCAAAAGGGAGGTTAAATTATTATGAAGAAGGCTCTTTGTTTATTACTTTGCCTTGCAATGGTAGTTTCGATGCTTACCGCCTGCGGTTCGTCATCGGGCAACAAGGTCGGTGTTTCGATGCCCACCAAAACTCTTCAGAGATGGAACCAGGATGGTTCAAACATGAAAGAACAGCTTGAGAAGAAGGGCTACGAAGTAGATCTTCAGTACGCTGATGATGATGTAGCTACTCAGGTTAACCAAATTGAGAACATGATTTCCGGTGGATGCAAAGTTCTTGTTATCGCTTCTATCGAGGGTGATTCACTCGGAACAGTTCTTGCACAGGCTAAGGAAAAAGGCGTTAAGGTTATCGCTTACGACCGTCTTATCATGAACACAGACGCTGTTACATACTATGCAACTTTTGATAACTTCATGGTTGGTGTTAAACAGGGTCAGTACATTGAGGATCAGCTTGGGCTCAAGAGCAACGCTGGCCCCTTCAATATCGAGCTTATTGCAGGCTCACCCGATGACAACAACGCTCATATCTTCTTCGAAGGCGCTATGAGCATCCTTCAGCAGTACATCGACAATGGCAAGCTTGTTGTTAAGTCAGGCCAGAAGACATTTGAGCAGGTAGCAACACAGGGTTGGAAGACAGAGAATGCTCAGTCCAGATTTGAGGCTCTTATTGCTGCTAACTACGCTGATGGAACACAGCTTGATGCTGTTATGGCTTCCAATGATTCTACAGCTCTCGGTGTTGCAAACGCTCTTGCAAGCTACACTGGAAAGTATCCCATCCTTACAGGACAGGATTGTGATATTGCTAACGTTAAGAACATGATTGCAGGCAAGCAGTCGATGTCAATCTTTAAGGATACACGTACCCTTGCTGAGAAGACAACCGAGATGGTAGACGCTATTCTTAAGGGTGGCGAGCCTCCCATCAACAACACAACAGATTATGACAACGGTAAGTTTGTAGTTCCTTCATATCTTTGCGATCCTGTATTCGCTGATGTAAACAACTATCAGAAGCTTCTCGTTGAGTCAGGCTACTACAAGGCAGAGCAGTTACAGTAATCTGATTGTCTGAAATTTTATAAGATTTTTAGAGACCGGCAGGCAGGCGACAGATTCCTGTCTGCCGGTTTTCAGGGTAAAAAGCGGTATATGGGATCCCGAAACTGATAACAGCCTGTTGCGAAAGTTCAGGCAAAGAGGAGGAAGATGAATTGGCTAAGATACTGCTTGAAATGAAAAACATAACCAAGACATTCCCCGGTGTAAAGGCGCTCGACAACGTGAATTTTCAGGTTGAAGAGGGTGAGATCCACGCACTTGTCGGAGAAAACGGTGCCGGAAAATCTACACTCATGAATGTTTTGTCGGGTATCTATCCTTTCGGAACTTACGACGGAGACATTGTCTACAACGGACAGGTCTGTGAGTTCCATGAGATCAAAGACAGTGAAAAACAGGGTATTGTCATCATCCACCAGGAGTTGGCACTTATCCCTTACATGACGATCGCCGAGAATATGTTCCTCGGCAACGAGAGAGGAAACGCTCTCAGGATTAATTGGAACGAAACAAATGAGCTTGCGGCCAAATACCTTAAGATGGTCGGTCTTAAGGACAGCCCGCAGACATTGATCAAAGATATAGGTGTCGGAAAGCAGCAGCTCGTAGAAATTGCAAAGGCACTCGCAAAGAATGCCAAGCTTCTTATCCTTGACGAGCCCACAGCTTCGCTTAACGAAGACGATACAAAGGCTCTGCTCGATCTGCTCCTCAGCTTTAAGACACACGGACTTACATCCATCATCATTTCACATAAGCTCCACGAGGTTACCTACGTTGCCGACAAGGCTACGATCCTTCGAGACGGTGCAACGATCGAGACCCTCACCAAGGGCGTCGACGATATGTCCGAAGCAAGGATCATCCAGGGTATGGTAGGCCGTGAACTCTCGGATCGTTTCCCGAAACGTACACCTAACATTGGAGATACAATGCTCGAAGTCAAAGACTGGAATGTTTATCACCCTATCTACAACGAGCGTAAGGTTGTCGACAACGTCAGCTTTAATGTCAGAAAGGGTGAGATCGTCGGCATTTCCGGCCTTATGGGTGCAGGCCGTACGGAGCTTGCCATGAGCCTTTTCGGCAAGAGCTACGGTTCCGATATCTCCGGTGAGATATTCATTAACGGTAAAAAAGTTGAGCTTGAAAACGCAGGCAAGGCAATCAAGAACAAGCTCGCCTACGTTACCGAAGACAGAAAGGGTAACGGACTTATCCTTTCAAGTTCTGTTAAGATCAATACAACCATCGCCAATCTGGACGGTGTCAGCAACCATGGTGTTATCGACAAAGATAAAGAACATGCGGTTGCGGTTGAATACAAAGAAAAGCTTGCGACCAAGTGTCCTTCTGTTGAACAGAACGTCGGAAACTTAAGTGGCGGTAACCAGCAAAAGGTTCTCCTTGCGAAGTGGATGTTTGCCGATCCCGACATACTCATCCTCGACGAACCCACACGTGGTATCGATGTAGGAGCCAAGTACGAGATCTACTGTATCATGAACAGGCTTGTAGCTGAAGGAAAGTCGGTAATCATGATCTCGTCCGAGATGCCCGAGATCCTTGGCATGTGCGATCGTATCTACGTTATGAGTGAAGGTAAGATCGTTGCCGAGATGGACGGTGCGGATGCGACCCAGGAGAAGATCATGTCACATATCCTCAGCGTAGCCGGATAAGTATTTTAGGAGGACTCACAATGAAAAATAAAGCTCAAACCATGGATTTCATCAAGAAATACGCCATGATCATCGTTCTTGTCCTGGTCGTTATCTTCTTTACGATCATGACACAGGGAAAGATGCTTCTTCCCCAGAACATCAGTAACCTGATCTCACAGAATGCTTACGTGTTCATCCTTGCAACAGGTATGCTGCTCTGTATCCTGACCGGCGGTAACATCGATCTTTCCGTTGGATCTGTTGTCTGCTTCGTCGGTGCGGTAGGTGCGGAACTCATGATGAAGCTGCACGTCAACATGTATGTAGCGGTTCTTATCATGTTCTTACTCGGTACCGCGATCGGTGCTTTCCAGGCCTTCTGGATAGCGTTCGTGCGAATACCACCCTTCATCGTTACACTTGCCGGAATGCTCGCGTTCCGTGGCCTCAGTAACGTCGTTCTTGACGGACTTACCGTTTCTATCGCCGACAAAGAGGACTTCGTCTTCGTGTTCGGTGGCGGTGCAAATTGCTATATCCCCGATGTCTTCAATGTTGAAGGGATCAATCTCCTTTGCCTTATAGTGGCATTGGTAGCAGCCGGCATCTTCCTCTTCCTGCAGATCCATAAGAGAAACGTCAGGATCAGGAAGGGATTTGATGTTGAGAAAGCAACACCCTTCTTCGTTAAGAACGGTATCATCACCGCAGTCATCGTAGCTTTCGGTACACTCCTTTCTCTTTACAAAGGTATCCCGATGGTTCTTATCTGGATCGTTGCGGTCATCCTTGTATACCACTACATCACATCCAACACCCGCGTGGGTCGTTACTTCTACGCAGTGGGCGGAAATGAAAAGGCTACCAAGCTCTCCGGTATCAACACCAACAAGGTTTACTTCCTTGCATACACCAACATGGGCTTCCTTGCAGCTCTCGCAGGTATGGTTACGATCGCCCGTCTTACATCGGCTCAGCCCACATACGGACAGAACTACGAGATGGATGCCATCGGCTCCTGCTTCATCGGTGGTGCTTCGGCATACGGCGGAATCGGAACGGTTCCCGGTGTTATCATCGGTGCAACGCTCATGGGCGTTATCAACCTCGGTATGTCGATCATGGGTGTTGATCAAAACTGGCAGAAGGTTGTTAAAGGTATGGTACTCCTTGCAGCCGTTATCTTCGACGTAGTTTCGAAGCGTGGCGGAAAGCTTATCGCAGACTAATATCGATGTTATTCACATAAAGCAGATAGTATTATTCTCGAAAAAGAAAATCCTCATCAGGATACGACTAAATGAGGATTTTCTTTTTTCATTTTTGCCTCACTTACTGAAAAACCTGTTGCTTTTTGCCCCAAATTTTACTATTATTAACATAACTATTTATTGGAGGGTTACAAATGAAAACAACACATTGTTCCAATCTTCTCAAATACATCCTTATGGTGCTCTCGTTCCTTCTGATCTTCGCCTGTCTCTTTCCTTTTTATAAGGTTGATGTCGACGAGCTCACAGAGAAAGACGAAGCAGCAGCTACACTTGTCGTCACCGAGATAAACACGAAAGTTGACCCCACCGACAACTCCAGCAACTACAGATTCAACGGTAACATCGGCGTTCTCAACACCATCACCGGCAGCACCGGAGACGTTCATTCGGGTACGCTTTCATTCTATACATACGTACTCCTGTTCATCCCCATCCTTATGTTCGTTGCTTTCTTCCTTTGGAGATGGATCTCGGATACCGTTACCGGCATCATCGTTGCTGTCCTTGCAGTGATCGAGTTCACTTTCTCGCTCCTGGTAGGCGGCGCGGCAACAAGCGCATTTAACGCAGCATTCCCCGACCTCGCATCGTTCGACGTTCTGAGCTCAACGCTTATGCTCACAATCACCACGATCGCCTCGGGAGTTATCTTCGCACTTTCAGTTTTCCTTGCACTTTGGAATACGCTCTTCGCAGTTAAGGACGCACCCAAGCAGGCAGAGTGATAAGTGATCTGATCCATGATAATAACGATCCCCTTACCGGATACAGGTAAGGGGATCATTTTTTATGGCATCAGTTCGGGAACGTTGAGGTAAACATCCTCTTTCAGATGGAAGCCGCTGCCGATGATCACTTCGTTCATGTTCTCCTTCGTTACGCTGATCGGCTCCATCGCTATGTACGGGACATTGTAGGTTCCGTCGTTGATCTTGGTAACATCTTCATCTTCGAGCTTCTCACCTTTGGCAAGAGCGATAGCACACGAGGCAGCTCTTTTCGCCAACTTTTCAACCGGCTTGTAAACCGTCATGAGCTGGGTTCCCTCAACTATCCTCTGGCATGCTTCAAGGTCCGCATCCTGACCGACAACGCTCATCGTTCCGGCAAGTCTCATCTCGGCGAGGACCGGAATGACCGCTCCCGCGATCGTATCGTTTCCGCACATTATACCCGAGGCGTTCTTGATCAGCGGTTCGTTGTTGTAGACGTACTCCGATGCAAGCTCGGCCTTCCAGTTGTCGGCATGCATGCGTCCTTCGACCGTGATCCCCTTCTCCTCGCAGACATCGAGGAAGCCTGTTTCAAGAAGCGAAACGTTGTTGTCCTTCGGTGATCCCCCGAGCATCACGACGCTCCCGAGCTGAGGTGTCATCGCTCCGTAGAGCGCTTCTCCCATCATGCGGCCTACCTTCTCATTGTCAAAGGAGATATAGAGGTCTACAGCGGAATCGTTGAGCAGTCTGTCGTAAGCGATGACCTTGATGCCGGCCTTGCGGGCATCGCCGACCACCTCCGAAAGGCTGCCGGAATCGATGCAGATGATGACGATAACATCCATCCCCGACTCGATAAAGTACTCTATCTGCTCTTTCTGTTTTTCAACGTCACCGTTGGCACTCTGAACATTGACCTGCGCCCCGAGATCTTTGGCGGTCGAAACAAAGACATCCCTGTCTCTCTGCCAACGCTCGATAACGAAGGAGTCAAAGCTCATTCCGATCTTAACGGGGTCTTCCTTTTTGTTGTCCGATTCTTCGACAGGCTTTTCGATCTTGCCGCAGCCCGTAACGCAAAGACAGGCGGCGATCAAAAGCGCGATGATACGTTTCATGACGTCTTCCCCTCTCTGTACTCGGTGGGTGTAACACCGACGTTCTTCTTGAAGGACCTGCTGAAGTAATTGGGGTCCTGGTATCCTATCATCGAACAGATCTCTTTCATGCTGTAGCGGGGGTTAAGAAGCAGTTCTCTCGCATGCTCCATCCTGACGCACGTGAGGTATTCGATGAAGTTCTCGCCCGTTTCCTCCTTGAAGAGCCTGCTGAAGTAATAAGGGCTTATATCAACCGCTCTCGACACATCCTCAAGTGAGATGTTGCGGCTGTAATTGTCACGGATATAATCCTTGGCCATATCGACCACGCTGAGTGTTTTCTCGACACGCTTGTTCTCGATGTTGACACATGCGTCGCCGATCTTGTGGACGAACCATTCCCTGAGCTTCTCGACATGATCGGTCTCGAGCACTTCGGGGAGGTAATCGTGTCTCGATTCGAAGCGGTATGTCATACCTCCGTTCTCATAAGCGAGCTTCTCGGCAAAAAGGACGAATTCAATGATCTTGAGCCTGATGTCGTTGATGTCCGCTTCCTTCATCCACTCGAAGAAATTGTCGGCCTCTCTGACGGCGCCCTCCCTGTTTCCTCGCTTGATCTCCTCGAAGAGGCGGTTCTCCGTCTCGACGGGATAATCGTCGGTGTAATCGCATCCGATGGGGAGGTCGTCGGCATGAGCCACGCTTCCCGTTGTGAAGAGGAGCGCCTTGACGGCCTCGTTGTAGGAATCGGCCATGATGTTAATGGGTCTGACTCCGCCGATACCGATACGCAGGCGGATGCCGAACTTCCGGCGGATGGTGTGAACGATCTCCCTGACTCTGTCGATAAGGGAGGTACGCTCGTTGTACTCGACCCTGGTGCCCTCATGAGGTACGAGCACCGCGATCTTGTTGGACATCACCGTTCCGACCGCGCAGTCAAAGGTGTCCTTGAGGAGATCACGGATCTCCTTGTAATTGCGGAGCATCCTGACACTGCTGCCTGCCGCGTTCGTCATGTGGCTTCCCTCCTGATCGTCACCGCAGATGATGACCATCATGAAGGCATGGTCCGACTTGATATCGAGGAGGGATCTGTAGCTCTCGATGTCCTCTTCAAAATACTCTTTAAACAGGATGTTGTATATGAGACCGCTCTCGAGGATCGGTACGACAGTCTCGAGCTTTTCTTTGATGATGAGGTCCTCGCTTCGTTTGCGGCGCTCATCGGAGACCTGGTCCATGGCCATATGCAGGATAGAGATCATTCTCTCTCTGTTCATGGGCTTCGTGACGTACTCAAGCACTCCGAGCTTGATGGCTTCCTGCGCGTAGTCGAATTTGTCGTATGCGGACATAACGATGAAGATGACCGAGGAGTTGGTCCTCCTGATCTCTCTCATCGCGTCGATCCCGTTGATACCGGGCATCTGGATGTCCATGATCGCAATATCGGGTCGGAAGCTCTCGGCAAGCTCGATCACGCTCCTGCCCGTTTTGGCGGTCGCTATCTCGCACTCCGCCCCGAATTCCTTTTCAATGATGAATCTGAGGGAATCGATCACGATCCCTTCGTCATCGGCCAACATAATCCTGTACATTTAAAACCCTTTCCGGTCACCATGAGACCGCTTTACACATCAAGGTATATGTCAAATCTTGTTCCTTTTCCTTCACCCTCGCTCGTGATGGAGACGGGGTCGCTCTCACCCGTGAAGAGCCTCAGTCTGGCTATAACGTTATCGAGACCGATACCGCCGCCCGAGGACTTGGGGTCGGTCTTAAGGCTACCGTTGAGGATGTCGTTAATAGTCTCCTGAGAAAGGCCCTTGCCGTTGTCGCTGATGCTCACGCAGACAATGTCGTCGATCCTGAAGACCTCGAGGTTGATCCTTCCCTCACCGAGCATCTCCCTGATACCGTGGTTAACGCAGTTCTCGACGATCGGCTGAAGGATCATGCTCGGCATGGGTGTGTCGAGTACCGATTCGTCAAGCTTCTTCTCATACTTGATATCACCGCTGAAGCGAACGTTCAGGATGTAGATGTAGTTGTCGATGAGTTCAACCTCTTCGCGGATCGTAACGATCTCCGATCCCTTTTTAACGTTATAACGGAAGAAGTTCGCCACGTGCTCGATGTAGCCGTTCGTCTTGTCGGCGCCTTCCATCATCGCGAGCTGTGCGCCGGCATTAAGCGTGTTGAAGAGGAAATGCGGGTTGATCTGCGCCTGAAGGTACTTGAGCTGCGCCTCCTTGAGGTGCGCCTGCATGAGCAGCTCGTTCTCCCTGAGTCTTCGCTCGGCAGCGGAGCTCTCCCTCAGCCTGTCGATGTAGTCCCTGATACTGACCGTCATCTGGTTGAAGGCCTCGGTAACGACACCGACCTCGTCGTTGTTGACGACCTCGAGAGGCGAGATATCGAAGTTTCCGCGTCCGACTTCTCCGGCCTTCTCCGTAAGGTTCTGGAGGGGTCTGATAACAGCGAGCGTAAGTCTCGTAACGACGATGATATTGCCCGCGATAACGAGCGCAAGAACAAGGTTGCTCGTCATCTCGAAACGCCGGAAGGCCGAAAGCAGCTTGGTGTAGTTTTCGGAGTTCTCGGCGAACTGTTCGTTGTTAAGACTGTAGATCGCGGATTCGATGTAGTCAAAGAGTCGCGTGGCGTTCTCATACTTCAGACGGTATTTCTCGACGTTTCGTCCACGCTTATATTCAATGGTCATGTTGACCTCATCTATGTACTTCTGACACATCCTCTTGATGCTTCGCTCCATTCGGGTGAAGGGAAGTGACGAGATGTCGTCGTCGAGCTGTGCGACAAGGTCTCTGAATTCCTGCTCACTGCTGAAGTACTCGGTCAGCGTATCACTGGTCTTGTTGTTGAGGTACTCCGTCATGTTGTCCTGAACACGAGTGATGGAGCCCATGAGTTCTTCGAGGAACAGGTTGTCCTTAAATACCGCGTCCATCCTGTCCGAAAGATTGTTAATGGCGAACATCAGGACCACGTTGACTATGAGGATCAGAACGTTGGCGAGCAATGAGATCCCGACCATCTTGTTCTTGACCGAAATCCTGCGAAGGAAGCTGTCACTTTTCATCCTGCACCTCCTTCTTCAGATACTTCGAAACGTTGGAAGTATCAATGAGCAGCGAGTCTGCGGTGATGTACTGGCTCGTAAGTCCGTGCTCGATGTACTCGGAAAGCGCTTCAACACAAGAGCTTCCGAGCTGCTCGGTGTCTATGGAGATAGTGGCCTCGATAACACTTCTGTCGATGGCGTTCAGGATCGCGGGTGAGTCATGATATCCGAGCACGGTGATGACTCCGACCTTGTTGTAATCGACGACCGTCTGATATGCGCCGGTAGTCTCGGTTTCGGAGAGGCAGACTATGATATCGGGGTTATAGGCGTCGGGGCCGAAAACAAGCTCTCTGACACCTTCCTGAGTCGAAAATGCGTTGGAGTCGTCGATCTGAACAAGCGAGATGTCGACCTTTCTGTCGTCCGTGAAGCCCTGTCTGACTCCGGCTTCCACGGTCTCCTGGATCCCCATGCAGAGGATGTTCTGGCCGGATGCTTCGGTGTAGCCGTTAACAAGGACTGCGACCTTGACAGGTTCCCCGGACTCAGGCGCACGCCTTGCAAGCCTGACGATCAGGTCTCCGTACTCGCGGCCGATGTTGTAATTACTGATCCCGACGAAGCTGCAGCGATCCGAGGAAGGACAGTCCGACATGAGCGTCACGACAGGGATCCCGCTCTCGGTCGCAAGCGAGATGAGCTCCCTCATCTCCTCGCTCTCGTCAGCAACAACAATGATCCCGTCGACCGACTCCGCAACGGCGATCCTGAGCTGATCCTCGCGCGAGTACTGCCGCAGCATGCTCTTGCCGAGCATCTCGACGTAGATCCCCTGTTCCTCGCCGATCTTGTGCGCACTTTCATAGACCTCGTTCCAGAAAGAAGATTCCCGGTCGGGGACTATCATTGCGTAGTATTTGTCGTAAAGCTTCTCTGTTTCGGGATCGTCGACGTAAGTGAGATAGTTTAAGAATATAACGATCATAACGGCCACCGTGACCAAAAAGAACACGGTAACAACAACGCTTGTAGGTATTCGCAACTTTCTTGCGCCTTCTCCCGCTTCGTTACCGTTCTTCTTTTCGCTCATGTGGCCGACTCCTGTATCTTAAAAAACGTAAGACATATCATGTGTGAGGTTGATGATGGGTACCCATGTTTCGTAATCAACTGTTCCGTCGGGCTCGAGTCCGTTGTCCTCCTGGAATTTCTTAACGGCCTCGATGAGGTCTTTGTCATACTTCTTGCCCGTTGCTTTCTTCAGGTAACCGAGCTTGACGAGACGGCTTCTGAGGTTAAGCACCACGTTCGACTTGGCGGTCTTCCCTTCCTCGAGTACGGGGAAAGGCTCGTCGGATTCGTACTGCAGGAACTCAAGTCCGAAATACTGGAAATGCATCGTGTCGGAACAGATGTCGAACTCTCCGCCCCAATTCCATCCCCAGGCCTTGAACACTTCGATCACTTCGTCCGAGATGCAGTAAGGGTTGCTCCTGTCACGCAGGTCGTTGCCCTTTCCGACGTAGAGGTCGTTGTCGTAATCACCGTTGTTGATATCGATCGCCACACCGAAGGAGTGTGCCGAAAGGATCGGTGAATTAACAAGACCGGCACCGCCGACCTTCCTGTACATAAAGCCCACGAGATAATTGATGGGGAACTGCTCCTCGAGCAGGAAGATATCGCTGAAGATGCACTTAACGCTGTCCGCAAGTACCTCGTTGATCGTGATCTTGCCGGACGTAGCGGTACGGTTCCCCGACTTGTCCATTACCCAGTAAGGTACGTCAAAAGTAGACATGCGCTTCGAAGCGACACCCTCACTCGGGTACCACTCGGGCTTGTCTGTCATTGTATAAACCTTGTAGTCACTACCAGTAATAAAGTTATATCTTGCGTCGTTGCTCTCGAGAGGTATGGACAGCGCGTTCGCCACTGTTTCCTCATCATAGTACTGCTTGCTCGTAACAAGCAGCTTTGCGACCTCTTCGGGTACATCTGCGGGGACATCCTTCGGTTCTTCTTCCGTTCCCTCATCAAGCAAAGTATCTTCTCCCGTTTCCCCTTCGGATAACTCCGGCTCCGTCACTTCCTCCTCTGCTGCGGAAGCATCACCCCCTGTGACGTCTGCGACCGTGGTCGCGGGTTCGTCAACAATGCTTTCGCTCTGAACGCTCGGAGCACTGACAGTCTCAGAGTTCTCACCCTGTACCTCCGGCGCCGCGGTTTCGACTATGACCGCCTCCGCCGGATCGTTCTCATAGGTCGCAGCTTCTGTGTTCACCTCGTCCCACGCGCTCGTTCCGATCGTCCCGTACGCCAGTATCAGCGCCATAAGAACCGAAACGAGTGAGACCAGCGCCTTCTGCTGTGACTTCACCCTATTCATTTGATTGTTTTAGTCCTTTCCCGGTCAGATCATAAACTGACCGATTGTTTCAAATAGTTCTTTCTCGGCTACCGGTTTGAGGAGCTGCGAATTCATGCCTCCCTGAGCCGACCGCTCGATCTCGCTCTGGGAAGTGTTGGCCGAGAGCGCGATGATCGGGATGATCTGCGCATCCGTCCTTCCGCTGCCGCGGATCCTTCTCGAAGCTTCGATACCGTCCATAACGGGCATCTGCACATCCATAAGTATCATATCATAATAGAAGGGATCGTGGGACAAATACATTTCGAGAGCTTCGCGACCGTTGATCGCGGAGTCCGAATCAAGTCCCCTGTAGCCGAGTATGGTAGCGAGGATCTCACCCATGAGGACGTTGTCCTCGGCGATAAGGATCCTTCTGCCTATGTACATCTCGCTTGCCTCGCTCGCAGGCTCGATCTCGTCCTTGTTCTGCAGAGCGGGCTTGTCGACATTGATCCTTGCGGGGATTATGAACACGAATTCAGTTCCGCTGCCGACCTGCGAAAATACATCCATCGTTCCGTGCATGAGGCGGATGAGGTGCTTGGCTATAAACGTTCCGAGCCCCTGAGGCCCGCCCTTTCGCACATTGTTGGGGTTGTAGGGTTCAAGTATGAACCTTCTGGTCTCGTCATCCATGCCGCAGCCGTTATCGCGCACGCGGAACATGATCATGCTGCGCGTTCTGGCGTTCTCATCGATGGTGATCGTGACCTTGATCCTGCCGCCTTCGTCCGAATACTTGCTCGCGTTCGAGATGAGGTGCCCGAGGATCCTCAGTATCTTGGTAAGATCCGAATATATGATCATGCCGCTCTCGTACTCGAACTCAAGAGTCTGATTCTTGACATCGCAGAGAGGGCCGTAAACCTTCCTGACATCTTCCTCGAGATCCGAAGGCTTGAACCACGACATGTCGACAAGCAGCCTGTCGCCGTCGATTATCGAGGTGTCCACACAGTTACTCATGCTGTCCATGAGCTGTCTGACTGCCTTGTCGAGGCGGTCGAGACACTGGCCCGCTATCTCGGGGTTATCAATATTGTGTCTGAGGATCGAAGCCATTCCGGTGATGGAATTGATCGGAGCCCTCAGCTCATGCGAAATGTTGGTAAGGAACTGACTTGTGGCGTTGCCGGCCTCGGAGACCATGTTCTCGGCCTCGGCAAGGATAAAACGTCTCGCTTCGTTCCTCTTGTCCCTTGCAACGATCTTGTAGAGGATCCTTGCGAGTTCCTTCATGAATGTGATGTCCGATTCGTCCCAGACTCTCGGGCCACGCCTATATGCGAAAACCAGCTCGCCGACGTAGTCCCTGCCGCTCGACATGGCGCATGCCACGAAAGCGGTCACGCCCGTCGACTCTACAAGCCCGCGGCTCATGGTCTCAAGTCCGTGATCCGTCGTGTCGTCGACACGGTAGACACGCACATCCTCCCTGTAGGGATTGAGCTTGAGCCAGTTCTCATTGTCACGATAGTCCATCAGAAGCCTGCGGTCTCCGACAAGCGGGGTACGCTCCCAAACCTCCTCCGTTTCGAGAAGGAAAGGAGTCTCGCTCGTGCGGAACGTGAGCAGTGCGTCGAGATCGAGTGTCTCGCCGACACGCTCAAAGACTTCCATGATAGCCTTGTAACCGTCTTTCTCGGTAAAGGTCTTGTAAGCAAAATTCAAGAGTTCGTTTTTTACGGTATCTTCCATCAAGCCACCCCTTTTGAACTGTAGTGATGCCGCATATTCCGCAACAAACCTCCGGTACCGTCAGAGATATTTCCTGACATTACGCTCGCTGTCGCGAGCAAAAGCACTTGCCGCAAAGCCTTTCTCTTTGTACCTCTCTGCCAGAAGGATCGCAAAGGTGAGGGATCTGTGCTGCCCTCCGGTGCAACCGAGCCCTACCACGAGCTGCGACCTTCCCTCACGTTCGTACATGGGGATCGCGCTGTCGAGGTAGGCTGTTATCCTGTCAAAGAGCTCCTGCGATTCCGGGCAGGACATGACGTAGTCCCTGACCTCATGATCCTCACCTGTTTTGGTACGCAGTTCTTCGATATAGAAGGGATTGGGCAGACACCTCACGTCGAAGACGACGTCGCAGTCCGCCGGTATCCCGTATTTGTATCCGAATGCCGTGAAGGCAAGTGTAAGTCCCGGTTTGTCACCCTCCGGGAGGAATTCGCCAAGCTTTGCCTTCAGGTCTCCCGTAGTCAGGAGTGAAGTGTCGATGATGTAATCCGCTTTAGCCTTGATCGGTTCGAGGATCTTCCTCTCCTGCTCGATGGCCCGAGTAAGATCGAGCTTGTTGTCCGACATCATGAGGGGATGGAGTCTTCTGGTCTCCTTGTACCTCTTCATCAGAACCGAGTTGTCGCAATCAAGGAAGATGATCTTGAGCGACACGAGCTTCGAGAGTGAGGTGAGCGTCCTCAACGCTCCCGCCGACATCTCGCTGTTGCGCACATCCACCGTGATGCAGACCTTGTTCGAGAAATCGTCGAGCCTCAGGATCATGTTCATGAACTCGGGCAGGATCTTGACAGGGAGGTTGTCAAGGCAGTAGAAGCCGTTGTCTTCCAGTATGTCGAGCGCCTTGGTCTTGCCCGAGCCGCTCATGCCCGTCACGATTATCAGTCTCATGACCTGCCTCCTTTCATGTCATAATAGCTCCGACCGTTTCCCAAAATGCATCCTCTTCAGTCACCTTTCAGGAATGCATCTATCTTTTCAAGCGCCCTGCCGAGAGGATCGTCCTTCATGTCGATCCAGACGATGTCCGTCCTTTTTCTGAACCATGTCATCTGCTCCTTGGCGAGATGACGTATCTCCTTAAAAAGCTCCTCGTAAAACGCTTCGTAGGAAGCGAACTTACCCTGCAGATAAAGCAGTATGTACCTGTATTCGAGTCCGAGCCTGTAGAGGAAATCATCACTGACTCCGGCGGCTCTGAGCCCCTCGACCTCGCCTATCATGTTCTCCGTGAGGCGCCTGTCGAGCCTTACCCTGATCCTTTCGTAAAGCTCCTCCCTCGGCCATGTAACACCGAGAACAAGAGTTTCATAACGCTTATGTGATCTGTTTTCAAGCTTCTTGCCCGTCAGGATCTTCTCGGCTGCACGTTCGAGCCTGCGCTTGTTGTGAGGGTCGAGTCTCTCCGCTCCTTCGGGGTCGGAATTTCTCACGATCTCAAGAAGCTCCTCGCAGTTCATCCCTTCGACACGCTCGCGAACGACGCTCTCGGGTTCACCCGGCTCGAGCTCGTAGCCGTCGACCACGGCGTTGATGTAGAGTCCCGTGCCTCCCGTGAGGAGCGGGATCCTGCCTCTTGCGATAACGTCATCCACCGCTTCGTAAGCAAGCTTCTGATAATGAGCAAGCGAGAAATAGTCCCCCGGCTGCGCTACATCCAAAAGGTGATGCGGCACACCCTGCATCTCGGGAACGGTGATCTTGCCGCTTCCGAGGTCAAGTCCTTTGAAGACCTGTCTTGAATCAGCGGAGATCACTTCGCCTTCTATGGCTTGGGCGATCTTCACCGCCAGATCACTTTTGCCGGATGCGTTCGTCCCGGCAATAACCACCAGCTTTTCCATCTGTAATCCTTAAATCACTTCGTTTCGCCCGAGACAGCAGCCTCCGGGCGCGTCGTCCTGCCCGACATGCGTGCGAGCACACGCTTGCGTACCGCGAAGTAGGTCACGACATGCACGAGGAATGTCGCTATCCACGAGATCGGGTAAGAAATATAAACAGTCTCGACTCTGTGGTACTGCTCAATACCGAACACGGTCGCGATCCATACAAGTCTCACCCCGCAGACACCGACGAGCGATACGATCATGGGCATAACGGAGTATCCGACTCCGCGCAGTGCACCGACCATAACGTCCATCACACCGCAGGTAAAGTAGATGGATGCGATGTACATGAGTCTCGTAACACCGGCCTCGATGACCTCGGGGCTCGAGGTGTATATCCCAAGCAGCTGTCTGCTGAAGATCACCTCAAGAAGTCCGAACACAAGTCCCGTAACGGTCACACAGATCAGTCCGCAGCGCAGGATCCTGCCCATACGCTCCGATCGTCCGGCTCCGTAGTTCTGACTCATGAACGACAGCGTTGCGTGATGGAACGCGTTCATGGAAACCCAGCAGAAGCCTTCGAGGTTCATGGCTGCCGAGTTGCCGGCCACCACGATGTTTCCGAATCCGTTCACCGAGGACTGGATCACAACGTTCGACATCGAGAAGATGCAACCCTGGATACCCGCCGGGAATCCGACCCTCAGGATCATCGAAAGCTCTTTGAGGTCGATCCTGAGCTTTGAAGGGATGAGCTTAAATGCTCCCTTCTCCTTCATCAGACATCTCACAACGAGCACTGCGCTCATGGCCTGTGAGATAACGGTCGCTATCGCAACGCCCGCAACATCCATCTCGAAAACTATAACAAATATCAGATTGAGCAAAACATTGACAACTCCGGACAAAGCGAGGTAGATCATCGGTCGCTTCGTGTCTCCGACAGCCCGGAGAAGAGCGCTTCCGAAGTTGTATATAAGGCTTACGGTCGCACCTGCGAAGTAGATCCTCAGGTAAAGCGTGGCTTTGCCGAGCTGCTCCGGGGGCGTGTCCATAAGCGTTAAGAGATCACCCGAAAAGATGACTCCGACCGCCGTGAGGATGACACCTCCCAGGAGTGCCACGCACATCGATGTGTGGACCGTCCTGCCGAGCCTGTCGTCCTGCTTGGCACCGTAGTGCCGCGCGGCCATGACGTTCGATCCGACCGAGAGGCCGATGAACAGGTTTGTGAGGAGATTGACGAGCGATCCCGTGCAGCCCACGGCTCCGAGCGAGTCGTCGCCCGCGAACTGACCGACGATCACGACGTCCGCCGCGTTGAAGAGAAGCTGCAACACGCTCGAAAGCATGAGCGGTATAGTAAAACGCAGCATCTTCGGGAGGATCGCTCCCTCACACATATTTATCTCGTATTTCTTGTCTGCCATATCAAAATGCCCGCTTTTCTTCGTCCTTTCCCGACTGCCGGGCAGAATAGTCACCGGCGGGCTGTGTTTTAATTCTTGGAGAATTCGAGCAGCTCGAGTCCCTTGTTTCGCTCGAGGACAGTCTTGATGCTCCATGCGTGCGCGAAGAGCAGTAAGGGGTTGCCCTTGAGGTCCTTGACCCTCTTGGTGTCGGAGGTGACCGAAAGTTCTCCGACGGTACCTTCGAGCTTGCCGATCCAGCGGATGAACTCGTAAGGCAGGTTCTCCATGGCGATCTCAACTCCATACTCGGACGAGAGACGGAACTTGAGGACGTCGAACTGGAGCACGCCCACTACGCCGACGATGATCTCTTCCATACCGGTGTTGAACTCCTGGAAGATCTGGATCGCGCCTTCCTGCGCGATCTGCATGATGCCCTTCATGAACTGCTTACGCTTCATGGTGTCGACCTGTCTGACTTTGGCGAAATGCTCGGGCGCAAAGGTCGGGATGCCTTCGTAACGGACCTTGGCCGAAGGGTCACAGACAGTGTCGCCGATCGAGAAGATGCCGGGGTCGAACACACCGATGATGTCACCGGCGTAGGCCTCGTCAATGCCTTTCCTCTCTTCGGCCATCAGCTGCTGGGGACGCGAGAGACGCATCTTCTTCTCGCCCTGAACGTGGTACACTTCTTTGTTCGCATCGAAACGGCCGGAGCAGATCCTCATGAATGCCACGCGGTCGCGGTGCGCTTTGTTCATGTTCGCCTGGATCTTGAACACAAAGGCCGAGAAGCTCTCGCTCATGGGGTCGACTGTTCCTTCGGTCGACTCACGCGCCGAGGGCGGCGGAGTCATGGAGAGGAAGTACTTGAGGAAGTTCTCGACACCGAAGTTGTTGAGAGCCGAGCCGAAGAATACGGGTGTCAAGTCACCCTTCCTGACTCTTTCGATGTCGAAGGTGTCGGTTGCACCCTCGATAAGCTCGATCTCTTCCTGAAGCCTCTGTCTGGCGTCGGAACCGATCAGCTCGTCGAGCTTCGGATCCGAGATGTCGGCCTCGATGCCTTCAACCGCTTTCATACCGGCGTTGGCTGCCATGTAACGGTTGATCATGTGGGTCTGGCGGTCGTAAACGCCCTTGAAGCCCTTACCCGAACCGATAGGCCAGTCCATGGGACATGTCCTGATCCCGAGGACGGTCTCGATCTCGTCAAGGAGCTCGTAGGTGTCACGCGCCTCACGATCCATCTTGTTTATAAATGTAAAGATAGGTATATGTCTCATGACACATACCTTGAAAAGCTTGATAGTCTGGGCCTCTACACCCTTTGACCCATCAATGACCATGACGGCCGAATCGGCCGCCATGAGTGTTCGATAAGTATCTTCGGAGAAATCCTGATGACCCGGTGTATCAAGGATGTTGATACAATATCCGTCGTAATCGAACTGCATGACGGACGATGTAACCGAAATGCCTCTTTCTTTCTCAATCTCCATCCAGTCAGAGACTGCATGTCTGGCTGTCTTTTTGGCTTTAACGGAGCCGGCCAGATTAATTGCTCCGCCGTACAGCAGGAGCTTCTCCGTGAGAGTCGTCTTTCCTGCGTCGGGGTGTGAGATTATCGCAAAGGTTCTTCTCCTTTTGATCTCATCGACAGTGCTGCTCATTACTTAAAAACCTCTTACTGATTTATTATCCTCTTTGATCGGACAGACTTCTCTGTCCTCTGTACCGGAACGAGCCGGTCAGTTCGTCCTGTTCTTCAGCCGCTTAGTCTTCCTTGGCAGGCTCCTCGGGAACGTCCGAAGTACAATGAGGACACTTGGTGGCCTTGATCGGAATCTCGCTCAGGCAGTAAGGGCACTTCTTGGTAGTGGGCTCGGGAGCGGGCTCACCCTTCTTCTTAACAAGACCCTTGCTGATGTCTGTCATCTTGTTCATGGCCTTAACGATCAGGAATACAACGATAGCCATGAGAAGGAAGTGGATAAGTGCCGTGATGAAGTTACCGTAGTTGAGTGTTGCGAGACCGAGCTCCTTGGCTTCCGCGAGTGTAGCGGGCTTGGGAAGGTTCCCGGGGTTACTCAGGATAACATACATGTTCGAAAAGTCCGTGTCGCCAACGATAAGGCTGACTACAGGCATAAAAATATCGTTAACGAGAGATGTAACGATACTGTTGAAAGCGGCACCGATGATCATGCCGACCGCAAGATCGATCATGTTACCGCGGGTAATAAATTTCTTGAATTCTTTAATCATGATCCGCATCCTTTCTCTTATTGTTGATAAAATCCTTATCAGTGATTATAAGCGTTCGGGCTCATATTTTCAATAAGAAAGAGTGCATAAAGAAAGACCTGCGGATCAACGCAGGTCCCAATGAGCAAACAACTTCAGATCCCTTTCTCCTCGTCCGCGGCTGTGGGCACCACAGTCCCTGTCCCCGCAGCGTTCACGAGTCCGAGCTCATCATCCGAAAGCTCCTTGGCAAAGGGCAACACGTTAGCACCGCCTCCCGCAAAAAGCTTATCATGCAATGTATTCTTAAACGAAGTTTCTTTGGAGAAGTCCGCTCTGCCAAAGAGTTTCTCGATGTCTTCCATGTATGACCCCTTTCTGCCCGCACTTCAAAGGGTCGGGCCGATCTGTTTCGGAGTATCCGAACGTTTATGTCAATAATTCGCGTAATGTATTCCTGTCCGTGAGGTCCTCGCACTTCTTGAGGAGTCTCCTGTACCTCTCGCAGACAGCCTTTGACGAGATGCCGAGCTTCTCGGCGATCTCAGGGTTCTTCAGGTCCATAAAGTAACGCATGTTGATGAGCTCGCGCTCTTCGTCACTGAGGAGTGACAGTATCCTGTGCGCCTCTTTGTTGATGTCATCCTGTTCGACGCTGTAATCGTCTTCGACAGGGAAATCCTTCATGTCGTCGTCGGCCATGGGCACCGAACGCGTCCTGGCGCTTGATCTGTAGTAGTCGATGAGCCTGTTCCTGGCGATCGTGCAAAGCCATGTCTTTACGGATGCTTTCTTTGGATCAAAGCCCGAGAACTTGTCCATGGCTTTGAAAAAAACATCGCTGACAAGGTCCTCCGCTTCGGTCCTGTTAAGGACTCTGGCGTAGACAATGTTATATATATATGAGAAATGTTCATTATATACTTCCTCAAACGTCACCGTTGCTCTCCTCCTACACCTAAATACGACTGACCCGGCATGCATCCACGCATGTTTTACTCTTCCGAACGCGCGCATGAAACCGACCTCATTAATTATCCCATCTGCGGTGGGAGGTGTCAATATTCAACACTTATTTATGTTGCTTTTTGTGTTGCTCTTCTCAGTCGATTCTGTGATAATAATATCTGTAAGAATATCACTTCGGAGAGGAACCAAATGGACAGATTTGATCTATACAGGGCGGAGACCGAGAACATCGACCCTCCGGTCATCCTTTGTGAAAACGTTACAAAAGACTACGTTGACGGTCTTCATGCCATCAAGAATCTTTCTCTTCAGATCCGCAAGGGCGAGTTTGTCTTCATCGTCGGAAGCAGCGGGTCGGGCAAGTCGACCCTCATCAAGCTTCTTCTTCGCGAGATCACTCCCACTTCGGGGCTTATCATGGTCGCAGGCCGCAACATCGTAAGGATGCGTTCCCGAAGCGTTTGCAAGCTGCGCAGGAGTATCGGTGTCGTCTTCCAGGATTTCAGGCTCCTCAAGGACAGGAACGTGTACGACAACGTGGCTTTCGCCCAGCGCGTCACACAGGTTCCCAAGAAACAGATAGCACGCGACGTGCCGAGGATCCTCTCGATCGTCGGACTCGCCGACAAGTATAAGAGCTTCCCCGACGAGCTTTCGGGCGGTGAGCAGCAACGTGTCGCACTCGCAAGAGCGCTCGTCAACAACCCCGTCATGCTCCTCGCCGACGAGCCCACGGGTAATCTCGACCCCAAGAACTCCCTCGAGATCATGCGACTCCTCGAGGAAGTCAACAGACGCGGTACCACCGTCGTCGTGGTAACACACAACAAAGAAATCGTCGACATGATGCAGAAGCGCGTCATCACCCTCAACAAGGGCGTTTTAAAGAGCGACAAAAAAGGCGGGTATTCACATGCGTAGGATCTCAACTTTCTTCTACGGGATCGGGCAGGGCTTCGCCGGTCTCGCAAGGAACAGGATGTTCTCATTGGCCTCGATAGCAACGATGGCCGCATGCCTGTTCCTTTTCGGAATCTTCTATATAGTACTGTCGAACTTCAACCACATGGTACATGAGGCAGAAGGCAACGTCGGTCTCACAGTCTTCTTCGACGACGGACTCAGCTACACCGAGATCGAGTCGATCGGCGACAAACTCCGCAAGCGTGCCGAGGTCAGTGAAGTCATCTTCACTTCGGGCGACGAGGCCTGGGAGAAGTACAAGTCAGAGAAACTCTCCCCCGAGATGATCGAGACCTTCGGAGACGACAACCCCTTAAAGGACTCCTCTTCGTTCACCGTGTATCTTAACGACCCCGAGATGCAGAAGGATCTGGTCAACTACGCCTCAGGGCTTGAAGGTGTCCGCAAGATCAACGACACGACCGATATCTCCGAAGGACTCACAGGCATCAACACGGTACTCGCCATGGTTTCGATAGTCATCATCGTGGTGTTGCTCCTGGTCGCCATCTTTCTCATAAGCATTACCATCTCGACCGGCGTTTCGGTCAGGAAGCAGGAGATCTCGATCATGAAGCTGATCGGCGCGACCGACATCTTCATCAGGATCCCCTTCATCGTCGAGGGTATGCTGATCGGACTTTTCGGTGCCGGGATCCCTTCGGCCGTGTTCTTCTTTTTCTACGACAAGATGACAGGGCTGCTCACCGACAAGTTCTCGTCAGTCTTCAGCCTCGTTTCGTTCCTTGAGCGCGGCGAAGTCATGAAGATCTTGATCCCCGTCACAGCCGGGATCGGACTCGGGATAGGTCTGATCGGAAGTAACATGACACTCAGAAGACAGCTCAAAAAGATAGCGGTCAAGGAGTAAGATCTTTTCCAAGCATTTCAGTAAGGACGTGAAAACCTGCCGGTCCGGCGAATATACAGAGAGGAAACTAACATGAAAAGACGCAGCATTTTCGAAAGGATCACAGCCATCGTTCTGATGGTCCTTTTGGTGTGCTCATGCTTCACCCCTCTCCGCACAACGGTTGCGGACGAATCGTCGGATGCCAAGGCTGCCTACGAAGCCAAGCTCAAGGAAGCCAAAGATCGCAAGAAAGAGTACGAGGACGCCAAGAAAGAAGCTGAAGCCACAGTCGCCGAATTCAAGGAGAAGAAGGCGGACATCGAGTCCTACATCATGGAGCTCGACCTCAAGCTCAATGACATCTCCCTGAAGCTCTTTGAGCTTCAACAGGACATCGAGAATACAAACAAGAAGCTCGAGAAGACAAAGAAGGCTCTTAAGAAAGCCACCGAAAGAAAAGACAAGCAGTACGATACGATGAAAGCCAGAGTACGTTATCTCTACGAGAACGGCGAGCCCTCGATGCTCGATGTAATGCTCGAATCATCAAGCCTTACGGATCTTCTGAACGGCATGGAGTATCTCTCCGCGATCCACGAGTACGACAACTCCCTCTACGACGCGTACAAGGAGTACGAGCAGGAAGAAGCCGACCAGCAGGCTCTCCTCGAGGTCTCGCTCGAAGAGCTACATCACATGGAAGAAAGCGTGCTGGTTGAACAGGGAACTCTTGAAGAACTGATGGCACTCAAGCAACAGGAGATTGAGAAGGTTACCGAGGATCTCGGCATCGCCGACGAAATCCTCTTCAATTACATCGATCTGATCGCTTCGGAAGAACTTGAGATCGACCAGATCATCGAAGAAGAGCAAAAGCGTGTCGAGGAAGAAGAGCGCAAGCGCAAGGAAGAGGAAGAACGCCTCCGCAAAGAAGCCGAAGCAAAGAAGCGCCAGCAGGACGCAGCCGCTGCGGCCGTTGCTCTCGAAGGCTACTCGGAGGAGTATTCAAACATCGTCCTCACCGAAGAAACCGACCCCTACAGCATGATCTGGCCTCTCCCCGGCGATCACAGGACATATTCAAGATTCGGTTACAGAGTCGCACCCACAAAGGGCGCTTCGACCTACCACAAGGGCTGGGATATCGGTGGAGAGTTCGGTGCCCCGATCGTCGCTGTCCTCGCAGGCGACGTGGTTGCATCAAGCTACAGTGCTTCGGGCGGTAACTACGTCAGGATCGACCACGGCAACGGCTTTATGACCGTCTACTGCCACTGTTCAAAGCTCCTCGTCTCAGCCGGCGACCACATCAAGCAGGGCCAGACGATCGCTCTGTGCGGCTCCACGGGCGTTTCCACCGGACCTCACCTTCATTTCGCAGTCGTCTCCAACGACGTCTACATCGACCCCGAGCCTTACCTCGAGTGGCTCGGAACACAGGATATGCGCAAGTAGATCATGAGCAATAATGAAGCCCCGCAGGGGCTTCTCTGTTGGTTTTAAGACAATTTATAAATCTTTATAGCCTTTCATATAACTAACTTCGAAAGAACGATAATTCCTGCTTTAAGCTTTTCCCTTCCTTCTGTCATACGCTCTTGTCATACATTCTGCAAAGGCCTGCTTGAGCGCATCGTACTTTCCTTCACCAAATTCCAGCGTCAACCCCATGAGATTTGTAGAAGTTCTATTGTTTATGTTTTTTATAAATCCTGCGTCCGGAGAATTAAACCTCACCCAAAGAGTATCGACTAGGCCTTTTACTCGGTCGTCGCTTTCATAGTATTCGTAACTACTGGAGAACTCATATTCTCTTACATCATCGAAACGGAACACTTGAGTCCGAATTCTAAAGAGATCTTTACTTGTATCGACTTGTACTTCGCCATATTTTACTGTGGGGGTGAATAACGAAGAACGCTCTTCCCTTGTTTCTTCGTCCCACTTCAGAAATGCCTGATAGTCATTTGGTGTCCAATGCATTTTTGCGGCTTCTTGAAGCAGATCCGGAATCTTCCAAAAGCAATCAGTGCACAGGTTCCAGCTTTCATCCGGCTCTCCGTTTTTTACCTGCTCTTCAGTTCTTTCTTTCATTTTTTGCAAGCTTATACCCTTGATCATCTTGCCACAAATAACACAGGGCTTGGGCTTCTCAAACACACCAAGTACGCTTGCCACAAATAGTCCTACCAAAATTACCGCCACAATGATTATTATTGTCATGACTTCCCCTTTATTCAAATATAGAGCATTGTTGTACATGTTTCTTTAACTCTTTTTTGCTCGCCTGTCTGGCAGAGAGGATCCCCGCTATTCTTTCTGCTTCATCCGGGGTCAAGACGTCCGACATCGACTCAAGCTCCTGCTTAAACAGCTCCATCCCGGGAATATCTGATTCTACCCGGTAGTCATAAGAAGACCGGTCGGCTCTCGACAAAGAGACAACACATTTTCCGGAGGAACGAAGTGTTGTGGCGTAGCGGCGAGGGGTCGTTAAGTGCCTTCCCCCATCATCCGTTATCGCAAGCAGATTCTGCAAGATTACCACGTTATATACTCTTGCCCTTGCAGAAAGATCTCCCGCCATTCCGTTTATGAGATCTCTGATAGCCACTACATGCCCATTGTTCTGAAAGAACGGATTAGATCTGTTTGTTCCGTTCGGGAGCAGTTCCCATTCCGGCGAAAGCCACTTAACGATCACCGTATCTGTCTCCCTTGTTCCCCATGCTTTGCATTCCAGTGCAAAGATTCCTTTCGTACATACAAATACCATGTCTATCTCGGTCGTTCTGTCTCCGGGAAGAGGGAGTAAAAGGCTTTTGAAGACTGGCAAGCGCTTAAATGTCTTCCGGATCTCCTTATATGCCTTTTTCTCAAACCGCGCCCCTTTTCTCTTCGGGTTTGGCTTAAAAAGCGGCGGATGCTCTTTGCGGTGAGTGAACCAGTAGATAAGCCTTCGAACGACCCACTGAAGGATGGATATACCGACAACGATACCGATCAATTCTCCAATGCTTCTGTGGTTGAGGAAGTCTAATATAGCACTCATGTATCATCGCTCCCTTCGTCCCCCGGTTCAAAGTTATAATTCTTTCTGAAAAAATCGTCTCCGGAAGCACCATCCCCGATACCGGTCGTGTTTCTTACCGCTTCCATGACATCTTCACCGGTAATTGTGAACAAAGCCTTCTTGTGGGTTTCTCCGAGTGTTCTTACAGAGAGTGCTTTCTTTGACGCATTAAAGAGATTTCTAACACCTCTACCGTTACCAAAATCGATCTTATCAATGGTCTCGAAACTCCTTAAGAGCACCTTTTGAGCAGCTTCCGTAACCGAGAACCCTGCATTCTCAGCGATATGCATAAAGATCTGCAGAAGCTCGTCTGTGTTATAATCATCGAAGTGGATCATCTGCACACGGGATTTCATACCAGAGTTGGTTTTAAGAAACTCCCCAATCTCTCTTTCGTATCCGGCAAAGATCACCACAAAACTATCATGGTTGTCTTCCATGGCCTTAACGAGCGTCGTGAGTGATTCCGCACCAAATGTATCTCTGTCATCATGAACAAGGTTGTAGGCTTCGTCGATAAAGAGAACTCCGCCCATTGCTCTGTTTATTACTTCCATCGTCTTTGGTGCAGTCTGGCCAACAAACCCTGCCACGAGATCATCTCTGTTTGCTTCCACGAAGTTATCGTTCTTTAAGAATCCCATATCTTTGTAGATCGCACCGATATACCTTGCTACCGTTGTCTTGCCGGTACCGGGATTACCTACAAATGCCAGGTGGGAAAGCCCCGAATCCGTGCTCTCATAGTTCGGATTTGCTCTCTTTCTCTGCTGTTCCGCTTGAGCAAGACTGAGCATGTCGTTGATCTCTTTCTTTACTCTTCCGAGTCCGATCATGTTGTTAAGTTTGTTAAGAGCTTCTTTCCCCGACATATGAGGTTTATTATCCTTCGCAGGTGAAGGAGGCGTGGGCTGGCTATTATTATATGAAGAAGTCGTATTATTCACAGGTGTATTCGGAGTTCCCATATTCGGAGCGCCGGAATAGTTCGTGGTGTTTGATCTTGCACTGCTTGCGTTTTCGTCTCCACCAAGGCGAGAATGATAGGTTCCTGCCTTTTCAAAACCGGCGCCGTCAAAGCGCACTGACATATCTCCGTACTTAGTAAATACTTCTGATGCCTTCTTTATAGCCGAAGGTTCTCTTCTTAAGATTTCCTGCGCAACTTTCATTCTCAAATCTCTGTCCTTCGAAAGGCATTTAAAGAAAAAAGAATCCGCTTTGATTGCCGAATAGCAGGCTATAACAATAAACATGGTTCCCAGAATAAGATACAAAGCCTTTACAAGTGCTCCGAAGGAAGTGAACGCAAGGGTTACCCAAAGAACGATACAACTCAACAGAGACCCTATAATACCGCCAATAATCTTTCCTGGATGAGACTTGTCTATCGTGTATTGTTTTCCAAGCGTAAACCGCAATAGGCATCTAAGCCCCGAAATAAAGAAAAGTGCAGCAAGAACCATCTCAATAGTTAATACAGCTGATTCAGGCGCGGACACAACCCTCAAAATACAAATAGCGATCAATATTGGCGTAATAAGTATATTTCCACCTTCAAAATTACTTGTCACCACATAATTAAATACATTTACGAGATTGATAAAGACTCTAAAAGATTTCCTTCCGGCTTTCCTAAGAATCCAAGATTTTGGGTTTTTTTCATTGTGTTTCCCCTCAGAACCGATGGTATATACATTCCTTCTCCCCATTTTGTTCCCTTTTCCCCTTTTTAATAAATACGTGATTATTTTAACCGCTGTTTTATATTATATAATATCTACTGTATTTTTAAAACTATTTTTTTCTATTTGTGTAGATTTCTCATAACAACCTGAACTCGTACTGTTATCGATTTAAAAGGTGCTTTATTAATCATTCTTTTCGAACAAAATGTATACACTAGCTCTATCATTGGAAATAGTTTTCTTGACATATTCCGGTTATTCACAGATAATAAACATGAATTCTTTGATAACAGCGAAATAACGAAGTATCGGACAGCTAAACTTTTTGAGGTGCAGAAATGATTGATTCATTTAAAGATTGTCTTTCATATGAACGACAAACACAATCCAGAAAAACTCTTATCATGACATTCGTTTGTTTTTTTTCTGTCGTTGTAGTAGGCATAGTTCTCTTTCTCTGCATCCAATCACTTCCTTCCATTCAAACTCAGGCCAAAGACTCTGCCAATCAGGATATAGTAGCGTTTGAAAGAAATGATCCAAGAAACATCTTGGGCATTAAAGCTGTCTTTACGACTAAAGTATACTACTGTGATGATGACGCCCTTACCGAAGCTGTAAAAAAGAAGCTTATTGGATTTGCCAAAGAAATGACTTTCTCGAATATTACCTACGAAAAGGTTTCGAAGGAAGACCTCATAAAACTATGGGAACGTCTCGATGGATACGCTTCTTTCCTTCATCTAGACACTAAAGCGGCCAATTTTGATAATGACTGGGATCCTTATTCACTAATATGGTATATAGCTGACTGGTTTGACTACTCAGATTTAATCGGTTTTTAGATAACTCACTTGCCTACAAATGTCAAGCAGATTTTACTCGTGACATATTTGTAAATTTCGCTAATAAAAGCCCAACAGGGCTTTTTTATTCCTTTTTTGTAAATTCGTTTATATCGGGCATTTCTGACTTCCTCCTTCCCTCGATATTTTTGCGGTGATCATTCTTCTTTATTGGAAGTTATGACCAGCCATTCCTTAAATGCGTCAACAGGAATCAGAATTCGTGTTCCAACCTTGATAGTTGAAAATCCGGGCTTCTTCACAAGCTCATATGCTTTCAGAAGAGATATGCCCATCTGCGCGGATAGTTCCCGTACGCTCATAGATGTTTTTCCATAACTTGACACTATCCTTGAAAAATGCACATAAAAAACCCCGAAATCCGATTTGACTCTGATTTCCAGTGGTTGGCTTAAATCTTCTATATTTGACTATGATTGACTCTGATTCCCTGACGATGGAGTAGGGCCTCTGAGACAGTTTCCTGCCTTCGCCAATATATGGATTCGCTTGCTTCCTTTATTCAGAATCAGTTTCCCGGGATCAAAGGCTTCAACCGGCGTGGGTTGTACCGAATGAAGCAATTCTTTGAGCTTTACGACGGCAATGAAATTGTGTCACCACTGGTGACACAATTGAGCTGGACGAATCATCTGCTGATCATGTCAGGCTGTAAATCTGATGAAGAGCGTGAATTCTATATGCGGCTGGCCATAAAAGAGCGTTACAGCAAGCGCGAACTGGAGCGTCATATGGACAGCGGATATTATGAACGGTAAATGCTTTCCAAAGAAAAGCTGCTTCCGGAGAAGATTAAGTTCGAGCTGAATCCGTTCCTGGATGCCTATGTGATCGAGTTTTTGGATCTGCCATGAGTAGAACGATATCACCTATGATGGTGTCACAATACCGGCTACAGTTACCAGATAAAGAGGTGCTACGGAAGAAACTTCAGGAATTATCAAATATACCTTTAATCGAATCAAATGAATAATCTTGAAATGATTTTAAATCGAAAAATATCGTAGATACATCATGCAACCATTGTTAAATACAGAGGATGTAAAAGGAGAGAGAGTCAATACTTTCGAAATCTAATTTCCCAGAACCATACTACACATATAGAGCCGATGCAGACACAGATATTGACACTAAAAAAGTACTGATCCTGCAAGCATCAAGCCATTTGCCTTACATCTGGTTTTAGGAACCTCTGAGTATCTTCTGCCAGTGTATCTGGTTGAATACTGAACTTTGATTGTCTTTGTCATAAACGACCTCCTTCAAGCAAAATGAGGATATTGTTTTATCATAAATCGGTCCAAAAATTCATTCAAGCTGACGGATCATTTACGCTTCGAACCTCTCTATCCTACATGTATGCGTCTTCTCTTTCTCATCGTAATTGATTCCCACGAAAAGAAGCTGTCCTTTGTAGTGTTGCAAGCTGTCAAAGTACTTTTTGTCCTTGATCTGTTCAAGTGCGCTTTCCGTACAGGAATTACGCTTGAGCTCAATGATCATGGCAGGGCGGTTCGGTTTGAAGGGAATAAACACAACGTCCGCAAATCCTTTACCGGCAGTCATCTCCTTGATGACGGTATACTCGTTAAGTGCGTAGATGTACGCAAGATAAATCGCGCTCTGAAGCGCATCCTCGTTATTATAGCTGCGGTTACTGGTCACATGAATATGTGAAACATCGAGCGCTTTCGCAACAGCTTCCTCGTCACCGCTTATCGTATCCATTAGCAGGTTTTTCGAAGCATTGATTATCTTGTTTGTCTCTTTATACTCGCTTTCAGTCTCAATGGCATTAAACCACTCCTGTCTGACCTCTTTGTTCGGAATACGGCAGGTTTTGTCTTCACGGTTATATGCCAGATACCCCAGATGTATCAGATATGTAAAAATATCGCTCTTGGTAAAGAAAGAATCCATAGTATTCATGAAACGGGTTATGTTAACATCTACGTTTTCACCGGCGATCATGCTGATAACATCTTCCTTTACACCTTCAAAGTTCGCGCGGATCCTTTCAGCGATAGCTTCGTAGGTCGATGTTTTTCCCCAGAAACTACCATACTCTCTTTTTTTGATGCACTTAACTACAGACTCAGGATTATAAATCTCGAATCCATGCTGCCTGTATCCATCATACCAACGTTTGCAGTCTTCATAGCTGATCCCATGCTCCCTGCAAAGCTCGATAACTTCTTCGGAAGTAAAGCCGATAAACTCCGCCAATTCCCCCGCGTCAAGTATCGTATACTCTTCAAAATTGTTCAGCTTCGACTGTATCTTATCGCGCACTACAGGAAGGATTCCGGTGAGGTAAGCAAGAGATATGGCAGGTCGAATCGTATCGCTCTTGAAAAGGCCGTTAAGGAAGCTGAGGTACTCACCAAAGAGTTCCTGCGAAACCTTTTCGCGTACAAGGACATCGTATTCATCCATTATGATGACAAAGGTTTCACCGGTTGCCGAATACACACGCAGAATACTCTGCCCAAGCGAATCATCCTCAAGAATACCCGAGTCAGGAAATTCTTTAATCATCTCTGCCTTAATCTCTTTTGTGATCCGCTTTATCAGTTCGTTCTTTTTTACCGTGTTCTGATACTCACTGTTCATGTCGAGCTTTATGACATTGAGTTTATTGAGTTTGTCTCCAAAACAGGGATCTTTAGCAATCTTAAAAGGAGCAAAGAGTTCACGGGAATTGCAGCCCTTTGAGTAATAAGCAGAAATCATGTTTCCTGCGATGGTCTTTCCAAAACGACGGGGACGTGAGACGCAAATATATTTGTTGTCCTGCTTTGCAAGCAACTCAATCGAGGCTATCATCATGGTCTTATCAACATAGATAGCCGCATTTACTGCTTCTTTGAAATTACTGTTACCCGGATTAAGATAAATACCCATGCCGACTCCTCCCGATAATCTTCACTAAAACATGCTCCCCCATCGGTTCGAATATTTATAACGTTCTGAATATTATGTCAACCGACAGTATAATATAAGAATAGCAGAAAAAAGGAGAATTTCAACTTTTTCTTCCCTTATGCCGTCTTCTTGCCAAGGGCTTTCCCGAGGGCAAAGAAAGCCCCGCGGGATGATCCGCGGGGCTTTCAAATCCATTATGGAAGTTTGATCTGTAATTAGTGAGTGATGATCTGCTCGGTCTCTTTGTCGAATACGTGGATCTTGCTGAGATCGAATGCAACCTTGATGTTGTCGCCGGGTCTTGCTGTTGTACGAGGATTAACACGTGCTGTGATCTCGAACTGGTCAACATCGAGGTAAAGGAATACTTCTGCACCGAGGAGCTCGTATACACGAACCATAACCTCAATTGTGCTGCCCTGTGAGTTGCTGATGAACATCTCTTCATCCTTAACATCCTCGGGACGGATACCAAGAACAACTGTCTTGCCGGGATAACCTGCGTCAGCAAGCTTCTTTGCCTTGAGCTCGGGAACCTGGATGGTGTTCGAACCGAATGTAAGTGTCTTGCCTTCGGGACCAACTTCGCAGTCGATGAAGTTCATCTGAGGTGAACCCATGAAACCTGCAACGAAGAGGTTCTGAGGTGAATCGTAAAGGTTCTGAGGTGTGTCAACCTGCTGGATAACACCGTCCTTCATAACTACGATACGGGTACCGAGTGTCATAGCCTCTGTCTGGTCATGTGTAACGTAGATGATGGTTGTCTCAAGTCTCTGGTGAAGCTTGGAGATCTCGATACGCATCTGTACACGAAGCTTTGCATCAAGGTTTGAAAGAGGCTCATCCATAAGGAATACCTTAGGATTACGAACGATTGCACGACCCATGGCAACACGCTGTCTCTGTCCACCGGAAAGAGCCTTGGGCTTACGATCGAGGAGGTTCTCGATGCCGAGGATCTTAGCTGCTTCATGAACGAGCTTCTCGATCTCTGCCTTGGGAGTCTTACGAAGCTTAAGTCCGAATGCCATGTTGTCGTAAACTGACATGTGAGGATAAAGAGCGTAGTTCTGGAATACCATCGCGATATCTCTGTCCTTGGGCTCAACGTCGTTCATCATCTTGTCGCCGATCCAAAGCTCGCCCTGAGTGATCTCCTCAAGACCTGCGATCATACGAAGTGTGGTTGACTTTCCGCAACCCGAAGGGCCTACGAAGATGATAAATTCTTTGTCCTCGATCTCGAGGTTGAAATCCTTAACCGCAACGAAACCGTTGGGATAAACTTTCTGGATGTTCTTTAATGACAAACTTGCCATGGTGGTACTTCCTCCTTAAAATAAATACGTTTTTAACGTGACGCCAAACACATCTTTGTCAATAATACACTATTTGATTTTTTATCTCTATAGACGTTTTTCACAAAAATGAGCGTGTGTTTTTGTGAAAAGTGCACAAAACATTTCGGGAGCAAAATTACCCGGTTGTCGAATAACTGCCTTTAACGTAAATCCTCATGCTTCCCGATGCTTTTATGCCGCATCCCGTACCGGCTGCAAGGTAATCCGTGTAGAGCACGACACTCGTACCGCTTTCGAACATTTCCCCGCCCGTAAGGCTTACCAGTCCTCCGAAAACAGTACCGTTCCCGCGTACGACGACAGCTTCGGCTCCGTCGGAAAGCGTCAGCTTTTCGCCCGAAGCAAGTGACACTGCCTCAAAGGTTGCGGCTGCCGCGGTTCCGGACGCTGTGCCACCCTCCTTAAGTCTCTTCTCAAGGTAGCTCAAAGTGACAAGCGGATCGGACTGGCTTCCCGGCTGCGACGAGGCCGCACCGACCTCTCTCCCCGCGAAGAAAACAGCTACCGCCACAGCAAGCAGCACGGCTGCACGGATCAAAACGATCAACTTTTTCCTGTCTTTTAACATACCTGTCACCTCTGCTTTCGGAAGGCTCCGATCAGCCCTTCCTCATCTTGTTCCAACCTGAAACATCAAGCTCCAAAGTCTCGTTATGAACCGTCACGGGCACGGAATCCGCGGTAACATCGCCGTCCCCGAGTTCGTCGAACACCTCGAGATAAACGAGCCTTTCGTCCACGGTCCTGTCCGAAGCGAGCGCCTTACCGAACAGTTCCTTCACAAAACCCATCATCGTCCCTGACGTTCCGTACTTTGAGCCCTTAGCTTCGGAAGGAGACATCTTAAGTGAGATCTCCTTCTCTCCTTCTCTTCCGCTGACGCTTATGTACTCGCCCAGCACTTTGCTGTCAAAACTGCTGTAGTGCGCGATCTCGACAGCCAGCATTTCTTCCGCGATCCTGCGTCCCGCATCTAAGCCGCTGTCTCCCGAGCAGTACCCGAGCAGACCGCCGAAACGCCCGTTCTGTGGAAGTCTTATATTAAGCGTGCTCAGCTCACTGTAGAGACTGCCCGACATCGAGTAGTTCATCGCGGGATCGATAAGGCTGAGCTTTAAGGTTCCCTTCTGCGAATCAAGACGGCAGAGTATGATCGAATTGATGGTCCCGGTGTCGGGACTCACACCGTAGATCAGTTCGCTGTCAAAGGCGGGGATATCCGGTCCGGTCACGGACGACGAAGTCTCTTTATCGCCTGTAGCGGGGCTGCCGGCGTCCGTTATCAGACCGCCGGCAAAAATGAAGCCCGCGACCACAGCGGCAAGGACAAGAAGAGTGCAAAGCGTCACCACCAGGGGTGTCATGTTCTTCTTTGTGCGCTTACCGGCGCGGGCACGGGCTTTATCTGTCATATCTTTAATCAGTCTTCTCTTTTAACACAAGCGTTGTCAAAGAGCTTCTCAACTTCAGCCGAAGGCTTCTTGGTGATGAGTGTCACAACAACAGCGACAACAAGTCCTGCGATAAATCCGGGGATGATCTCGTAGATTCCGGTCGATGAGAGGCATAACAGCCAGATAACATCAACAGCAAATCCTGCAACGATACCACACAGAGCACCTGCATATGTGAGACGCTTCCAGTAAAGTGAAAGCAGGATAACGGGACCGAATGCTGCACCGAACGCACCCCATGCGTTCGATACGAGATCCATGATACCGCCTGTTCCGGGAGCCATCGCGATAACAAGCGCGATAACCGAGATGACCGCAACCACGATTCTGCCGACAAGGAGCATCTCCTTGTTGCTGGCGTTCTTGCGAAGAATAGGCTTATAAACGTCAGCCGAGAATGCCGAAGCCGATGTAAGGAGCTGTGAATCTGCCGTACTCATCGAAGCTGCAAGGATAGCCGAAAGAAGAAGTCCGCCGATGAATGCAGGCATGATGTCTCTTACCATCTCGATGAACACAAGACTCTGTGAGCCTTCGCCGAGCAGGTTTCCAAGATACTCGTGTGCTACAAGAGCAACGATCGAAGCCATCAGAAGGATAAGACCTGTCCAGCAGATGCCGACTACTCTCGACTTCTTCATCTCCTTCTCGGAGCGGATGGACATGTATCTTACAAGGATATGAGGCATACCGAAGTAACCGAGACCCCAGCCGAGACCCGAAAGGATGTCTGCGATACTAGCCCAGTCGAACTTACCGCTCGAAAGGAAGTTGTAGTAGTTATCGGTTGTAACAACCTCAGCCACGGGAGCAAAGTCGCTTCCGCCCATAACAAATACTGCGATGATCGGCACTGCCATGAGGGCTACCAGCATAAGCATTCCCTGAATGAAGTCTGTCCAGCAGACTGCGTTGAATCCGCCGAGGAATGTATAAAGAAGGATGATCGCGGTAGCGCCGACCATAGCCCATGTTTTATTGAAACCGAATACTGTGTTGAAAAGATCTCCGCAGGCAACGATACTCGATGCGGCGTAGATGCAATATGCTACAAGGAAGATGATCGCGCAAACAACAAGCAGTACGCGATTGTTCGTCTTAAATCTGTTTGTGAGATACTGCGGGATCGTGATCGAATCGTTCGACTCGATCGAGAATCTGCGAAGCCTGGGTGCTACGAAGATCCATGCAAGGATCGTGCCGATGAAAAGACCGATCGAGATCCAAACCTGACCCATACCGTAAAGGTAGATAGATCCGGGAAGACCCATAAGTACCCATGCGCTCATGTCGGAAGCGCCTGCCGAAAGTGCTGCAACCCAACCGTTGAGCTTACGGCCTCCAAGGAAGTACTCCTTTTCGCCTCCCATTGACTTCCTGCTCTTAAGGAAGAAGATCACGCCCACGCAAAGAACTACCGCAAGGTAGAGCACAAACGCGATTATCTCCAATGTTTCTCTGCTCATCCAAAAATCCCTCCTCTATTATTTTATGGTGTGATGAGTGCCTTTCCTCCCATGTAAGGACGGAGAACTTCGGGTACACGTACCGAGCCGTCCTCGTTAAGGTTGTTCTCAAGAAGCGCGATGAGCATTCTCGGCGGTGCAACAACCGTGTTGTTAAGGGTGTGAGCGAAATACTTGCGTCCGTCCGCGCCGGCTACTCTGATACCGAGACGGCGTGCCTGAGCGTCACCGAGGTTCGAGCAGCTGCCGACCTCGAAGTACTTCTTCTGACGAGGCGACCAAGCCTCAACGTCACACGACTTAACCTTAAGATCAGCAAGGTCACCTGAGCAGCACTCGAGAGTACGTACGGGGATATCCATGCTGCGGAAGAGATCAACGGTGTTCTTCCAGAGCTTGTCGTACCAGATCATGCTCTCCTCGGGCTTGCTGATAACGATCATCTCCTGCTTTTCGAACTGGTGGATGCGGTATACGCCGCGCTCCTCTATGCCGTGAGCACCCTTCTCCTTACGGAAGCAGGGTGAATAGCTTGTAAGTGTATGAGGAAGTGTGTCCTCGCCTACGATAGTGTCGATGTAACGTCCGATCATCGAATGCTCGCTCGTACCGATGAGGTAGAGGTCCTCGCCCTCGATCTTGTACATCATGGCGTCCATCTCTGCGAAGCTCATAACGCCCGTAACGACGTTGCTTCTGATCATGAAGGGAGGTACAACGTAGGTGAATCCTCTGTCGATCATGAAATCACGTGCGTAGGAGATACATGCGGAATGAAGACGTGCGATGTCTCCGATAAGATAATAGAATCCGTTGCCCGCAACACGTCTTGCGGCATCAAGGTCGATACCGTGAAGCTTCTCCATGATGTCGGTGTGATAGGGGATCTCGAAGTCGGGAACTACGGGCTCACCGAACTTCTCGAGTTCAACGTTGCACGAATCGTCTTTACCGATGGGAACTGAAGGATCAATGATGTTGGGGATGATCATCATCCTCTTTGTAACTTCCTCCTCGAGGCGGGTCTGCTCTGCTTCGAGAGCTGCGAGCTCGTCCGAGAACTTGGTAACCTGCTTCTTAAGTTCTTCAGCTTCTTCCTTCTGACCCTTGGCCATAAGACCGCCGATCTGCTTACTGATGGAATTCCTCTGCTGGCGAAGGTCGTCCGCTGCCTGCTGGGTCTTGCGTCTCTGACCGTCAAGCTCGATAACTTCGTCTACAAGCGGAAGCTTGCTGTCCTGAAACTTGTTACGGATATTCTGCCTGACCTTCTCAGGCTCCTCACGCAAAAACTTAATATCAATCATTGTTCCTGGTTCCTCCTGAATAAATATACATAATTCCAACCTCGGTTATGATACACCAACTGCCATAAAAATTCAAGACGAAGAGAAGAGGTACGTACCTCTTGCGGTGCGTACCTCTTCTCTGTTGAGGGGAGATTTACAATTACCAATTAAAGTAAGGCATCAGATCTTCAAAATCCTTGAAAGGATCGAAATAATCGGGGATCTCTTCGGTGCCGTAATCACCGGTCTGGGGATTCTGCTGAGGGAGTCCGTCCTTGGGTGAAGCCTTGGGTGCGTCCTCGTCGGGTTCTTCGGGAGTTCCTTCCTCAGGAGCGGCCTCCCCGGGGTCTGCAGGCTTTGCCGGCTGCTCGGGCTCGTCCTCGTCGGGCTCGTTACCGAGAACAACCTCGATATCCATCTCTTCGAACTTGTTGTCCACGATCCTCTGAACGGTGACGGTGATCTTGGTTCCCGCTCTGTAGGAGCTGATCGCGGTCTTAAGATCCGTCGATGTCGTAACTGTTACGGAGTTGACACGTGTGATGATGTCACCGATCTCGATGCCGGCTTTGTCGGCTGCGAGGCCTTCGTCAACTTCTGCGATATATACGCCGACAGGCCAGTTGTACGCCTGTGCTATGGATGATGTAACGGTCTGGATGTGAACACCCAGGTAGCCCTTTTCCTCGTGAGTAAGCGACTCGCGGTTTCCGAGCTCGTCAAGGATCTTCTCCGCTCTCGAGATGGGGATCGCAAATCCCATGCCCTCGATCTGTGTCGAAGCGAACTTGACCGAATTGATACCGATAACTTCACCGCTTATGTTGATGAGCGCACCGCCGCTGTTACCGGGGTTGATGGCCGCATCGGTCTGGATGAGGATCATCTTGGTGCCGTCAACTGTTACTTCTCTGTCTTTAGCGCTTATGTAACCCACTGTGGTCGACTGGCCGTAACCCATGGCATTACCGATGGCGATGGCCATCTGGCCGACCTTGATATCGTCCGAGCTGCCGAGTTTGGCAACGGTGACAGAATCAACGAATTCCTTGTCGAGTGTTGAGAGATCGACGGAAACTACCGCAAGGTCCGCAACGGAGTCGGTTCCCTTGATGACTGCGTCGGCAGTCGTGCCGTCCGTAAACGTGATCTTGATGGATGCCGCACCTTCAACAACGTGGTTGTTGGTTGCGATAAGGAGTTCCTTGTCGGTCTTCCTCATTACGATACCCGAACCTGCGCCGGGAGTCTGGTACGATCCGAAATAGCTCGTGGTGTTGAACATACAGTCGATCTGCACGATCGCGGGAGCGACCTGTTCAACAACAGCCGAAACATCAGGAGTTGATGAGATGACTGTTTCGATGGTCTCAACCGTCTTGACGGGGTCGGTCTTCTCGGTCTTGCTCTCAGTTGCGATCTGAACCACGTTGTATTCCTCAGCCTCCTTCGGGAAGAAGTAGCTGTAGAGGTAGTTGCATCCGATGAATGCCAGAGCCGCAACCACACCGAAGATCAGTGCATCGACGATCTTAAAGGTAACGGGATGTTCTTTCCTGAGGCTGCGCTTCTCTTTCTTCGGTTCCGGAGCGGGAGCCGGTGCCATGTAAGGAGGCATCGTGCCCTGCATGGGAGGAGTTGCAGGTCCGTAGTAGTTACCGTAGACCGTGTCTCTGTAGCCGTAAACGGGAGTTCCCTGATTGTAGCCTCTGAACTGATCGGGGCCTGCGGGCTGCCATCCCGGGAAAGGTCCTGCGTACCCGGGGTTCTGCATCTGAGGCTGGGGAGCTGTAGGCGCTTCAGGCTGAACCTCTGCTGTCTGTTCGAACGCGGGTGCTTCGGACTGTGCTTCAGCTGTCTGTTCGAACGCGGGCGCTTCGGGCTGAACCTCTGCGGTCTGTTCGAACGTGGGTGCCTCGGGCTGTGCTTCTGCGGTCTGCTCGATCACGGGTGCCTCTGCCTGAACTTCGACTGTCTGCTCCGTGACTGTTTCTGTAACCTGCTCTTCCGGAGTCACCGGAGTTGTTTCTGTATTTTGTGTAGTCATTTCGTTGTAGTCTTCCATGAACAATTCACCTGTCTTTCGTTTGGATTCTCGACGCAACATTCGCGATATGTCGCGTCCTTGTGCTTTTCTGTTCATCTTGTGACTACGAGTCTAACGTGAAAGTGTGATTAGTCTGTGAAAAAACTGTAAAGAAAAATCGAAAAACATTGTACTAATGTCCTTCTTATTGTAGAATCGGAAAAAAGAGAGGCACTGAAAGGAAAGACAGCGAAAGAAACACATGAAAGACACACAGGCAGCCATCAACAGGCTTCATATAATAGTAGACGGACTTTTGATCATAGGCGCGTACATGCTCACGTTCCCGCTTCGCTTCTATGTTCTGCCGTACGTATTCAAGTTCATGGCGCTCGCTCCGGGAGAGCGTTTTTACAGCTTTGCCCGCTACTTACTGAACCTTTTCCCGCTTGTTCCGGGCTATTTGATCATATATAACATCTGCGGGCTCTACAAACCCCGCCGCACACACAAAGTATTCAAGACGATAGGAAGCCTTATCGAGGCCAATCTCCTCGGTATATTCTACTTCTCCTTCCTGATCTTTATTCAGAAGCAGTCGGATATATCAAGATGGTTCTACATAAGCTTCGGGATCATAAACGTTATCTTCGGGATCATCTACAGACTGTTGAGTTCCAGGATCTTCTCACTGATGCGCAGAAAGGGCAAGAACCTGCGTCACGTGCTGCTGGTCGGATTCTCACCGTCGGCACAGAGCTATATCGACAGGATCAACGCCAATCCCGAGTGGGGTTACAGGATCTTCGGAATACTTGACGACGAGCCGGACGGCGCGGTAAAAGATTGCGGGATCACGTTCTGCGGGACGATCTCCAAGCTCGAAGAGATCATCAACGAGAACATGATCGACGAGATCGTGGTCACCCTTAATGTCGAAGAGTACAAAAAACTCGGAAAGATCGTCAGGATCTGTGAGAAGACGGGCGTGCACACCAAGTTCATCCCCGACTACAACAACGTGGTTTCCTCGGTTCCCGCGCTTGAGGACCTGGGCGGACTCCCCGTTATCAACATCCGTAACGTTCCGCTCAGCAATTTCTTCAACGCTTCCGTCAAGAGAGTGTCCGACCTTCTGCTCGGAACCATCGCTCTCCTCGTTTTCGCGATCCCCATGGGTGTGATCGCGCTGCTGATCAAATGTACCTCCAAAGGCCCCGTTATCTTCTCCCAGGTACGCGTCGGGCTTTCGGGCAAGGAATTCAAGATGTACAAGTTCCGCTCCATGAGGGTTCAGGACGAAGAGTCCGAAAAGAAGGAGTGGACGACCAAAGCGGACAAACGCGTGACGGGTATCGGTAAGATCATCCGTAAGACCAGTCTCGACGAGCTGCCGCAGCTCTTCAACGTGCTCAGAGGCGACATGAGCCTCGTGGGACCGCGTCCCGAACGTCCCCAGTTCGTTGAGCAGTTCAAAGAAGAGATCCCGCGTTACATGATCAAGCACCAGGTTCGCCCCGGCATGACGGGCTGGGCCCAGATCAACGGCTTCCGCGGTGACACCTCGATCAGGGGAAGGATCGATCACGATCTTTACTACATCGAGAACTGGAGCATCTGGTTTGACTTAAAGATTCTGTTCCTTACTATCTTCAAGGGATTTATAAACAAGAACGCGTACTGATCCGCACTCCGGCGGTACGCAGGAAAGCAAGAGGACATCCTGATGGACGACAACAATAACAACAATAACGACATCATCAAGAACGATGACAACAACAAGTATGAGGACATCTGCTACATGTGCAGGAGACCCGAGAGTCAGGCGGGCCGCCTGCTCAAGATGGCGGGCTCCTTCTGTGTCTGCGCGGACTGCATGCAGAAGACCTTCAACCTCATGAACGCGGGCGATATCCCCGGATTCCCGATGGACGGGAACAAGAACAATCAAAATCCGCTCGGCCCCAACCCCTTCGGGTTCAACCTGGGGTTCATGGGCGACATCCCCAAGAGCCAGCGCCTCAAAAAGAAGCCTGCCCCCGAGGAAGCGCGCGATAACGCTGAAGAGGCCGAGACCGTCCTCGACTTTAGGAGACTTCCTCCGCCTCACAAGATCAAGGAATCTCTTGACGAATATGTGATCGGCCAGGAGAAAGCCAAGAAGGTCATCTCTGTAGCAGTTTACAATCACTACAAGCGAGTTACCAAGGACGCCTCCGGCGATATCGAGATCGGCAAGTCAAACATGCTGATGATCGGACCCACCGGTTGCGGCAAGACCTACCTTGTACAGACACTCGCACGTATCCTTAACGTTCCGCTCGCGATCACGGACGCCACCTCGCTCACAGAGGCCGGCTATATCGGCGACGACGTCGAAAGCGTCCTCTCAAAGCTCCTCATGGCTGCGGACAACGACGTTGAACGTGCCGAAACAGGAATCGTCTTCATCGACGAGATCGACAAGATCGCCAAGAAAAAGAACACCACCAGCCGCGACGTCAGCGGCGAATCAGTTCAGCAGGGACTCCTCCGTATCCTTGAGGGTGCAGAGGTACAGGTCCCCGTGGGTGCAACCAGCAAGAACGCCATGGTTCCCATGACCACCATGAACACACGAAATATCCTCTTTATCTGCGGAGGTGCCTTCCCCGAGCTTGACAAGATCATCAAGAAGAGGCTCCTCACCGGAAGCGGGATCGGCTTCAACAGCGTCCTCTCCGACAAGTACGATGAAGAAGACGTCCTCTCGCATGTCAGCAACGAGGATCTGCGCGATTTCGGAATGATCCCCGAGTTCATCGGACGTCTGCCCGTTGTCTACACCCTGACAGGCCTCGACAAGTCGATGCTCGTCAAGATCATGAGCGAGCCCAAGAACGCGATCCTCAAGCAGTACCAGAAGCTTCTCGCACTCGACGATGTGGATCTTCTCTTCGACGATGACGCACTCGAGGCGATCGCGGAGAAAGCTCTCGCCAAGGAAACGGGCGCAAGAGGTCTTCGCTCGATCATCGAAGAGTTTATGCTCGACATCATGTACGAGATCCCCAAAGACCGTTCGATCGGCAGAGTCACCATCACGCGTGATTACATCGAGTCCAAGGGCGGCCCGAGGATCGAGCTTCACGGTTCTGTCCCCGTGATTCCTCAAATGAGCGAGGGGGCGCTGAGCTAGACCACATAAGCGTTGATAAATAAATGAGAGGTACGCACCCTGCGGTACGTACCTCTTTCTTTACGCCTATGTGATATCAGTGGAGTGCGCTCCATGCGGCCTTCACATCGTACGAGAAGCGGTTCTGATTGGTCTCGCCGAAGTACTCGTGAACGGCAACCCTCATCTGGTCGTAGGAGATGCCGGGGTTGCTGTAGTAGAGCTGCGAAGCAACCTTGAAGATGAGCTCGTAACGGAAGTTGAAGAGAGCCGAGAGGTTCTGGTAAACGATCCTGTCGTTCTTCATCTTCTTGAGGACGGCGTCGTTGTCAAGCTTACCGTTCTTCTTGATGACTCCGAGGGAGATCATCGTGTCGAGCGCGGTCTGGGTGCTGAACTTGTAGCCGTAATGCGCGAAGTAGATGTTTATGATGGTCTGAAGCTTGTCAAGGCTGTCGCCGAGCTTCAGGAGGTCGTCGGACGAAAGGTAGCTCGTCTCGGTGTAGTAACGCAGCACATCGTTTCCGTCGATCTCGGATGCGTGGTAAGCATCCTGAAGAGTCTCTGCCTCAAGCACGCCGTCGATGATGGCGCTCACGCCGTTCGCGATGTCGGTGTAGCGAACGTAGATCGTACGTGAAACGTCGTTGGGCATATCGGTAAGATATGTGAGTGCGTAGAGGTGGCCGAGCTTCTCGTAGATCTCGGCATAAACGTCGGACAGCCTCGATACTCCGATGTTCTCGAAGTAGAGTCCGCCGGTCGACTCCGCGATGTTGCGGAGGGACGAGGAATTGACGTTGTAGCCGACGCCGATGATGTAAACGGGTACCTGGTAGTACTTCGAAACGTCGATAACGTCCTGTGCGCTGTAATCGTAGCCTGTTCCGTAGGGAACGTTGTCACCGTCGGTGAAGGCCACAACGCATCTCGAACCGGTCTGGGATGCCGTGTAGACAACCGAGGAGTAGAGCGACTGGTAAAGGCTCGTAAGGCCGTCGCAGTTCAGTGACCAGAGCGAGTTGCGGATGTTCTCCTTGTTGTTCGTCATGGTCTGGAAACGCTCGTAGATCGTTCCGATGGTCGACAGACCGAGCTTGGTGTCCGAGGAGGTCGAGTTGATGAAGTTCTCAACCGCGCACTGCATGGTGTAGAAGTCGTCCCACATACTGCTCGAAACATCCACCACGAGGTCGACACTCATCGCGCCCCTGATCTGGGAGATGTCGGTGGCTTTGCGCTCGTTCCAGACGCCGCCGTCGTTCTCGTAGACCACGAAGTCCTCAAGCTTCAGATCGTATGAATCGCCTGCGGTCGAACTCATGTAGAGCTTGACGGAATCGTTGTCCGAAACGTCGGCCTGAACCCACTTGAGGGTCTTGTCGGTGTAGCCGTAAAGTACGGAATCGGTGTCCTCGATCCATGCGTTCAGGTTGTTGTACTCCTCTTCCATCTTGGTATAATCTTCGGAATCGGCAGCTTCCTTGAAGCGGTTACGGATGTCGTTGACCCTGTTGATATCGAACTCGGAATAACCGTAGTCGTAGGCATGCTCGACAAGCTCGTCCACCTCGTCGGTGTACTCACGCACGAGCTCCTTGGTGTTCTCGAGGATACGGTCGATGAGCTGTGCGTACCTGGCAACTGCCTTTGAAGCTGCGGTCTCATCGAATTCCTCGATCGATCTGACGGCGTCGTTCTTAGCTTCGCTATATTCGCTCTCAAGATCTCCGAGGATATAGGAGTTATCATTAAGCTTGGCGGTGCTTTCCTTGAAGGCGATGACGTACTTGGCCATCTTCTTGTTCACATCGGTAGCACTCGCAAGAAGTGTCTCGAGGTTCTTGACAGACTTGTCGTACATGTCGAGCCTGAAGTCTCTCGCGTAGCTGTCGGCCTGAGTGAATGCCGAATCGACGTCACTCTTGTACTTTCCGAGCGAGTAGAGCGCGTCGAACTTGGTCTTCAGGTCCGAAACGTTCTTTTGGAAAGACGTGGTCTTGCGGTCAGCTTCTTCGGCCTTGCCGAGAAGCTCGGCAAATTGGTCCTCATAGTCGCCGTAGGTCCAGAACTTGTAGTAATCCGATGCGTCAGTCGCATCGTTCACAAGTGTTTGATAATCGGTCTCGTAGGCCTTCATCGAAGCAGTGGCAGCCGCCTGATCCGTAAATCCCGCCAGGCTGTCCTTGAACGACGAAGTCTTGATAAGAGCGATCGTAACAAGTGTGATGATCGCAACACCGATCACCGAGGCACCGCTTATGATGCCGATCTTTAATCCGCGTTTCATTTGAATACCTCCCAAAGCTTAAACTATTATATCACAGTCCTTTATTTATCTCGCTCATAATGATGCGTGCCGCTCTTAGGGATGCTCGGCCGTCCTCACGCACACCGAGGTCTCTGTAGAAAGCCTGTCCGCGTGCGGCGTATCGTTCCGGGTCGTAGTTCCTTATCTCGCTTGACAGAGCCGCGCTGTCGGCCGCGATCGGGAACGGAAGCCTGTCATAGACAAAATACATGCCTCTCTCCCGTGCGTAACGGTCACTGTCGGGTGCGAACAGGAAGCAGGGTCTTCCGGTGTAGGAGAACTCAAACATCGTGTTCGAATAATCCGTGATCAGAACATCCGTAACCTCAAGAAGCTCGTAGATGTTCGGGTATGAGGAAACGTCTCTCCCGCCCACGGCTCCCGCGCCGCATCCGTACGAAAGTGCCAGCGGATGGAGCTTAACAAGGAGTTCGAAGTCCTTGCCGAAACGAGCCTTAAGTGCTTTCAGTGTCTCAGCCGCATCAAACGCCTTTAAGGGGCCCGCGTCCTCACCGCCGCCTCTGAAGGTCGGAGCGTAAAGCGCGATGGCTTTGTTTCCCTTCAGGCCGAGCCTCGAAAGGATGGCCGATCTGCGCTTTAAAGCACGTTTGTCCGTGGCACCGGCATTCTTTAAAAGATTGTCAAGTCTCGGTGAACCCGTCATCGCGATCCGGCCCTTGTAGCCGAACGCATGCCTGTATACGTCGTTACAAAACTCACTGTCGGAGAGGAAGACATCGGCAAGTCCGGTGTCGTAGGCTGCTTCCTCAAGGTAACGTGCGCCGAGTCCCTTGGCATCACCTTCGATCCTCTTTAACGGAAGGCTTCCGTGCCATGTCTGCATATAGAACTGGCCGTTTCTCTTCCTCACGTAATAAGGCTTATGATTGCAGTCGACCCAAACCCTGGCTGTCGACAGATAATACACGGCCCGCAGGCTTCCCGCGCGAACGAGCTTTATCCCCTTCGGCGGAGCGGTCTGCTTCGTGCCTCCCGCGACAAAAATGATATCAAGCTTTTTCTTCTGTTTTCTGAGCGCAAGTGCGATGCTCTTGGGGTTGTCGCCGTAGCCCCAGACGTTCTCAAGGACGACCCTGTCCTGCCTGATCGGAAGTCTGCCGAACACCCCAAAAGCCGCCCCGAGGATCCTGCCTCTCAGGCTCCTGTAGAGCTTTTTAAGCCTTTCCGGCGTTAAACGCTTTATGAATGATCTCATAGAATTCGTCACCGGTCCTTTCCCACGAAAGTTCCTTCATATACTCCGCTGCCTTATCGTTCATGGCTTTGAGACGATCCGGCTCCTCAAGTGCTTCGAGCAAAAGTTCCGAGATGTCCCTGTCGTTGATCGATGCGAGAAGTGCCGTGTTTTCGGGGAAGAAGAACGGATATGTTCCCTCCTTGAACTCGATCAGCGGAAGTCCCGTCGCCTGCATCTCGTAAGGTACGAGAGAGATGTTGCTCATGGACGCCACCATTCCGAAATCTGCCTCGCCGTAGAGCTTGGCGAGTTCCTCATGCGTGAGCTGTCCGAGGCTGCGTCCGCCGGGGATCCTGTATGTTCCGGCTTCTCCGAAGTACCTCACGTCAAGCGTGATCCCCTTCTTGGCGAGTTCGGAAGTCGTGTTGGTCAGGATGTAAGGGATAAGGTTCGGAAGACGCTTGCCGTAGTATTTGACATAGACCGCAAGGGTGATCGTCTTCTTGTCTCTGTAGCTGTCGTAATCCCTCTCCGCCGCCTTGTATTCCTTCGCCTCATAAGGGAAGGATATCACGTCGATCGGTGAAACCGGTTTTGTTTCCCTCTCGATCATCATCTTGTTCCATGCACCGAGGCTTACCATGTGAAGTCCCTGGGAGTAGGTGCTGCGGCTCATGAGGAACTCCTCGCCAAACTTGTAGAAGTAGGGCTCGTAGTCCTGAACAAAGTACATCCTGTAGGTATCGAGCTTCTTGGCATAGGATACGGTATCCCATGAGGAAGCTACCACGATATCGGGCATCACGTACTTCTTCCCGATACCGGAGACATAGCTGTCAAACGAGGCGAAGCTTCCTTCGTAGTCCGGAAGGTTCGAAGCCGCGCAGAGCTTCATCTCCGCAACGCTCTGAGGTTTGTAGACGAGGTAAAGGACCTTCATGCCCTTCTTTGCGAGCCTGGTTCCGAGTCTCAGGATCGAGGTCTGTCCGCCGTGGAAGCGTACCATCCTCGTGATCACGAACGCTATCGTGTTCATGCCCTTCATGGGCGGATTCTCCACGGTGCTCGCGTCGTAACCGTCAAAAACAGTCTCCATGCGGCGCCTGCCCACAAGGTACTGGGCGTTGTGCATCAGAGAAAGTGTCCTGCGCTTCAGTTCACGTACAAATGCTTCTTTCATTCAATATCCCTCTTTAAGGTTCATTTGAGCTTTTCTTTGGCTCGGTTTTTTCAGTCTGCGCCTTTGATTCCTTGTCAGTCACTTCGGCAAGATCATAAGAAAGACTCAAGCTTCTCTGCGGTGCGTTCGGACGCATGTCCGTCCTCAAATCCCGCGTATCTTTCCCTGAAGGCTCTTCGTTTTTCCTGCCAGCGGACAGATTCGGGGCCTTCCCCGACAAGAGCCTTTATGTCTTTTATCAGACCCTCCGTATCCTTTGAGAGCGGTCCGGGGGCCTCTTTTTCAAAATCAAAATACCATCCCCTGAGCTCATCCCTGTAGCGCTCAAGGTCATATGTATAAAAGAACATGGGTCTGTCGAGCAGCGCATAGTCGAACATTACCGAAGAGTAGTCGGTGATGAGTGCGTCCGCTTCGGCAAAAAGTCCCGCTATATCCTCCGAGCTGTCAGCCACACGCAGGAATCCGCTCTCGATGCAGCTTGCGGGGAATGCGTCCTTGTCGCACTTGACCAGGTAGTGAAGCTTAACCACCAGCTTCCATTCATTGCCGAGAGCCTTTTCGAGCGCCTCTATGTCAAGACTCGGAGTGTAGCCGTACCACCAGCCCTCTCCGCTGTGGACATCGTCACGCCATGTGGGCGCGTAGAGCAGCGTCTTCTTAGGGGTGTCTCCTGCCGGTGAACCGCTTGCCCTTTCCTTCCCTGCGAAGAGCACATCGTTGCGGGGGTATCCGCACTCGAGGACCTCACCGTCATAGGAGAAGCAACGTCTGAAAACCTCTGTCGTAAAGGGCGATGCCGAAAGCAGAACGTTCCACTTGGCGCTCTCTGCGGCAACCTTAGACTTGTACTTTGCAAGCGCTTTGCCGGCATCCTCGCGGGCAACCGCATCGCTCCCCGTTTCAGCCTTCATCGAGAAGGTCTCGATATCGGCACCGAGCTTCTTGAGCGGTGTTCCGTGCCATGTCTGGATGTAGCGCTGGCTTTTCTTCCTGACCAGATATCCCTCGTGGCGGGTATCAAAGACCCAAACCCTTGCCCGGGACATCAGGATGTAATAAGAGATCGTTCCGTAGGTGACGATCCGGCAGTCCGGCATCCCGGGAAGTCCCTTCCTGAGTGCCTCCCGCGTGAAGACCCACACCGGGACGTAAGGCTTGTCCGGCTTGTTGTCTCTCATCCACTCGTAAACGGCGCGGACCGACCCCGAATAGCTCTTACCCATGAAGCTGTCAAAAACGACAAGTCCCTTTTTCACGGGTATCAGGTGGGTCAGGCACCTGTAGACGGCCACAATCAAGGCCTTCACAAATCTTTTCACCATAGATGATCTCCGCTCAGTTCTTGACTACGTGCTCCTCAATAAACTCAACTACCCTCTTCGATGCCTGCGCGTCACCGGGTCCGGCGAAGAAGCTGCCCATCGCATTGAAACGCTCGAGGTAGGGTGCGAAGAAGTCCTCGCTCTTGCCAAGCACCTCCGCGAGCTCGTCCTGCGTCCTCACAACAGGTCCGGGGCAGTAGCTCTCCATGTCGAAGTAAAGTCCGCGCAGCTCGCCACCGTACTCTTCTTCGTCGAAAGCGTAGAAGATGATGGGACGGCCGAGTATCGCGTAGTCAAAGAATACCGACGAGTAATCGGTGATCAGCACGTCACTCGCGAGGTAGAGGTCGTTGATGTCATCGTAACCGCTCATGTCGACGGCGTTGTCACCGAACGTTTCCTTAAGCCCCTCCGTCCCGGACACGAAGTAATGCATCCTGAGGACGAAGAAGGTATCAGGAACCTTCGAAATAAACTCTTTATCAAACGGAAGGGACATTTCGTAGTTGCCGCTTCCCTTAAATCTGTTGTCACGCCATGTCGGTGCGTAGAGCACCACGCGTTTGTCCGCGGGGAGTCCGAGCTTCTCCCGTAACAGGCGCTTTGTCTCAGCATCGACGCCCTCTCTTAGGCGGTCGTTGCGGGGATATCCAAGCTGTGCGATACGCTCCTTCGGCAACATGAACGCGCGCTCAAACACTGATGTCGAGTACTCGTTCCCGGACAGGAGCCAGTCCCACTTTCGTGACTGATCGTAAAAGATCTTCTTGTAACCCGGGCTTGCGGTATAAACGTCATCCATATCGAAGACGAGCTTTTTGAGAGGCGTACCGTGCCATGTCTCAAAGAAGAGCTGGCCCTTTCTCTTAACATACCAGGAGGGCTGGCGCATGTTGCTCACAAGTATCCCGGCGCGTGCAAGCGCGAGCATGTACCGCATGGTTCCGGGCTTCACGCTCTTGTGCTTCCCGGGGATCGCACTCCTCCCGGCCCTTCCGATACTCCAGACGAACCCGCGTCCCTCGGTGTTGTGCGCGATCCAGTACTCGTAGATATAGCGGCAGCTGTCGCCGTAGAGGTCACCATTGAAGCTCTCGAAGAACACGAGGTCCTTGCGGACACGCGTCTTCAGCGCGATCTTGCGGTAAAAAGCGAGCCTCCACTGGTCCTTCGAACCGAAAAGCCCCTTCTTTTTCTTCCTGAATCTGATCTTGCGCGCCGCCTTAAGTGCATTGCCGCGGTCACCGTCCGCGAGCGCGAGCAGGATCCTGCGTCTTCCCTTGTCGGGGATCTCTTTTATAACGCTTATGTCAACCGACCCCAGCGCCTTCACGGCCCCGGCCGCGTCCTCCTCCGTAAATGCGGGGCAGGTGTAAAGTCCGGCAGGCGAATTGTCTCCCGTCAGGATCTTTTCGAAGAAAGCGCCCGCGCATTCAACGAGCTTCACAGCCCCGTTCGAATGTCCTCTCTCCGCAGCCAGCGTGAAAGAGGTGCAGAACTGTGACACTCTGTCACTGCTTTCCTCCTGCGAAAGGGAGGGGAGGTTGATGGGATCGTTATGAATTCTTTTATAGTAGGTTATCCCGGGAGCCCTGACGAAGCCGGCGCTGTCAAGCAGCTCGGTCATAAACGTCAGCTCGCTGTAGTACCTGAAACGCTCCGGGAATCTCTTCTTCGGGATAAGCTTTGCGGGGATCACAAGTCCGACGACTCTCTGCGCGATGGGGATCTCGAGCTCGAACGAAGGGTTCGGGACTCTCTTCTCCATAACGGCGTCCCTGCAGTAATATGTTCCTTTAAGGTCAAGCACCGTCACCGCGTCGGGGTTCTTCAGTGCTTCCTCCATGGCCCGCGCGATATCGCCCGGCAGGAAGAAGTCGTCGCTGTCGAGGAACATCACGAAGTCTCCCGTGCAGCGCTCGAGACCGCCGTTGCGCGCAAAAGCCACGCCCCTCGGCTCCATGGGGTCGTCGTCACTGACTATCACTTCAACGTCCTCGCAGCCGCCGTCCCTGATACCGTCAAGGCAGTCGCGAAGATATTGTTCGCCTCTGTAGTAAGGTATGATAATGCTGAGTTTCATTCCCACCCCCGCAGTTTACGGACCGGACCCGTATCAGTTCTGTTTGTCCTTGTTGATCATCTCCTCGTACTGATCGCAGATCTCTTCGGCTTTGCCGGATGCTATGAGTCTGCCGTGCTCGAGGATGATCGCCTTGTTGCAGATCGATCTGACCTGATCGCTCTGGTGCGATACGAGCAGAACCGTAACTCCGCTCTTCATCATCTTCTTGAGCTTGTTCGCGCTCTTCTTCTTGAACTTTGCATCTCCTACCGAAAGAACCTCGTCAAGGATAAGGATCTGCGGATCGACGATCGTAGCGATCGAGAATCCGAGTCTCGCCCTCATTCCCGAGGAATAGTTCTTAACGGGGACATTTATAAAATCTCCGAGTTCGGAGAATTTGACTATCTCATCAAACTTCTCGCGGATGAAATCACGCTTGTAGCCGAGCATGCTCCCGTAGAGGTAGATGTTCTCGGCTCCCGTGTAGTCCTTGTCGAAGCCGGCACCGAGCTCGAGGAGCGGCACGACGCTTTCCTTAACGGTCACCGTTCCTTCGGTGGCCTTTAAAACTCCCGCTATTACCTTAAGGAGTGTACTCTTGCCGGCACCGTTGAGTCCGAGTATCCCGACACGGTCGCCCTTGCGGATCGAAAACGTCACATCCTTAAGAGCCCAGAATTCTTTATACTTGAGGTTCCTGTGAACAAGTCTGATGAAGTACTCCTTGAGGGAATCGACCTTCTGTTCCGCCATGTTGAAGCGGACGCCGAGGCCCTCTATCTCTATCACCTTTTTCGCTGGCTTTTTCTTTTTCTTGGGTTTCTTCTTTTCTTCGGTGGCGGGTTTCTCACCCGTTCCCTCAGTTGCACCCGTTTCCTCGGCTTCCGGTACACCGACGGTCGGTTGTACATCCGCAGTCACCGGGGCTGTTTGGCTTTCAACGGTCGCTTCTGTATCCGCAGTCTCCGGGGCCGTGTTGCTTTCTGCGGTCACTTCTGCCGGGGCACTCTCAGGTATTATGTTTTCCAGCTTGTTCTCTTCTGTCATTCGTATGTTTCTCTCCTCTAAAATAGCGATGCGGTGCGTTCTCAGATGTAGAGTATGAATCTGTCCTGCTTCTTGAAGAAGAGGACGCATCCGAACAGCATCACTGCGGCGCTGAACCCGAGCGCGTACCAGAAGTGGTACATATCGAGAGGTCTTCCGAAGATCGAATTTCGGAAGTTAACGATAAGCGAGTAGAGCGGATTGATCTTGAAGATCCATTCGTTCGTGACCGACTTGAGCGACTCGACCTTGTAGAAGATCGCGCACGTGTACATTATAAGCATCAGTATTACGGTCCAGAGGTATTCGAGGTCACGGAAGAACACGTCGAGGACCGCAAGTATAAGTCCGACTCCGAGAGTCAGGAAGAATATCATGATGAGCGGGAAGATCGCGCCGAAGATCGCGCCTGTGATCTTCACCTGTTCGTAAAGAGCCACTCCCACGAGTACGATCAGCGAGATCAGAAAGATGATGTAGCTCGAAAGTGTGGAAGCGAGCGGATACATGTATTTGGGCACATAAACCTTCTTGATGGTCGAAGAATTCTTCCTGATAGATTTGAGTGCCGTCTTGGTTCCCGCGGAGAAGAAGCTGTACAGAAGCCTTCCGCAGAGGATATAAACAGGGAAATTGTCGTCGCCCTTTCCGAGGAGTCCCGAGAACACCACGGTCAGGACTATCATGGTGAGTAACGGCTCAAGCAGTGTCCACAACACACCCAGAACGGAGCTGCGGTACTTGAGCTTGATGTCTTTCTTGATCAGCTCGTAAAGGAGGTACCTGAACTTGCTGAAATTGCGTATCGCGTTTGGCATTACTGTTCAACCTCCATTCGATTAAGTGCGCTGAAGATCGCCCGGATGGAAGCACGTGTCGTACTCGAGCTCACTCCGACACCGTAAGCGGTCTTGCCGCTGTCGCAGTCAAAGAGATGGATATAAGCGGCAGCTTGCGCGTTCGAACCCGATGTCAGCGCATGCTCGCTGTAGTCGAGGATCCTCAGCGACCTCTTGAGGTCATGCGAGATAGCTGTCTTGGCGGCATCGATAGGTCCGTTTCCTTTCGCGGTCACGGTATGTGTCTCGCCATGGTCGGTGTAGGTGAGCGTTGCGACCGTCAGGAAATTGTCGGCCACTGCGGTAGGCTCGTCGACGGTGTTGATGCTCTTGAAGTGGTAAGGCTCCTTCATGTCCAGATAGTTCTTCTTGAACTCTGTCATGATGCGCTCCTGATCGACCTCACCTTCGTTCTCGCTGATGGTCTGAATGATCTGTGAGAACTCCCCGCGCATGTCACGCGGCAGTTTGAAGCCGTGGTAAACCTCCATGACATAAGCCACGCCACCGCGTCCCGAAAGACTGTTGATCCTGACGAACGACTCGTAGATCCTGCCTATATCGGCGGGATCGATGGGGAGGTAAGGGATATCCCAGATCTTCGAAGGTTCCTTCTCTCTGTATGCGAGCACCTTGTTGATCGCGTCCTGATGACCGCCCGAGAACGCCGTGAACACAAGGTCTCCGGCGTAAGGATAACGCTCGGGGACTTTCATCCCCGTGAGGCTTTCGTACTTCCTGCGGATCTCGAGGATCTCGGAAAGATCGAGCTTCGGGTCGATCCCCCGTGCAAGAAGGTTGCATGCAATGTTTATGAGGTCAACGTTACCGGCTCTCTCACCGTTTCCGAACAATGTGCCTTCGATGCGCTTCGCACCGGCAAGCATGGCAAGTTCCGCGGCAGCCACACCGGTTCCGCGGTCATTGTGTGGATGAATGCTCAGCGTAATGCCTTCGTAACGGGCGATATCGCGTGCGATAAGCTCCATCCTGTCGGCGAATTCGTTGGGCATGAGATTTTCGATCGTTGTCGGGAAATCAAGGATCATCGGGTTGTCTTTCGAGGGCTTCCAAACCTCGATCACCCTGGAATAAGTCTCTCTGACAAACTCCGGATCCGATTCCGTGAAGCTTTCGGGCGAATACTCAAGGGTGATGTTTTGAATCCCCTTCTCCTGCGCGAGCTCTTTGACCAAAGCTGCGGCGTTGGCCCCCATATCAAGGGACTCCTCGTCTGAAAAGCCGTAGACGATATGTCTTTGAATGTCTGATGTATTGTTATATATGTGAAAGATAACATTGTCCGCGCCTTCGATCGCTTCAAAGGTACGTCTTATCAGATGCTCTCTGCACTGCGAGAGTACCTGGATCCTGACGTCCGAAGGAACGAGCTTTCTGATCAGAAGTTCACGGACAAAATCAAATTCTATACCGGATGCCGAAGGGAACCCCACCTCGATCTCCTTAAACCCGAGCTTCACAAGGAGCTTAAAGAATTCGAGCTTCCCCTCAACAGTCATGGGATCCGTCAGTGCCTGGTTACCGTCACGCAGGTCAACACTGCACCAGACCGGAGCCTCAAGAAGCCTTCTGCCCGGCCACGATCTCTCCCCTTTCATGTCGGGTGCGGGCAGAGCCGCATATCTCTCGTTATTCATACTCTTCCTTTGCACTCAGTCTCACCATGACGCTCCCAGCAGAAACCTTGACGGGTCCGTCATACTGATACATCATCTGTCTGGTATATGTTCCTTCGTTGCAATCCGCAACGTCGATATAAAGCCCAAGATCCGAAACGGTCACATCGGCGATCTCGGCTTCGGAGCCGCTGATGGTGACGTCGGCGTTCCAGAGTGAATAAAGTATACCCTCAAGGTTGTCGGAAAGATTCCTGATCTCGATGTCGTCCTCGGTAAGCTCGAATTTCTTCTCGGCAAGCGGCTTGATCGTGATCATGACTCCGACACTGAGGCCGTCCTCTTCGGTGAGGAATGTGCCCTTGTAGTGGTCGCTTAAGTAATCCGAAAGGTCGATCGCCTTCTCTATGGTCTGGTCTGCTCCGCTCGTGTCAACGCTCACGTTGATCTTGGAGAGCCTTGAGAGTACCGACTGCGGTGCCGCGATCGAAACACTCGAAGGAGCGAACTCGATCTTGTCGACATAGTATCCGACTGCGGGCACGCCCGTGGTAACAACCTCTATGGGAAGTGTCTTGACGGGACAGATATCCGTGGTAACTTCCACGCTGTTCTGATTGAAGGTGAGCTTTCTGGGGTCGATAGGTTCGCCGTCTGCATCATAAGCGACAAGCTCGTACTGATCCGTAAAGGAGGTCATCCTTCCCTCAAGATCCACCTTGACAGCGATCTCACGTACGGAGTTGACCGAAGAGGTCGATCCCGTAACCTGGACAAGACTCGAGCTGACGCTGTTGTCCGTGCAGTAGTAACCCTCACGAACCTTACCGCTGGTGATCACGCGTACCGTGAAGGGCTGGGTAAGCTGGTCTTCGAGGCTGACCGCCATGTTCTCGTTCTGGAGCGAGATACTGATCTCGTCAGCGTTCTCAATGTTGCATGAAACGTTTATGGGCACCATGTACATGGATGTGAGGTTGTTGAAGTCGGCAACCGCTTCAAAATCCTCATTCCTTAAGTTGTCCACGAGGGACCTTCTGCCCTTAACCTTGAAGGTGACGGTGTCGCCCGCCTCAACAAGGTACTCATATCCGCGCGAGGAGATAACCTCGTCATGTAAGATCTGCACGGGTATGTTCTTGAATGTCTGGGTAACGGTGGGATCGTCGATGTTCGTGATCGTCAGCCACAGGAGCAGAGCGACTATGATCGATCCTATCTTAAGTCCCAGGTTGTGTAAGATACGGTTCTTCATCTTGATATCGCCTTCTCCTTTCGGATGCCGCGGAGGAACTTCTTTCTCCTGCCGGTCTTGTTCTCCTTGTCGGCTGTACTGTTCTGGAACACGAGAAGTCTCTCGCGAAGCTGTTCCTTGCTGACACGTCTTGATAACTCACCGTTCTCTGCGATCGATACGCCACCGGTCTGCTCGGAAACAACGATCGTAAAGCTGTCGCTTGCCTCACTGATGCCGACAGCGGCACGGTGTCTCGTTCCGAGTTCCTTGCTGATCCTTGTGTTCTCCGAAAGAGGGAGGTAGCACGTTGCAGCCGCAAGTCTGTCGCCGCGCACGATGACAGCACCGTCGTGGAGCGGTGTGTTGTGTTCAAAGATGTTTATGAGAAGCTCGGCTGTGATCACCGAGTCGATCTTGATACCTGTAGCTTCGTACTCGTCGAGGTTAACGCTTCTCTCGATGACTATAAGCGCTCCCGTCTTGGCCTTTCCGAGTTCCACAGCGGCTCTTACAAGCTCGTTTACGGACTTGTCGGAGATCAGACCTTCCTCCCTCGAATCAAGGAAGGGAGACATGATGTTTCTCTTACCGAGTGTCTCAAGAGCTTTTCTGAGCTCGGGCTGGAAAAGGATGATGATAGCCGTGATGGAAACTCCGACGCCGTTCGCAAAGATCCAAAGTATGGCATCGAAGCCAAGAACAGCCGCTACGACATATATGGCAAAAAGCACGAGTATTCCTTTGAGAAGTGCCCATGCCTTCGTGTTCTTGACCCACTTGATAACATAATATACCAAACACGCGATGATAAGGATCTCGATCACATCCATGACCGTGATCCTCAGCAAGATAAAGGGGCTCACGTAGTTAGAAAAGAATTCCCTAATGGTATCCATGTCGTTCCTTTCCCGGCACTTTCACGCTTCACCGCTCAAAGTCCGGTTTACCGCTTCAGTTCCTGTCGTAATCGCTGTCGTCGTAACCTGTATCCGCGTAACCGGGATCATCGTATCCGGCTTCGTCGTAACCTGTTTCGTCGTAATCGCTTTCATCCGTCATCTCTTCCTCGTAGTCGGCTTCGTAATCGCCCTCTACATCGGACATGGCGTACTGCATAGCAAGGTTTTCTTCTCCCTCGGGCTCGGGTTCAGGCTCTTCGTCGTAGTCACTGTAGAGATCGTAGCCCGGTGCCTGCTCGCTGTAGGCGGAAACGTAATCTTCGTCGTCGGGATACTCCTCACCCTCGGAGACGTCGTCATCACCCGGTGAGAGAACCTTGATATTATGATTCGTCATGCTGATCTTGATCTTGGGAACAGCCTTGACGTAGTAGTAGAAGTCGTCGTCCTCAAACTGGACATGCTCTATCGCGGTGTAATCGAGGACTCGTTTCATGAAATCCGAGGCCATGGTTATGAACGCGCATATTATGGACATAAAGATTATCGAGCCCACGGAGATCGAAAGGTCAAACTTGAGCGATCCTACGAGCAGACCGATGATGTTGACCGCTGCACCCGCTCCGACCGAGATCAGGAACGAGTAATCGAAAGGCAGTCTGCGGAGCAGGAATACCACGATGATCACGAGCGCGAACACGATGATGACGATGTACATCTCCTTCTGGCCGATCATAACATCGAGGATGTCCTTATAATACGTGATGATCTCATCAAGGTTGATCTCTTCGATCGCCTTGCCCGCAACCGTCTTTATAACGTCTATCAGGTAGTAGAACGCAACGCCGCATGCGCAGGGCAGCACCGAAACGGGTGTTGCTACACATCCGAGGACCATCGGAACCGCAAAGTGCAGATTAAGCGGAGCAAGAAGCGGAATGAGGACCGCCACGATGGCGTTGCCGTTCGAGAATCTCATGAGTGCCGCGTAAAGCACTATGAAGATCATAAGCACTATGATTGAAAGGAAAAGTGATGCGTAGTACACATGCAGAAGCGCGAGCACCATCGCGAGGAATACCATGACTCCGCCTGGAGTAACCGCGCTGACAAGCGACATGACCAGAACGATCGAGGTCTTCGCGAAATCCGGGTTGAAGCCGATCGCACTGTTGATGTTACTGAACACCAGAAGTGCAATGATGAACTTGATCACCGGATTGACGAAATGTCTCACCTTACGATATGTGTCGATCATTATGTTTCTTATCTCAAGTAACTTTGTGAGCATAAAACGATCATCCTCTACTTTCCGTATCCTACATGTTCGATCTGTAGGAATCTTCTTCTTTATATATCTCCTTGAGTGATCTCAGGAGCTTGTAGTACTTCTTGAGTCGTTTCCTTGAAAACTGATACTTCAGTCCGTACCCGACGAGCGCCCCCACAAGGTAAACCGCCAGCACTATGATGTAATACGCAAGGATCATCTTGCCGAGCTCGGGATAGTCAAGCGTAAGAGCGTTATCGATAAGGTATTCAAGCTGATATAGTGCCACGAGGACCAGCACGATCGCATACGCAAGAGTAATGCTCACGAGCGTCTTCAGCACCTGAAGGCGGGCGTAATCACTCTTGAAATACTTATTAAGTTTCAGATCTTCCTTACCCTCATGTTTCTCGTAGATGGACATTCGGGTCATGATCCTTACTTTTCTGTTGTCGATCATAAATCTAATCCTCTATCCTCTTTATCAATAGCTTCGCATCAGTGTATTCTATCACAGGAAGCGAGGCATTACGACTTATTGTTTGTTACGAAAGTATTACACACCGCGGTTTAATATCCGAACTTCCCGATGAGCGACTCATCGTCCTCGATCCAGGAGTTAACGTCGATCACGCGGTAGTTCTCCTTATCATCACGTACATAAACTTTCTCGATGCCCGAATTGATGATCATGCGCTTACACATGGAGCACGAGTTACTGTTGCTGATGTACTCGCCTGTAGAGACTTCTAGTCCTGTCAGGAACAGCGATGCTCCGAGCATATCACGTCTCGATGCGCTGATGATCGCATTGGCTTCGGCATGAACGCTCCTGCAGAGCTCGTAGCGCTCACCTCGGGGAATGTTCAGCTCCGCGCGGATGCACTTCCCAAGATCCGTACAGTTCTGACGGCCTCTGGGTGCGCCCACGTAGCCTGTGGAGATAACTTCGTCATTCTTGACGATGACGGCACCGTAATGTCTGCGAAGGCAGGTGCTCCTCTGTGAAACAACTTCAGCCAGGTCAAGGTAGTAGTTGATCTTGTCACGTCTCTCCATCCGAATGTCCTCCTCTTTTGACACAATGCGTCCATTTTTGCTCTACCTTATATCATAACACACTCTCTTATTCTTTTACAATGTTCATTTAGGCGGCGGGATTTTCTTTTTTCGCTTTTCCGCTGTCCGAAACGGTCCATGTTGATGATTTCAGGCGGCGGGATTTTCTTTTTTCGCTTTTCCGCTGTCCGAAACGGTCCATGTTGATGATTTCAGGCGGCGGGATTTTCTTTTTTCTCTTTTCCGCTGTCCGAAACGGTTTGTATTAGTGATTTTGGACGAACAAAAAAAGCTGTGACGCGCCCGTCTGTTGTTTTCAAGCCCGTATAAGACGCCGGTACATAAGCGGTTGTATTTTAACCGCTTATGTACCGCTGCGTCGAATCATCCGTCATACTCCTGGTTTTAGTTTTAGGCGAGGAAACGGATGCGGTTCCCGCATCCAATGAGGAGCGAGAACGCGGTTGAAAACAACACGACGTGGCAGTCACAGCCTTACGTATCCTTTTATGAAATAATCTTACGCAGTGTACTTTTGCAGCGTGCTTCTTATAGAGCCTTTCCCTGCATTAAGCTCATTAAAGTAGCTCGTGATCTTAGGAAGCAGCCCTGCAGCAACCAGATCGGTTCCGAAGAAGGTCTCGTTGCGGAGGATCGGCTCGAGTTCGGACTCGGTAGCAGCGCGTCCGAAGGATACACTTCCGAGGAGTTCACGTGCAGTCTCGAGCATAGGATCACTCGAGGGTTCGAAGGTTTCTCCTGCGTCGTTCACTCCGAGGAGATAACGAAGCCATCCTGCGATGACGAGAGGCATGAACACAAGGTCCGTCGCGTCACCCTTCTCGATGTGTGCTTTGAAGTTCTCACCGTAGCGGATCGGGAGCTTCTGGGAAGTGTCGGTCGCGATACGCTGGGGTGTGTCGGGCATGAAAGGATTGGGGAAGCGCTCTTCAAGGCACTCTCTGAGGAAATCCTTGGGATCGATGATCCCGGGATTCTCTACTACGGGCATGCCCTCGCGTGCGCTCATCTTCTCGATGAGGGTACGAAGTTCTTTGTCCTTCATCTCGGCCGCGATCGAAGTGAATCCGAGCAGGCATCCGAAGATCGCAAGTGCCGTATGCAAAGGATTGAGGCATGTGCAGACCTTCATCCTCTCTGTCTTGTTGACCGTATCCCTGTCGGTAAAGATGACACCGCGCGCCTTGTCAAGTGCGGGTCTTCCGTTCGGGAAGTCATCCTCGACGATCAGGTACTGAGGTCTTTCGGCATTTACAAATGCTGCGATATAAGTTCCGTTGGGAGTTACGAAGGGTCTGATATCATCGATGCCGTCCTTCGCCAGTTCTTCTTCAACCTTGGCATCGGGTCTCGGTGTGATCTTGTCGATCATGCTCCAGGGGTACGAAACCTTCTCCTTCAGATAAGCGAGGTCACTCGATGTGATCTTGCCGGCCTTAAACCAGGCCTCCGCAATCCCGAGAACAGCTTTCTCTATCTTCTCACCGTTACGTGAGCAGTTGTCCATTGAAACAAGCGCCAGAGGAGTACCCGAGGTTCTTCCTCTCATGATCGTGAGCGCCGTGATGACAGCCATGAGGTGATGAGCGCTTACACTGTGGTCGGCACCCGCTGCCCTGCGCTTCATATCTGCAATGATCTCATCAGGCGAAGAAGCAATATCTGCCGTAACAACGGGAAACTCTGCTCCCTTTGCGTCGGCAAGCGCGTAGCCCTTCTCAGTAATGGTGAAAGATACCATCTGAAGCGACGGCTTGTTGAAGATCCCCGCTATCCTCGCAAAATCAAATTCCGTGGTGAGTGACTCTCCCACACTCGCGAGAACTTCCTTGTCGGTTGTTCCGTCAGGATTGAGCGTAACATTCACACAAAGATCGTCGTGCGGTCTGTAGCATTCCGTGATGATCTCGGTTCCGTGGCTCTCGGCAGCAACGATGCCGGTTTCGAGGGTGCCGTTATTCAGGAGACTCTGAGCCGCGCTGCAAAGGAACGCCCTGAAGATGTTGCCCGAGCCGAAGTGAAGCCACACGGGATTCTCTGCGGTCTTCGCACGCATCTTCTCTATATCGAATTCAGGAAGGCGGTATCCCTTCCATGCATTTCTGTCTTCAATTCCTTTTCTGTTTAAGATCATTTCTTTATCCTCATTTATGACAGTTTCTTTCCTGTCCGACGTACTGCTCTGTTTCTTTGTTCTGTTTCTTCCGTTCTGTTTCTTCCGTCCTGTTTTCTGTTCTGCTTGTCTGTTCTGTTTTCTGTTCTGTTTTATTATGACTGCTTTTTGCTTCTGCTCCGTTTTTATTTCTGCTCCGAATCAATAAACAGTCAATCATTTCCCGTCTATCTTGTCGAGCATCTCAAAAGCGCCGAGCAGGTACATTATACCGAGTGCTCTGTCATAGAGGCCATACCCGGGTCTGCACTTTTCTCCCCATATATGGCGTCCGTGATCGGGTCTCACATAGCCGTTAAAGCCCATATCATGGTATGCCTTGACGATATCGAGAACTCCGGTGTCACCGTCACAGTCGCGGTGGGAAACTTCCTTGAAGTCACCGTTCGGGAAGTGCTTGACGTTACGGATGTGAGCGAAAGCGATACGGTCGCAGTGCTTGCGCACGATAGCGGCGGTGTTGTTCGCAGGGTTCGAGCTTACGGAGCCCGAGCAGAGCGTCAGGCAGTTGTAAGGGTCGTCGACCATCTTAAGGAAGCGGTCGATCGAAGGCTCGTCAACGAGGAGTCTCGGAAGTCCGAAGATATCCCAGGGCGGATCGTCCTGGTGGATCGCAAGCTTGATGTCCGTTTCACGGCAGGTGGGCATAAGCGCATTAAGGAAGTACTCGAGGTTCGCCCAAAGCTTCTCCTTCGTCACATCCTTGTACGCCTCAAAGAGCTCCGAAAGGCGGGCCATACGCTCAGGCTCCCAACCGGGCATCGTGAAGCCCTTGCATTTCTCGGTGATGTACTCAGCCATCTCCTTCGGGTCTGCCATGATCTTGTCCTTCTCATAGTACATGGAAGTCGAGCCGTCCTCGTTGGGATGGAAGAGCTCGGTCCTCGTCCAGTCAAAGACGGGCATAAAGTTGTAGCAGACTACCTTCACACCGAACTTCGCGAGGTTGCGGAGCGTCTGCTTATAATTCTCGATGTACATGTCGCGGGTCGGAAGACCGATCTTGATGTCGTCATGAACATTGACCGATTCCACAACGTCCACGTTAAAGCCGTATGCCTTGATCTCGTCCGTTGCCTTCCTGATCTCGTCTTCTTCCCACACGATCCCGGGCATCTTGTCATGAAGTGCCCACACGATCCCTTCAACGCCGGGGATCTGCTTGATCTGTTCAAGGGTAATGGTGTCGTTGCCGGTTCCGTACCAGCGGAAAGTCATCTGCATATCGAAAGCTCCTTTTTGCAAAGTATTGTCTAGAATGAGTCTACATCCGCCTTGATTATATACCAATCAAATTTTGCCGAAAACCTTATTATCGCAAGCGAAGTTGGCATCCCGGCCGAAAAGGCTGCTTGCCCGCTTCGCCCACATGGTTATCCCACGAAGTCGGAATACATATATATATAAATAACTGTTGATTTTCGCGATTATATAAATTAAAATTTTGAAGATATTTGTTAATGCCATGGTTTGTTTTCGACCATCCAACCACGGCGAACCCGGGAACATCTTACGAATCAAACACAGGGAACAGGATTAAAACATGAGTGAAGTACAGATCAAAAGAATAGACGACATTATCTCCTACATCCCCTGCGTGGAGCATCCCCTGTCTTCCGACATAGGGATAATCCGCGGCGAAAAGCACACCTATCTTTTCGATGTGGGAAGCTCCTTTGCCGATCTCGATTTTCTTTACTCACTTCCCGAAAGTACCGTGATAATCGTTTCGCATTTTCACCGCGATCACACCTGGTGGCTCACCAAGCACCATCCCGGTGAAGGCGAGATGCTTCCGGATGATACGATATCACTCTCCTACAGACCAATCCGTGCAGAAAAGATCTACGCCGGCTCACACATCGGGCACTACACACCGGACGCGACGCTTGTGACGGAACGGATCACGATAAACGACGGCGTCAAGCTTGACATCATCCCCTTAAGGACATCACACGCCCGCGGATCACTCGCGCTTATGGTCAACGACGACTTTATCTTCCTCGGCGACGCAACCTACCCCTGCCTCGGATACGATAAAGAGCCGGACTATTACAATGTCCAGCTCCTTAAAGATCTTATCGAGCAGCTCAAAAGCCTCTCCGCAACGCGCTGCGGTCTCAGTCATGACCACCGCTTCGTGCGGCCCAAAAATGTCGTACTGCGCCAGCTCGAAGGGGTCTACAACAACCGCGATCCCAAATCGCCGTACATCAGATTCTCATCACCGATCAAGTAAAATAATACAGTTCCAGAATCAAAATGGCGGGCAGTCTGCCCGCCGATAGATTGTACATCAATCTAATTTTAGCACATAATCGATGTCTTAGTTGCCATCATAGCGTTAAAATCTTCAGGGCTGATTCCCATCATCTCAGCTGCAGTATTAATATCAAGTTTTCCTGTTGAAACCAGTGAAATAAGGAGGCTTTTCCTTTCCTCTGCACGACCTTCCAAGAGGGCATCTTCCCTGACTTCATCAAGCTTATTCTTAAGTGTCATATACTCGTCCCTCCATTTCTCCTGCTCAATAGCCTCGCCGACCCTCTGTTCAATAGTTTTGGTGAGCTCATCCGAGGTTTTCCTTGTTCTGATATACTCAAACAGATTCTTAATGTTTTCCGGAATGTCCGGTGATGTGCAGGCTGTATTCACAAAGACCTTCTGGGTTTCATCCCCGAGTCTAATGCTTTTCTCCTGAGCGCAATAGTTCTCAAAAGTATAAACCGGTAGATCCGCCCCAAAATGATCAAACAGGCAGAAGAAAATAACGATTCCCTTCTTGAGCGCCTTGTAAGGAGCTCCTCTCCTGATGAGATTCAGATCCATCATTCCCTGATAGTATCTGCTACGCTTCGGCAGGTCTGCGCGATCCTTAACCTGCATTTCAATGTCAAAGGCTGAATCCTCATCATCTTCAACATACACGTCAAATCTGACGCCTTTGCTCTTATAAGCATTCCTGATAGTCTTCTGTCCGACCGCACATTTAACTCTCCGAATTCCGATCCCGAGAATAAGCTCCAACAGATTCTTGCAAAGCTCCAGATCTTCCGTCAAAATCTTGCAGAACAGAAAATCATCCGTGAAACACAGTTCGTCATACTCTTTATTCATATAACCATCCTTTCTGCCGCCGTACGGCCAATAAATGCGACAGAAAGACATATTCATTATATCAGGAAGTCTCCCTGCCAAATCAAGTGGATCATGCAGGGGAACGCCCCTAGATATGAACCAGAAAACAAAGATATTTCAGAAACCGACAAAGAATTGTCTGCCCTGTGCAAGTATTATACCATGCGAAGATCAAAAGTGGAAGAGATGATTATAAAAGCCCCTTCCTCTTCCACTTTTGATCCCGGCGTGACGTGTTGAATCGTAGTCATACCAGCTTCCGCTCGTACTTACCCAAATATGCGTATGGACTTTCTCTCCACGCTCGTCAGAGGTCATCGTGTAACCACAGTAGCATTTCGATGTTTTTGTCCTCCAATAGTATCCGTCATCCCTTGCTACCCAAGAACTGTAGGTATCGGTGAAGGAGTGGCTTCCTTCATTAACCCTACTGGTTTCCCTCTTCACATATCCGCATACAGAACACGTAGAGGTCTTTGTCTTAGTCTTCCAATGAGAGGAACTATTATATTCCCATCCCGATGTGGAAGAACTTGTCGTAAACGAATGTGACTCTGTCTCTGTCTTTCTGTTCCTCGTTGCTCCGCAGAACTGACATTTCTCTTGTACCGTACGCTTATGTGTGGACGCGTTGTTCTGTTGCCATCCCGTTACATAATCGGTCTTCCATCCGCTCTCTTCGCTGATGGTAAAATCACTTGAAGTAGTATGTCCACCTGCGCACTTCGAACAGTTCGCTGAACCCTCTGCATGGGCTACTACCTTTCTTGTGTGAGTATCCGTGCAGTCTATAATGGTATCATGGAATACATTTGCGATATGGACATAACTGATATTATTCGCATGCCATGCACACGTTCCGGAACCGATACCGATACTTGCATTGGCGTTCTGTCCTTGCTTATTCCATGTAATCACAAGACTTAAAGCACATCCGCCCGCCGCACCAAAATTAGTACATCCACAAGGGTCATATGTGGCACTTCCGTCTTTACACACGCCGTTACTGCACGACCTACCTGTTGCTTTCTGATGACACTTAGGACACTCGTCCTTGCTGTTCCATGTACATGACTCATATCTGGCAGCAGATACACCACCACAGTATTGACATTTTGACGTAATCTTGTGGTCTCGGGACGTATTCGGCGTAGGTGTCTCTATTATCGAACATGCTGTACTCCCCGCTATTGTTCCTCCGCAATATCGACACTTCGATGTATATGAGTGCATTCCATTCCCGAGATAACTACGGCTTTGTACTACATAATCGTGGCTACAAGATGTTACTTTCGGGGTTCCGTTCGCATATGAACCGCCACCTGAATAAGACGGGTCATAACCACTTGTAGGCTTTCCACAAACCACACAGTAATTCGTCCAATGTCCACTACTGTCATATGTTCTTCCCGCATACGTATGGTTACCCGCACCGCATGAGTTTTTCGGGGATGGGTCCATTCGTATAAGCCATGGCGGGAACTGTACTGAATATCAGTAGCAAACAGAGCATGACTGATATTGACTTTGTCAGTTCTATCTTGCATTTTCTCATGGTTTTTCCTTTCTGTAAGATTAGTTTTCAGAGAGCCAAATGCTCCCTTACTTACGTTTTGGATAAAAATAAGAAAAAAAGAACGCCTTGCTTACACAAGACGCTCTTTATGAAAGGAAAATGCCATGATATTTATCTGTAAAACTCCGAATAATGTTCGAGCCATGGAAGCCCAAGGTCTACGGCTTCTTTTAGGTTCAACTGAGGAATCTGAACCCTAACATATTTGTATTTGCCGTTCGTTTCGGTCATCTTGAAAGTTAAAGTAACCGAACACGGATAAGCAAGCACATCTTTTGCGTAAAAGCCCCCGTTCTGATACATTCCTATCTCATGCTCTAAATCTTCCTTCTTCGGAGGCTCTTTGACGTAAACTGTTGCAGTATCCTTTTCGTTGTCAATCTTCACCTTTACCCAATCGGTAACTTCATCAAGGAATCTTTGTGGATACACTCGCCATTCATCAAGTTGGACTTGTGTATAAGCAAGTATCTTTGCTTCAGAAGCCTGACCATCAGAATTGAGTTCGAACCCCAGCAGTTCAATTTTTGCTCCTTCAGGAAGGTTCTTAAAGGTAATCTTGAATTTCTCACCCACTTCAAGGAAATTACCTTTATACCTAGCCTGCGCTTTACTATCAACAAAAATCGCCTTTGAACCTTTATAACCCAACTTATTGTAGTTTACGGTGGTATTGAACTTCTTATCCCATGTATACTTCGACTTCGCCTCTGCCTTCTCGCCTGTCGGAACTACAAGCACGCCACACAGTAATGTGATTGTTAAGATGATTCCTATAATCCTTTTCTTCATGCTGTTTCTCCATTTCTCAATCAGATGAATATTCCCATAATTAGCGATAGCAAACAAATCATTCCAAATATGTAGGCCGCAATAATACATAGCCACAAAACACCCGCAAGTACAATAGCTGCTTCTTTAATATATACGTGATCATAGACTACTTTTGACGGCTTAATAGCTAAATACGCTCCCTGAATTGCCAACGAAAAAATCAGGATGACAAAATGACCAGTATTCATCCATCCAAAGCCGTCTTGCACCCACTTTTCCATTGTCATCAAGAAATCACTTTGTTTTACTCTTTCTTTGCTAAGGTCTTTCTCTATCTCCTCATACATAGTTGTTTTCATACCCAAAAGCCATTCTCTCGATCCCGGGGGAATATTTATCAAACAGAAGAAAACCACTATAATCAAGCTCGCGAAAAAAGAGACCAGAAATTTTATAAACACCGTTTTCATCTACCACCCCTACGGTCAAATATGTCTTTAGGCATTTTGTTTGTGGATTATGTCAATAATTCACAAATACTGATATGCGTAGTATATCAGTGCGCCTGCTTTCCGCATATCTAAAGAAGAAAACTATGACATACATAAAAAGCAACAAAAGAACGCCTCTAAAACAAGGCGTCCCGAATTAAATATTTGATGGTTGTCAGAAAAAAGTATAACCAGATATACTTCTCCGAACCACTCCCGAAGGGAAGTGTCTCAGATGTCTTCCGCACTTTTGTTGTCTTCCGCTGTTTCGTCCTGCTCGGTTTCGAGGGCCTTCCGGGCTTCGAGGGCGGCGAGGGCGCGTTCCTCCTCCCCTCTGACGAAGACATCTTCATAAATGTTGCGGCAGGCGTTGCCGTCTTCCCATGAGCAGAAGCGCTCGTAGAAAGCGTCGTATCTGTCCTTGAAGCGTGCGCTCACCTCGTCGATCTTAAGGATCGCGTCGGCAACTTCCTCGCTCGTGTAAAGGAGCGGACCGGGAACGGTCGCTTCCATGTCGAAGTAGAAGCCGCGGAGGATGTCCCTGTACTTGTCGATGTCGTAGGTGTAGAAGAGCATCGGTCTTCTAAGGCCCGCGTAATCAAAGAATACCGATGAATAGTCCGTAATGCATATGTCGGAGATCAGGTAGATATCCGCAATATCCGGGTATTTGCTCAAGTTGTACGCAAAGCCGTCAAGACCCGTAACATCAAGCTTATCGGCGATATAGTAATGGGTCCTCAGGATTATCACATAATCGTTACCGAGCTTTTCCCTCAAAAGATGAAGGTCAAGCTGAAGGGTGAACTTGTACTCGCCGGCTGCGTAGAACTCGTCGTCTCGCCATGTCGGAGCGTAGAGGATGGTCTTTTTATCCGCCGGGATGCCGAGCTTCTTCCTGATCGCTGCGGCGCGCTCGTCCCTGTCGGGTGCATGAAGCACATCGTTGCGGGGGTAGCCATACTCGAGCATCTTGTTCTCAAACATGAAGCAGCGCTTGAACACCTCGGAGGAGAAGCTGTTGGCCGCAACAAGGTAGTCCCAGGAACGGGTCTTGCTGTAGATGTGCTTCTTGTATCCGGGGGATGCGCTGAAGTTGTCCTCCATATCAAAAGCAAGCTTCTTGAGGGGCGTTCCGTGCCAGGTCTCAAGGAATACCTGCTCATCACGCTTTCTCATCCAGCCGGGCTGCTTGGTGTTAAAGATAAAGAACTTGCTTCTCGCGATGTAGTACGCATAACGGAACCCAAACCTCTTGACGGTCTTGTGCTTGTAGGGGATCTTGTTGCCGTGTGCCTTTGCCATACTCCAAACACAGATATACTTGTCAGGATAGGTTCTCTGTATGTACTCGTACATCGCGCGGGGGTTGTCGCCGTAGCTTCTTCCGAAGAAGCACTCAAAAAGGATGACTTCCTTCCTGACGGGCTTACGAAGGAACACATGCACGTAGAAGCTCTGCACGATCGCGTACTTCGATGTGAGGCAGCGCAGGATCTTCTTGCGCGCGAGCCTCAGTGAAACTCTGCGGTATGTCTTTTTAACATCGCCCTTCTTAAGGAGTGCGATAAGATGTCTTCTGTAATGCGAAACACGCTTAAGAGTAGTCTTCGGGATGTCTCCGACAAGCTCCCTGCACGCCTCGAAACGCTCGTTCCTCCAGTAATCGTTCTCACTCCTGCGAAGCCTGGAAACGAAGTATCCTGTGTAGTACCCGATGAATTTGATGTCGGCCTTGACTCTGATGATACCGTCGGGGTCGAGGATCGACTTGGTGTACCTGTAGCTCTCGAGAAGTTCGGGGAAGCGCTGCTCACTCTTCTCCTGCGCGAGCGAAGGGAAGTTGATTGAATCCGCGTGCTTTCTCTTGATATACCATGATCTGTAGTTCTTCCTGAAAGTGGTCGCCTTCTCAAGTGCAAGGCAAAGGAACGGGAAGTCGCTGTAGTAGCGGAACTGCTCGGGGAATCTGATGTTGTTGTCCAGGATAAGAGACCTCTTGTAAGAGATACCGAGCACCGAAACGTTACGGATACCCTTACGTCTCGAGATAAGTCTCGTGGCGGCGTTCGTACGCCTGTACTCGATATAATCCTGCTCGGAGAGCTCGCTCTTCATGCGTTCTTCCTTCTCGCGGGCTTCCTCGGCTGCGCTCGCTTCGTCGGCCGAATCGTCACCCTGAGCGTTGTTCTCCTCTTCTTCCTGCTTCTTGTTGAAGGTTGCGATGAATCCGTTCCTCGAATACCATGTCCAAACCTTCATTCCGTAGATGATGTCGGGGTCGCCCGCTGTGTGGCTGGCCCTGTCCATGAAATAAAGAGCCCTCGGGAAAAGGTAGTCATCACTGTCAACGAACATGATGTACTCTCCCGAAGCCTCCTCGATACCTCTGTTACGTGCAGCGGCAACGCCTGTCTTGTCGGTAAGCGAAACCACCTTGATACTAAAAAGATCCTTGTACTCGTCAACCAGCCCGCTGATGTCCTCATCGGGATGGTCCGTCACTATGATCAGCTCAAAATCTCTGTAATGTACATAAACAAAAGGACGAAGTTCTTCTTCCTCGTCGCTCTCGTTGTCGGAGCTCTTCTCCTCGCGCTCCTCCTCGTTGCCCTCGTCCGAAACGACCTCGGACACGCCGGGCTTAAGCTCGCTCTTGTCGGTAACGGCAACAATATTGCCAAGACCGTCGAAAGTAAGCAACGGCCAAAGATCATCCACTCCCTTGATAGTGGCAAGTGCTTCCACGCCTTCGAGATCGCCGCTCTCGATAAGTGCGTTGATCCCGTCGATATTCTCGGCTCCGCACAGACCGAGCAGTCTGTCGACACGGGTAAAGCCCTGCGCTCCGTCCACCTCGTCAAGGTAGATCCTGAGTCTCTGGTCTTTTAAGCTCTCAAGGTTATCGCGGAGATGATCGAGTCCGCGATTAAAAGGAGTGATGATACTGAATTTCATGATTACCTCATAACATATTTGTACTCTTTACCGTCGATCGTAAAGCAGATATAAACGGGATCGTTCCCACCCTTGATCTCCTCGGGAACCATGAAGAGATGATGTATGTTCCCTGTCTCAAGCGGAAGGATGCTGGTCACGTCCGCATCGGTGAATTCCGTTCCGTCGTTCCTCTCCGCAACGATGAATCCCGAATACTCGTACCTGTTCGCGAGAACAAGCGTCGACTTACCGATAGAATCAACGGTGATCTTGTTGCCTGTGGTGTTCTTGTAATACAGGCTCATGTCAACGATCGCCTTGCCGGGGTCAGCCTCAAAATGCGAGTAATACTCGCCGGGCGAGCTCGGCACCACGTCACGTGTGATAACGACCGAACCTACGCTGAATTCGCATGTGTCGGAAATCGTTACCTGTTTGCTCTTAACTTCGGGCGCGTCCTCACCGGGATGAGTTTCCTGCCCGACCGTATCTATGTTCTTCGGGTCGGCTTCGAGCCTGAACTCTTTGCCGCCGATCGTCATATAAACGTCAATCCCCTCTCCTCCGGTCCTGACCTCGTCGGGAACCTCAAAGAGGTAATGCATGTACTCCGTCGTGAGCGGAGAGATGGAAGCGTTCTTCGAATACTCAAAGTCCTTCCTGTCATCGATCTCCATCATGGAGAAGCCCGAGTACTCGTACTTGTCCGCATAGACGAGCGTACACTTCATGGTATCGTACGCGGAGATCGCGGATGTGTCAAGATTTTTGTAGGCAAGGCAAAGGTCAACGTACACTTTGCCGGAATCGGCACTGTACTGGGAATAAACCGAACCGGGGTTCTTAGGCTTGACGTCCTTGGCGATGCTCAGATAATCGAGCGTGATCTCACAGATATCAGAAACGCTCGCCGTCTTCCCCTCGACGATAAGCTCGGCATTCGGATCGTGCTTGACTTCGCTCTCCTGTGTCTGTGCCTTCTCCTCTTTGTCGAAATAATCAGTCTTGTTACAAGCGGCAAGTGATAAGATAAGTATGGCCGAAACGATCAGTCGGCCCGCTTTTTTCCCTTTCAAAACAACAGTCCTCCCATCCCAAAACATTATCATTCTAATTTTACGACTAAACACCGCAGAAAACAACACCACAGTAAAAGATTCTGTTGAAGGTTATGTATGATAATGATAGAATTACCGTGATCGTTCGGGCGTGACCGAGACTAATGAGAGGAGTGTGACCTGCAATGCTTGAGACTTTGCTTTTATATCTCGAATTTCCTTTTGTCAGATATGCCATCATCACAGCAGTCCTGATCGCAGTGTGCGCTTCGCTGCTCGGAGTCACCCTCGTTCTCAAACGTTTCTCCTTCATCGGAGACGGACTCTCGCATGTTGCGTTTGGCGTGCTGGCCGTAGCGGCGGTGCTCAACCTTTCCAACAACATGCTCCTCGTGCTCCCCGTGACCGTACTGTGCGCGATCCTGCTGCTTCGTACCGGCAAGAAAGCGAAGGTCAGAGGTGACGCTGCGATCGCCATGATCTCGGTAGCTTCACTCGCTATCGGATACATGCTTATGAACGTCTTCTCGACGTCTTCCAACCTCTCGGGAGATGTCTGCAGCAGTCTCTTCGGATCGACCTCGATCCTCACGCTCTCCGCGGCCGAGGTTTGGATGTGCGCCATCCTCTCGATCGTCGTCGTCGTGCTTTTCATCGTCTTCTACAACAAGATCTTCGCCGTGACCTTCGACGAAGACTTTGCAAAGGCATCAGGTCTTCATGCTGACGCTTATAACCTCCTTATTGCAGTCATCACCGCAGTTATCATCGTCGTAGCGATGAACCTTGTGGGATCGCTTCTGATCTCGGCTCTGATCGTTTTTCCCGCTCTTTCGGCGATGCGACTTTTCAAGAGTTTCAAGGCCGTGACTGTCTGCGCGGCGGTCATCTCCGTGATCTGTTCGCTCGGCGGGATCCTCGTCTCGATCCTTACCGGAACCCCCACGGGTTCGACGATCGTTGTCGCCGACGCGGTAGTTTTCGGCATATGCTGTCTGCTCGGTATCTTTCGTGGCTCTTCCCAAAAATAAGGTCCCGTTCCGTTACGAAACAGGACCTTTTTATGTTTATCAATTTTCTGATCACTTAAGAACTTCAAGGATCGCCTGTACCTCACCGGTAAGCTCTCCCATCTTTCCTACACTGTCCGATACAAGCTCGAACGTCGTGCTTGCTTCCGCTGTCGTCTCTTCCGAGATGCCCGAAAGAGTACTGATGCTGTCTGAGATCTTGGAACTGTCGCTCGAGATGTGATCCATGTGCCTGAGCTGCTCTTCCATCTGCTTCTTGGCTTCTCCTGCGATCTTGCTCATGTCGTCAAGGCTTTCGATGATAGAGGCCGTCATCTGCTTCTGTGTAGCAACGTTCTTATCGATGATGTCAACCTTCTCCTTCATCGTCCTGACTTCGTTCTGAAGTCCTCCGACACGCTCAGAGATCTTGGCTGTAGCGTCGTTCGTCTGGCTTACAAGACTTCCGATCTCACCCGCAACAACCGCGAAGCCTCTGCCGGCTTCACCCGCTCTCGCACTCTCGATCGAAGCGTTGAGCGAAAGCAGTGCTGTCTGCTTGGATACGGAACTGATGATATCGATGATCTCGTTGAGCTCGAGTGCCATCGCCTCAAGCGCTTCGGCACCCTTAAGGATCGCATCGGTCTCGCCTTCGATCGTCTCAATGCCGGTTCCGATCGCCCTGCTCTTCTCAGAGCAGTCGGCTGCGGTCTTCATGAATCCGTTCATGCTCTCATCAACGAGTGCCGCGCCTTCTCTTGCCGAACCGATCGCCTTGTCAAGTTCCTGGATGGCCGACATCTGGTTCTCCGCCGTGTTGGCTGTCAGCAGAGCTCCTTCGTTAACTTCCTTGATCGCTCTCTGAACGTTGTCGAAATTCTCATTCAGAAGATTGGCTGCCGCAACCGCGTTCGTGATCTTACGGTTTGCGACCTCGATGATCTGTCCGTTTTTCTCAACAAGGTTGTCGGCAGTCGCCTTGCCCTCGCTGAGAGCCTTCTCTTTCTCCTCGTTGTTGGTCTTTATGACTTTGATCGCAAGGAACGAGTATACGGAGCTCACGATAACTACCGCAAGCTGAACCTCAAGCATGGTGAGCGTTTCTTCTTTGTTCTCGGCGCCAATGTAAGTCAGCACCGCACTGACGATGTTCGCGACTATGACCACGGAGTTCGTCGCCATGATAAGCTTGATGTCACATGTAAGCATGAGCACGAACATCATGGGGAAGATGTAGACGTAGGTATAATCCTTACCGGTCAGGAGTATCGCCCCGTAAAAGATTCCGTATCCGATCGCTGCGATGTAGCGGATCCTGTTGGCCGTAGGCTTGATCCTGAAGCAGACATAAGCGACAAGAAGAGGTATCAGTCCCGTCATCATCAAAACGATCACGTAAGGCACCGACCTGCTTCCCTTAACGATCTCCATCACATATGCCGCAACAAGCACAACAAAGATGACGAGGTAGCAGAGTAACAGCCTGCTGTTTACCCTTTTACATTCTTTTACGGTCAATTCTTCCATTAGCACCCTCCTCTTGTCTGTAAAAAACAATCTCAGAGATCTTTTTACAATCTCTGAGATTTATTTTACCAAACCGCATTTTTGTGCGCAACTATTTCCGTGAACAATTGTTAAGGATTCTGTATTGTGTTGTTTACGAGATTTAATTCAGCATATGTGATGTGCGTGAGTTTTCCCTCTGCCCTCTTTATTACTCCGGTTTGTCGAGTATCTCTGCAGCTTCCTTCATAAGCTCTATGATAGGGAGATGCTGAGGACATACTCCTTCGCACTGTCCGCAGCCGATGCAGTCCGATGCCTTGCCGCTGCGGCCCGTGAGTCCTCTGTAGAAGTTCTTCGATCTCCAATCGTCGGGGTAACGGCGGAGAGTGTTGATCGTTCTGAACACGTCGGGTATCACGATTCCCTGAGGACATCCGTCAACGCAGTATCTGCAGGCCGTACATCCGATCTGAGGCATACTGAAGAGTTCGTCGGTAGCCCAGTCGATGAGCTCGAGCTCGTCCTTCTCAAGAGGTTCGAAGTTCTTGAAGGTGCCGATGTTGTCTTCCATCTGCTCCTCGTTCGACATACCCGAAAGGATAGTCATAACGCCGGGCAACGAGCCGACGAATCTGAGAGCCCACGAAGCGATCGACTTGTCGGGGCGGCGTGCCTTGTACTTGGCCTCAATCTCGGGCGGCATGTTGGCGAGCATACCTCCTCTGACGGGTTCCATAACGATGATCGGTATATGACGGCTGCTCAGGATATCGTAAAGCCTCTGGGACTGAACCACGGGGTTGGTCCTGTCGAGGTAGTTGAGCTGGATCTGAACGAACTCAACCTCGGGATGTTTGTCGAGCACAACCTCGAGAAGCTCGGGAGTTCCGTGATAAGAGAAGCCGAGGTGCTTGATCTTGCCTTCGGCCTTCATCTTGAGGCCCCAGTTAAAGCAATCGTACTTCTCGTAGGTGTCGTAGTTGTTGCCGTCCTCGATGGAGTGAAGCAGGTAAAGGTCGAAATACTCGACTCCGGCACGTTCAAGCTGTTCGTTGAAGATCCTGTCGACATCCTCGGGCTTCTTGATCTCCCATGCGGGGAGCTTGGTGGCGATCATGAACGATTCTCTGGGATAGCGCTTTACAAGCGCTTCTCTGGCTGCCACTTCGGATCTGCCGCCGTGATAAACATAAGCGGTATCAAAATAATTCATACCGGCGCTCATGTACTTGTCGACCATGTTGCAAACCTGTTCGTGGTCGATAACTCCGTCTTTCTCGGGCAGGCGCATGAGTCCGAATCCGAGCTTGGGCATCTTAGTAAGATCAATACTCATAGGTTTCTCCCTCTTCACTAATTCATTCTTTTCCGAAATACCCGGTTTTTTCAAGGATCTTCTCCATCAGCTGTGCATTTCTTATCGAAAAATCAGGTGTAACGATCGGTTCCTCACCCTTCAGGATGCAATTGCCGAATTGCTCAACCTCAAGAGCGTAATTCTGCGGAACCCTGATCTTTCTTTCAACAACACCTTCGGTGGAGTATACCATATAGCTGACATCACCCTCACGATTGTACTCCACATCCGAGCGGATCGAACCCTTGTCACCGTGAATGTACAATCTGTCAAAACGGAAGTTGGAATCCTTGCCAAGCACCATACCGACATTAAAGGTTGCTCGCGTACCATTCTTAAATCGAATGAGCGCACCCGTCATAAGGTCAACTCCGGATTCGGAGAACTCGGCATCAGCCTTCACAAAATCAGGCTCCGAATCAATGAGGGAAAGGATCATAGATGTGCAGTAGCAGCCGAGGTCGTACATTGCTCCTCCGCCCTGTGCCTTGCTAAGGCGAAAGTCTTCCTTATAACCCTGAGTGATAAAAGCGGACTCCACGTAGTCAACAATACCGATCATTCCGCTCTTAACATCTTCCTGCAGCTGCTTCATGTACGGACTGTGAAGGTAGGCAAACGCTTCCATCAGCAGTCTGTTGTTTGCCGTAGCGGTGTCAAACATGTCGCGGGCTTCCGCCACGCTGAGAGCGAGCGGCTTTTCGCAAAGCACATGCTTCCCGCTTTCAAGAGATTTTTTTACCCACTTAAGATGTAGATCGTTCGTGAGCGGGATATAAACCGCCTGCACCTCCGGATCGCCGATCAGCTCGTCATAGCTCCCATAGGCTTTTTCGAATCCGAACTCTTCCTTAAAACTCTGTGCTTTCTTCAGAGACCGTCCCGCAACGGCATAAAGCTCGCAATTATCAACCTGCTTCATTCCGGGAATCGTGCAATTCTTTGCAATGTTCGCAGTTCCCAATACGCCCCATTTTACCTTTTCCATAGTAGTCTCCTCTTTAACTGCGGTTTCTAACCGCAGTTGCTTCCTTGCCAAACATTTCAACGTAGTAGTAGGCTTCTTTCAACCCTTTATAAATGCAAGGATCTTTTCCTTGGTCGTGGCGCCGATCAGTCTGCCTGCCTCAGTACCGTTCTTAAAGAGGATCATGCAGGGGATCGATGCGATACGGAACTTCATGGCCAGGTCTTCCTCGTCATCAACGTTGCACTTTCCAACCTTGAAGCCGTCAGCCTCAGCTGCCACCGCTTCGATCACGGGTCCGAGCATCTTGCAGGGTCCGCACCAGGGTGCCCAGAAATCAACAAGTACAGGAACATCCGAAGTTCCTACAGTTTCATCAAAATTCTCTGCCGTAACATTCAAAATCTCCATAATGCCTTCCTCCTTACTTTTCATCAGCCCTTTAGGCCAAAACTCATACTCTGTATCAGAAATAAATATCAAAAAGAAGTCTCTCTTTATAGTATAGAATACCACAAAAGAAAGACTTCTCATATGACGTTTTCAAAATAATCAGTTTTTGTTTAGTACTCGCAGGTCACTCAAAATCCAAGCGAGTCATTTACCATGATCACATGGATACGTCCCTCATGGCGTGAGAAACGGGTGATAAGGAACTGGCAGCAGATCGTGTCGGGTGACTTGCAATTCATGCAGGAGCCCGTCTTCGAACAGGGTGTGTTGAGCCCGAAACGCTGTGCATTGATGGGAGCGGCAACGTTACGTGCACGCTTCATCGCTGTGTCGACATCGGGGCAGACCTTGTTCATTCCAACGATCACGATAACGTGACGGGGTCCCTGCGCAATGGCCGAAACACGGTTTGAATTGCCGTCGATATTGACCATAACGCCGTCCTCCGTGATAGCGTTTGCGCTTGTAAGGAAGTAATCGGCATCATAAGCGGCGAGCATGGCAGCTCTCTTGTCCGCAACCGCATCACGGTCCACGAAGTTGTAGTCACCGTTCTTCAAGGCATCCACGAGTCCGATCTCGTGTGCCGACATCGAACCGCCCATCGTAACGACAGAACCCTCCGGTATGAGCTCCAGCGCGATTTTCAGTGCTTCACCTTTGTCCCCGGCATAGTACGCCTTCATATTTCTCGATTCAAGGCCTTTCATGACCTTATGTACAAGCAGTTCGTTGCGTTTGATGATCGTTTCGTTCATGATACTCCTTTTCCTTTCCAGGCTGTGTTTTTCTCTTTATTCTATGCTACCACCGACGTCAGGCTATTCATCTATAATGTAATTCTTTCCGGTTATCTTTCCTTTTCCTGTAAGCTTGCCGGTTATAAGTACCGGAGGCTCTTTTGAATTCTTTCCGTTATCCTTGACGGAGATGGATCCTTCGTTTATGAGATACGCACTGCTTCCGATCGCAACGGCGCAACCATTATTTGTGACGATCTTCACTTTACCGCCCTTCCGGTTCTCCAGCCTGCCGTGCGACGCTGTTTCTCCGTCATCTTCAAATCGCTTGATGACTTTGTCGGTCGGGAAGAATAATCCCGTCACCGCCATTCCGAGTCCGTTCTTTACATCAAACTCGAGTGTTCCGTAGTTGATGAATTCGGACTCAAGGATCTGCATCTCCGCATAAAGAGAATCATTGTTTTTAATACAGCTTTCCGCATAGCTTCCGGATTTATATTTACCTTTCACCGCGTCGGTAGTCACTTTGATCGTCCCGTGATTATAGAAGCTGTTATGGTCGATACTGAACGCAGAAAACTCGAAATACTTCTTTGCGGTCTGGGTGATATTGATCTTGCCGTTATTTACAACCGGAGTCTTCGAATAGCTTTCCTTATGTCCGGTGTTCTGATAACTGTCCGCGATACCGATATGACCGTAACCCGTAACATTGATCGTTCCGTTATTGATAACAACGGCGTCCTTTTCGGTCCTCATATCAGACTTCACAAATCCGGGTTCGATAGCGCTGTCAAAATCATTGCCCATGGCAAAGCGTCCGTAATCAAGGTTGATCACGCCTGTTTTGCAGTTAAGGAACATATTGGAACGAAGGGATCTCATGTAGAAGCTGTCGCTTGCTGTCTTCTTTTTCGGAGTCAGGACGTTGATCGTTCCTTCGTTGATTATCGCGCCGTCAAAGGAAGCATCGTTTATTTCGACCTCTGCCCCTTTTTGTACACCGAGTACGCATCCCTCAAGTACCGTTCCGTTTATGAGTTTCAGCTTCGCACCCTTCTGAAGCGAAATCTTAAATCCATTGAAGAGGTTTATCCCGTCGATCACGAGCGTACCGCCCGACTTCACGATAATAAACTCATCAGTGTTATAGTAATAACCGTACTCGGGAGTGATATATGAGATGTTGTCCGCTTTCTTGTTATCGGACACATACTTTTTAAGATCTGCCTTTGAAATCGTTATCTTTTTATCTATGATAGCCATTCCGTCTTTTTTCGAAGGTTCATATAAAAAGCGTCCGATAAGTTCCGCCCCCGACTTGATCTTGACATTGGGCTTAAAGCTTTGCCAATTATCCGAGTCGCGCTTAAACCAGGAGTAATAATAATCCTGTTCGCAGGCATAGTCTTCACCGGTGTAAAGCTCATCCTCATTAACGAACACGGGATGAACGGTGAGCGGTTCCGAAATACCGCGTATCTTATCTATCCTGTTGCCTTTGCTGTCGGCATAATACGCAAACGCCTTGGCAGCAGCCATCGGATGTTCGACTCTTCCGTAACCCGAAAGAAAAAGATCGAGTCTGTCTCCGAGTGACGCCTGGCTGTACTTGCTGACGATTATATCCTCATCCGGAAGGAAGCGGCCCTCAGTCTTGCTGTTATCGAAATGAATGGTGTAAAGAGCGATCGTCACGGGCTCGCCTATTATTTCCTTATAATAGTCCCATGCGCTCTTTCTGCTTGAATTATAAGCGTAATACGCATCATCGCCCTGCTCGGCTCTGATCTTCTCTGCCTCCTTGGTATCCTTCTCATACATTTCCGAGGAAAGATCATTGTAGGAAGGGATGTCATTTGTAGAGAACTTAAATTTATAATCCTTAAGGAAGTCTTTCGGCTTCTTTTCACAGTAATAGAACTCGCCCGATACGGGATAGTAAGTATCGGTCACAAGGTTTTTATCAAGTATATAGTTTCCGTCGGAATCCTTCGTGAGTTCCTTATAATACCCGTGATCCCAGTCGTCATAAGAAAGGCCTCTCGTCTCTCTTTCGAAATCGTTCATGCGGTAGTAGAGATATCCCTTGCTGTAACGCTTATTGTCGAGAGTCAACGAAAGCGGGATGTCCGTGTCGGAATAATTGTGCTCATAAGCGGGCTTTGCTCTGTCAGCACCCCACTTTGTGGACTTGAACACGGTTGTAAGCTCTTCATTGCTGAGCTTTGTCTTGTTTGTGATCTTTGCGAGATTATGACAGTCGCAAAATGCGTAGTTATTAATGCTCTTGATCGAAGCGGGAAGCGTGATCTCTTTGAGCTTAAGGCAGTTACAAAACGCATTGCTTTCGATTGAAGTAACCTTTTTGCCAAGGGTAACTTTTTCAACGCCACTGTCCCTGCAGACACTGTCCGGGATCTTTGTGATCGCATCCGGGAATGTGATCTCTTTGAGCGATCCGCAATACCCAAACGCACTTTCCCCAAGCTCCTTGAGGGTCTTCGGGAGCTTTATGCTCTTAAGGTACCAGCAGCCCCAGAAGGCACCGCCGCCGATATAGGTCGGCCCGTCCTCGATCGTTACCTTCGTCAGGTTCTCATAATTCTTAAATGCCATGTCGTTGATCCCGACGACATCGTACTTAGCTCCGCTGTGCTTGACAACGGCAGGAATATTAAGGGTCTCAAGCTTGAACTTACAACCCGAGACATACACCTTTCCGTACTTTCCGCCGGAAGGTCTCTCGGTAACGCGGTAATTTATGTTGTCTTCCGTAAAAGACGAGAGCGCGCTGTACTCGTCTACCTTTTCTTCCCCTCTGTATTCAAAATATGTTGAATAGGAAGAAGCAGCCGAGGCCGGTTCTGCCGAAGAAAACAAAATGCATAAAGCAACAAAAATGCCGATAAAACCGGTGATACACTTTTTTATACGCATAAAAAACCTCCTCTTCGTCCAAGCCTCGACCGGGCCAAACGGGTGATTTGTTTTATTTTATCAAGTTAGGGAGCTTTTGTATAGATTCAAACCATGGGTGGGAATAAAAGGGCGGGGTTGATTCCCCGCCCATGCTTATATGCATCAAAATGTTTATTTGAACAGTTCCTTTATCCTGCGTGCTGCCTCGGTTGTGTCCTCAACGCTTCCGAAGGATGAGAAACGGAAGTAGCCCTCGCCGCAGGCTCCGAAGCCTTCGCCGGGAGTGCCGACAACCTGGATCTTGTTTAAGAGGAGGTCGAAGAGTTCCCAGCTCTTCAGTCCGTTCGGGCACTGCATCCAGACGTAAGGAGCGTTCTTGCCGCCCGTGTACCAGATGCCGAGTTCATCGAGAGTGTCCGTGAGGATCCTGGCGTTGTTCTTGTAATACCTGATGTTCTCCATGATCTGACGGCGTCCCTCGGGGGTGAAGACTGCCGCACCGCCGCGCTGGATAATGTAAGAAACTCCGTTTGTCTTGGTGGTTCTGTTACGTACCCACATGTCGTTGAACTTAAGGCCCATGCGCTCAAGATCCTTGGGGATCACGGTGTAGCCGAGTCTCGTGCCGGTGAAGCCTGCGGTCTTTGAAAGCGAGCAGATCTCGATCGCACAGGTACGCGCACCTTCGATCTCAAAGATGCTTCGAGGAAGCGTCTCGTCCTCGATGAAAGCCTCGTAAGCGGCGTCAAAAAGGATCACCGAGCCGTGCGCATTCGCAAAGTCAACCCATGCCTTGAGCTGAGTCTTGTTGAAGACTGCGCCGGTGGGGTTATTGGGAGAGCAAATGTATATGATGTCTGCCACAGCATCCTCAGAAGGCTCGGGCAGGAATCTGTTCTCACGTCCTGCGGGAAGATGAACTATCTTTCTTCCGGCGATGATGTTCGCATCAACATAGGCGGGATAAGCGGGTTCGATAACGAGTGCGCTGTTCTCCCTGTCAAAGAGATCGAGGATGTCGCCGAGCTCATCGCTCGCGCCGCTTGAAACGAACACTTCGTCTTCGGCGAGTTTCACACCTCTCGAAGCGTAGTAATCAGCGATGGTCTTGCGCAGGAAAGGAGCGCCGGGCTCGGGCATATAGCCGTGGAAGGTCTCCTGTACGGCCTGATCGTCAACCGCGCCGTGAAGCGCCTTGATGACCTCGTCACAGAGCGGACGCGATACATCTCCGATACCCATGCGGTAGAGATGCGTGCCCTCGTGCTCAGCAAGATACGCCTTGATCTTCTGCGAAATGTTATAAAACAGATATGAATCCTTTAATTCTGCGTAATGCATATTCGGCTTGTTCATAGTATCATCCTCTTTATTTTTATCTTCCTTTTTTCTTGCAGCACCCGATCCGGCACTGCTTTCAACCCGTTCTCCACCTTTTTATGTGCTGTTTCAATGAAACATCCAAATCACATTCGGAGCTGTGGAATTATTCCTCATCGGCACCTGTAGATTATTGGTGGTCGCTTCGGTTTTCCGGCTTCTCACATCGCCACATCGGCCTCATAAACGGTTGCTGCGGGCCCTGTCATACGTGTGCTCATATCGGGCTCGATCGTGATCTTGAGGGTTCCGCCGTCGAGGTCGACAGACACGGGCTCCGAGAACTTGCACAGTCCTCTGCTTACCGAAGCTGCTGCGCTTGCGCATGCTCCCGTTCCGCAGGCCATCGTGATACCGCTGCCGCGTTCCCAGACGCGCATGCGGATCCTGCCGTCTCCCACCTTCTGTACGAACTCAACGTTCGTTCCGCCGGGGAATCTGTCGGCTTTCTCAAGTGCCGCACCGAGTGTGGTGAGTGGCGCGTTCTCCGCATCGTCCGTGAAGATGACGATGTGCGGATTGCCCACATTGACAGGCACATACTTAACCTTCTGACCAAGGATCTCGATCTCCTCATCCTCGCCCACGATCACACTGCCCATGTCGACAGTGACGGATCTCACGCGTCCGTTCGCAGTCTCGAGTGCAAGTGTCTTGATGCCCGAAAGCGTCTCGACCGTGATGCGGCTCTTGTCCGTGTAGCCCTTATCGTAGACATACTTGCCCACGCACCTGATACCGTTGCCGCACATCTTGGCTTCACTTCCGTCGGCGTTAAAGATCCTCATCCTGAAATCTGCAAGCTCCGAAGGGCTGATGTAGATCATACCGTCGGATCCCGCTCCGAAATGCCTGTCGGAGAGTTTCTTTGAAAGCTCGACTATATCACTCGGAACTTCCCCGAAAACATAAAGATAATCGTTACCAAGTCCGTGCATTTTCGTAAAGTGCATAATTCCTGCCTTTCTGTATCCTTTAGGACACATCTGTGTCATTCACCCGGATTCCAAGCGGTTCAAATCTGATTCCGGGTTACATACTCAAAGCTCATCATCAAATCAGCATGTTTTCAATCCACTTCGTCTATAGTAGAAACACTCAGCGTCAGCTCCTCGAGTACATCAAGTACCATCCTTGCGGTATCGAGCGATGTGAGCATCGTGATGTTGTTCTGAGCGGCGCACTTTCTGATCGCAACGCCGTCGCCGTAGTGGATGCCCGAAAGAACCGCACGTGTGTTGATCACGTAGCTGACGTACCCGGCTTTGATCGATTCGAGGACCTCGTTGCTGCCTTCGCTGGGCATGCCGAGTGTCCTTGTCTTGATACCGTGCTCACGGAGCACCTCGCCCGTGAGAGATGTGGCTTCGATGTTGAAGCCCATGTTGTAGAACCGGCGGACGATCGGAACGACCTCCTCCTTGTCCTCATCGGCGACACTGACGAGCAGTGTTCCGTAGTTCTTGAGTCTCAGACCCGAAGCGATGAGCGCCTTGTAGGCTGCGCGGTGGAGCTTCTTGTCATAGCCGATCGCTTCGCCCGTCGACTTCATCTCGGGTGAGAGGTAAGCATCCATTCCCGCAAGCTTCGAGAATGAGAAAGCGGGAACCTTGACGTAGTATCTCGAGCGTTCCTTCGGGTACCTCTCGGTGATGCCCTGCTCCTCAAGGCTCTTGCCGAGCATTACGAGTGTACCTATGTCTGCGAGGCTGTGACCCGTCGCCTTCGAAAGGAAAGGCACCGTTCTCGAGGAACGGGGGTTAACCTCGATGATATATACTCTTTCATCCTTGTCCACGATGAACTGGATATTGAAAAGACCTTTGATACCGATCCCGAGTCCGAGCTTCTCGGTGTAATCGAGGATCGTGTTCCTGACCTTGTCCGAAAGACTCACGGGCGGGTAAACGCTGATCGAGTCGCCGGAGTGAACGCCCGTCCTCTCGACGAGTTCCATGATGCCGGGCACGAACACGTGCTTGCCGTCGCAAACAGCGTCGACCTCAACTTCCTTGCCCCTGATGTAGCGGTCAACCAGAACAGGCTTGTCCTCATCGACTGCCACCGCATTCTTCAGGTACTCCCACATCGACTCTTCCTTGGCAACGATCTGCATCGCACGACCGCCGAGCACGAAGCTCGGACGTACAAGAACGGGGTAGCCGATCTCCTGTGCGGCTCTCACGCCGGCCTCGATGCTTGTCACCGCCCTGCCCTCGGGCTGGGGGATCGCAAGCTTCAGGAGAAGTCTTTCGAACGAATCCCTGTTCTCAGCTCTGTCGATTGCTTCGCAATCGGTTCCGATGATCTTCACACCGCGCTCTGCGAGCGGCTCGGCGAGGTTGATCGCGGTCTGTCCGCCGAGTGTTACGATAACTCCCTCGGGATGCTCAAGCTCAAGGATGTTCATAACGTCCTCTGTGCAGAGGGGCTCGAAGTAGAGCTTGTCCGAACAGGTGTAATCCGTCGATACCGTCTCGGGGTTGTTGTTAATGATTATTGCCTCATATCCGGCATCTCTGATCGTCGCAACGGCGTGAACGGTCGAGTAATCGAATTCCACGCCCTGTCCGATCCTGATGGGACCGGATCCGAGAACAACGATCTTCTTCCTGTCGGATACTCTTGATTCGTTCTCACCCTCGATCTTCAGATCCTCACGGCTTGCCGGATCGCCCAGTGCACCGTAATTGATCCCATAAGTCGAGTAGAAGTAAGGAACGTAACTGTCAAACTCGGAAGCGCATGTATCGATCATCTTGTAAACAGGCATAAGGCCCGTCTTCTTCCTGAGTTCGAACACATCGATCTCGCTCATGTGCCAGAGCTTGGCGATCTCGCGGTCCGAGAAGCCCATCTTCTTTGCCTCGCAAAGTGCTCCGACATTGCCGATAGCCGAAGCGATCTTCTTCTCCTCGTTCACGATGTTCCTGAGCTTTCTGAGGAAGAAGCGGTCGATCGCCGTAGCCTGCGCTATCTCGTCGATCTCTCCGCCGAGACGTAAGAGCTGCGCGATGGCGTAGATCCTGTCGTCTGTTCCAATGCTTATGTAGTCGAGGAGCTTCTGCTTGCCCCAGTCGTCAAACTTGCTCATGTAGAGGTGGCAAACACCTGTCTCGAGTGAACGGATTCCCTTGAGGAGGCTCTCCTCAAAAGTTCTTCCGACGCTCATGACCTCGCCGGTCGCCTTCATCTGCGTCGAGAGCGAATTGCTTGCATCGGCGAACTTGTCGAAGGGGAAACGGGGCAGCTTGCTGACCACGTAATCGAGTGCCGGCTCAAAGGAAGCAGGCGTATTGGCGAGCATTATCTCGTCGAGGGTCATGCCGATACCGATCTTGGCCGAAACACGTGCGATCGGGTACCCGCTCGCCTTGGAAGCAAGTGCGGAAGAACGCGACACTCTCGGGTTGACCTCGATGAGGAAGTACGACATAGAGTTCGGATCAAGAGCGAACTGAACGTTGCAGCCGCCTTCGATCTTCAGGGCACGGATGATCTTTAAGGCACTGTCACGGAGCATCTGGTACTCCTTGTTCGTGAGTGTCTGCGAAGGACACACAACTATCGAATCTCCCGTGTGGATTCCAACGGGATCGAGGTTTTCCATGTTACAGATGGTGATCGCGGTGTCGTTCGCATCACGCATTACCTCGTACTCTATTTCCTTGTAGCCCTTTACGCTCTTCTCGATAAGGACTTCGTGAACGGGTGAGAGTTCAAGCGCGTTCTTAATGACGGTGCGGAGCTCATCGTCATCGGATGCGAATCCGCCGCCCGTGCCGCCGAGTGTAAATGCGGGACGGAGAACCACGGGGTATCCGATCTCGTGAGCAACCTTAAGACCTTCCTCTTCGCTGTGCGCGATGTCCGAGGGAAGGATGGGCTCTCCGAGGTCTCGGCAGAGCTCCTTGAACATCTCTCTGTCCTCTGCTTTCTCGATCGAGGCGCTGCTCGTTCCGAGAAGCTCGACCCTGCACTCCGCGAGGATCCCCTTCTTCTCGAGCTGCATCGCGAGGTTGAGTCCGGTCTGTCCGCCGATCCCGGGGAGGATCGCATCGGGACGCTCGTGACGAATGATCTTAGCTATATATTCAAGAGTGAGCGGCTCCATGTAGACCTTGTCCGCCACTCTGGTGTCTGTCATGATCGTTGCAGGGTTGGAGTTACAGAGCACCACCTCGTAGCCCTCTTCCTTAAGAGCCAGGCAGGCCTGCGTACCTGCGTAGTCAAATTCGGCGGCCTGTCCGATAACGATCGGACCCGAACCTATGACCAAAACCTTTTTAATATCAGTTCTTTTCGGCATTTCTTTAATCCTCACATCATATCTAAGAAGCGGTCAAACAGGAACGCACTGTCACGTGGACCGGGTGCACTCTCGGGATGGTACTGAACGCTGAACACTCTGTCGCGCTCGCATCCCACGCCCTCGACCGTGTTGTCGAGGATGTTGATCCTCTCAACCTTGAGGGGAGTGTTCTTGACACTCTCGGGATCGACCGCGTAGGAATGGTTCTGCGAAGTGATCTCTATTTTCCCGGTGGCAAGATCCTTGACGGGATGATTGCCGCCCCTGTGGCCGAACTTGAGCTTGTAGATCTCAGCGCCGTAGGCTAGCGAGATTATCTGGTGTCCGAGGCAGATGCCGAAGACAGGCAGCTCGCCGAGGAACTTCCTGATCGTATTTACCGTGGGCTCCACGTCTCTCGGGTCTCCGGGGCCGTTCGAGATGAAGAGTCCGTCGGGTCTCATGCTTTTTATCTTCTCAAAGGGCGTGTTCCACGGAACGATGCTCACGCGGCACGACCTCTCAACGAGGGAACGTGCGATGTTCTCCTTCATCCCGCAGTCGATCGCTACTACATGGAACTTGGGCTTTGCGGGAACAAATTCCCTGATCTCCCTGCAGCTCACTCTCGAAACAGCGTCTGTCGGCACGGGTGTATCCTTGATCATGCGAACCGCTTCCTCAACCGACCTGTCGCTTCCCGTGATCAGCGCCCTGCGGCTTCCCCTGTCACGGATCATGCGGTTGAGTCGCCTCGTGTCGATACCGCACACGCCGGTTATCTCGTACTCCTTCATCACGTCCGAAAGAGTCCTTTCCGACCTGAAATTCGAGGGCTCGTCGTTATATTCATGAACGATCATCGCACCGATCGAAGGATGCCTCGTCTCGTAGTCATCATGTGCCATTCCGTAGTTGCCTATAAGCGGATAAGTCATGACGACCGCCTGATCGGTGTAGGAAGGATCCGAAAGTATCTCCTGATACCCGACCATCGAGGTATTGAACACGAGCTCAAGCACCTTCTCCCGCTCAGCCCCGAAAAAACTGCCGGTAAAGACCTCTCCGTCCTCCGTAATGATCTTGGCTTCTGATTCCTTAAGCATTTGAAAGCCTCTCTTCCTTACCTTTTTTAATCTGATAACGCTTATGTGATCTCCCGAAGTTACTCGGCTTTGTTCTTCTCCGAGAGCTTCTGTTCAAATCTGTTCTTGCGTACGCCCTCGGGTATCCTGGTCGGATATACTCCGTCGAAGCAGGAGCTGCAGAACTCCGTGTTGCCCGTGAGCCCCTTAAGCTCTTCGAGCGGAAGGAATCCGAGCGAATCGGCTCCGATCAGCTCCGCAATCTCGGGGATCGTGTATTTGCAGGCGATCAGGTTCTCCTTCGAATCGATGTCCGTGCCGTAGTAGCAGGGCGAAACGAAGGGCGGTGACGATATGCGCATGTGGATCTCTTTCGCTCCAGCGTCACGCAGGAGCTTAACGATCTGTCCGCTCGTGGTTCCTCTGACGATCGAATCGTCCACGAGCACCACTCTCTTGTCCTTAACTTCTTCCTCGACAGCCGACAGCTTGATGCGTACCTGGTCGGTCCTGTTGTCGGGAGCGATGAACGTTCTGCCGATGTACTTGTTCTTGATGAGTCCGATACCGTAGGGGATACCGGAGTACCTGCTGTAGCCGAGTGCCGCATCAAGTCCCGAATCGGGAACACCGATCACTATGTCGGCCTCCACGGGGTGGCTCTTCGCAAGGATCTCGCCCGCTCTGTTACGGGACGCATGAACGGCGACGCCGTCGATCACAGAATCGGGTCTTGCAAAATAGATATATTCAAAGATACAGAGTTTCTTGGGCTTCTCGCCGCAATGTTCTTTCCTCGAGATCACGCCGTTTCTTGTAAACACAACGATTTCTCCGGGTTCTATGTCACGCACGAACTTGGCTCCGACTGCACGGAGAGCGCAGGTTTCGGAAGCGATGCAGTACGTTCCGTCCTCTCTCTGACCGTAGCAGAGAGGTCTGAAACCGTAGGGGTCTCTGGCGCAGACAAGCTTTTGGGGAGACATGAGTATGAGGGAGTATGCTCCCTCAAGTCTGTTCATCGCGCGGCTTACGGCTTCCTCGATCGAGGGTGCCGAGAGTCTCTCGCGCGTTACTATGTAGGCGATCGTCTCCGTATCGCTTGTTGTATGGAAGATCGCACCCGAAAGCTCGAGCTCGCTTCGAAGCTCTGCGGCATTCGAGAGATTGCCGTTGTGAGCGATCGCCATGCGTCCTTTCTGATGATTGACTTCTATGGGCTGACAGTTGTTGCGGTTCGTCCCGCCCGTTGTGCCGTACCTGGTGTGGCCGACTGCGATCGTCCCCGTAGGGAACGACGAAAGGATGTCCTTTCTGAAGACCTCGCTCACGAGACCGAGATCCTTGTGGGAGGTGAAAAGTCCGTCGTCATTGACAACGATCCCGCAACTTTCCTGACCTCTGTGCTGGAGCGCGTAGAGACCGTAATAAACAAGTCCCGCCGCATCGATGGGCTCCGGCGCCATCAGACCAAACACACCGCATTCCTCATGAATATTACTCATTTCCGATTATCTCTCTTTCAGTTAACCTGAGCCTTATCTGACTCTTCTTTCGTGGTTCTTTGAAACTGTCTTTTGCCGTGTCTTAACTCACTGCTCAGAATTCGCCGCCTCCACAAGACCCTTGAAAAGGGGATGAGGCTTGTTGGGTCTGCTCTTGAATTCAGGGTGGAACTGAACACCGACGAAGAACGGATGATCCGCGATCTCGACGGTTTCGATCAGGCGCCCGTCAGGCGAGCTTCCCGAAAGCGTGAGACCCGCTTTCTCAAGCATGTTCCTGTACTCGTTGTTGAACTCGTAACGATGGCGATGACGCTCATCGATATATGTCTTGCCGTAGCAGCGTTCCATAACGGTTCCCGGCTTTATCTCACACGGATATGTCCCGAGACGGAGCGTGCCGCCCTTGTCGATCTCGTCACTCTGGCCGGGCATGAAATCGATGACCTTGTGGGGAGTGTCCGCACTGAACTCACCCGAATCGGCATCCGTAAGTCCCGCAACAGTCCTTGCAAACGCGATGACCGCGATCTGCATACCGAGGCAGATACCGAGGTACGGAACCTTGTTTTCCATCGCGTACTCGCAGGCCGTGATCATGCCCTCGATGCCTCTCGCACCGAAACCGCCGGGTACTAAGATACCGTCCACTTTACCGAGGACTTCGCTGACGTTCTCCTTCGTGATATGCTCCGAATCGATCCAGTCGATATTTACATGAACTCCTTCGTAAATGCCGGCATGATGAAGTGCCTCTGCAACCGAAAGATAAGCATCGTGAAGGGCAACGTACTTGCCGACGAGACCGATGGTGACCGTCTTCTCCCTCGCGTTGTTAGCTCTCTCGACCATCGCCGTCCATTCCGTAAGGTCGGGCTCCGGAACGTCAAGACCGAGCTCTCTGCAGACAACGCTCGAGAAGTTCATCTTTTCCAGCATAAGCGGTGCTTCGTATAGGCACGGGAGCGTGATGTTTTCGATAACACAGTCTTCTCTGACGTTACAGAACATCGCGATCTTCTTGAATACCGAATCCTCGAGGGGTTCGTTGCAGCGAAGCACGATGATGTTCGGGTTGATGCCCATGCCCTGCAGTTCCTTGACGGAGTGCTGTGTGGGCTTTGTTTTATGTTCGCACGAACCCATGAGATAGGGCACGATAGTTACGTGTATGAAGAGGCTGTTTGCTCTTCCGACCTCGAGTGAGATCTGACGTACCGCCTCGATAAAGGGCTGGGACTCGATATCACCGATCGTACCGCCGATCTCGGTGATGACGACATCTGCTTCCGTCTTCTTGCTGAGGCTGTAGACGAACTCTTTGATCTCGTTCGTGATGTGGGGGATGACCTGTACCGTCGAGCCGAGGTACTCGCCTCTGCGCTCCTTGTTGAGTACGTTCCAGTACACCTTGCCGGTCGTGAGGTTTGAGAACTTGTTGAGGTCCTCATCGATGAAACGCTCGTAGTGTCCGAGATCGAGATCGGTCTCGGCTCCGTCGTCCGTAACAAAAACCTCGCCGTGCTGGTAAGGGCTCATGGTTCCGGGGTCAACGTTTATGTAGGGATCGAGCTTCTGCGCCGCTACTTTAAGCCCCCTCGCCTTTAAGAGTCGTCCGAGGGACGCTGCCGTGATACCCTTGCCGAGTCCCGAAACGACTCCGCCCGTCACAAAGATGTACTTAGTCATGGCTCTCCTCCTCTATACAATCATTTAATTGACTGCTTCCTCGCCTTATACTTCAACGAAGTACAGGTTATATTTTTCTTTTGGATCACTCCCACTCTACGGTTGCGGGCGGCTTCGACGAGATGTCGTAGACTACTCTCGATACCTCCCTGACTTCGTTCGTGATCCTTCCGCTCGCTCTTTCGAGAACTTCGAAAGGAATCCTTGTCCACTCAGCCGTCATGAAATCGTCCGTTGTGACGGCGCGGAGTGCTACCACATAGCCGTAGGTTCTGGCATCACCCATAACTCCCACGCTTCTGGTGTTGGTGAGCACCGCGAAGAACTGGTTGGGCTCATGGCCCTCAAGTCCTTTGCCGACCTCCTCACGGAAGATCGCGTCGGCTTCCCTGAGCACGCTGAGCTTCTCCTCCGTAACCTCGCCGATGATCCTGACCGCAAGCCCGGGACCCGGGAAAGGCTGTCTCCAGACAAGCTCTTTCGGAAGTCCGAGGTCTGTTCCGATCCTGCGGACCTCATCCTTAAAGTATCCGCGGAGGGGCTCGACGATCTCCTCAAACGAGATAACGTCCGGAAGTCCTCCCACGTTGTGATGGCTCTTGATGACCGCAGCGTCGCCCTTACCGCTCTCGACTACGTCAGGGTAGATGGTTCCCTGCGCAAGAATGTCTATGTTGCCGAGTTTCTTCGCTTCCTCTTCGAAGACTCTGACGAACTCTTCGCCGATTATCTTTCTCTTCTTCTCGGGCTCTGCGGCTCCCTTGAGCTTGGCGAGGAATCTCTCCTGCGCGTTCACTCTCACGAGATTGATGCCGAACTTGCCGCTGAAGGTTCTTTCAACAAGGTCGCCCTCGTCTTTACGGAGCAGACCGTGATCTACAAAAACACAAGTAAGGTTCTCTCCTACCGCTTTGCCGAGGATCATCGCAGCAACCGATGAATCGACTCCGCCCGAAAGCGCGAGAAGAACCTTCTTGCCTTTAAGCTTTTCTTTGTATCCTTCGATCTGCTTGCGTGCCTCACCGAGGACATCCCAGTCGCGGCTGCAGTTGCAGACCTTTATAAGGAAGTTTTCAAGGATCCTGTCACCGTACTCGGTGTGTGTCACTTCGGGGTGGAACTGCACGCCGTAGAGCTTTCTCGAATCGTCGCACATGCCTGCCGCAGGGCATTTGTCGGTATGAGCGATGATCTTGAAGCCGTCGGGGATCTTCTTAATAAAGTCGTTGTGGCTCATGAAGCAGTTGATCTCCTTGGGGACTCCCTCAAAGAGAACACTTTCGCCTACGTAGAGCTTTGTTTTACCGTACTCGCTGCTGTTCTCTGCGGAACCCACAACACCGCCGGCCATGTAGGCCATGAGCTGGTCGCCGTAGCATATGCCGAGCACCGGAATACCGAGGTTCAAAACCTCCGGGTCATAATGGGGAGACTTCTCATCATAAACGCTGTTGGGGCCTCCCGTAAAAATGATTCCCTTGTACCCTTCCTTTTTGATCTCTTCGGGTGTGATCCTGTTGTAAGGCTCGATCTGAGCAAAAACGCTCATATCCCTAACTCTCCGCGCAATGAGTTGGTCGTACTGCCCTCCGAAATCAAGAACCAAAATTTTATCCATAACCTACAATCCTCGTAAAAAAATACAAAATGAAAAGAGTCTTCGGGCTTTGCCCAAAGACTCCTTTGCCTTTTACGATGAAATACTACTCTATCAATCTGCGGTTGTCAATACCGAAAAACACTCATTCTACCGTTACCGATTTCGCGAGGTTCTTGGGCTTGTCGATGTCGCAGCCGTTCTCCTTCGCCACATAATATGCGAGCAACTGGAGCGGAACAATTTCGACCGCGGCACTGAATAGTTCGTCAATGGGAGGAATAAAGAGCAGGTCATCCGCAACGGGAACTATCTTCTTGTTGCCACTTATCGTGAGAGCAAGAACCATTGCCCCTCTGGCTTTAACTTCGATGATGTTGCTGAGTGTCTTCTCTATGAGCCTTTCGTTACAGCAGGCTGCGATCACGGGCTGATGTTCTTCGATAAGAGCGATCGTTCCGTGCTTTAACTCACCCGCCGCATAACTCTCCGCGTGGAGATATGATATCTCCTTCATCTTAAGAGCGCCTTCGAGAGCAACCGCGTAGTCGGTGTTTCTTCCGATAAAGAACAGCGATCTGCTGCTGTGGTATTTCTTAGCGAGCTTCGCAACGGAAGGATTCATGTCGATCGACTGCTGGATGAGTCTCGGAATGCTCTTGATCTGATCAACACATTTCTTTACATCAACATCCTCATTCCCAAGTGTTTGGGCAAACCAAACGCTCAAAAGGTAAAGGACGCTGAGCTGGGTCGTATATCCCTTTGTCGTCGCAACGGCAATCTCGGGACCGGCCCATGTATATACAGTGTAATCCGCCAGTTTCGCGATAGTACTTCCGACAACATTGACAATCGCCAGCACGTGTGCACCGCGTGCTTTACTTTCTTTCATCGCCGCAATCGTGTCCGCTGTTTCTCCCGACTGAGAGATGACGATAAGAAGAGTGTGTGAATCTATAAGCGGATTGTTGTAACGCAGTTCGCTGGCAAGCTCGGTTTCTACCGGAATACGCCCAAGGCTTTCGAGTGCGTACTTACCGGCGCAGCCTGCGTAATATGCCGATCCGCATGCGGTTATAACGATCTTTCTGATATCCTTCAGGACATCTCCCATGCCGACAAGTTCGTCAAAAGCAACCTTTCCGTCCCTGATCCTGGGCTCAATGGTCGCCTTTATCGCTGCGGGCTGCTCCATGATCTCCTTGAGCATGAAGTGCTCATAGCCGCCTTTTTCTGCTGCCTGCACATCCCAGGTGATCCGGGATACTTCTTTTTCAAGTTCCTGACCCGTGCAGTCATAAACCTTTACGGTATCATTTGTGAGTTCGGCATACTCACCGTCTTCCATATATACGGCATTACGCGTATATGCCACCAATGCCGTTACATCGGATGCGAAATAATTATCCCCGACTCCCACTCCGAGGATCAGAGGGCTCGACTCGCGAACAGCGAAGATCTTTCCGGGCTCGTCGGTGCAGATCACGCCGAGCGCGTATGAACCGCGAAGCCTGTTCGTCGCCTTGACGAGAGCCTCGCGAACGTTCCCCTTATAGTACATCTCAAGGAGATGAACGATGACCTCGGTGTCGGTCTCGCTCTCAAAGACGTAACCCTTCGCCTTCAACTCTTCCCTGAGTTCGATGTAGTTCTCGATGATACCGTTGTGAACGATGGCGAACTTACCGTCGTTGCTGAGGTGAGGATGCGCGTTCTCCTCCGTGGGAGCTCCGTGGGTCGCCCATCTCGTGTGACCGATCCCGGCTGTTCCCGGCGTCTTCGCTCCGTTTTCTGTCTTTTCGCAAAGACCCGAGATTCTCCCCGTAACCTTGCTGACAGTAATCTCCGATTTGTTCATGACCGCGATCCCGGCCGAATCGTAACCTCTGTATTCAAGTTTTTTCAACCCATCGAGAAGCACCGGTGCTGCCTCAGCCGCTCCCGTAAAACCGACTATCCCGCACATATATTTCTGTATCTCCTTACAGTTTTTATTCGGTATCTCACACAAAAAGGCCGCCGCTCAAAGCAAAACCTCTCCGAAATACCGCTTGTGACCATGGAGGGATCATGTTCTCCCTGTCAAATAAAGAGAGTCTTTGAGCTTAACACTCAAAGACTCCATTGCCTTTAACAGGTTAAATACTACTCTTTGAAGAAATGCTTGTCAATATCGCTTCACAGACATTTAAAGCTTCGGCTCATTTTTGAACCTTGCATCAAGTCTTCTGTGAGCCTCTTCCTTACGTTCGTACATTGATTTGTCAGCCGCCTCAATGTAATCGGCGATCGCGCCGCCCGAATCGGGAACGATGACCTGCCCGCCGACGCTGACCGAGAGCGGGAATCTCAGGTGAAGAAGCTCGATGTAGTTACGGATGCTTTCCGTAAGCCTCAGACAGAATTCCTCTGCGGTTTCAACATTGTCATAATCACCGACAGCAACAAATTCATCGCCGCCGTAACGCCCCATGATAAATCCTTTGGGACAGCTTGCGATAAGTGCCGAAGAAGTCGCACGGATCGCCACGTCACCCTCAAGGTGACCGTAGTTGTCGTTGATCATCTTCATACGGTCTATATCGGCAAAGATCAGGATGGTACTCTGACCTTTCTTTTTCTGCTTTTCGATATGTCCGAATATGATATCCTCTACTCCGGTACGGTTATAAAGACCCGTGAGGAAATCAGTCATATAAATCTCCTGGAGTTTCCGGTTGGTCTTCTGGGTGAAGATGTTCTGTCTGAGTGCCATAAAGACGTTGTTCACGTAGGTGACCCATCTTCGAAGATCCTGCGAGTAAAGCGACGTGTTGTCGTTCTTGATGACAACATAGCCGATCAGGAAGTCCTGGTAATTGATCGGTGCAAAGATGTAGAAATCAGAGGAATCCTCCTTTTTCGAATATCCCGGTACCATCGTCTTCTTCTCGAAGCGGAAACCGCTCTGTCCCTTCCCGTCCTTCTTCCAGAAGAGCGCGTCCATCAGCTCGGAATAGCCCTTGATGCAATGTGTGTAGACCTTGTCTTCAAGCTCAAAAAGCTCCGGTTCCGTGCAAAGCCAGAAGTCGTTGCCGAGGAGCTCGTAGTTGGACAGTATACTTCCCATCTTGTCGGGGAACTCTTCCTTGCTTCCGGTATGACTTGCGGCAAGATACATATCCTGAAAGAACGAATCGCATGTCGATCTCTGGATGTTACGGGAGTACGTGCTCCTGATGCTGACCATACGTGCGTCGGCATCCTTCTGCCTTGCCTCACATCCGCAGCTCTCGGAAGGAACAAACGAGGACTCGTAAACCACTGCGTAATCAGGGTTCGGTTCCCTGATCTGATTCTTCAGTTCTTCATACGCCCGGATGCCCATCTTGTCCCAGCCTCGCGAGATCGTGGCCAGCAGAGGGAAGGTCACCTTTCCTTCGATGATGCAATCGAATCCGGTCACCTTGACCTGATCAGGGACTTCTATTCCGTTCTCATAAAGCGCCGTCATAACACCGATGGCGGTATGATCGTTTGCACAGACGAATGCATCGGGCAGTTCGTGCCCGTTCGCAATAAACTTGTTGACCTCAAGGTAAGAACGCCAGTATCCGAAATCACCGTCGAGGACATCGACAACTTCTGCACCATATTCATCACAGGCCTCACGGACCGCCTGCTGTCTGACAGCGTCTTCAACGTTACCCTCGATACCCCGCATGTAGATGATCTTACGGGTGTTGTGCTTCTTGACCAGATGCTCTACAAGGTCATGCATTCCTTTGTAGTTCTCGGAGGTGATCGAAGGAACGCCCGGGATCTTACCCTCAACGGCGACCATCGGCACTCCCGCTTCTTTAAAGCGTCCGACAACCCCCTCGTACTCCTCCGGGATGTTCATCGTATTGACAAGAAGTATCGCTCCGTCAAACTCCGCAGGGTCGGCGATATCAAGGAGGTTTAACTGATTCATGTCCTGGGGCGACTTGTCCCAAAGCGTGTACATTACAAAAGCGAACACGTCAACATGATCCTTGCGGGCTTCTTCTCTGAGGCCTTCAAGGACACTGTGATAGAATTCGTTTGACCATCCGTTCCCGAATACAGCGATACGCTTATGTTTCATAAGTATCTCTCCTGCCCCGTAGGGCATAATGACAAGAATATGATAATCTCAAAAAGCGAAGAGCATGACTCGCACGCCTCTGTTCATTATATCATACTATCGTTTTACATTACAATTAAAAAAATCTCGCATTTCATGTTTCTTCCAAAAGATCCTCAGGAGAGCACTTAAGTGCCCGTGATAACATAACAAGGTACTCGGCACGGGCTTTGTTGATATCCTTCTGTCCCTGCTCGTACTGCTGGATCGTTCGCACCGGGACACTGCTCGCGACCGAAAGATCACGCTGGCTGAGTCCGGCGGCCATGCGGATTGCTTTAAGATTCTTCTGCGACTTGGTGTTATGTACGAGTTGATCCATCTTGTCAGCGAACTGACGAATGTCCATCTCGTGATACGGGGTGTACATCCCGAGGACTTCGGCTATGGGCACCAGATCGTTGATGTAACGGAAGGAGCGGGCGGTCAGCCATTGGTAGTACGCCAGAGCCCATCCCACCCAGTACTCCGGGCTTCTTTCTCCGGTGACCCGAGTCTCGATCCTGACAGAATCCACCCCGCATCGTTCAAGCACATCATACGTAAGCTCAACTCCCGACTTTCCGACAACGGTTGAAGGGTCCCCGTTTGCAAAGCTTGACGCAATGCCGGATGTGATGAACAACTCAAAAAATGTCGAAATGTCATAGTCAAGGTCATGCACTGCAAATTCGAGCATCCTGGCGAGCGATGCTCTTGCGCTTTCAAGATAGATCCTATCGTAGGCGGGGGTCATTCGCTGTCATCTCCTCGTTAATGATCTGTGTGATAAAGATGTCTCCTCTTTCGAGTCTGTTTTTATCAGGGTTAAAGTAATCGCTTCGTGCCGAGCTGTCGCGCAAGGTCCTCTGAGGATACCACACTTCACACGGGGCTGTTTCAAACCCGTCAAACACGATCCGCTCGAAAGCCTTTCTGCTCTTAAGGACGAACTGGATACCAAGGCTGCCCAGATGCATCGCCCTGTTGAGCTGTCGATACGAGATCGCTCCCGATATAAAGTCCCGAGCGAAAGAAAAATAACTGTCATCGGCACGATACCCTGTGATACAGTCGCAGTTTCTGTAATCGACAGTAAAATTCTTAAGAAGGTATTCTCTGGCTGCATGTGCCAGTGGGCTTGATGCGTCAAACTCACGATTCTCAAGAAGAACAGTCAGCCAATGCAGGATGCAGAATTCGGCCGAATTAAGGTCCAGGATCGTCAGATCATCCGTGTCGATCAGATAGCGGTTGGCGAAGCCGCTTCTGTCCTTGGTCACGCCCCATTCCTTGGCCATGTCTGAACTGAATGTGCAGTAGAACCCGAGGCCGTAGTCGTTGTATGGCTTACCGCCGCCGTATACCGGTTTCTCTATAATATGGTCGGAGCCATGATAAATCGTTTGTGTCATATGATCACCTCTCTGTAGTAACTATACTCCCAAGGGAGTATAGTTGTCAATAATATGCATCTTGTAATCGGAGCAGTGACTCATTATAATATTCTATATAATAACCTCGGGTTTATTAATTGGGAGGAGGTCGTTATGGCAAAGAAGATATTTTTCAAGAGAATAATCCCCGCATTAGTAGCTCTTGCACCATTTGCCGTGATCAAGATCACGGAACTGATCTGGTTTTCGGATCAGTATCTTTTTGAATGGATGAGCAGGAGAAACTACCTGTATATCTGGCTTATCGCAGCGCTCGCCGCACTCCTAAGTAAGTGGGTCGGGTATGTTATATCCTTCTCTTATTTTGTCTCTTTCTGGATGGGTGTCATCATAGGCAGCGCGCTGGTTGCGTACAGAAGTACAAGGAAACCGTACGGAGCGAGTCCGATAGCAGTTATGTATTATCGATTCGATAAAGGATTCTACATCTGGACAATCAGTTTTCTTCTCCTTATGCTTGGGTGCGTAGTCTTCTACTTGATCAGGCGGTATATCAAGAAGAGAAAAGAGAGGTACCGGATGATCTACGAAGCTTCCATGAGCGCAGGCACAAAGCCAATTGATTAAGAGACGATTTAAAACAAAGTACGTGGCGATCAGTTCGCCACGTACATCTGTCTGTATGGATTGCCCGAGTCGGGCTTTACTACCGTAAACGGTGCGTCGAGTACTTCGTCAAGGTCGAGTCCGAACTTCTCGCAGTAGTCGCCGAGCAGGCCTCTCAGCTCTTTGAGATCCTCCGCATCGGCCTCGCTTACCGAAACCTGAGCGGGGAAGGAGACATCCTCGCACTTCGAGCGAAGGAACATCTTGCCACCGTGCATTCCGGTGCAGGGGAAGAATCCGACAGCCTTGCCCTGAGGATCGGAGAGGTTGAGAACAACGATCCTGCCGCCGGCCTGGTACTCACCGAGGAAGCTTCCGACCTTACCGCCTATGATCATCACGGGAACCTTTTCCTTGTAAGCCTTCATGTGGATGCCGGCGCGATAGCCCGCATTGCCCTGTACGTATATCCTGCCGCCTCGCATCGCGTAACCTGCGGCGTCGCCGATATTGCCGTGAACAACGATCGTTCCCTCGTTCATGGTGTCGCCGACTGCGTCCTGGGCGTTTCCGAGGACACTCACCGTACCGCCGTTAAGATACGCACCGAGTGCGTTGCCCGGAACTCCTTCGATCGTGATATCTTTGCCGGACATACCCGCAGCGATGAATCGCTGACCGCAACACCCTTCAAGGGTGAGGCTCTCGCCGCCTTCTCTTATCGATTCGTTGAGAGCTTTATGATCCAGATCTTTAGCATTTATATTCATGACTTGCTCCTCTCTATCAAACCTGACTCGCGAACTTCTTCTTCCTTGCTGCCGCATCAAATCCAACGGTTGTTGCGGCTTTCTTGAGGATATCGAAGTTGACCGAAGAGATCGGAGTCTTCTCGCGGATCATGGATGTGTATATTCCGGCGCGTTCGTTTCGTCCGATCAGGATGTAGCCCTTCAGGACATCGTCCTTTGTAAAGAGACGCTTGATCGAATCTTCCGTCTTCTCTTCGTAAAGCTCGCCTTCGTACGAGCCTGCCGTCATGGCATGGAGCCCGAAGAAACCGATCGAGTTCATGGGGATTGCATTTTTGAGAGATTCCTCACCGCCCGCCATGTTGACGCCGGCCGTATGACCTTGCATATAAGCGTTGGGAAGGATCGCGAGGACTCTCTTGGCACCGATCGAAAGGTCGGGACCCTGAGCACAGTCGCCTGCCGAGTAAACATCGGGAAGAGTGGTGCTCATATCGTCATCAACAACGATCCCGCGGTCTGTCTCGCCTCCGGCATCCTTCACAAGTCCGATATTGGCACGAACACCGACAGCCAGAACGAGGACATCGAAATCAACTTCCGCTCCGCTCTTCATGAACGCTTTGTTTGCCTCGAAACGAGCAACGCTGTCTCCGAGGAGGAAGCTCATGCCGTTCTTCTCGAGGTGGCGCTGCATGAGGGCTGCGCATTCCGTATCAAGGATACTTGAGAGCACGCGGTCCGCAAGGTCACAGATCGTGACGCTTGCCACTCTGTCGATGATACCCTCAGCGCACTTAAGCCCGATCAGTCCGGCTCCCACGACCAGAACCTTTGCCTCGGGGAAGAGCGCTTTTTCAAGGGCGAGAGTATCGTCGAGAGTCATGAACGAGTACTTCTCTTTAACGCTTTCGAGATTCTCGAAGGGCGGAACAAAGGGCGAAGAACCTGTTGCCACGCAGAGCTTGGTGTAGGGCAGCTCCGTTCCGGCTTCGAGTGTGACTTTCTTACCGGATGCGTTGATCGAAGCGGCCTTCTGTCCGAGGAGGAGCTTCACGCCGTTCTTATCATAGAAATCATCCGGACGATATTTCATCTTTTCAAGGTCTGTCTTGCCCTGAAGATAGTAAGAGATAAGCGGTCTGCCGTAGACCTTGTGGTTCTCGCCCGAAACTACGGTGATGGGGCTTTCCTTGTCGACCGAGCGGATACCTTCGATACAACCGACGGTCGCAACGCCGTTACCTATAACAACATATTGATCCATTACTCATCCCCTCCTTAGTAACATGCGGGACCGGCCGCATCGTCTACCGGGCTCGTTTTCGGACTGCGATCTTCATAAACAATAGCCTTGTTGGGGCAACCCGCCGCACATGCCGGAGCACCGAAGGAATTCTGAAGACAGAGCTCGCATTTCTGCATAGCGCCCGTCTCTCCGGGAGCAAGTGCGCCGTAAGGGCAGACAAGAATGCAGGTATAGCAGCCCACGCACTTGTCGCTGTCGATACGGACAACGCCATTTTCCTTGGTTATCGCGCCCGCGATACAGCTCTTTACGCACATCGGATCCTCGCAGTGTCTGCAGGAGACCGCATATGCGATCTTGTCGCCTTCTTCCACATGGATCCTAGGGTAGATGGGCTTGCCCTTAAGAGCGAGCACCATATCCGAAAGACCCGAATTTGCAAATGCACAGTTAAATTCGCACAGGTGGCACCCGAGGCACCATTCTTCATTAACATAGACTCGTTTCATGATATAGCTACCTCCTCTTATTCACCTGCGTGCGAGATCCCGAGGATCTCGAGTTCTTTATCGGTCATTCCGACACCGCGAAGCATCAGCCTGTTACCGCGGAGCGCTTCTATCGAGTTGATACCCATGCCGCCCATGAGCTCTTTGATCTCATGTCTCCATGCGGTCATGAGGTTCACGAGCCTCCGGCTTCCGATATCGGGATTAAGTCTCTTAACAAGGTCGGGACGCTGTGTAGCGATACCCCAGTTGCACTTGCCGGTCTGGCAGGTACGGCAGAGGTGACATCCGAGTGCAAGAACGGCAGCCGTTGCGATGTAGCATGCATCCGCACCGAGAGCCACAGCCTTGACAACGTCGGCCGCACTTCTTATGGAACCGCCGCAGACGAGCGAAACATTGTTTCTGATGCCTTCGTCGCGCAGTCTCTGGTCAACGCATGCGAGTGCGAGCTCGATCGGGATACCCACGTTGTCACGGATCCTTGTGGGAGCGGCACCCGTGCCGCCTCTGAAACCGTCGATAGCGATAATATCCGCACCGCTTCGGGCGATTCCGCTCGCGATGGCTGCGATGTTATGAACTGCCGCAACCTTAACGATGACGGGCTTTTTGTATTCGGTCGCTTCTTTAAGAGAGAAGACGAGCTGTCTGAGGTCCTCGATCGAATAAATATCGTGATGAGGTGCGGGTGAGATGGCATCCGAACCCTCGGGGATCATACGCGTTCTTGAAACGTCACCCACGATCTTCGCGCCGGGGAGATGACCGCCGATACCGGGCTTTGCGCCCTGGCCCATCTTGATCTCGATGGCAGCGCCTGCTTCAAGGTAGTCCTCGTGAACACCGAAACGTCCGCTCGCTACCTGAACTATCGTGTTGGCACCGTATTTGTAGAAGTCTTCATGAAGTCCGCCTTCACCCGTATTGTAGAGGATCCCGATCTCGGAAGCGGCGCGTGCGAGTGATGCATGTGCGTTGTAGCTGATCGATCCGTAGCTCATTGCCGAGAACATAACGGGCATTGAAAGCGAGATCTGGGGAGGCAGCTTGGTGATGAGCTTGCCGTTCTCATCCCTCTCCATCTGACCGGGCTTCTTACCGAGCGATACATGTGTTTCCATGGGCTCGCGGAGCGGATCGATGGGAGGATTCGTAACCTGCGAAGCGTTTATAAGGATCCTGTCCCAGTAAACCGGGAGGGGCTTGGGGTTACCCATCGACGAGAGGAGAACTCCGCCGCTGCCGGCCTGCTTGTAGATCTCTTTGATCGTGTCGTCCTGCCAATTGGCATTCTCACGGAGACGGCAGTCACTTTTTACTATCTTAAGAGCATGTGTGGGGCAGAGCGAAACGCATCGCTGACAGTTCACACATTTGCTTTCGTCACTTATCATCATCCCGCGTTCGGGACTGTAGGAATGGACTTCATTGGCACATTGGCGTTCGCACACGCGACACGCAATGCATCTGTTTTCGTTCCTGACAACTTCAAATTCCGGGTAGATATAATCAACAGCCATCAGAATTCACCTTCTTTCACCTTTACGATCACCGGTTCGCCGCCCGCGGGTGCCCAGATATTTTCGGCATCCGGTTCCATCGTTCGGATAGCGGCTTCCTCACTTGCTATATAGACCTTGTCGTCCTTTTCTCCGACTACCATCGACCTGAGCTTGAGTCTGTCGTTGAGTGCCATGAGTCCGCCGGTGAATCCGAGGACTATCGAGAAAGGACCGGTGACGAGCAGGCTCGGGAAAACGGTACGCAGGTACGCGAGCTTTTCTTTCTTCTCAGGGTCTTTCTCGTTCTCGATCGTGCTCCAGAAGGGAGCCGCGATGACGTTTGCCGCTTCTGAAAGCGTAAGACCCTGCACACGTATCAGGTAATCCATTATATAAGTGATGACTTCCGTATCGGTCTGAAGTGTACATTTGTAACCGAACATCTCGATGAAACGGCGGTTTGCGTCATAGGAAGAGATCTCGCCGTTGTGTACGATCGAGTAATCGAGAAGAGTGAAGGGATGAGCGCCGCCCCACCATCCGGGAGTGTTTGTCGGGTATCTGCCGTGAGCGGTCCATGAGTAGCCTTCGTACTCTTCAAGTCTGTAGAACCTTCCGACATCCTCGGGGAAACCGACTGCCTTAAAGGTTCCCATGTTCTTGCCGCTTGAGAAGACGTACGCACCATTCATTTCGGTGTTGATCTTCATAACAAAACGGGCAACGAACTCTTTCTCATCGAGCTGAAGATTTGCGAGCATTGACTTAAGGGGCGCAACGAAATAACGCCAGATGATCGGCTCGTCCGTGATCTGGGGGATCTTCCTGGTGGGGATGATCTCGGAGCGGACGATCTCGAAGTATTCCTTAAGGAACGCTTCGCAACCCTTACGGGTGTCACGCGAGTCGAAGAACAGGTGTAGGGCATAGAAATCCTTGTATTCCGGATAGATGCCGTAGCCTGCGAACCCGCCTCCCAGACCGTTGCTTCGGTCGTGCATCGGCTTCATTGCTTCCGTGATCATCTCTCCGGTCATTTTCTTTCCTTCTTTTGATATGACCGCTGCGATCGCGCATCCGGAAGGAATGCGCACCTGACCTTCTTTCATCATAACGATATCGTCCTTTCTGCAGACATTGCCGCCTCTTTGTTAAAGGCTCTGAAAGCATCCCCGGTTTTCCCGAAATGCATTCATTGCAACAAAAAGAGACGCTCATTTCGCGCTTTGTGCACGAAACGAACGTCTTTGCTCATTTGTGAGCGATTATATTCCTCTCGTTTTTGGTTGTCAATACCCTTGGAAAACTTTTTTGAGGTAAAGTGCTAAATTGTGTTTCGTACGGAAAAATAATGCGAAAAACATAAAAATATTGCATTATATTCCGCACTATGATACAATAAATTCGCATCATTTTCCGGGAGACGATTTCCCCTCCGATAATTAATCGGGATTATTCGGGAAGTTTTTCGATTTTCGGGAGGTCTCGATATGTACATGTACAGGAAAGCTGTAGAATATTTAAAAAACTGGAAAAGCGATAAGTACCGCAAGCCTCTTTTGGTACAGGGAGCCAGACAGGTTGGAAAAACTTACGCGATACTCGAATTCGGAAAGACTGAATATGAAAATGTCGCTTATTTTAATTTTCAGACAAACCCCTCCTTGGCAAGAACTTTTGACGAGGATATAAGCCCCGAATATCTTCTGCCAATCTTGTCTCATATCTGCGGAAAGACTATAACACGAGGAGATACTCTGGTGTTTTTTGACGAGATCCAGCTGTGTGAAAGAGCTGTGACATCTCTTAAATACTTTGCCGAACAGGCTTCGGACTACCATATTATTGCAGCGGGGAGCCTCCTTGGTGTAGCTGTGAACAGGGAGAAGTTTGCTTTTCCGGTGGGAAAGATCGATAGGTATACGATGTTCCCGATGGACATGGAGGAATTTCTTCTGGCCGTGGGAGGATCCGACCTGAGAGACCGTATCCGTAAATGCTTTGATGAAAACTCCGTGATGCCGGAGGCACTTCATAGATCGGCTATAACACTTTACCGAACTTATCTTGCAGTCGGAGGAATGCCTGAGGCAGTATCGCGATATGCCGATACGCAGGATCATATACAGGTTCGACATATACTCGAAACCATTCAGATGGATTATCTTGATGATATGAGCAAGTATCAGGAAAACTCTTCGGAGATCAAGAAAACCCGCCTGACCTACAAAACAGTGGCGGTGCAGCTCTCGAAAAGGAACTCGCGCTTTCAGTATAAGATAATTAAAAGCGGCGCCAGAGCTGCGGAATATGAAAACGCGATCGAATGGCTTGTTTCGGCCAATCTGCTGACCAGGGTTTACCGCGCGGAGCAGATTAAAAAGCCTTTGGAAGACAATAAAGATATAGATGATTTTAAGATTTATCTTTCGGACACGGGCTTATTGTGCGCCCAGAAAGATATCAGTGCGCAGGATATCCTGTTTATGGATGAAGAGCTGGCAGATTTTAAAGGTGGGATGACGGAGAATTACGTGCATTCCCAGCTGGTCCGCTCGGGACTCAAGCCTTATTATTGGAGAAACGACAAAGGAACAAGAGAAGTGGATTTTGTGGCGGTCCTCTCGGGAAAGATCATTCCCATTGAAGTAAAGAGCGGTATCAACACAGGCTCAGCCAGCCTTAATGATTATGTGGAAAAGTATGATCCTGCATACGCCATCAGGATTTCGGAGAAAAACTTTGGCTTTGAGAACAATATAAAATCCGTTCCGCTATATGCGGTATTCTGCATTAGGTAAAGTTTTAAAATACCGTTGCCATTTTCCGATATCTTACGTATATATATAAGAGAGGGCGATAAAGAAGCTCCCTAATCGGATTGTTTTTATAGGATTTTCAAAAAAAGGACTTGACACGCATGAATACTAAGACTATCTTCAGACAGACAGACAGACAGATGAGATAACTCTGTCCCTTTTTCGTTTTAATAATGTGAACCCTAAAGCACGCTTTATGCGGATAGAAGCCGCGTAGAGTGTGTTTTTTGTTACATGAATCAAGAAAAGGAGGAAATTGCTATGAAACTTGTAGGAGAACTGAAGGATAAGGTCGAAAAGGCTGAAAATCAGGAAGAAGCAAAGGAAATCATCAAAGAGGCCGGGGTGGAACTGACAGATGATGAGTTGGATCAGGTAGCTGGTGGTTATTGCCGGCCATTTCCTAAGTGACATAGTATACATGGGTGGACTCCCTGATGGGGAACATGAAAGAATGTAATACTTTCATAATGAACAATGTATCGGAGCCGGGGCATATCATAACGATTCCGTATTCTGCAGCGATTCGGTATTATTGTCCAGATTGAGGTTGGTAGCGACACAAGCTCTCCCTTTTTTAAAATTCCCTATTGACAACCCGAAACAAGAGGTGTATAACCATAAACCATAAAGGCAACGGCGTCTTTGAGTGATGAGCTCGAAGGCGCCTTTCTTATTAAACAAACCTGCTTCCCCGGGGGACAACAGGTTTGGCAACCAATAACGTTTAAAAGGCAACGGTGTCTTTTGTGTCGCTACAAAAGACTGCGTTGCCAATTTTTTTGTAAAGGAGTGGAATCTATGAGTACAGTTACAGACATCTTTGGAAGCATGGTATTTGATGACCGCGTTATGAGGGCAACCCTTTCATCTAAGGTATATGCATCACTGCGCAAGACTATCGATGAAGGAAGCGAGCTTGACATCAGCGTTGCCAATGCAGTTGCGGAGGCAATGAAGGAATGGGCGGTATCAAAGGGAGCCACACACTACACACATTGGTTCCAGCCCCTTACAGGAATCACCGCTGAGAAGCATGACAGCTTTATCTCTCCTTCACCCGACGGTGCGGTGATCATGGAGTTCTCGGGCAAGGAGCTCATCAAGGGCGAGCCCGATGCATCATCATTCCCGAGCGGAGGACTTCGCGCAACATTTGAAGCAAGAGGATATACAGCATGGGATCCTACATCCTACGCTTTCATTAAAGGAAAGACACTTTGCATCCCCACAGCGTTCTGCTCATACGGCGGACCCGCACTTGATAAGAAGACTCCTCTTCTTCGTTCAATGGAAGTCCTCAGCAAACAGGCAATAAGGATCCTGAAGCTCTTCGGAGCCGACGATGTTAAGCGTGTTGTTTCATCGGTAGGACCCGAGCAGGAATACTTCCTTGTTACAAGAGAGATGTACGAGAAGCGTCCCGACCTCAGATTCTCCGGCAGAACACTTTTCGGTGCAAAGCCTCCCAAGGGACAGGAACTTGATGACCACTACTTCGGTGTTATCAAACCCGGCGTAGCCGCATATATGGAAGACCTCAACGAGGAACTCTGGAAGCTCGGCATCCTTGCCAAGACAGAGCACAACGAGGTAGCTCCCGCACAGCACGAGCTTGCTCCCATCTATTCAACAACCAACGTGGCAACAGACCACAACCAGCTTACGATGGAGATCATGCAGAAGGTTGCCGCTAAGCACGGTCTTGTATGCCTCCTTCATGAGAAGCCCTTCGCAGGTGTGAACGGCAGCGGTAAGCACAACAACTGGTCCATCTCAACAGACACCGGCAAGAACCTTCTTTCACCCGGCGATACACCCGCACAGAACGCACAGTTCCTTCTTTTCCTCTGTGCAGTTATCAAGGCTGTTGATGATTACCAGGATCTGCTCCGTATTTCGGTAGCAACTGCAGGTAACGACCACAGACTCGGAGCTAACGAGGCTCCTCCCGCAGTGATCTCGATGTTCCTCGGTGATGAACTTAATGCTGTTCTTGAGGCGATCGAGAAGGATAAGCCTTACGCAGGAACAAAGAAGACGGTCATGAAGCTCGGTGTAGATGTTCTGCCCAAGTTCAACCGTGATACCACAGATCGTAACAGAACTTCGCCTTTCGCTTTCACAGGCAACAAGTTCGAGTTCAGAATGCTCGGTTCAAGCAACAGCATCGCATGCGCGAACATCATGCTCAACGCAGCCGTAGCAGAAAGCCTTAAGCAGTATGCTGACAAGCTTGAGGGCGCTAAGGACTTTGAGAAGGCTCTTCATGATCTGATCAAGAAGACCGTTAAGGACCATAAGCGTATCATCTTCAACGGCAACGGCTACGATGATGCTTGGATCAAGGAAGCAACCGAGAAGCGCGGACTTCTTAACTACAAGACAACGGCAGATTGTATGCCTCACCTTCTTGATAAGAAGAATGTCAAGATGCTCACCGAGCTCGGCGTATTCTCTAAGGAAGAGCTTGATTCGAGATGCGAGATCATGCTTGAGAACTACTGCAAGAGCGTAATGATCGAGGCCGGCACCATGGTTGACATGGCCCGCACACAGATCGCACCCGCAGTAGAGCGCTACGCAGGTGATGTTGCCAAGAAGGCAAGCGTTAAGAGAGAACTCGTTCCTTCACTTAAGTGCAAGTACGAGACAGACCTTGTTAAGACTCTGAGCTCACTTCTCGACGAGATCGAAGATGGCGTGAAGAAGCTTGAGGATGCGATGGTTGCTATCGGCAACATCTCGGGCATCATCGAAGAGTCAGCAGCTATCAGGGACAAGATCCTGCCCGCGATGAGCGAGCTGAGACTCCCCTGCGACAAGGCAGAGACACTCACAGACAAGAGCTACTGGCCGTTCCCGACCTATGCAGATCTTCTGTTTGGTGTTAAATGATCTGAAATTAATATTTGATTTTTCCTTCATGAAGGAACCTGAAAAAGTTTATACCGGGGTTATCTGATATGAAAGAAATAAATGAGGAAAGAATGCGGTTGGGCATTCTTTCCTCAAAGATTTTACAGCCGGTTCGATAAAGGGGCTGTTAACAGGAGGTTTAGGCAGTTATGTGTTCTATAATGGGATATTGCGGAAGTGAGGTTCCTGAGGAGGAGTTCCTTAAGGGTTTTAAGGAAACGATCTCCCGCGGACCCGATGACAGCAGGATAATAGATACAGGGAAGGGGAAGCTCGGTTTTCACAGACTTTCGATCATGGGACTGACTCCCGAAGGCATGCAGCCCTTCGAACTAGACGGAAGCTTTGTTGTCTGCAACGGAGAGCTTTACGGATTTGAGAAAACGAAGGAAGAACTTAAAAAGAAGGGATATACGTTTAAGAGCGACAGCGATTGCGAGATCCTTCTCCCCTTGTATCGTGAGTACGGAACCGACATGTTCGCAATGCTCGATGCGGAATTTGCCTGCATCATCTATGACGGACGGACCGGTGAGTACATAGCTGCCCGCGATCCATTCGGCATCCGTCCGCTATACTATGGGTTTGATGCAAAAGGCGTGATCGTCTTCGCGAGCGAGGCAAAGAACCTTGTGGGCCTTTGTGAGCGCGTGATGCCGTTCCCTCCCGGACATTTCTATAAAGACGGCAAGTTTACCTGCTATAACGATATCTCACATGTCGATAAAGTCAGCACGGACGACCTCGAGACGACCTGCAAAAAAATCGGCGAGAAGCTCACTGCCGGCGTAAAGAAGCGCCTTATCGCCGATGCCAAGGTCGGATTCCTCCTTTCCGGCGGACTTGATTCTTCACTTGTCTGCGCGATCGCGGCAAAGGAAAGCGCGAAGCCCATCAGGACGTTCGCGATCGGCATGGAGAAGGACGCGATCGACCTTAAGTACGCGCGTCAGGTTGCGGAGTTTATCGGCAGTGAACACACCGAAGTGTTCATGACCCCAAAAGATGTCATCGATAATCTTGAAAACGTAATACACCTGCTCGGAACCTACGATATCACCACGATACGTGCGAGCATGGGCATGTACCTTGTCTGCAAGGCGATCCACGAACAGACGGACATCAGGGTTCTCCTGACAGGCGAGATCTCCGACGAGCTTTTCGGCTACAAGTACACGGACTTCGCTCCGAGCCCCGAGGCTTTCCAGGAGGAAGCAGAAAAGCGTGTGCATGAGCTTCATATGTACGACGTGCTCCGTGCGGACAGATGCATCAGCGTAAACTCGCTCGAGGCAAGAGTGCCTTTCGGTGATCTTGACTTCGTCAAGTACGTCATGAGCATTGATCCCGCCAAGAAGGTCAACACCTACGGCAAGGGCAAATACCTCCTCCGTCATGCGTTCGAGGGACAGAACCTTCTGCCTGACTCGATCCTGTGGCGTGAAAAAGCAGCATTCTCCGATGCAGTCGGACATTCGATGGTCGATGACCTTAAGGAGTACGCTGAGAAGTGCTACACCGATGAGGAATTCGAAGAGGGATGCAAGAAGTACACCCATGCCAGACCGTTCACCAAAGAATCGCTTCTCTACAGAGACATCTTTGAGAAGTACTATCCCGGACAGTCCGAGATGGTTGTCGATTTCTGGATGCCCAACAAGTCGTGGGAAGGATGTAATGTCAACGATCCCTCCGCAAGAGTTCTTTCGAACTACGGCGGAAGCGGGGAATAAAACAAAAGCAAAGGCGTTCACCTCAGAAGGGATGAACGCCTTTATTCATGCTATTGTCAGTTTCTCTTTCAACGCGTCCTGAAGTGTTCGCGAAAGATTGATGTGAACCTTGGCTGCTTCTTTATCCAGCCAGGCAGGGATGCTGACATTCTTTCTTACTGCCCGTGTATCCATTTTCTTACGGAATTCATCAATATCAAGATCTATCAGTGAGACAAAAGTTTCACCCGAATCGGCAAACTTTCCCTTGGATGGATCGATCTTTCTGATGTCTCCTGCTGCAGGAAAGGTTGAATCATCCTTATCATGCAGAGTGCATCCGATGTAGTCTCTTGCCATTCTGATGGCGTCCGAGAGACCGTATCCTTCCGTCATGCCGTTAATATCGGGGATTTCAATAAGGTATGTATCTTTTTTGTCTCCTGTTTTTGTAAACAGTACCGGATATACGATCATCATGGCACACCTCCTACAGATTCCATTTCTTAAGTATTGCTCTGCCCAGTCTTTCGTCCAATTCACGATGCCGGGGTACTTTTTCTTCTTCTGTGCCGCGCTTATAAATATCGTGACACCCACCATGTCGTACAAAATACGAATCCGGTGGCTTCAAGTTTTTTGATCAGATCACGTCGTTTCATTTCGGATCCTCCTATAATTATACACAAAAAATACTTAATCTTCAACTGCAACTTATCCGCTTGACAACGCCGGATCGTGGGCGTAAAATCTCTAGTGTTGAGCAAAGGCGTTCATTCCGTGTTTTTCGCATGCGAATGAGCTCTTTTTTTCATTAACGTTTATGTAGTATAATTGAACCAAAACCGCACCCAAAGAAAAGGACAGAGGAAACCGGCTATGAAATATTCCAAAGAAGAAGTCATACAATACGTTCAGGAGGAAGATGTTAAGTTCATACGTCTCGCTTTTTGCGATGTCTTCGGAAAGCAGAAGAACATCTCGATCATGCCCGACGAGCTTCCGCGCGCCTTTGAGCACGGTATCGCTTTTGATGCTTCCGCAGTTGCGGGCTTCGGCGACGAGGCGAAGAGCGATCTCCTGCTGCACCCCGAACCCGAAACACTCATGCCGCTTCCCTGGAGACCCGAGCACGGAAGAGTCATCCAGCTCTTCTCCGGCATCACACGTCCCGACGGGACTCCTTTTGAGTGCGACACAAGGAACCTTCTGAGGAACGCCGTGGAAGCAGCAAATAACGCAGGTTGCGAGTTCACCTTCGGAGCCGAGCAGGAGTTCTACCTCTTCTACCTCGACGAGGACGGCAACCCCACTAAGACCCCCTGCGACACGGCAGGCTACATGGACATCGCGCCCGAAGATCACGGTGAGAACGTAAGACGTGAGATCTGCCTCACGCTCGAGCAGATGGGCATCCGTCCCGAGAGCTCGCACCACGAGCAGGGTCCCGGCCAGAACGAGATCGACTTCCGCTACTCCTCCGCGCTCACCGCGGCAGACCATGTCATGATGTTCCAGAGAGTTGTCAAGACCGTTGCGTTCAGGAACGGCTTCTTTGCCGACTTCTCACCCAAGCCCATCGAGCACGCTCCCGGCAACGGTTTCCACATCAACATGTCAGTCAGACCCACCGACGATCCCACCTTCAACAGCATGATCGCCGGCATCCTTAAGAATGTTAAAGCCATGACGGCTTTCCTCAATCCGGTCCCCGCTTCCTACTTGAGGCTCGGAAGCAACAAGGCGCCCGGTTATATCTCCTGGTCGGCTCAGAACCGCTCCCAGCTCGTGCGCATCCCCGCCGCACTCGGCGAGTACCGCAGAGCAGAGCTGAGGTCCCCCGACCCGATCGCCAATCCTTACCTTGCATTTGCGCTCATGATCTACGCAGGCCTCGATGGGATCGAGAACAAGCTCACTCTTCCCGAGCCCGCGGACGTCAACCTTTACAAATCCGACCACGTCCTGCTCTCCCGCTACGAGAAGCTACCCGGTTCGATCGAAGAGGCATGCGCCATCGCATCCGAAAGCCGCTTCGTCCGCGATCACATCCCGAGCGAGATCCTTTCGATCTATTGCCACTGAGTTATCAACGCATATGCCCACAAGCCGGGGTACCCCAAGCGGGTGGCATAAGCGTCGATAAGAGACTTAGGAGATTATGTGTATGAGTAGTTTAAGAGAGCGCGTATACAGCGTCCTGATCGTTTCGGCCGCTGAGAAGATAAACGAAGCGCTGAGCTCTCTGTTGCCTGAGGCGCGGTACGGTCCGGTCAAGACCGTTTCGAGTGTCAGCGCGGCGGAAAGGCTGTTTGCCGAGCGAAGCTTCGATTTCGTCATCATCAATTCTCCGCTCCCCGACGATGCCGGCATCAGGTTCGCAATCGACACCCTTGAATCAAAGGGAACCGTTACGCTCCTGCTGGTACGCACGGAGGTTTATAACGACATCTTCGAGAAGGTTGCTCCGCATGGCGTCTTCACCCTCTCCAAGCCTGTGAACAGGCCGATGCTCGTCATGGCTCTCGACTGGATGTCCAGCATGAGAGAACGCATGCGACGCATGGAGAAGAAGACACTCTCCGTCGAGGAGAAGATGGAGGAGATCCGAGCCGTCAACCGCGCCAAGTGGCTCCTCATCAGCGAGCTCAGCATGGACGAGCCCGCCGCCCACCGCTACATCGAGAAGCAGGCAATGGACCGCTGCGTGACAAGACTCGAGGTGGCGAACGAGATCATTAAGACTTATTCATAAAAGGACCATAACGCATCAGACGGTTATGGTCCTTTGTATATCGGTTGAAAGATCAGGGCAGCGAACATTGGTCAAACTATCGTTTCCCGAGCTCCCAGAAACTTACGGCGCTGGCGGCTGCCACATTGAGGGAATCGACCCCGTGATACATCGGGATCATCACTCGGTAGTCGCTGGCGCTTATGACTTCTTTGGGAAGTCCGGTACCTTCGGTCCCGAGGATTATGGCAAGCTTCCCGGCCTGCCTGATCTCCTCGCAGTCGATCCCGACGGAGTCCTCCGTGAGCGCCATGGCAACGGTTTTGAAGCCGTAGTTCTTCAGGGTTTCGATCAGGTTGATCCCTTCGGACTCTTCCCTGCCGGCCACCGTCCACGGGATCTGGAAAACAGTACCCATGCTGACTCTCGAGGAGCGCCTGGTGAGCGGATCCACCGAAGCGTGCGTGAGAAGCGCCCCGTCGATCCCGAGGGCTGCCGCGCTGCGGATGATCGCACCGACATTGGTGGGATTCACAACATCAAAAAGGACGGTGATCCTGTCCTTGTCCCTGCAGAATTCTTCAACAGAGATCATGGGTTTCCTGCGGAGGGTCATCCAAAGTCCGCGTACAAGTGTGTAGCCCGTAAGCTCGCTGACTATCTCGCGGCTCGCGGTGTACACGGGGATTGAATCCCTCTTCTCCTCGCCCCAGAGCTTCGCGATCTTCTCAAAGACAGGGGCGGCCTCGGTCTCGAGGCGTTCGGTCTCAACAAGCATCGAAAGGGGCTCGTATCCGGCTTCGAGTGCGCGAAGGATCACGCTCGCGCTTTCGGCAAGGAAGATACCGAGTTTCGGCTCGCAGGCTCTGTACAGCTGCACCTCGGATGTCCTCGCGAAGACATCCAGCTCGGGTGCGTTAATGTCTGTTATTTCAATCATAGTCATAAAGCTTCTGCTCTTTCTAATCCCCATCAGGGAGCCACTTTGCGGCTTCCTCGCCGGATACCAGACCGTTGTCGGCCATGTATTTGATCTTGGCCGCGACGTCCTGCTTGCGTTCGTAGCCGTTATCAATCGCCTTGCCCATCCATATCAGAGCCTGATCGTAATCTTCGAGGGAGTAGTACGCAAGACCCGCGTTGTACATGGTCATGGGGTCGTTATCGATCTGCGCGGCGTGAGCGAAGCTTTCGGCACTTTCCTTAAAGCTCTCGTCGCGGTACAGGATCATGCCGTAGTTGGACCAGACTTCACTGTCCTCCGAGCCAAGGTCTATCGCTTTCTTATAATACTTGCGCGCGTCACTGTCGCTCTCGTCAACACCACGACCGTAATAGTAGATGTTGCCGAGCCTGCGGTAGGTCTTGACAGACGTGGTGTTGTTTTCGACTGCCCTGCTCAGGTACAGGAGCGCCTTGTCATAATCGCGGTCGACGCCGTCTCCTTCGTAGTACCTGGCACCGAGCTCGTCACATGCTTCCACAACGCCTTTGCGGGCGGATGTTTCGAGTTCTTCTACTGACATAGCAGAAACATCCTTCTTGTCCGCAGTAGATTTGGATTCTGACACATCTCCTGCTCCCGATGAACCGGCTGTTGTATTAGAACTATTGTTATCTGATGTGCTGTTTGTTTCGGATGTGTCTTCTGTCGTATTTGAATCGCTACCGAGTTCGAGAGTGCTGCTTGGATCCGGCGTTACTTCTGTTGAATCCGTAATGATCCCTGTTTCGGGAGTGCTGTCCGTCACGCTTGAACCATCCCCCGCACCGCTTGTGCCAAGTGTTGTATCAGAGGGTGTGTTGTCCGGCATATCAGAAGGGTTCCCAGTCCCCGACAAATCGCCGGCTGTAGTTGTTGTGTCGGATGGTGTGGGATCTGTGGTTTCTGTATTGTTTGATTTTATCAGTGCAAAGATAAGTAGTCCAAGTGCGAGCACAAGAACTGCCGCGCAGGCACTTATGATCAAGCCTTTCTTAGAGTTCTTTTTCTCCAAATCGGTTTGTTTAGCGGAATCGCCCGTCACGGGGTTCTGCTCAGGGGGTGTGGCATAAACGTTATTAACACCCGAGAGGATCACTTCCACGTACTTCCTGAGCTGTGTGATGTTGTCGCTCAGGGATTCGGTGAGGGCATCAAGCCAGTGAACGCACGAGAGGTAGTACTCAAACTCGTTGCTCATCTTCGTCTGCGTGAGGCGGAAGGGAACGATCGTTTTGCCTGCGTTGAAGGCAACTGCGACCTCGTTCATGACCTGACGCGAGGTGTTCGACTCGTCTGTGTAGATGAGCACCTGCACCTTCACGACCTGAAGGGCCTCCGTAATGGCACTCACCCAAGAATCGCCGGGCATGATGTCGCGGGGCGCGTACCAGCACCTGATCCCGTGCTGCTCGAAGTCCGCGACGATCGCGTCCGCCACGTTCTTATTCTTTGAAGAATAGCTGACAAAAACATCCAAGCTCTTTTGCTCCGTCATAATGCTCCCCCTTTTCCCTGTCACTCCCCTGTCGGAATGTCTGAGTTCAGACTTTTGTTACGGTAGTTAAGGTTGGTTCGGAGAGAGTAGCCACGGCTCTCCCAGAACGCGTTGGCGGGTTCGTTGTCCTTGAACACCAATCCGAAGATCTTCTGAATGCCTTCCTTTTGGAGTGCCTCCTCGGCAAGAGATACAAGGTGTCCCGCAATACCCTGCCTGCGGCAATCCGGATGCACGCACATGTGGTGGATTATCGCTCTGCGCCCATCGTGTCCGGTCAGGATCACGCCGATAACCCGGCCGTCCTGTTCTGCCAGGAAGCAAGTGTTCGGGTTGCGATTCAGGTACCTTTCGATCCCTTCACGGCTGTCATCCACGGGGTTTAACGCCCTGCGGCTCTGCTCGGTGGCATTCCACAGCGCAAATATCGCATCGTAATCGCTGATCGTAACTTTTCTGACTGTATAGTTCATAGTACTCTTCTCACTCCATTTACAGTGTTCTGCGTAAAAGCATCCCGCTCTGCTTTCCCGCTACAGATATCGGTAATTATATCGGACAACCGACATATATTCAACAATTTCGTTTGACAGCTTTGCTCGAGAGAAGGAACATCCACCCCACCGGACCCGCAAGGTTCATGGGCCTCATAGCGCCCTACGCGGGCAGGAACATCTCCCCCGACGACTTCTGCTACAGACTTGTGGTACCTGTCGATAAGGAGTGAGCGTCAAGCGGTCTTCTCCCTCTCAGCGTACACGATCCCGAGGTCCTTGCTGACGGACTTCGGATACAGGTTCCCGTCCCACTTGTGATCCTTCTTCATATCCTCATCCGCGATAAGGAAGTACTTGTACTTGATGTTGTGCTTGCCCTTATCGGTCTTGCCGCCGTCATCCCAAGTAGCATCGACGCCGTACCACTTGTGCCCGATCTCAACGACGCACCACGCGTGATCCCCGAGCTCGCCGTTCACACCACCCCCGATGACAAACTTGGAATTGATGTCGAGCGCCGTGCAAAGCGCGCAGAACAGCTTAGTGTAGCCGCTGCACACCGTCTTGCCGTCGTAGATCGCGCTCCGCAGGGTGTAGCGGTCCTTGTTCGACTTGTCGTACTCGTACTCGCACTTCTTGACGACGTAGTCATGGATCGCCTTGACCGTCTCGTACACGCTGTCTTTCCTGAGCTTCTCCGCTATCTTGACCACCTTCTTGTAGAGCTTGCGCTGGCTCTTTGTGAGGAACGACGTGTCGCCACCCCTGAGCGCGTACTCAACCGCGAACTCCTCCTCGGTGTGGGCATGAGGGATCTTAGTGTTGTGGATCACCACCATGAAGCAGTTCATGTAATGCGTGGGCTCGGTGAACGTGATCTGCTCGAGAAAGGGGAACATCGAGACGTACTCCTCCTCGGAGCGGAACAACTTGAGGTCGGTCAATGAGACAGCGAAAGCACTGCAGTTCCAGATCCTCTTGTATATGTACTTGTCGAGCTCCTCGCGTGACGAGCAGCAGACATCGTCGCCGTAGTCGAGGACGACCCACGTCTTGTCGATCAGATCGTTCTTGAGCCGCTTGAGCGTCTTGTCAGCGAGCTTCTTGTAGTCCTTCTCCGTCTTCACTTTCGGAACGTTTTTCACGGTGAATTTTACTTTTAACGCATATGTCTTCTTGTTCTGCGTGACCTTCACAGTCACCGTCGCCTTGCCCTTCTTGAGGGGGACCGCTTTGGAGCTCCGGATCTTGATCACGCTCTCGTCGGAGGACGAGTAGGTGAGCTTCGCACCCGAAGCCAGGTTCGCGAAGTGGAACTCGTAGGGCGTGGAGTCTGTGTAAAGGATCACCTTCGTCTCGCGCACAGTGGGCTTCGAGGCCGCCTGCGCCCCGGAGGGACGGATCATCACCAAAAGAAGCAGCACGAAGGCCGCAGCTATACATAGTCTTTTTATACTTATTCTTTCTCTCATAGTTCTTCTAACTTCCGATCTCTCGTTTTTTATAAGATATCTCATGGTCATTATCCCCGGGCACTTTTTGATCCTATGCCCCTGGGATCACTGCGGGATCCCGGTCTTCTCCGAGAACTCCTTCTGCGTCATGCCCAGCTCATCCAGCCTGTCAAAAATCCTGTCTCTGATCGTCATAACATACTCCCGGATACACAGATTCAAATCAAACTATTGCAACACTGTAGGATTGTCTCAGTCTTTTTGATAAGACCGCATCCGTGTGCGATACTTTTCCATCCTTTAGTAATCTTCCCAAAACAATACCCGGATCGCGATCGATCAAATCTGCGAATTCCCTGATAGTCAATTCATCAAAGTAACGGTTTTGAGTTATAAAGCTTTCATACTTGTCCTGCGGGATAAGTGTACTCTGTGCATAAAGATCCGCTTCGTCCTCTTTCTCGTCTTTGAAAGAAACTCCGAGATCTCCGTTCAATACATGCCCTATCTCATGAAACAATGTGAACCAGAATGTATCAGCGTAATGTCTGCGGTCGTTGACCATCAGCATTACCTTCCCATCCACCTTCTTGGATGCACCGTTTACACCTGAGTTCTTCAGATTGGGAAGTGCCACCAGAACAACTCCGGCCTCAGCAAAAGCGTGTTGTATCACCGACAGGAAATCCGTATGATTCTTGGTCTGTGTCAGTGCAAAAGAAACCGCCTTTTCGAATTTCCTCTTGTTGTACTTAGGGGTTTTTTCTCTTAGGGTTTGATTAACAGCTATCTGGACCATAACATTGGCATTCACTGTATTGGACTGGCTCAGATTGGCGGAATAGCTCCTGAAATTAACTGCGAGACTTTCCTCCTTTAATACCTGTAAAGTAGAAACAGCCAAAAACTCACGAACACATTTTATCTGCTCGTCAACCTGACGCGAGAGATCCGGCAGTTTGAAATTATCTCGAAAATACTTGTAATCGATCAGCTTGAAAACTTCTCTTTCCTTCTTCAATTCTTTGTCGGACTGTATCTCGGCCAGTTTCTCGTCATAGGCCTGCTGCAGGTTCAACCAGTATGTGATCGTTGTCCGAAGCATCCTGGATAACTTGGATGCAATATCAACGGACAGATTCTGATCACCTCTTAACAATACACTGAGGTTCTTAGGGGTTGTACCCAAACGCTTCGCGAAGTCCTCCTGTGAAAGACCGCTTTCGTCAACTATTTCTTTAAGATAATATCCGGGATGAAAAGTCACCTTATCATTGTACTCAATATAATTACTCATAATGCGCACTCACCTCTCTAATTTCTACAATTCTAACTATGGTCGATATTTCATCAATATGACACGGATCAAAAACATGCTCTTCCTCATCAAGAGGGCAAATGATAATCCTCCATTTATCTCTCCTGGTGCATACATCAATAGCAAAGAGCCCTTCCATCTTCCCATGCAGATTATGAAAATGGAATGGTGGCATTGAAATAATGTCTTTTATCACATCCGCATTCTCTATGGCGTTTATCCTGGCCAAAAGACTCACTGCCAGTTTTTTATCTCCGCCAAATAGCTTAGTGGCTGCCTTAAGACTCGTGCATTGTAGTTCAACTTTATCACTTGCATAAATGATCTTCACACTCTTCTCCCGTACAATAAAATTACCCAACGGGTAATTTTATTGTACCATATCTCTCCGGCTTGTCAAGATAATAAAGGGCCCCCTCCCGTCAGGGAGGGGGCTCTGATTCAATCTCTCTTCACTTTTATCACTTGTTCTTAATCTGAACAGCAGGTCCGGTAACCGCGCCCTTCATCTGGACAGCGGGACCGCTTACCACTGAGTTCATCCCGATCGCTGAGCCGGTGACCGCACCCTTCATCTCGATCGCCGAACCGGTCGCAACCTTATAGAATCCCTTGTAAAAGCCCCCGCCGGAAACCTGTACCAGTAATTCATCGGGCAGCTCGATCCCCACTTCACCCAAGAACTTCAGAAGCTCATCCTCATTCTTGCATTTGAGAGCCTTTGCCTTCTGCTCTTCACTCAAACGTCCTATGATCTCTTTCAACTTTTTCTCATCCATGTCGACTCTGTCCCTTTCCTTCTGTAAACCCCGCTCGTGGTGTCGGGTAATACTCATCTTTTACTACAGTATATCATGTCCACCGATGGACAAGTCAATACTCTGCAATAAAATCACGTCGTTCGATTATTCCCTTCTTGACCTACAATCCGTCTGCAGCTAATGTCACTCCTTATTTGCTTCCAAGTAGTTCGCGAATGAAGGATACCCCAGCTTTCTGCGTTTTCTTAACATATCCTGCCAGAGTTGGTTACCAATGTCTTTAGTGATAAGACCTTTCTCCAGCGCTTCCTTCAGAATCTCACCGGTGGTAATGTGTTGCAAGCCAAACTCTTCAACGTACGCAGCGACATCCTTTAAGTTGTTGCTTGCCAGAATGCCACCTTGTTCTTTTGCCAGAGCAATGGCCGCAGCTTCTCCATTGCCGATTATAACGTGCCCCGGATCCGGTTTTGATGTCAATTTACGATACAGTTCATATTCAGGGGTATTCATCTCTATAGACTCTACTTTAGCAGAGTGATCAGACAACAGAGCATCAACCCTTGCCTTCAAATGCGTGATTTTCGGGTTTGAAAGCTCTGTATAGACAGCTTGCGGGATCACGATCCTTCCCGGATAAAGCTGTGAGAGAAGGCTTTGATCGTTTACCCACAGAAACGCCGAAAGGCAATCAGTATCGAAGAACAACGGTTCAGTCAAGCACGTCACCGCCTTCCGTCTCATCACCGTAAACCAGATCCGAGCGAAAAGCATCCATCAGCAACTCTTCGTACTTTCCTTCCGAAACAAGTCCCTGCTCAAGAACCTGTTCTGCCTGGCTGATGTAGTTCCCATAAGTCATATACTTTTTCCCCTCCGGCGAAGGACGATACAGATCAGAGCTGTATCCAAGAGTCTCCGCCCTGCTTCTGACCGATTCCGTCAGAAATGCGTTACCTCTGCTATCACTGAGGTACGGCGTGTGCATCAGTCGATAAACCGCCGCCTGATGGCTTACACCGAAATACTGCTCAACACGGATCACATCATTGATCGTCAATTCATTGTCAGGATGCTCTCCGGCAAGGCTCTCCGCCCTTACCTGAAGCGCTGCATCTGGCATAAGGAAATACGACGCGAACATGTCCGCAGAACGCTCTGTATCCTTTCCCGAGTCAATTTTCTTCGCGCAGACCGAGATCATATTATCATCATAAAAAAGATGATAGAACTCATGCGCCATTGAAAACCTCTGTCTGCCCAAAGTCATCGACGAGTTGATGGCGATCAGATTATTATCCTCCTGCCCTTTGATACACATTCCACTAAGGTTTTCACCCAGCGGATAATACACGATCGTCAGCTTATCAATATTCTGCGCCATCGCAAAGATATCTATCGGAGAGCTACTGTCTTCACCAAGGTTTTTTCTCAGCATAGCAGCCCGGGTCATCAGTCCGGCATAATCTATCAACTCTTTGCCTCCTTCAATATGACACGCATGAACTCAGAGTTAAGCGCAATCTTGTTGACCGCTGAGAATGCTTCCATCTCGTCCGGTGTAAATTCGCTTCCTCTGAACGCAAATGAGAGCTTTGATGCCGTCATCGATTCAGATTCAATCTGATCCATCGCTACACCGAATAACGTCGCAAGTTTTTCGAGCATGTCACTCGACAGGCTTCTTTCACCTTTTTCGACCTTTGAAACAAAGCTCTGGTCAACCTTCATAAAACCTGCTATGTTGTTCTGCGTAAAGCCTGCATTTTCACGCAATACGCGAATGTTTTCTCCTATTACTTTGTTATCCATCGCGGAGCCCTCCTTTTGATATGATTATACATCTAGATTGTCATATTTTCAATAATGCAATTTCGTTTTATTATGACACCTCATCTTTCTCTTCTTTTCACAGTGATAGGCGTCTATTTCTGGGCACCTATTTTTTTCGCAAAAAGACCTGTCAAGGCTCCTTGACAGGCTACATTTCCAATGCTAACCACATGACACAACCAATCCACCTCTGTTTTTATGCTACCTGTCCCAGTCTTTTAAGAATGATATCATAGAAAAACTCCATTTTTGTCCGGTAATCTTCCTTACATAATCACGCCATAACGTTTGTCACAAAAGGATACTTTCTGACCAGATCCTTGTCCATTTCCATCATTCGCAGTATCCTGCACGCCGCTCCTGAGGGGCGGTTTGTTCCAGCCTCCCACGCTTCAACGGTTTTGTCCGACACGCCCAAATAACCGGCAAAAATTCTCTGAGACATCCCGGTAGCGTTCCTTATTTGCTTCACTTCTTCGGCATTATACACTTTAACCGGTTCTACTTCGACTTTATGCCTCTTAAGTATCGGTTTTTCACTGACAGAATCCTCAACAGCTTCTGTCAGCCCCTGAATAATGCTTTCATAAACACTCTTTTCTCTCATTCAATCACTCTCCAAGTTTTTTCGTAGCAAATCTATCAGCTTCTTTACGTTATTTCTTTCTTCCTTAGACAGATTATCCTTTTCATTCTTGCTATACACAGTTATAAAATACACCGTCTCAGCCAGAACAAAATCAACAAAGCATACTCTTGCTCCGCCACTCTTGCCTTTGTTATTATCTATCGCTATTCGTGCTTTGCGCAATCCACCGGTACCGGGAATTACCGGATATTTATCCGGATGCTCCATTAAATCAATTTCCAAAATCCTTAAAATATCATCCGACAATCCAAGCGCATCCCAGCGCTTGCTAAATTCTGTAGTCTGTATAAATGTTCTTGTCATACTTCTTTCCTTATATGATTGTACACCCTATCAAATAGGGTGTCAACTCTCTTGCTCATTTTTTCTCTGATTCATTCACTTGGAAATAACAACTCATAGCCTTATATCGATTCCACCCTTCTCCCATACTTAACGGCAGCTCTGACAGTCGATTCGGTTCCGCTGTGTGCCCCTGCGTCGATCACTACGATTTCGTCAGATAACGCAGCAATGAGGCGATTACGTGCCGGAAAGGTGTAGTTTCTCGGCAGGGTCCCCGGAGGATATTCGGAAACGATACAGCCGCTCCTGATTATCTCGCCATACAGTTTTTCATGTTCGCTCGGATAGCATATGTCCGGTCCACTCCCCAGAACCGCTATCGTATAGCCGCCATTCTTAATAGCTGCCGTGTGGGCATAGGAGTCTATCCCCTTTGCCATCCCACTGACAACGGCGGATGCGGCAGTGACTTCTAATTCCGCTCTTCTTATCGCTTCCTCTTTTCCCTCTTGCGAGCAACGACGCGCTCCGACAATACCGACTGAGCGTTCATACTCATTTATACGCAGTTCTCCTCTCACAAAAAGTACCGTCGGCATGTCACAGATTCCCCGGAACCTCTTGGGATACGCAATGTCTTCGATAGTAATGATCCCGCACCCGACGCTTGTAGCCTTCTCAATCAGGTTCTTTGCGTCATTTACCGCGCTATCGGAATCCCTATAAGCAAGAAAAGCCCTTAGCTTTTTCTGACCGATTCTTTCCGTTTCAGGCATTTTCACATCTCTCGAGAGAATATCCCTTTCGTCCGCATCAAAGCAGATGTCAACACTTCCGCAAAGCCTGATAAGTCGGTTAACGCTTATATTCCCAAACCCCGGTGTACTTCTAAGTATCAAATATTTAACAGCATTTTCATTCATAATTTATTTAATCGTGTACATACGGCTACTAGACACATCCAGATCCCTGCATTTGAGGACTCTGATGATATCTTCCTTTCTGACACCTTCCGCCCCGTCGAGATCTGCCGACGTTCGAGCAAGTCTCAGTAATTTATGGATCACTCTGGCGCTGTAGCCGTACTCTTCACTTGCCTTCTTTAACAGCCCCGTTGATTCATCATCAATCTTGCAATACTTCTGTATCATCGTAGTTGTCATCTGAGCGTTGCAGTTAACATCAGCTTCCCCCTTAAAGCGTTCCTGCTGGATTCTCCGCGCCTTTTCTACTCTTTCCCGCAGTTCTTCCGAAGTATGGGATACCGCTTCGTCATCAAGCTCAAAGTAATCCACATGCGCAACACTTTTCTGAATATCAATCCTCTCAAGTATCGGACCGGATATCTTGCTCCTGTAATGAATGATTTCATAGTCAGTGCATCGACACCTTTTGGACGGGTAATATCCGCACGGACATGGATTCATCGCTGCCACGAACATAAAATTGGCCGGATACGAATTGGTCCCGTTGACTCTCGAGATTGTAACACGCTTATCTTCCATGGGCTGGCGTAACGCATCGAGCGTGCTCTTTGAAAACTCCGCCAGCTCATCCAGAAAGAGTACTCCGTTGTGTGCCAGCGACACCTCACCGGGCTGGGCGTAGCTTCCACCTCCGATGAGTGCATTAAGTGAGGCGTTGTGATGTGGAGCCCTGAACGGTCGATAACTCACCAATCCCTTTCCGTTTTCCAAAAGCCCGGCTATACTGTGTATCTTGGTTACCTCAAGGGCCTCCTTTTCCGTCATACGTGGCAATATTGTCGGGATCCGCTGTGCTATCATTGTTTTTCCGCATCCCGGCTCACCGAGCATCAAGACATTATGACCTCCCGCCGCAGCCAGAACGATCGCTTCGATCAACTCATCCTGCCCTTTAACATCCGAAAAATCGAGTTGTTTACTTTCTTCATCTTTAGCCCCACGCCCACCTTGATTCCCGAGGAGTTCGCTACGCATTGCTTCATCCTCGTCTTCATCCTGATTGTCCAGATCAAGTCTGCCCTCAAGGAACTTGATCGTGTCGGGCAAAGACTTGACCGGACAGATTCTAACACCGGGAACCGTTACCGCTTCCTTTCTGTTCGCAAAAGGAACCACGACCGCTTTAACCCCACACTTTGCGGCCTCTGTCACCATGGACAGGACTCCGTTGCACGGTCGGATCCTTCCGTCCAGTGAAAGTTCCCCGACAAAAGCATACTCTCCCAGATTCTTCGGCGATATCTGATCAGTCTGAAACAAGAGTGCTATGATCATTCCCAGATCAAAATGAGATCCTCTTTTCTTCTTGTCACCGGGCGCAAGACTTATGATCGTCTTATCCTTAGGCATTTCATATCCACATGAAACAAGTGCCGCCTGGATCCTTTCCCCCGCTTCCTTTATCGCCTGATCCGGAAGGCCTATGATCGACATCATCTGTTGCTGTCCCCTGATAGTCGATGCCTCTATTTCGACCATGAAACCGTCCACACCGACCGTTGCCATACTTTTTACTACCGTTGCCAAACAATTCTCCTTCCCCAATGCTTATGTGAGCTACCATGGCAGCCATCTTTCGTCTTCTTTCATGTCCTTCATGATCAACAGCTCTTGCTCCGCATGTGAGATCTTCCCCTCGACAAACATGCGATACTGCTCTCTGCCGTTTATGTTAAAACACCCAAGAACTCTTTGTGTGTCGACCAGGTCACCGATCATCTTTTTAGACAGCTTCACCGCTCCGTCCGAACTGTTCTTTGTATCATCGGGATTCACAAACAGGTCGTAGCTGCTAAATTCATATTCCGAAGGGTCTCTGACCATTTTTGCCTTGACCGGATTTAGATGTATATACCTGCTTACCTCCAAAAAGTAGCGCTCGTCCTCTATCAGTTGCGCCGTATACCTGTTTTCAAACAAATGCCCCGTAAGGGTATACTTCCTGTTGTAATTCGCCGCGTAGGACAATAAGAATTTATGCATTATCTTCCACAATTCGCTGGACTGCGTTTCAACTGCCATATGGAAATGGTTTGTCATCAAACAAATAGAATGAATCTTAAACGGGAAGGCCTCTTTTACAAGACCCAGATATTCCAGAAAATCGATGTAATCAGAACTGTCTTTGAAAATTGAATTTCTACGGTTTCCGCGGCTCATCACATGATATGTCGCGCCGGGATACCAGACTCTTTGTTTTCTCGGCAGTGGCATCACCCCCTGTTATTGCTTATTCATATATTCTCTGAGTGCTTCCGCATACCCAAGTAATCTTGCCTGAAGCGCCTTGTCCATAGAATTAAAATCCGTAACCAAACGTCCGCAATCGGTCTCCAATTCTATGGCATACCAGTCCCGGGGTCCGCTACGATCTCCTCCCCCTTCAACCCCACAAAGAAGCCACTCGATATCCACATCAAGAACTTTACAGATTACCATGATCTTCTCCGAAGACGGATTGGTCCTCTTCTTTCTCCAGTCGCTCACAGTAGTCTGCGGGATCCCGGTCTTCTCCGAGAACTCTTTCTGTGTCATGCCAAGCTGATCCAGCCTATCAAAAATCCTGTCTCTGATCGTCATGTCGAACCTCTGTCGTTATCAAATTGCTGTAGACTCTTCAACTCCCTCAAGAGAGTAGAGATAATCAGGATCAATATCCAAACAGTTTGTCGGATCATTATCTCCCGTCAAATCCCACGCCAAAGTGTCATTCATTATCTTACAGTTGGCCAAAAAAAAGTCCACATCCTTAAGCCTTTGGAACAAACCTTCCTCAAGCTTAGGCTTAACATCATAAATAACTATCTTCCCATCACAAAAATATACCGCAACGGTATAGTCCCTGTAAGGTACAACCTGTACAATATCAGGAGTATAGTCCATCATCGTTTGTCACCTCCGATTCATAAACATGATTTACATCAAAGGAGAAATTTTGCTAACAGGAAGGCTCTGCTTAGCGAGTTCCCAATTTTTTAACAACTCGTCTTTATGTATCTCTGCCCACGCCAATACAAACTTCAATTGTTTACTGGGAAAGGCTCCCTTAATAACTCTTCCCTTAACAATATCAACAAGTATTTTCTGACTATTATAATCTGCATGAAAATGTGGCGGATTATGATCATCATAATAAAATGATATCTTGATCCCATAAAACTCAGATACTACAGGCATTATAATATAACCCCCTCAATACAACAGCGATACTTTAAATTGTGCTACTATACGGATTATCTCTCATAATTCATTATATGTCAAGCACTTTATATGTTCTTTTTCAGACACACAGAACCCGCCGCTTCGAAATGTATATTATTCCTATTTTACGGATATTCAGCCGCGTAACAACGTAATATTTCCGTAACACTTTTGTAATACAATTTTAAAAGTACACGGTACCAATGTGGTCATTCAACATAGTACGTGAACTTCCTGTAGAAAGTTCCACTCAAGAAAAAAATGGTGAAAAACAGCGTGAAGAAAAAGCCATGAAAACCGCATAAAATCAACAAAAAGCCGATAAAAACGCTTGCAATAAACGAGAAAAAATGATACAATAAT
>JAFRSH010000005.1 GCA_017427685.1 Lachnospiraceae bacterium | reverse complement strand
GTTCAGCTGGTAGAATAACGGTCTCCAAAACCGCAGGTCGTGGGTTCGAATCCTACTGCCCCTGTTACAGAGCTCTCAAGTGTGAGAGCTCTTTTTTTGTGCGATAAACGAAGGCCGTCTGTTGCAAGCTTGTTTGTGAACAGACGGCTGAGTGAACGGACATCGAGCGGACTTGTACGCGAGATGTCCCGTCGCATCGAGTAGGAGTCAGCCTACTCGATTCTTGTTTTATGCGGATAGCAGGACTTGAACCTGTACGCTCGCGCACCAGAACCTAAATCTGGCGTGTCTACCAATTCCACCATATCCGCAGTATTCATTATTTAAAAGAAAAGCCCTTGAAACATTTAGTTTCAAGGGCCCCAATTCACTGAGCCACTCGGGACTCGAACCCGAGACAACTTGATTAAAAGTCAAGTGCTCTACCGCCTGAGCTAGTGGCCCGTACCTGAAAGGTATCCTCGGCCGACGGGCGGCCAAGCCTTGCGCCGTGCGCAAAACAGGGAATAACAGCAACCCTGTAGCAGGGCTAGCTGGATTCGAACCAGCGGATGCAGGAGTCAAAGTCCTGTGCCTTACCGCTTGGCGATAGCCCTGTAAGGGTGGGTACTGGGACTCGAACCCAGGGCCTCCAGAGCCACAATCTGGCGCGCTAACCAACTGCGCCATACCCACCATGTAAAGAAAGCCAAGTCTCTACATCCGTTCCTTCCGTAAAAACAAAAGGACGTGCCAGAAGGGATTCGAACCCCCGACCCACGGCTTAGAAGGCCGTTGCTCTATCCAGCTGAGCTACTGGCACATATAGCTATGCAAGCATAAAGCGGGTGATGGGAATCGAACCCACGTGTCCAGCTTGGAAGGCTGGTGTTCTACCATTGAACTACACCCGCATGTCACAAATATTCAATTGAATAAAGGTTCTGAGTGACTAGCTGTCTTAACAGCAGAAGTTATTATATAACAGCGATTCTCCGTTGTCAAATAGAAAAATAATGATTTTTCACATAATTGCCATTATTTTGTTCTTCGTCTGACATAGAGCGCGATTATAGTGCTGTTTGAGCTCGGCCGGGTAGGACATTTTCGTGACCCGCCCGATCGTTCGGGGCACGAAATGATTGTATTTTTATAGCGTGATGGTTATAATAACGCTATAAGCCTACTGCAAGGGCGTTCTCTTTCGGGCAGGGTTCCCGGTAGGATGACCTGAGGCAAGGTTCAAGAACTCCCGACACTTCTTGTGTCGGGTGAGAAACCGCGGCGAACCGTCCCACCTCCCTGTGTTATTACACCGGGCATCGGCAGACCGCATCTTAGAGGAGGTTTTGTATGAAGAGATTTTACAAAGTACTCGCAGTTGCTCTCGCACTGATCCTTGTGATCGGTGTGGTTCCCGCATCTGCTGCTTCGAGTGATCTTTCGCTCACCAAGACAAAGAAGACCATCTTTGTTGACGGATGCAAGGGCACAACCGCTGCAGGTAAGGCTGCAAAGTACTACGCTTACGCAAGCATAAAGAAGATCGTCAAGAACTTTGACAGCAAGACAATGGACATCAAGCTTGACAGCAGCGATCCCGCAGTTGTTTCTACAGATGATAAGAAAGACCGTGTGAACGCAGTTGCTCCCGGTAAGGCAGCAGTTACTGTCAACGTATTCAAGAAGAAGACTTCCGATCTTCTCTTCAGCAAGTCGATCGTTGTCACAGTCAAGAAGAACGCTACAGCAAGCACACTTCTTGTCAGCGGCATCAAGGACGGCGACAAGTTCAAGGTTAACGATTCCGTGACCGTTTCCCTCACAAGGAAGAGCGGCAGCGATACCGACCTTCGTCGTCTCGTTGCTTCGGGCGACGGCGTTAAGATCGCTGAGGCAGGCACCAGGAAGTTCAAGGTTACCTTCACCAAGGCAGGTACCTTTACACTTACCGCTGAGAGCTACATGAGCGAGAAGTACAGCGGTACTACAGCTTTCAAGTCCTTCGCAGTCACAGTTACCGATGACAAGAAGGAAGAGGAGAAGAAAGAGGAAGAGAAGAAGGACGTTAAGCTCGAGGCTACCCAGATCGCAGCTGACGCTTTCAAGCTCACCGGTTCTTCGATCACCAGCGCCTACACCAAGGACAGCGTGAAGATGTACTACATGATCGCCAACACCAGAGTTGACTTCCATGGTGAGGTTAAGAGCGTTTCGGTTACCGACAACACAGCTACCATCACCATGTTCTCGAACCTCGAGCAGGATCAGACATACTACGTAGTATTCGGTGAGGAGGAGACTTCCTTCAAGACTATCAAGGTAGATGCGAACGATCCCGTTAAGTCGATCAAGAACATCGCCCTCAAGACTCACACAGCTACTATCAATGAGAGCGTTGATATCGAGTTCATTTATTACGATGCGACCGGTGTTGATATCACAAACATTAAGGATTTAAAGACACTCGCTGACTCCCGCGTGGAGCTCACTGTTACAGCAGGCGACACCAACGGTTATGTTGACACGTCTTCGCGTAGCATCAACATCTACGAGAAGGGCAAGGCCGTTACAATCAAGGCTACCCTTACAACAGATTACGATCCCGTTACTTACAACCCGATCACTGTTACAACCACAGGCAACATCGTAGGTATCGAGAAAGTGCTTCCTACCGTTTCGAACACAACCTACACCCTCAGCGGTGACGGCGACGCCGTTTACTTCAAGAAGGGCGAGAAGGCCAACACCACTATCTGCGTTGGCGACAGCGGCTACGTACTCGAAGTACTCTTCACATACTCGGACGGCACGACCAAAACTCCTTCGGAGCTCGGTGCTGTTGCTACATCGGTCAATGAGAGCGTTCTTATGATCGGCGGTAAGGGCGCTTCGGGCGGAGACCTTCTTATCCCCAACCAGACAGGTGAGACCTACATCAAGTACAAGGTTGGCGATCAGGAGCTTCCCGGCATCAGGATCACCGTATCTCCCGAGCGTAAGGCTAGTGCTATTACAGCTACACTTGACAAGAACAAGCTCAACATCAACCCGCTTGTTAACGACTCTCTTGAGATCAATGCGGTCGTTACGGACCAGTACGGTACCGAGATGAAGAGCGAACCTCTCTTCATCACCCAGAAGGAAGCTTCGATGAAGGATGTAAGCGTATCCTTCGGTTCCTTCTCGAACGGCAAGCTCGTTGTTAACGGCTACGACTGCTCGATCCTCGGCACACTCACAACCTACAACGTTGTGGCTGATGTCAGCAACGGCAACAACCTCACACGTACCGTAAGCTTCACCGTACGTAACGTACCTTTCGACGAGACCAAGCTTACCACTTACAGAGCTACTCTCGATATCGAGGGTGACACCACGATCGACACAGGTCTTGCAAACGGCAAGCAGAAGGATGAAGAGACGTACGCTTACGTTAATATCACATCCGACGGCTTCTGCCTCATGGAGACAACAGGTTACATCCTTGACAAGGCACCTACCGCAGCACTTAAGGCTTCCGATTTCTCGAAGGCTGCAGGCACACAGATCGTAGCGATGACCATCCAGTACCAGCCTGAGGGCGGATCTGAGTCGTTCATCACTTCGGGTGTGAACATCGACACATCGAATCCGTTCTTCATCACATTCGATCCCGTGTCAGCAGGCAAGAAGCTCGGCAAGGGCCGCTACACACTGAAGGCATACCTCATCACACTCGGTGAGACATCCTCAGTTGTTAACAAGCAGATCACACCTGTACGCGTGATCACGGTTAAGGACAACGCTCTTGTCGGAACCTATACCCAGAAGAAGGAGACCCTGAACATCTCCGGTCCTGCGAACAACACCAATATCGCTGAGTTCTTCGACTTCTACCTTGAAGGCGAGAAGCTTGATCCTTCGCTCATCACCTCCGTTGATGCTTCGGCAGGTGCAGACGGCAAGACAGCATTCATCACCAGCGTAACCTTCACACTTACCAACGATCCTTACGGACCGTTCCAGCAGACCATCAAGGTGGGCAAGCTTATCAAGTTCTCAGCTTGAGAATAACGCATATGTGATAAACTTAAACTCCCTCGTCTCAGTCAGAGGCGGGGGAGTGTTTTTCATAAGTAAAAATCCTCGCCGCTGATATTTGGCGAGGATTTTTAAGCAATATGGTAATAAGCAATATGATAATAAAAAAGTCGATCGTAAAGGCTTGGAAACTCTCGTTCAAAACACGAAGACGATGTGGAACATAGGCACTTGCGCCTCAGATCTTGTCTCCCGCTATATCGCTGAGATCAAAATCCTGCGAGAGCAGAAGTGAGAGGTCTCCGTCGGGTTCGGCCACGAGACGTCTTGACTGGTTAAGGATCGCTTCCTCGACCTTGTTACGTGCGAGACGTCCGTTACCGGCATCCGAAGGACGGAGTGCCTGAACTGCGTTGAAGTAGGAGAGAAGCGAAGTGTCCGCCCCTTCGTCGATCGAGTAACCCTTGCCGGCTGCGATGGAGTGCGCGATCGCAACAAGCTCTTCGCCGGTGTAATCGGGGAAGTTGATGAGGTTCGGGAAACGGCTCTTGAGTCCGGAGTTGGAGGAGAGGAACTCTTCCATCTCGTTGCTGTAGCCGGCGAGGATAACAACCAGGTTGTCACGGTTGTCCTCGATGCCCTTAACGAGTGTGTCGATAGCTTCGAGACCGAAGGAATCCTCGGTACCGCGGTAAAGGCTGTACGCCTCGTCGATGAAGAGTACACCGCCGATAGCCGACTTGATGACCTGATTTGTGAGGGGCGCGGTGTGTCCGACATACCTTCCGACGAGGTCGGCACGCGATACCTCGACGAGCTGTCCGCCCGTGAGTACGCCGATCGCCTTGAGGTAACGGCTGATGATACGCGCGATGGTAGTCTTGCCTGTTCCGGGATTGCCCGTGAAGATCATATGCTTGCTGACATCGCTGCTCTTGAGGCCTTCCTCGCTCCTGCGCTTCTTGATGCGGTAGTACTCCTCGAGACCGAGGATGTACTCCTTGATGGAAGCGAGTCCGACGATCTTGTTAAGTTCTTCGCGAACGGCCTCAAGACCCGTAGTGTAAGTAGCGGGCAGGCATGCGAAGAGGTCTGTTGCTTCGCCGCCGCTTTCGGCTGTGACACGTCCGTCTTCGGACATGTAGAGGTGGATATCCGCACCTTCGGGGAGGTCTGTCTCGAGTCTGATCTGAACCAGTGCGTCAAGGAAGTCCTCGTAGAACTTGAGAACGGCCCTGAGGCCTGCGTTCTTATCACTCTGTGCAACGCTGTGATCGACCACCTCGTCCGCAACCTGAAGATTGAAGTGAAGGTGTGTCGAAGCGAGCTCTTTGAGCTTGTTCATCTCGATCTGGGCGATCTGGGCGATCGTCTCGCGGCTGAGTCTGTCTGTTTCACATATATCCGAAATCGAATTAACAAAAGGAGCGCCGAAGCAGTCCGCAAGCTTCTCGATGGAACCGGTGCTTATGAACACGAGGAACTTGCCCTGAACGTCGAAGGTTCCGACCGCGTCGTGAGCGAGCGAGTTCGCAACGTTGATAAGCTGACCGTTCTGGAGGACGTAGCGCGATGAAAGCTGGCACTGACCCTTCATAACAAGATCACACAGATTGTTAAGGAAGGAGATGTGGCAGTTCTCGAAGTTCTCGAACAGGATGACCTCGTTCTCCGAGGAGAGCGCACAGTAAAGGTCCTGAAGGAAGAGCTTCTCTTCGCCGGCCGAAGGGTAGAGCGAAAGGTCGATCACCGTTACTTCGGGGTTGCGAAGGATCCCGCGTGAAGCCATCAGCTTGACAGCCGTCGAAAGGGCGAAGTGGCGTCCCGTGTAGGCAGGTCCCGTGATGTAGATCGTGTTGGCCGGAAGCTTGCCGGGGCGTGAGAGTACGAAGGGGCGCTTGAACGCGATCGTAAGCTTCTTGAGGAAGGCCTGCTGACCGAGGACTGTGGTCATAAGCTCATCCGCAAGGCCGCTAAACTTCTCGGGTCCGGGAGGTGTGGCGGGAGCGTCGTTATAATCGTGATCGATGTCCTTGGTAAATGAGTCGATCTCGCTCTCGAGCTTCCGGGCATCCGCCATCGCCTCGTTGATGCTCGAGTACGAGGGCTGCTCGTAGTAAGCCGCAGAGGAATCGGAATCGCTGTTCACGGGGACAGGCTCAAAAGGAGGACGCTTGTCGAGGTCGATGCCACGGTCCTCGCACATCTTGCCGATGTCGAGGGACTGGCTGTAAGACGCATTCGGAAGACTCCTGCCTGTAACCTTGCGAAGGTTGTCGATCAGGTTGCCGCCTTCTTTCTTGCGCCTCTTCTGAGCTTCTTTTATCTCATCGAGTGTGTAGTTACTTCTTTTTCCGAGGATCCCGCTCAGGGAATCATCAATATCGTCTCGCATGTATGATCCTTTCTGGTATGGAATTCATGAAATATTGTATAACACGGCGGCCTTTCTTTCAAGTTGGGTATTGCGGGAAAAGGCTTTCTTGAGTATAATCGTAGCGTGTCGCTTTTTGAGCCTTCGGGTGGGATGCGACCGGTTTAATGGCACCGTACGTGACGCTTGGCGCGTCCGTTCGGGATGATTCAGACCGCGGGGATAGACATGTACAGTATCTTATGCAGAGACGGTGGCGCCAAGCGCGCCCGATTCGAGACCGTTCACGGTACGATCGAAACGCCGGTTTTTATGAATGTGGGAACTGTGGCTGCCATCAAGGGCGCCGTTTCTTCGGTTGACCTTGCGGGGCTGGGCACACAGGTCGAGCTTTGCAATACCTACCACCTTCATGTGCGTCCCGGCGACGAGGTCGTGAGGAAGATGGGCGGCCTTCAGAAGTTCATGAACTGGCACGGTCCGATCCTTACCGACTCCGGCGGATTTCAGGTTTTCTCGCTTGCCGGACTGCGCAGGATCAAAGAAGAGGGAGTGACCTTTAACTCCCACATAGACGGAAGACTCATCAAGATGGGCCCCGAGGAGAGCATGCAGATCCAGTCGAACCTCGCTTCGACGATCGCGATGGCATTTGACGAATGCCCTCCGAGCACAGCCGAGAAGGCTTATATCACCGAGTCCGTTGCCCGGACCACGAGATGGCTCGAACGCTGCAAGATCAAGATGAGCGAGCTCAACTCACGTGAAGACACCATTAACCCCGAGCAGATGCTCTTCGGCATCAATCAGGGTGGCATATACAACGACATCAGAGTCGAACATGCGCGCCGCATCAGGGAGCTTGACCTACCCGGTTATGCGATCGGCGGACTCGCCGTCGGCGAGACGCATGAGCAGATGTACGACGTTCTCGAGCACGTTGTTCCCGAGCTTCCCGCTGACAAGCCCGTCTACCTGATGGGTGTCGGAACTCCGGCCAACATACTCGAGGCAGTTGACAGGGGAGTCGATTTCTTCGACTGTGTTTACCCCACACGTAACGGCCGTCACGGTCATGCCTACACGCGCTTCGGGAAGCTCAATCTCCTGAACGCACGCTACGAGACCGACGACAGACCCATCGAAGAGGGCTGCGACTGTCCCACATGCAGGAACCATTCGCGCGCTTATGTGCGCCACCTCTTAAAGAGCGGCGAGATGCTCGGATGCAGGCTGATGGTCATGCACAACCTTTACTTCTACAACAACCTCATGAAGCAGATCCGTGACGCGATCGAAGAGGGCAGGTATAAGGAGTTCAAGAATAGTTTACTCGAGTCGATGGAACGGGGAGAAGAGTGATCCCGATCTCGGGACGACCTGCACAGACAAACGAAGGCAGGGGTACCATAAGACATTAACATAAGCGTTAAAGCCCTAAGGCTTGACATGCGGTATGTGGTGTAAGATAGAGATTTTTTGGAGGTTTTTATGTTTAATTTTTTACTTGACGGAGCAGCAACCGCTGCAGCAGACCAGACTGCGGGAGCAGGTTCTTGGATCATGATCGTGGTTTACGTCGTAATTCTCGGCGGTGTTTTCTATTTCATGGCAATCAGACCCCAGAAGAAGCAGCAGAAGCAGCAGGCAGCACTTATCGAGTCGATCGCTGTAGGTGACAGCATCCTTACCACAAGCGGCTTCTACGGCGTGGTCATCGATGTTATGGACGAAGTACTCGTCGTTGAGTTCGGTAACAACAAGAACTGCCGTATCCCCATGAAGAAGACCGCTGTTGTTGAGGTTGAGAAGCCTGAGAAGGTTGATCCGTGACACTGACCTACGGGACTTTTGAATGACCGTTGAATTCACAAAACAGATCCTTTTATGACAAACATGTGACAAAGATTGCAGGTAAACTGAGGGCAGGATGTGACGCATGGATTTACACCGGAGGATCGAATGATGAAGCAACTTAAGAACAACTTCATAAGAGTTCTTGGATTCGCGCTTTTCTTCGGGTTGTGTATTTTCATGGTCAGCGGAGTTGAGGCAAAGGCAGCGGACACAGACCCCAAGCTTAATCTTGAATCATGTGATGTAACGGTTGACGGCATCTACAGACTCAGGGTTTACAATCTTGACGGTCGCTCCGTTATCTTTCGCTCGAGCGATACATCGATCGTAACAGTGTCCAACACAGGTAAGTTAGTAGGAAGGAACTGCGGTGACGCGGTAGTAACCGCACTTGTCATCGAAAACGGTTCGGTCGTATCCACTCTGCAGTGCGATGTTCATATAGGACCCGCAGCTGTAAGCATTAGGTTTACTTCTAAGAAACTTGTGCTTAAAGAGGGTACCGCGAAGAGGATCTATCCTCTCGTGATCCCCAAGAACACGGTCGAGAAGCCCATCTATTGGTCTGATGACACCTCGATCGCAACTATCTCCTCAGCCGGCACGGTACGTGCACAGAGCATCGGCTCCGTGGATGTACACGGCATGATCGACAACGGCGACTCTGATGTTTGCCGTGTTATAGTCCTTTCGGCAGATGACTACGAGGACTACAGGATCGGCAGGAGAAGTCTGGAAGAGCTTCTTTCGGACATGAGTAACACAGACGCTCAGGAATCAAATACCATTACCGAAGAGGACGTTACAACGGCACCCGATCAGGGTATCGTTACACCTACCCCTACGGTTACTCCCGTAGCTAATGTTGCTACGGCTCCGGTTGCAGGAAAGTGACCGTCTGAATGTACTTAGGAGATTACGGATGGCCGTCCCGCGCGAATCGGGTCGGTCATTCTTTTCTTTTTACCTTACAAGGAGGGACTCATGGATTACATTCTGATCGCAGACGATAACCCCGATATCACGGGAGTTCTTGCGAACTACGCACGTAAGGAGGGCTACGAGCCCGTTATCGCCGCCGACGGCGACGAAGCGCTCATCAAGTTCAAGGAGTACAAGCCCGCTTGCGTTCTCCTCGATGTCATGATGCCGAAGAAAGACGGCTACGCTGTCTGCCGTGAGATCAGAGAAGTCTCCGACACACCGGTCATCCTTGTGACAGCCAGAGGTGAGGACTTTGAGAAGATCATGGGTCTCGATATCGGAGCCGATGACTACATCCTCAAGCCCTTCAGCCCCAACGAGGTTATGGCACGTGTCCGTGCGGTACTCCGTCGTATGACCAAGACAGAGAAGCCCGAAGAGGACTGCATGACCATCGGAACCATGAAGCTCTCGCTCGCCGAGTACTCGCTCACTATCGGTGATACCAGGATCAACCTCACCAAGAAAGAGATCGAGACCATGTGGATCCTCGCCAAGAACCCCAACAAGGTCTTCACGAGAGACAACCTCCTCGACAGTCTCTGGGGCTACGACTACTACGGCGACAACAGGACAGTCGACTCGCACATCAAGCGTCTCCGCGCCAAGATCGACGCTGTTCCTCATCCCGAGTGGGAGGTCAGCACGGTTTGGGGCGTTGGTTATAAATTCGAGATAAAAGAATAAGATGAAGAACATTTTCGGCAGATTCAACAACATATTCTACAAGGTGTTCGGTGCCTTCTCGGCACTGACGGTGTTTTCTGCACTTCTTCTCGGGATCGTGTTCGTCAGACTCTACACCACAGCAACCCAGCGCAGCAGACAGGAGTCTCTTTGTCATGTCTCCGACCAGATAGCCGACAGACTTGCCGACACCATCATGTACGGCGATTTCGAGGCCCTCATGCAGTTCCTCGAGATCTACAACTCCTTTGAATCTGCGGAGATTTGGCTCGTCAGTGAGAAGCAGGACGAGCTCGGAGTGGACGGTGAGCTCCTGGGAGTGGACATGCAGCTCGCTACCGATCAGGAAGAATATCTCGAAGTCATTGAGAAAGCAAAAGAAGGCAAGCAGGAAGCTTCGGTCTTCTACAGTGAGATCCACAAGGCGACCGCACTCGTTGTCGGGACGCCGGTCAGGGGCACGGACAGCGACATTGTGGGCGTGCTCGTATCGATCGAAACACTTGAGGATCTCGACGACACGATCAGGAACACAAGCCGGATCATCTTTGTCAGCTCGATCATGGCACTTCTTGTCAGCGGTCTGATCGCTTTCATCTTCGCACGAAGGATCACGGAGCCCGTCAGACAGATGAGGCTCATGACCAGGGACATGATCGAAGGTAACTACAAGCTCAAGACCGGTATCAAACGTCACGACGAGATCGGCGAGATGGCCGAAAGTATAGATATGCTCTCCGACAAGCTCCTTGAGAACGAGGAAGAGCGCAAGAACATGGAGCAGATGAGGCTCGACTTCTTTGCCAACGTTTCGCATGAGCTGAGGACTCCCATCACTGTTGTCCGCGCATATGCCGAAAGCCTTGTGGACGGCGTCGTTACCACGAAGGAAGAGCAGGAGGACTACTACGGACGCATCCTTCGCGAATGCTCCAACATGGAACGCCTGGTCGGTGACCTCCTCACACTCTCCAAGATGCAGAACCCGAACTTCCGTATCGAGAAGGAACTCGTCAGCCTTACACAGATCCTTGAGGATGCCGTGGGCGGAGTCGGTGCGATCGCAGCGGACAAGGGTATCTCGATCAGTCCTTCGGGTCAGTTCGACGAACCCTGCATGGTCATGGGTGACTACGGACGCCTGCGCCAGATGTTCATGGTAGTCTTTGATAACGCACTCAAGTTCTCACCCGAAGGCTCGACGATCCATGTGGACGTCAAGTGTGCCGGCGGTGTTGAGATAACGATCCGCGACGAGGGTGTCGGGATCGCGCCCGAAGAGTTGCCCAACATTTTCGAGAAGTTCTACAAGTCACGTCTTCTTGAAAATGAAAAGGGATCGGGTCTCGGACTCGCGATCGCCAAGTATATCTGCGAGAAACACAACGGTACCGTGAGGGTTGAGAGCGAGCTCGGAAAGGGCACGGCGTTCACATTTGTATTCGGGATCCTGGACGAGAAACAGGCCTGAGCCCCGGAAGTCGCTCTAACAGGGCTCTCGGAGCGTCCATAAAAACAGAGATCATCGTACATGTGAGTTTAGTATACACAATTGTTGAATTGATCGCGAATATTTTGAAAATTCTGAACACGGCAAAATATTTTTCTGTAATCTGCAAAAAACACTTGCGATTATTTAGAAAATATGGTAGTATAGAGACATCAAAAAACCGAACAGTCAATATCCTGGGGTGTGCGACATTCCCGAATTTTTGAACCTACATTACTTTAAAAGGGATTCCAATATTTTTAAGTCTATGTCAGGCCGCCGAGCTAGTGGAAGACAGAAGCTTAATTGAGGTTACCCACCTAGCTCGGGCTAGGAGTCAAAGATCGGGAGACGGCACTTTGGGTAACAATTTACGGGACGTCAGTCCCGTATTTTCTTTATCTTTAATTCACGTTTTCTTCACTTTTCGTTCGCTTCTATTTTAATCCCTAATGTGATATACTCTTATGCTGAAAGTGGCGTTTCGTAACTCGCAAGAGTCTGTCGCTTCGCTAAGGCGTACGGCGGAGAACGCGTCGCGTAAAACCGGTACAAAGAGATGCAAGAAATAAACACTCGTGAGTTCGTCTCATGGGGGATAGGACCATATAAATGAGCGATTACAGAGGAAACAAAGACAACAAGAACGATGGCAAGCCCAACAGCCGTCTTATTCTGATGTGTGTGGGCGTAACGGTCGTTCTTATCCTTTTCTTCAGCCAGATTACCAAGAACCTTCAGTCTGCTCTGCAGCAGGAGGTTTCTTACGATGTCTTCCTTAAGGCAGTCGAGCAGAACCTGGTTGACAGAGTCTACATCAAGCAGGAGAAGATCGAGTTCACCAAGAAGGGCGCTACGGACAACCCGTACGAGAGCGTGACCTTCTACACCGGTACGCTTGACGACTTCAACCTTATCGACAAGTTGTACGAGTCGGGTGTCACCTTCCAGGGTGAGATCGTCGACACGGGCACCACGATATTCGATATCATCCTTGCCTACGGACTCCCCTTCATCATCATCTACATCCTGATGTACTTCTTCATGAGGACGATCACCAAGAGCGGTGGCGGCGGACTGATGGGCGTCGGCAAGAGCAATGCCAAGCTCTACGAAGTAGAGAAGGACACGGGCGTCTTCTTCAAGGACGTTGCGGGACAGGACGAGGCCAAGGATTCTATCTACGAGCTCGTTGATTTCCTTCACAATCCCGGCAAGTACCAGAGGATCGGCGCGAGACTCCCTAAGGGTGCGCTCCTCGTCGGACCTCCCGGAACAGGTAAGACACTTCTCGCCAAGGCAGTTGCCGGCGAGGCACATGTTCCTTTCTTCTCACTTGCGGGTTCCGCTTTCGTCGAGATGTTCGTCGGCGTCGGTGCTTCCCGAGTGAGAGACCTCTTTAAGCAGGCACAGTCCCAGGCTCCCTGTATCGTGTTCATCGACGAGATCGACGCGATCGGTAAGAGCAGGGATTCACAGTACGGCGGCGGCAACGACGAGCGTGAGCAGACGCTCAACCAGCTCCTTGCGGAGATGGACGGATTCGACACCTCCAAGGGTATCGTTATCCTCGCGGCGACTAACCGTCCCGAAGTCCTCGACAAGGCACTTCTCCGTCCCGGTCGTTTCGACCGCAGGATCATCGTTGAGAAGCCCGACCTTAAGGGTCGTGTCGAGGTCCTCAAGGTTCATGCAGCACATGTCAATCTTGACGATTCGGTCAACCTTGAAGAGATCGGACTTGCCACCTCGGGTGCTGTCGGCTCCGATCTCGCCAATATCATAAACGAAGCTGCGATCCTCGCAGTCAAGAACGGACGTAACGCCGTTTGCCAGGCAGACCTCATGGAATCCGTCGAGGTAGTTATCGCAGGTAAAGAGAAGAAGGACAGAGTCTTAAGTCCCGAAGAGAAGAAGATCGTTGCATACCACGAGACAGGTCACGCGCTCATCACAGCGCTCGAGAAGAAGGCCGAGCCCGTTCAGAAGATCACGATCGTACCCAGAACCATGGGATCTCTCGGCTACGTAATGCAGGTTCCCGAGGAGGAGAAGTACCTCCAGAGTGCCGACGAACTCAGAGCCCGCCTTGTTACACTGTACGGCGGACGTGCGGCTGAAGAGGTTGTGTTCGGCTCCATCACGACGGGTGCCGCAAGCGATATAGAGAAAGCTACATCGATCGCTCGTGCCATGGTCACACAGTACGGTATGTCCAAGAAGTTCGGACTCATCGCTCTCGAGTCGATCGAGCACAGGTACCTTGACGGTCGTCCCGTTATGAACTGCGGACAGGATACCGTCAGCGAGATAGACCATGAGGTCATGGAACTCCTTGAAGAGTGCCATGCCAAGGCAGTCAAGCTCCTTGAGGAGAACAGGGACGTGCTCGACAAGATCGCGGCTTACCTCAGTGAAAAAGAGACTATCACAGGCAAGCAGTTCATGGAGCTTTACGAGCAGGCTGTTGCTGCGAGAACAGCAGGATCATCCGATAGAGTTGCGGAAGATGTTAAACCGGCAGAGGCTGTAAGTGATGCCGGGAGCGCTGCAGTACCCGAAAGTGCTGTAAGTGACACTGCTGAAACAACTGAAAAAGAAGTTTCGGAAGCACCGGAACAGAAGACGGAATAGCATAAGCGTTGAAGAAAACGAGACTGTTACAGGTTCGGTTAAGTAGCATAGAGAGAAGGTGCACCTTCTGAGAACAGAAGAATTCAAAATGGAACGTCCCGGTCAGGTTGAGATCGGGCAGCAGGTGGAGATAGTGGAGCGCAACACGGTTGCGTTCTACTATTACATCATCGTACCGGCCGTTGCGATGTCCGGGAACTACAAGTTCTCCGAGCGCATCAAGTCGAAAAACGGCGTGGTACGTGATATTAAGAGGGACGAAAGAGGTTACTTCGTCTCCGTCGAGTTTGAAGAGTAAGAACACATCAGTGTGATAGGGGAGCGGCATGTTTGATATCAACGAGGAATTAAAAAAGCTTCCGGACAAGCCCGGGGTCTATATCATGCATGATGCCCCCGGCAACATCATCTATGTCGGAAAAGCGATCAGTCTGAAGAATCGCGTTCGTCAGTATTTCCAGAAAAGGGTGCGCTCACCCAAGATCGAGCGCATGATATCTCTTATCGACCACTTCGAGTATATCGTGGTGGACAGCGAGGTTGAGGCACTCGTCCTCGAATGCAATCTCATCAAAGAAAACAGACCCAAGTACAACACAATGCTTATGGATGACAAGTCCTACCCCTTCATCAAGGTGACGATCGGGGAGGACTATCCGCGCGCATTCCTCACACACAATGTCAAGAAAGACGGGTCGCGTTACTTCGGACCCTACACCGATGTCGGTGCTGCCAAGAACGCGCTGACGCTCCTTGACAACCTCTACGGGCTCCGCCCCTGCAGGCAGACCATCGAGAAGGGCGTCCATATCAAGCCGTGCCTGTACCACGACGTTCACAAGTGTAAGGCTCCGTGCGCGGGACTTGTGAGTGACGAAGAGTATGCTGCGCTCGTAAAGAACGTGATCGAATTCCTGTCGGGCAATATCGCTCCCGTGAAGCGCAAGCTCAAGGAGGAGATGAAGGAAGCCTCGGACAATCTCGAATTCGAGAAGGCAGCCAAGCTCCGTGACCTGATCGCCGATGTCGAAAGAGTCGGCAGATCCCAGAAGATCACGGCCTCCGACGAGGGCGACCGCGACGTTATCGGTATCGCGGTCAAGGACGACAGGGCTGTGGCGCAGGTCTTCTTCATCCGCAAGGGCAAGATGACGGGACGCGAGCATTTCTATCTCACCGAGGCAGGTGACGAGACACCGGAGTCGCTCCTCGGAACGTTTATAAAGCAGTTTTATACGGGCAACCCCAACATCCCGGGTGTGATCCTGCTTCCGAACGAACCGGATGACAAGGAAGCACTCGAAGAATTCCTATGTTCACTGACGGGGTACAAGGTTACCCTCAAGGTACCCGCAAGGGGCGATAAAGAAGGACTCGTCAGACTCGCTTCGGACAATGCAAAGATGGTCCTCGAGAAGGACCGCGAGAGGCTCGAGAGCGAACACGAGGGCGCGATGGACGCGCTCAGGGAGCTCGCATCACTCCTCGACATCGAACCGCCGCGACGTATCGAATCCTACGATATCTCGAACACGAGCGGTTTCGAGTCGGTAGGATCGATGGTAGTTCACGAGAACGGCAAGCCCAAGAAGAGCGACTACCGCAAGTTCAGGATCAGAACGGTGAAGGGACCCGATGACTACGCGTCACTCGCTGAGGTGCTTCGCAGGAGGCTCACTCATCGCGAGAGGATCGCGGACGGGGATGATTCGTTCAGTGACTTCCCGGACCTTATCCTGATGGACGGCGGAAGAGGACAGGTGAACGTGGCGCTCGAGGTCATGGAAGAGCTCGGACTCGATATCCGCGTCTGCGGACTCGTGAAGGACGACCATCACAGGACGCGCGGACTTTACTGCGACGGAGTCGAAGTACCGATCGGACTCAGGAGTGCGGCGTTCATGCTGATCACGCGTATCCAGGACGAGACACACCGCTTCGCGATCGAATATCACAGGGAGCTTCGCTCGCGGGCACAGACGCGCTCGATCCTCGATGACATCCCGGGCATAGGACCCAAGAGGCGGCGCGCGCTGCTCAAAGCCTTCGGATCGCTGGAGGCGCTGCGCGAGGCAGATCTGCAGACGATCTGCGACGTCGAAGGGATGACGGAGGCGGCTGCGACGTCCGTGTATGAATTCTTTCATGATGAGGATTAATAGGAGGAATATATGTCTCTGTACTTACACCTCGGTCCGGCAGGCAGCGGCAAGTCACACCGCCTTCTGCAGACGGTCATAAAAGAAGCGTCCGCGTCCGTCACGCGGAACGTCCTTCTTATAGTGCCTGAGCAGGTGAGTATGCAGGCTACGGCGCAGCTCATCGCGGCGCACCCCGGCCATACGATCATGAATGCGGACGTGCTCAGCTTCATGCGCCTCGCGTACCGCGTGTTTGACGAGCAGGGACGCAAGATACCTCTCGTGCTTGATGATACGGGCAAGAGCATGATCGTGAAGAAGGGCGCGCTCGATATCGCGGACAAGCTTTCTGTCTACGCGGGACTTGTGCGGAGACAGGGCTTTATCGAAGAACTCAAATCGCTGATCTGCGAATTCTATCAGTACGGAATAGATGACGAAACAATCGGGAAGATGCTCGAGGCAGCGGGCGAGAGCGACAGGCTCCGCGCCAAGCTGTCTGATGTTCGTGCGGTCTTCAGAGGCTTCAGGGACTTCATCAAGGAGCGCTTCGTGATGAACGAGGAGCTGCTCGACCTGCTAGCGAGTGTGGTCGGACAATCCGATGTTGTCAGAGGCAGCGTCCTCGCTTTTGACGGGTTCACGGGTTTCACCGCTCCGCAGTACAGACTCCTTGAGAGCCTGATGCGGGCTGCCTGCGACGTGCATTTCAACGTTACTGTCGATCCGGGGCTTGATCCTTCACGTGCAAGGGATTCCATGTTCGCACTCAGTCAGGAGACTATCGACAAGCTCACGGAGCTCGCCGGACTCACGGGTCACAAGGTCATCATGGACTGTGCGGATACTCCGGGTGTCCGCTATGAGAGCGAAGTGCTCGCGCATCTCGAGAAGAACGTGTTCCGCTACCCCTACAGCAAGAGAGACGGGCACGACGGTATCGTGATCGCATCCTGCGAGAACTCCGATGTCGAGACTGCTTTCGTGATCAACGGGATTAAGCGTCTCGTTCGTGAAGACAAGCTTCACTACAAAGACATGGCGGTTGTGATCGCGGACATGCAGGGACTGTCGGCCACGGTGGCGAGAAGCTTCGAGAAGGCCGGGATCCCCTACTTCCTTGATTCAAAAAAGAACATACTCGGAACGGAGCCGGTCGAGATGATACGCGCGGCTATAAGCGTTGCGATCTCCGATTACTCCTACGAGAGCGTGTTCCGTTTCATAAAGGCGCTTCCCGCCGACATACGCGTCGGCATGGAGAATGTCGAGAACTTTGTGCGCGGTCGTGGGATCCGCGGGGCAAGCCGGTGGAAGAAGGAATGGACCGGCAGTGTTTATAGGCGTTATCAGACAGATCTGGAAGAGATAAACAGTAAAAGGGAGACGGTGGTGTCCCTCCTCGAGCCGTGCGTGAAGGTGCTCGCGTCGAAGAAGTCGACCGTCAGGGAGAGACTCGGGGCGCTCCTTGAGCTCCTCGAGAAGTGCGCGGTGAAGGAGAAGCTCGAGCAGAGGGTTGAGCAGCTGCAGACATCGACAGTTGCGGAGGAGCGACTCGCGGCACGTGAAGACGCACAGCTCTTCGAATCGATCGAGGCAGTGTTTGAGCATGCGGACAGCCTGCTCGGAGCGGACGTTATCACCCTTAAGGAGTTCGGGGATATTCTCGACACGGGATTCTCGCGTCAGGAGCTTGCGCTCCTGCCTCCTTCGTCGGACTGCATCATGATCGGAGACATCGAGCGAAGCAGGATCGCGGATGTAAAGGCGCTCTTTGTGATGGGGCTCGGCGACAACGTCATCCCTATGAAGAGCGGGGCGAGCGGCATACTTTCCGAGTCGGAGAGAGACCTGCTCGCGGGCAGCAACATCACGCTTTCGCCCACACGCAGGCAGGCTCTGCTGAGTAACGAGTTCTACCTGTATCTCTGTCTTTCAAAGCCGTCCCGGAAGCTTTTCCTGAGCTATCACGAGGGTACGGACGGAGACGTTAAGATACGCCCGGCCTATGTTCTCGGGTCGGTAGCGAAGGTATTTGATAACATCAAAGAGACCAAGGTCAGGAAGGACAGCCCCGAGGTCGCTGTCGGAGCCGACGGAGGAGAGGCGTTCTTCGCGCGTCTGGTCAGGGAGAAGAAGATCGACCTCTCGCAGACCGAACTTGCGGTGCTCGAGTCCTTCAGGAAGGATTCGCCCGAGGTCTTTGAGAAGGTGCTCGAGGGAGCATTCTACAAAACGGGCGGAACTGACATCACGCCCGAAACGGCCGAGAAGATCTACGGCGACGTGATAGTCGGAAGCGTTACATCGCTAGAGAATTACGCGGCCTGCGCTTATTCATACTTCATTAAGTACGGCCTGAGATGTGAGGATGAGCAGGAGTTCTCGATCGGAAGCATCGAGATCGGAAACATATACCACAAAGCGCTCGAACTCTACGGAGGACTCCTAAAGGCGAGCGGGCACACGTGGCACGACGAGGTCGGTGACGAGGCAAGGAGCGGGATGGTGGCAGAGGCTTCGCGACTGGCCGCCGGAGAGTACGGCGAGCTGATCGATGACAACGCGCGGAACCGCTACGTCAGGACACGCGTCGAGAAGGTGCTTGCCTTCACGGTCAAGACGATCGAAGCGCAGATCAGGGCCGGAAGCTTTGAGCCGACTTACTTCGAGAAGAGCTTCAGGGTGGCTGACGAGTTCATGAACCTTTCGGGTAAGATCGACAGGATCGATGTCGCAAAGAGGAAGGGCAGGACATTCCTGCGAGTCATCGATTACAAGACGGGGAACCGTGAGTTTGACCTCAATCTCCTCTACCACGGACTGCAGGTTCAGCTCGCGCTCTACGCCAAGGTGGCGCGTGAGAGCATCGTGAGGGATGCGGGGATCGCGGGCGCCTATTACTACAAGATCGATGATCCCGTTATTGAGGGGAATCCGGAGATGAGCGACGAGGACCTCTTCAGAAGGAAGATGGAGGAACAGAAGCTTAAAGGACCTTCGGACAGGGAGGCTGCCAAGCTCATCTGTCTCGACAGGGGCTTCGACGGTGGCGGTGAAGAGGATACGCTCGCATCGTCCTACAAGTCTTCGGTTGTCAGCGTCAGGACCACCAAGGAGTCGTCGCTTGACGCAAAGTCCAAGGTTTTGGGAGAGGAGCAGTTCGAGATGGTCTTCGGGCACGTCGACAGCCTCTTCAGAAACTGTGCCGCAGACATCCGAAAGGGAAGGATCAAGCGCGACCCGTACAGATACGGCGACAAGAAGTCGGCATGCGAGTACTGCACCTACAGCGGGATCTGCGGATTTGACCCCAGGATGGGAGACGGATACCGATTTATAGAGAAGCTTCCGGACAGTGAAATCATGGAAAAAATCAGAAGCAAGGCTGAAGAACAAAACAAGAGAAAAACAAAAGAATAAACAAAAAACCAAAGGGAATAGTGTTATATACAAGTAAACCGATATAACGATCACAGCACCCCGGGCAATTGTGGAAAATGCCGGAATATAGATTGTTGTAAAGGGAAACAAAAAAGCATGTGAATTATCGGGAATATAACAGATGGTAAAAATGTGGTCTGATACGAAAAAACACATGTCAAGAGGAAGAAGATATGTCGGAAAAAAGGTGGAGTCCCAAACAGCTTGAGATACTTGAATCGGGCGGGGAGAACATGGAGGTGCTCGCAGCAGCGGGCGCAGGCAAGACCAGTGTCCTCGTCGAGAAGATCTTCAGGCTCATAAGCGCACCGGACGGTACGGATGTTGACCGTCTTCTTGTCATGACCTTCACCAGAGCGGCAGCGGCCGAGATGCGTGAGCGACTCGCCACCAAGATCCGTGAGGCGCTTGACAGCGAGCCCGACAACAAGAGACTCCTGCGCCAGCAGATGCTTCTGTACGGCGCGCAGATCTGTACGATAGACAGCTTTTGTCAGAGCGTCCTCAGGGAGTTCTACGGCAGTGTGGACGTCGATCCCGCGTTCCGTATCGGCAGCGAACCCGAACTCAAGCTCATAAGCGCTGATGTGATCAAGGAGCTCATCGAGGACCGCTACGACGAAGCCGGAAAAGACTTCCTCGATTTCATCGAGTGTTATACGGGCTCGAAGAACGACGCGGGGATCGAGGATCTCATCAAGAAGCTCGCTGTGTGCGCGCAGGCGCATCCGGACCCCGACGCATGGCTCGAGAGCGAGTTCGCGAAAGCGGAGCCTCTGGATCTCGAGGAGTTCCTCAGTTCCGAGAACGTGCGCTTCGCGCTGGAGTATTCGAAGGAGATCCTGAACGGGATCAGGATCAGAGCGGAGAGGCTCGCCGCCGATGCCCGCAGGCTCGGTTTCGAAAAGTATGAAGACACGTTTATGAGTGACGCCCAGCTCGCCGGAAGTATGGCGGGCGCGGAGGATTACGAGACCATGAAGGCCGCTCTCGATGGCAAGTTTGACAAGCTCCCTCCGAAGGCATCTCTTGAAAACGAATATGACAAGGACCTCGCCGGCAGTATTAAAGCCAAGCGCGACGCTTATAAGAAAGATGTTGAAAAACTCGCCTCCGATTTCTTCTTCGCGGAGCCCGAGGAGCTTCTGTACGCTCACAACACCGCATGCGCGGCGTCTCGGGCACTCATCTCGCTCACACGTGAATACCTCGAGAGACTGAAGGCGAAGAAGATCGAGACCAATACCTTCGGGTTTGACGATATAGCGCACTACGCGCTCGAGATCCTCACAGAGAAGGACGAGAACGGCAAGCTTGTTGCATCGCCGCGTGCGCTTGTTCTCAGGAAGCGTTTCGACAGGATCTTTATCGACGAGTATCAGGACAGCAACGACATCCAGGAGGAGATCGCGAACGCTCTCGCGGGCCCTTCCTCGCAGGTGCCTTACACGTTCATGGTTGGGGACGTCAAGCAGAGCATCTACAAATTCCGTATGGCCAAGCCCGAGCTCTTCATGCGCAGGTGCGAGCTCTACAGGAAGAACCCTTCCGAGGGCAAGGTGGTCGTACTCGACAGCAATTACCGCAGCTTCTCCTGCGTGCTTGACAGTACGAACGATGTCTTCTACAGTGCCATGAGGAAGGAGATCGGCGGCATCGCATATGATGACGAAGCCGCACTCAAGCCCGGAACCGACGCGCAGAAGGAAGCACCGTGCTTTAAGACCGAGCTCGCAGTGATCGAGGGCGGCGTGGAGAGCGAAGCGATATACGCGGCATCCATCGCCAAGAGGATCATGGAAGAGACCGGCTCCTACAAGGGGATCGCGGTCCTGATCAGAACGAGGAGCAACATCAGCAAGTACAAGAGCGTCTTCGAGGAGGCCGGCATCCCGGTCGTGACCGCTGAAAAGACGGGATTCCTCACGACCTTCGAGATCAGGACGATGCTCGACTACCTCAAGATCATCGACAACCCCGCGCGCGATGTGCCCTTCGTCGGGGCGCTCGCCTCGCCGATTGGCGGTTTTGAGAACGAGGAGCTGGCCCGGATCAGGATCGAAGCGGGTGCGGACATCATGTTCTACGACGCCGCTCGCAAGTACGCAGAGAGCGGCAGCGACCCCGCGATCCGAGAGAAGCTCGTGCGGTTCTTCGCGATCTACGATGAGATCCGGGGCATGAACCTCTGCAGGGATCTCGGAGAGTGCATTTCACGCATATATGATCTCACGGGGTTCTACGCATTTTGCCGGGCACTTCCCGGTGCCGAGGTGAGGACAGCGAACCTTGACCTGCTCATCTCGTATGCCAACGATTTCGAGAACAGCTCGTACTCGGGGCTTTTCAGCTTCGTCAGGTACGTGGATCAGCTCAGGAGCACCGAGCAGGACCTTGACGAGAGCGCACCTGCCGATTCGGAGAATGCGGTCGTGCTCATGACGGTACATAAGAGTAAGGGACTCGAATTCCCTTACGTCATCGTGGGCGGCATGAACAGAGAGATGAAGGAGCTTGACGCTCAAGAATCGATCATCCTGAACTCAGACTTCGGGATCTGGCCCGTGGCGATCGATCCCGAGAGAAAGATCAAGACGAAGACGCTTGATAAGCAGGTTGTAAGAAAGCGCATGACTCTCGACATGAAGGGTGAGGAGCTCAGACTCCTCTACGTGGCCATGACCCGTGCGAGGGAGAGACTCTTCCTTATAGGATCGGACAAGAGCGGAAGGGACGTGTCGCTCTGGGAGGACGAGGCCGAGGGCTGCAAGGGAGGTAATCCGTACCCTTACAGCTATATCGCTTCGGCTAAGAGCTGGCTCGATATCGTGGGCCCTGTGGCTCTTGCAAACCCGGAACACTTTGAAGTGAAGTCTGTAACCGCAGACGAGATAAAGGATCTTGAATTATCAGATACTCAAAAAGAAGAAACAAAGCATGAAGTTGGGGAGGAAGACTTCCTTGAGTATTATAAGAATGCGACATGCGATGAGGAAACAGGGGAGGCACGCGATATGATCGCGCAGCTGGAATACAGCTACCCTTACAGCGACCTCGCCAAGATCCCCGCGAAGCTGTCTGTTTCGGATATAAAGAAGAAACACATCGAAGAAGTTCGGGAATCTGCTCTCACCCATGATAAGGACGAGCTGACGAAAGACCCGGGTGAACCCGGAAATATAGGAGAATCCGCCCGTAAGACCGGTGATGAGCAAGGAGAGACCCGGGTTGCGGATTTGAAGAAAAAAGGAGTTAGAAGTGCCTCGTTCACCGGCGCGGATTATGGTACACTGTTACATAGAGTGCTCCGGTTCCTTCCTTTTGATCTGAGTAAGGAAGGGATCGAAGCGTACCTCGCTGATCTCGAGGAACGCGGTGTGCTGAGCACCGAGGAAAAGGATGCGATAATGAGAGACGATATAGAGGGCTTCATTGCTTCGCCCGTTTATGCGAGACTCAATGCCGCTTCGCAGAGCAAGACACTGCGAAGAGAGCAGCCTTTTATCACCGGGATCCCCGCATCCGAGATCGACAGCGAACTCTACGGAGACTCGCAGACCCTGATCCCCGTGCAGGGCGTTATCGATTGTCTCTTTGAGGAAGACGGTAAAGTGGTCGTACTTGATTACAAAACCGATCATAGAGACGAAGCGTGGCTCAAAGAGAACTACAAGCCACAGCTCGACCTCTATATGCGTGCCGCGACTTCCGCTCTCGGCAAGCCGCAAGGTCACGAGCTGATATACTCGTTTTTTCTCAAAAAGTGTATAGAAATAGAATAACATATGAAATCCCTGCTAATCGCTTGGTGTGCGACCGGCAGGGATTTTTTGATTGACGCTGAGTATGATTTTTTATGCCATACATTTTAACTGCATCATTAACTGTGTTAACTACATCATTTTGGGCAAAATGATGTAGTTAACGTTGACAATGAGTATGATGAATGATATCATTTAACCACATCATTTTGTTGGTTTATGAGTAAATTGATGGTTAAATGAGGATATTGATATGAGGAATTTTGATTACAGTAAAAAATGGGAAAAGCTTATAACCCCTGAAATAGTTGCATTGCTCACGCAGATCCATGAGTTTAAAGGAGAACAGTCTCTTTTTATAGAAGCGAAGGCTGATACATTAACGCGGCTTGTAGAGATTGCCAAGATTCAGAGTACCGAAGCATCCAATAAAATTGAGGGGATTTACACTTCTGATGACAGGTTGAAAGCAATCGTAAAGGACAAGACCACACCTAAAACCAGAAATGAGAAGGAAATTGCCGGCTATAGGGATGTACTTAATACGATCCACGAAAGCCATGATTATATTTTGATTAAGCCGAATATGATCCTTCAGCTCCACAGAGACTTGTACAAGTTTGAGGGATATGATACCGGTGGAAAATATAAAGCAGCGGACAATATCATAGAGGAAGAAGACGAACAGGGAAACAAATCTGTTCGATTTAGACCGGTTCACGCATGGGAAACACCCGAGGCGGTAGAACGCCTTTGTAATGAATTTGATAAAGCTATCAGCACAGGGACAATAGATCCGCTTCTTCTGATTCCGATGTTTATACTGGATTTCCTTTGTATCCATCCGTTTAATGACGGCAACGGCAGAATGAGCAGATTGCTTACCTTGTTGATGCTTTACAGAGCTGGATATATCGTGGGGAAATATATCAGTATAGAGCACCTGATAGAAAAGACAAAAGAGTCATATTACGAGTGCCTGCAGGAAAGCTCTCTCAACTGGCATGAGGAAGAAAACAATTACATCCCGTTTGTACAGTATATGCTTGGTGTCATTGTTGCAGCATACAGAGATTTTTCTGATAGGGTACAGGTGCTGGTAACAAGCGGACTTTCAAAACCTGAGCGAATAGCTGAACTGATCAGGAACACATACGGAGAGATCACAAAGTCCCAGATCAGTGAAAAGTGTCCGGACATCAGTCGCATAACGATTGCAAGAGCATTATCCGAGTTGTTGCTATCGGAAAGAATAATCAAAATCGGTGACGGAAGATATACGAAATACATCTGGAACAGAGACAAAGAATAAGAGGAGCGCAAAATGACGGGAGAACTTGGTAATAAGATCGATAGTTTGTGGGAAATCTTTTGGAACGGAGGAATCACAAATCCGCTTGATGTTGTCGAGCAGATGACTTACCTCATGTTCATTAAGGATCTGGATGACACGGATAACCTTCGTGCCAAGGAAGCAGCTATGCTGGGCCTTCCTTTTAAAAGCATATTTGCGGATGAGGTAGAGATCGGAGATCGAACGGTTGATGGTAATCAGCTGAAATGGTCCACTTTCCATGATTTCCCTGCCCAGAGAATGTACTCCGTTGTTCAGGAATGGGTGTTCCCTTTTATAAAGAATCTTCATGGGGATAAGAATTCGGCATACAGTAAGTACATGGATGATGCGATCTTTAAGATCAACACGCCTTTGATGCTTTCAAAGATCGTGGATGCTATGGACGAGATCTATTCCATGATGGAGGAGCTTCATCAGACAGATATCCGCGGAGATGTTTATGAGTATCTTCTCTCTAAGATATCGCAATCCGGTGTTAACGGTCAGTTCAGAACCCCAAGACATATCATCCGCATGATGGTAGAAATGATGGATCCGAAGCCGACAGATTTTATCTGCGATCCTGCTTGCGGAACATCGGGATTCCTTGTTACCAGCGGAGATTATCTCAGAGAGAAGCACAAGAAGGAAGTTCTTCTTGATAAGCAGAACAGAAATCATTTCATGAATGACATGTTCCATGGCTACGATATGGACAGAACCATGCTTCGCATTGGTGCCATGAACATGATGACTCACGGAGTAGAGAATCCGTTTATCGAGTACCGCGACAGCTTATCGGATCAAAATCCTGATAAGGATATGTACACCTTAATCTTAGCAAATCCACCTTTTAAGGGGAATCTTGATGCCGATACCGTATCAACCGATCTTCAAAAGGTGTGTAAGACAAAGAAAACGGAGCTCTTGTTCCTTGCATTGTTTGTGAGGATGCTCAAGATCGGCGGAAGATGTGCATGCATAGTTCCTGACGGAGTGCTTTTCGGATCTTCTAATGCGCATAAGGCAATCAGACAGGAGATCATAGAAAACCAGAGACTTGAGGCGGTTATTTCCATGCCTTCCGGAGTGTTTAAACCTTACGCCGGTGTTTCAACAGGAATACTTATCTTTACAAAGACAGGTCATGGCGGAACGGATGATGTTTGGTTCTATGATATGACAGCGGACGGATTCAGTCTTGATGATAAACGGGCACCAATTAGTGACAACGACATACCTGACATTATCAGCCGATTTAAGAACCTCGAAGCAGAAAAGGATAGAAAACGTACGGACAAATCCTTCATGGTACCCAAGAAGGAAATTGTTGATAACGATTATGATCTTTCAATCAATAAGTACAAAGAGGTTGAGTATGTAGCGGTAGAATACCCGCCGACATCGGAAATTATGGCAAATATCAGAGAAATTGAGAAACAGATAGCGGTGGAGATGGATGAACTTGAAAAGTTGTTGAATGAAGAAAAAACAAGGGACTGCAATTGTTAGATTGAATGATAGCGGTGCATATTTGCATGATATAATGAACAAAAAAAGAGGATAGTAAACCGTTTGAATCATAAGACCGCACGGTAGAAGACCACCTCTCTTGTAATGCATAATAAGAGAGTAGTATAACAATGTCAAGGATTGTTTTGGATCGTACGGAATGATTAATCAAATTGAGATTTGTGGGGACGTTTATACAATGAGTTGTTTAAAATGGGGGAAAAAAATATGACAGATAAGATACAGATATATGAGGATCAGCCAATAAGAACTGCATGGGTGGAAGACGAAGAAGAATGGTATTTTTCCATAGTCGATGTTGTTCGGGTTTTGACAGAGAGCAAAGATGGAACTGCGTATTGGAGAAAACTAAAGCAACGCCTTAAAAAAGAAGGAAATGAAACCGTGACAAATTGTCACGGTTTGAAGATGACTGCACAGGATGGAAAAAAACGATTAACAGATGTTGCCAATACAGAGCAATTATTACGCCTGATTCAGTCAATTCCGTCAAAAAAGGCAGAACCTTTTAAAATGTGGCTGGCACAAGTCGGGCGGGAACGAATAGAAGAGACGATAGATCCTGAACTTACGATAGAGAGGGCTCTTGAGACTTATTCAAAACTCGGATATGGTGCAGACTGGATCAATCAGAGGCTGCAAACAATACGTGCGAGAAAAGAACTCACCGATCAGTGGAAGGATCACGGAGTTGAGCAAGGAAAGGAATTTGCAATACTTACAGATGAAGTAACAAGAGCGTGGTCGGGAATGTCGACGAGACAGTATAAAAATTTGAAGGGGCTAAAGAAAGAAAATCTCAGAGATAATATGAGCACCCTTGAGTTAGCACTTAATATGCTCGCCGAGGCAACAACCACAGAATTGACAAAGGTCCATAATCCGCAGGGGCTGGAAGAAAACAAAGTAATCGCTAAAAAGGGCGGACAGATAGCAGGAAATGCCAGAAAGAATATTGAACAGGAGACAGGTAATTCGGTTATTTCAAGTAAAAATGCCAAGCAATTAAATGATGCTGTAGTTGGGATGATAGAAAATGTGACAGAGAACAATAGACCTAGATGACAAGGTCTGTTAGTGCATATTATACAGTTGCTACTGATGTCACTTGTTGATTACGATAATTCGGAAATTCCGAATTATCTGATTGAGATTTGTAGGGATGATATGAGAGTAAAACTTGAAGATGTTTGTGAGCGTGGCTCATCAAACCTAAAACAGTCAGATATAGCAGATGCACATGGGGATTATCCTATTTATGGGGCATCCGGATATATAGGGAATGTGAATTTTTACCATCAAGAAAAACCATATGTGGCAGTTGTTAAGGATGGAGCGGGAATTGGAAGAACAACGCTTCATCCAGCAAAATCATCTGTAATTGGTACGATGCAATATTTGATACCCAAGGAAAATGTGCTACCTGAGTATCTTTGCTATGTTGTGAGATATATGCATCTTGAAAAGTATTTTACGGGTGCAACAATTCCTCATATATACTTTAAGGACTATAAGAATGAGCAGTTTAACTTGGACTCACTAGAGGAACAGGCAAAAATCGTAGATGTTCTTGGGGAATGTGAAAAAATAATTGCAGAAAGAGAAGAGGAATCACGTAAGTTAGATGACCTTATCAAAGCCCGATTTGTCGAGCTCTTTGGTGATCCGATAGAGAATCCTAAAGGTTGGGATGTTGCAACTGTGGGAAAACTGGTTACAGAAGTAAGATATGGAACAAGTAGCCCAGCTGTTGATGGAGGACAGTATCCATATCTGCGTATGAACAATCTTACTTATGATGGACATATAGATTTATCAGACTTGAAATATATTGATGTTCCTGATGAAGAAAAAGAAAAATGTGTAGTTCGAAAGGGTGATGTGCTCTTTAATCGTACCAACAGTGTTGAACTTGTCGGTAAAACAGCAGTATTTGATTTGCCTGAAGAAATGATAATAGCAGGATATATTATTAGAGTCAGACTTGGAGAAAGAATTCTTCCTGAAGTTTTTTCACAATATATGAATTTGGAAGCATTGAAAGACATCCTTAGAAGCATGGCAAAAGGTGCTGTAAATCAGGCAAATATCAATGCCCAAGAGCTACAAAGTATTAAGATTTATGTTCCGGACATGGAATTGCAGAAAGAGTTTATTGTAATAAAAGATCAAATCGACAAATCAAAAGTTGTGGTTCAAAAGGCGTTGGCTGAAACCCAGAAGTTGTTTGATAGCCTGATGCAGAAGTACTTTGGGTAATAGGACTTAATAAGGTTTTGATGACATGGAATACGATATCCTTGTTTTAGCTTTAGCTATTCTTGTTCTTTTCATTCTTTTCGTCAGTCTTATCACCTCGAGAAAAGGACGTTTTAAGTATGAACCCGAGGAGAAAAGAGCTGGACGACACGGAGAGCAAATCGCTAAACGAGTAATTGAGGGAGTGTTGAACGAAAAGGATACTTTGCTGACAAATGTTTCAGTTTCATTTAACGGAAAGGAAACAGAGATAGATAATGTTATAGTGAATAATCGTGGTGTGTTTATAATCGAAGTAAAGAATTATAACGGAGTTTTGACCGGCTCTGAAGATGAATTCAGATGGACAAAAGATAAGTTTACACCTGCCGGTAACTATTATCGTACCACAGTAAAAAATCCGATCAAACAGGTCAAGAGACAGGTTTATATACTTTCTGGTTTCCTTAGGGATCAAGGTATAAAAGTTTGGATAGAAGGATTCGCGTTCCTCGTCAACGGGAATAGCCCAGTGAAGAGTAAGTTTGTATTGAAGTCGCATCAAGATATAAACGATGCGATTCATTGTGGGAAGAATAACAATTTAACCAAGGCTTTAAAGGATAGGATAGTAGAAATACTTTCATAAATATTATTGGGTGCAGGATGCTGGTAAACAGGAAAGGAATACCGGCATGGAGGATAAGGTAGTACAAATACTTAATGAAATGGCGGAGTTTTTATCTGTATCACAGATGAAAAAACTCCAAGAAGTGATGATAAGAGTATTCTCAGAGAAGTCGCTTGAACGACAGAAGATCTCAAATGAGGAATACTTGAAGATGTTTCTTGACGCGAAGAGTATAGAAGGCTGTTCGGAAAGGACGATACAGTATTATCGAGTCACGATAGAAAAAATGCTGAACAAGCAGACGAATCCTGTACGTAAGATTACTACTGAAGACATGAGATCTTATCTATCGGATTATCAGAAGATAAATGATTGCAGTAAGGTGACTGTCGATAATGTGAGACGGAACATATCTAGCTTTTTCTCGTGGCTCGAGGAAGAAAACTATATCTTAAAGAGCCCAATGAGACGAATACATAAGATCAAAACAAACCAACAGGTCAAAGAAGTGATTTCTGATGAGGATATAGAAAAACTACGGGATCATTGCTCCTGTGTGCGAGATCTTGCAATGATCGATCTGTTGTATTCGACCGGAATAAGAGTCGGCGAGCTTGTGAACCTAAATGTGACGGATGTAGATTTTGAGTCCAGAGAGTGCATAGTTTTTGGAAAAGGAGGAAAAGAAAGAAGAGTTTATTTCGATGCAAAAGCGAAGCTACATTTGCAGAATTATATAAGATGCAGAAGAGATCAGAATCCGGCGTTGTTTGTAACTTTAGATGCTCCGTATGACAGGCTCAAGATCAGTGGTGTCGAGATAAGATTAAGACAACTTGGCAAATTTGTTGATGTTACAAGGGTCCATCCACACAAGTTCCGTAGGACGATGGCTACAAGGGCGATAGACAAAGGAATGCCTATAGAACAGGTGCAGAAGATTCTCGGGCATTCACAAATTGATACGACCATGCAATATGCAATGGTGAATCAGGCAAACGTTAAAACATCCCATCAGAAATACATCTCGTGAGCAAATTGAGATTTGTAGGGATGATAAATGGAGAAGATTAGGATTGGAGATGCTTGTGATCTTTTGAACGGTTATTCTTTCAAAAGTGATCAGTATGTGGATTCAGGAATAAGAGTTATAAGAATTGCAAATGTGCAGAAAGGCTACATTGAAGATAACTCCCCAGTATTTTATCCGTCAGATTCAAAGGGATTAGATAAATACATGCTGGAAGAAGAGGATTTGCTAATCTCTCTAACAGGAAATGTTGGGAGAGTGGCGCTCCTTCAGAAAGATATGTTGCCCGCTGCCTTAAATCAACGTGTTGCATGTTTGAGATTAAAGACAGATAGGGTAACAAAGGGCTTTTTGTTTCATATTTTAAATAGTGATTTCTTTGAACAGCAATGTATCCGAGCTTCTAATGGTGTCGCGCAAAAAAATATGAGCACGGAATGGTTGAAGGACTATGAAATACCTTTGTATTCCATTAGTGATCAGTTGAAGATAACGGGGATTTTGGATAAAACAAGAAAAATAATTGAAGAGAGAAACAAAGAGTTAGCAAGCTTAGATAGCCTTATCAAAGCCCGATTTGTCGAGATGTTTGGGGATGAAAAGAACCAGATGGTAATGAGTGATGTGTGCTCCATTATAACGGATGGTACGCATCAACCGCCAAGGTTCAAAGATGAAGGGATACCATTTATTTTTGTCTCGAATATTACTGGGGATAAGGTGACATACGATGCAGAAAAATTCATTGATCAGGACACTTACGATGAACTTATAAAACGGACACCTATTGAGATTGGTGATGTTTTACTTTCAACAGTTGGCTCGTATGGTCATCCAGCAGTAGTGAAATTGGATAAGAAGTTTCTTTTCCAGAGACATATAGCGTATTTGAAGCCGAGAAGGGAAATCGTTGATAGCGATTATTTGCACGGAGCGATTCTTTCACCGGATGCACAGGAGCAGATTGAACGAGGCGTAAAAGGGATTGCTCAGAAGACGCTAAATCTTTCAGAAATAAAAAAGATGGTGATTCCGGTACCGACCATGGAAAAACAGAAGCAGTTTTCTTCTTTCGTGGCTCAAGTTGACAAATCAAAAGTTGTAGCATAGTAAGGAATAAAGAAGGAGGAAGTTCATGACTAATTTCGATTACTTAAAAAACGAACCGAAATTCGACACTTTTTCGGATGTGGCAATAGCTGCGGAAAAAGTGTTGTCAGTTGATGTTACCTCCTGCATCATTAACTGCCGCAGGGCGATGGAGTTTGCAATCAAATGGATGTATTCCGTCGATGCTTCGTTACATATGCCATATCAGGATACGCTTGTCAGCCTCATGGGGACTGAGGATTTCCGTGACATTGTAGATGCGGATCTTATGAAGCGAATGGACTTTATTCGCAAGATGGGAAACAATGCGGCGCACACAGGAAAAAAGATTACTCGTGATCAGGCCGTCCTGTGCCTTGAGAACCTGCAGATCTTTCTTGATTTTGTATGTTATTGCTATGCGGATGTATATGAGGAGCATGTATTCGACAGGAATCTCCTTGATAATGAAGAACCTGTTGCAGAGGCTCCGGTAAATGAGCAAATCACAAATGTGGATCTTGAGGCATTGATCGCCGAGAACAAAGAACTAAAGAAGGAACTTACCAAGCGTCGAGAAGAACAATCGGAAACATATGTGCCTAAGCCGCTTGATCTTTCTGAGTATAAAACGCGTAAGATTTATATCGATGCGATGCTCATGGATGCCGGTTGGAAAGAAGGCACCGATTGGATAAACGAAGTAGAGCTTCCGGGCATGCCGAACAAATCGGAAGTGGGATACGCGGATTATGTTCTTTATGACAATACACATAAGCCACTTGCGGTTATTGAGGCTAAAAGGACCTGTGTTGATGTCTCAAAGGGGCGCCAGCAGGCCAAGCTTTATGCGGATCTGTTGGAGATACAGTGTGGGCGCAGACCTTGTGTTTTTCTGACTAACGGATTTGAAACTAGGATCATAGATGGGCAATATCCGGAACGAAAGGTCGCTTGTATTTATTCAAAAGCTGATCTTGAGAAAATGTTTAACCTCAGGAGGATGAGAACATCTCTTGATCACATAAGCGTAGATAAAAAGATTGCCGGTCGTTATTATCAGGAAGCCGCAATTAAGGCGGTATGCGATAGCTTTGATAAGAAGAACCGCCGAAAAGCACTTCTTGTTATGGCGACGGGATCAGGGAAGACAAGAACCGTAATCGAATTGTGTCATGTGCTTTTGGATGCGGGATGGGTTAAGAACATCCTCTTCCTTGCTGACAGGACATCACTTGTTACACAGGCAAAAAGGGCATTTGTAAATAACTACGCTTCTCTTTCGGTTACAAATCTTTGTGAAGAGAAAGACAACTATAATGCTCACTGCGTGTTCTCAACCTATCAGACAATGATGAACTGCATCGATTCTATAAAGGTTGAGGATCAAAAGCTCTTCACAAGCGGTCATTTTGATCTTGTGATATGTGATGAGGCGCATAGATCCATATACAATAAGTACAGGGATATTTTTACCTACTTTGATGCACCGCTTGTCGGCCTTACAGCTACGCCTAAGGATGATATTGATAAAAACACCTATGAGATTTTTGAACTTGAACCCGGAGTCCCGACCTACGGATATGAGCTCGGTCAGGCTGTCAGGGATGGGTATCTTGTGGATTTTCTTTCGGTGGAAACAAAGCTTAAGTTTATTGAGCAGGGAATCGTATATGCTGATCTTTCCGATGAGGATAAGGCCGTTTATGAAAGCACTTTTGAAATGGAAGACGGAGAGATCCCGGAAGCTATAAGTTCATCAGCGCTTAACTCGTGGATATTTAACGAGGATACCATTCGCCAGGTCCTTAATACCGTTATGACGGAAGGCATCAAGATAGATTATGGTCAGAAGCTTGGAAAAACCATTATCTTCGCCAAGAATCATAACCATGCGGAAAAGATTCTCGAGATATTCAATAAGGAATATCCGCACTTGAACGGATTTGCTCAGGTGATTGATAACAAGATTAACTATGCCCAGACCTTGATAGATGAGTTCTCTGAGTCTAAAAAACTTCCACAGATAGCGATATCCGTAGATATGATGGACACCGGTATCGATGTGCCGGAAGTATTGAATCTTGTGTTCTTTAAAAAGGTAATGAGTTACGCGAAGTTCTGGCAGATGATCGGTCGCGGAACAAGACTTTGCCCGGGACTTCTTGACGGAGAGGACAAGAGCAAGTTTTATATCTTTGATTTCTGCGGAAACTTCGAGTTTTTCCGCATGAGTAAAGGTAAACCTACTGCCAATATGATCGCACTTCAAGGAGCAATTTTTAATTTGCAGTTTGAGATCACATATAAACTGCAGGATCTTGAATACCAGTTGGATAGGCTGATTACGTATCGTAATGCTTTGATAGAAATAATGACCGGCAAGGTACAGGAGCTTCCGCGAGAAAACTTTGCGGTAAGGCAGCATCTGAAATATGTTGACCTATACTCAAATGAGAAAAACTACCAGAGTTTGACGTATGAGGATACACTGATCGTCCGGGAAGAGTTGGCTCCGTTGATTCTTCCAAACGATGATGAAGCTAGCGCGGTACGTTTTGATGCCCTTATGTATGGCTTGGAGTTGGCGTACCTTGTGGGAAAGAAATATGGTAGAGCTCGCAGCGATTTGTTTAAACGTGTCAGCGGTATTGCAAGAGTGGCCAATATTCCGGAAATAATGGTTCAGGCAGAACTCATAGATAAGATCCTACATACGGATTATATCGATAATTGCGGTATAAACGAGTTTGAGGAGATCAGAGAAAAACTTCGTGGTCTTATGAAGTATATTCCGAAGACTACGGTTCGATATGATACGAACTTTGATGACGATATACTTGATGTCTCCTGGAATGAGTCGGAACTTGATAATGATGACTTGAAAAACTATAAGGCAAAAGCTGAATACTATATTCGTGAGCATCAGGATAATGAGGCAATCAAGAAGCTCAAGTCCAATATACCATTGTCTCATAGTGATATAGAAGCCCTTGAAGAGGTCCTTTGGTCGGAACTGGGCACTAAGGAAGAATATGAGCAGGAATACGGCGCGAAGCCACTGGGAGAGCTGGTTCGAGAGATTGTGGGCCTTGATATGAATGCAGCTAAAGCAGCATTCTCAGAGTATCTGGAGAGCAATAACCTTGATAGTCGGCAGATATACTTTGTAAACCAGATAGTAGAGTATATCGTTCATAACGGTATGATGAAAGATCTGTCCGTACTTCAAGAGTCTCCGTTTACGGATCAGGGAAGTGTGGTTGAGCTGTTTACAGATCTTAATATCTGGATGGGAATCCGGAAGGTTATAGAAAGCATAAATGACAATGCGATAGTGGCATAAATAAAATGGTGAATGGGAGGTAGTAAACTTGATTACTGAAGATATAATGGAATGGGTGGCGTCATTACCCAAGTGGCAGCAAAAATTGAGCTATATTCTTGTAGAAAATAAAAAAATAACTGAGGAACAATTAGAAGAGATATATGAAATCTTTAAGATAGAGATGTCTTTAATCAAAGGAGATTTGTCGAATCATGACATTCAGGAGCGGTCGTATGAGAGAGAAGAGTCTCATAATATAAGGTGGCGTGGCGTCGGTAATCTTCACGGAGTAAACAAACTTAAAACGGGACCGATTCTTAATGTGTCGGATGGGCTGACAGTTGTATATGGAGAGAATGGAAGCGGAAAATCTGGCTATACGAGACTGTTAAACAATGTGTTTATATCACGGGGAGATCAGGAAATACTTCATGATATTTACTCGGATAATCCAGAAGATGTGGCGGCAGATTTTTGGTTCTCTGTTGATGAAACTATTGAAGAGTATCACTTCCCTGAAAAAAAGGATGCTTTTCCGTTTAAATCAATTCGTAATTTTGATGCAAAAAGCGCTTCTGACGATATGAATAAAGAGTCGGCAATAGATTTTGCACCGAGTGAGCTTTCGTTTTTTGATATGTTGCTATCTGCATGTGGAGAAATACAAAGAAAACTTGATGAGGAAAGAAATTCGAAGAAAATTGATAACCCGACTTTGAAATACTTTACAAATGAAGGTATGGCACTTGAACAAATGACAGCTCTTTCATCTAAGACCGATGTTAATGATTTGAAGGAAATGTTTGCTGTAACAGAAGAGGGGAAAAAGCAATTTGATGAAGCAAAAAAAGAGAAAGCTGGTTTAATTGCTTTAGATATTAATAGACAGATTTCGGTGATCAATCAAGTGATTGATGTTTTAAATAAGGCAGTCGGTAAAATGAATCTGGTTAAGCAGGCAATTTCTGCTGAGAGTATTGAGAGATACAATGAACAGATTGACTTTTTGAAAAAAAGTGTTTTGCTTCAAAAAACAGATGGATTGTCGATGTTGGAAACGGAAGGGATAGAAGCTCTTGGTACTCCGGAGTGGAGGCAATTTATAGACGCAGCCAAAAAGTATTATGATGCTATTTCTCTACATGATAAATGTCCATTGTGTGGGCAACAGATTGTTGAACAGGATTTAATATTTAAGTACTGGAAATACTTAGAAAGCGATGCTGAAAAAAACTACAAATTTGCATATGATGCTTTAAAAAACACAAAAGACGGCTTAGAAAAGATGGATTTAACGTTTTTAGTGGATTCGTCTATTCAAGAGCAATGGTTGTTAGATAATTATAGGAGTGAAACGGAAGAAATAAGTCTATCTTTTAAGAAAGCTACCGAGATAATCAATGGGTTGCTAGGATCACTGGATAGCAATGCTTTGATAAATCTGATAGAGTTTGATTTCCCAAATATTCAGGGGCTTATATCAAAGATCGTTGAAAGGAGAAACGGGCTAAATCAGGATAGCGTAAATAAGCGTATTTCTGAGTGCGAAAAGATAGAGCGGGAATATATAGATAAGACAAAGGTTTTAGATTTAATCCCGACTATCACTTCTTATGTTGAATACTTAAAATGGGACTCAGTAGCAGAAAAAAGTAAGATTAAAACAAGAGGTATTACAACTAAGCAGAAAGAACTGTTCGAAAAATATGTTACAGATGACTATTTGCATGCTTTTGAGGAAGAATGTAAAAAGCTTAACGCGAATTTCAATGTAGAAATTGTGTCAAGAGGAAGTAGTGGTCAAACATTAAAAAAATTACAAATCAGAGGAAAAGCACCTGGTAAAGTCTTGAGCGAGGGCGAACAAAGAGCGATTTCTATAGCTAATTTCCTGACGGAAGCTCGTATGGATTCACGAAATGTGGGAATTGTATTGGATGACCCGGTATGTTCATTAGACCATAAAAGAAGAAGTCTTATTGTTAAGAGACTTTTGGAAGAAGCCAAGAATCGTCAAGTTGTGATTTTTACACATGAGATTACCTTTTTTATGGAATTAAAAACTGAAGCCGATAAGAACGGAGTGATTTTTGAACAAGAAACTATAAGAAACTATTGTAACGAGCCGGGAGATATATCGCCGCTTATTCCCTGGTTGGGGATGACGGTTAAAGATCGAATTGGTAAGTTGAAAAATGATCTGCAAGATATTGTCGCACTTTATAATTCGGGTGATATAGATAGATATTATTATAGAGCCAAGGAGTGGTGCGAATTATTAAGAGAAAGCTGGGAAAGAGCTGTGGAAGAAATATTGTTTAATGATGCCATTCAAAGGTATAATCCATGTGTACAAACGCAACGACTTAAGAAGGCTCCTTTTTCTCAGGACTTGTATACGGAACTTGAAAAGGGAATGACGGAATGCTCTGCTTGGTGCCATGATCAGGCGAGAGCTATAAATGGAGATATTCCTACTGCGAATGATTTAAAAGAATATATCGATTGCTTTGAAAGCTATTGCAGAAAATATAGACCATAATAGCGGAACTTGCTTTTAGGTACATTTAGGGTGCAGTAGCATTTTAATGGCATGAAAATACGGAATAACCAAAACGTATCAAATGATACACACACGAACTACGAGAAGAACAAACAGAAATGTTTAGTATTTCTTGAGTAAAGGGGCTTGAATAGTTCGAAACGAAAGGAACAGGATAGGCTTTACCGAAGTTGCCTAGACAGAACTCTTTAATTGGAATAATCGGTAAAAATACTAGAAGAGTAAAAGAAAGAACAAATCATGCGTGAATACAGTGGTTTTGCACAGGTCTATGACCTGTTTATGGACAACATACCTTATAAGAAGTGGTCCCGCTACCTGATCTCGCTCCTGCATGCGCAGGGAGTGAAGGACGGCATTGTAGCTGAACTCGGCTGCGGCACGGGTCAGATGACCGGTCTGCTGCGGGATGCGGGCTACGACATGATCGGTATCGATATGTCGGCCGAGATGCTGAGCATTGCGCGCGAGAAGGAGAAGGAAGGGGATGAGAGCATCCTTTACCTCCTGCAGGATATGCGTGAGTTCGAACTCTACGGAACGGTGGCCGCGATCGTGAGCGTGTGTGACAGCCTCAACTACCTTACGAACCCGGACGACCTTCTGAAGGTGTTCAAGCTCGCGAAGAACTACCTCGATCCCGGTGGGGTCATGATCTTTGATATAAATACCAGATATTACTACTCGCACGTGCTCGGAGATTCGACCGTGTGCGAGAACCGTGAAGAGGGAAGCTTTATCTGGGAGAATGAGTGGGATGATACGAACTTCATCAATTCATCATATCTCACGATTTATCATAAAATCGAAAGCGACGGCGAGGAACTATACGAACGGCTTGAGGAGGAGCACCGCCAGCGCGGATACACCAGCGGAGAAATCCTGCATTTCGCGCGCAGAGCAGGGCTTACGCCCGTGAGCATATACGAAGCCTTCACCAAAAAGGCCCCTACCCGTACGTGTGAGAGAATGTATTTTGTCCTTAAGAATGTATAAAAATCAGATAACAAAAGGATAAAGAATTGACGAATACATGAAAAAACACTACCTTCTTTTCTTTTTTTATGAAATTAAAAACAAAACTTGACAAATAACAAATTCTAGAGTATATTGTTAGAAGATGATATACAAAGGCGCATTTTCGGGCTTGTCCCGTGATTAAATAATAGGAGAGTAGTTATGGCGAAAAGAGTTCTTGTATGTGATGACGCAGCGTTCATGAGGATGATGATAAAGGATATCCTTACCAAAAACGGCTACGAGATAGCCGGAGAAGCAGAGAACGGCGCCGTTGCTGTTTCTAAGTATGCAGAAACAAAGCCCGATCTTGTTATGCTTGATATCACGATGCCCGAGATGGACGGTATTCAGGCACTGAAGAAGATCAAGGAGCAGGATCCCGGTGCTGTTGCAATCATGTGCTCGGCCATGGGCCAGCAGGCGATGGTTATCGAGTCGATTCAGTCCGGTGCTAAGGACTTCATTGTTAAGCCCTTCCAGGCCGATCGTGTAATCGAAGCCATCAAGAAAGTTATCGGATAATACTGATTTTGAATTCCCGAAGTCCCGGGCCTTTTGGCTCGGGACTTTTTGCGTGCCCGCAGATATTCCTTTATTTGCATTAATGTGTTAAAATAGTAGGGTACCCTTGCGAGAATGACTAGAGAAAAGAGGGCTTTATGGCAGAAAATCCTTACAGCGTGAACATATCCCGCATAGATGTCTCGGGCTTCCTTACTAACATTGGTCATGAAGTTCGCATTCCCATGAACATGATACTTGGAAGTGCGGATCTTATTTCGCATGAGAATATCAGCAAGAAGGTACACGAGAGTGTCAACAACATCCGTCAGGCGGCGGACATGCTGCTTGGGAACATCGAGGATATAATCGACCTTATCCGCATGAGCACGGGTGATCTGACCATTAACGAGGCTGAGTACAAGACCGAGGAGCTTCTTGTCGAGATCAGGAGTAATCTCGAGGGACGCGCTCTTTCGGCAGGGATCGAAGTGGACGTGCACCTCGACGGCGCGATCCCTTACAGACTTATCGGAGACCGCGAGAGGATCAGGCTGATGGTAGAGAAGCTGATCTCGAACGCACTCGCTCTTACCTCATCAGGCAAGATGAAGTTCGGGGTGAGGATCATGAAGGGCGGACCCGGTACCTGCTTCGTAAAGTTTGATATTATCGACGGTTCGGACAGAGAGCTGCCCGAGGAGATCGTTAAGATAGTTTCGGGAGTAGAGATCACTCCGGGTGATAACATCACCACATCGGACGGCAACGCCGTCAGAGTGTTCCTTGTCAAGAATCTCGCGACCATGATGGGCGGAAAGCTGACCGCGATCAGCACACGCACGGGTTCGAACGTGCTGTCGCTGCTTATAGCTCAGAAGACGGTGGGCGCCGGCATCAACACGGACTACGAGTACTCCGAAGAAGAAAACTCTGAGGACAACGAGCTTTTCAGCGCTCCTACGGCGAGGATCCTGGTAGTCGACGGGTCGATCGCTACGGACAGATCCGTTATCTCGCTTTTCAAGAAGTTCCATATCGATGCGGACGTGGTGGATAACGGCGGTCAGGCGATCGAGCTCTGCAAGCTCATCGATTACGATGTGGTGCTTGCGGGCAGCAACATCAAGGATTTCGATGCAGTGACGCTCGAGAATTCGCTCAAATCCCTTGAAGGTGCCGAAGGACTCTTCGTCGCGGCATACGGACAGCAGACCGAAGGCTTTGACGATTTCTTTGATCCCAACGCTTCTACTGCCGAGCAGAAGGAATTCCTCAAGAAGTACATTCCTGCCGAGAAGATCAACATCGTCAGCAGGATGCAGTACACGGGCGACGGACTCGAGGCACTCGAGAACCTCGGACTCAACACGAAGGGCGCGCTCGCGAACTTCAACGGCGACGAAGAAGAGTACAAGGACGTTCTCCTCACGCTCTGCCGAAGCAGTGATTCGAAGGGCAAGCTCCTCAGCCATTACATCGAGACACATGATTACAAGAACTATATCGTCGCAATGCACGGTATCCTCGGAGTTGCGCGAGTTATCGGCGCGGACTGGCTCGCCACGAAGTCACGTGAGCTCGAGAAAGCGGCCAAGCAGGGCATCTACGGCATTATCGAGAAAGAGACGGGAGTCCTCAGCGAGTACTTTGAGAAGCTTCTTGCATCCATAAAAACCGTTCTTTCAAAAGACACGAGCGAAACGATCATGGGTGAGATAAGTAAAGAAGATCTCATAAGCATTATCAACGAACTTCGCGGCTACCTCGATGAGTACCAGCTCGACGAAGTGGAAGAGCTCTTCTTCACGCTCGCGCAGTTCTCGTATCCCGATCCCAGGGTCATGGAGCTTATCCACAGCGCGGAGCAGCACATGCTCGACTACAACTACACGGAGGTTGCGGATTGTCTTGATGAGGTGAGCTCGATACTTGATCATTAAAAGACAGATCCCTGCCTGAGCAGGGGTCTTCTCTATAGAACAGAACTACAAAGGAGGATAGACATGGCTACAAAGGGAGGCCGCAAGCCGGCCGACACAAAGAAGGAGAATACCAAGAATAAGGAAGAAATGAAGAACGCGTGGCTCAAGTACACCGCAGCAGACAAGAAGAAGCTCGACGAGCTCTGCAACGGGTATATCGATTTTATCTCGGATTGCAAGACGGAGCGCGAGTGTACCGAGGCGATCGTCAAAGAGGCGCGCGCACATGGCTATAAAAATCTCGACACAGTTAAGAAGCTTAAGCCCGGCGACAAGGTTTACCGCGTGAACAAGGGCAAGGCGGTGCTTCTCTTCAACGTGGGCAAGAAGCCCATCAAGGAAGGCTTCAAGATTCTCGGCGCACATATCGATTCACCGAGACTTGACGTTAAGCAGAACCCACTCTACGAGGACACACAGCTTGCGCTTCTCGACACACATTATTACGGCGGTATCAAGAAGTACCAGTGGGTAACACTGCCTATGGCCATTCACGGAGTTATCTGCAAGAAGGATGGCAGCGTGGTGAAGGTTGTCATCGGTGAGGACCCCGCAGATCCCGTAGTTGGCATCTCGGATCTTCTCATCCATCTCGCTCAGGAGCAGATGAAGAAGGACGCTCCTAAGGTTGTCGAAGGCGAGGACCTCAACGTTCTTGTCGGAAGCATGCCCTTGAAGGGCGAGGAAAAAGAAGCCGTTAAGGCCGGGATCCTCAAGATCCTCAAGACCAAGTACGGCGTTGAGGAGGAAGACTTCATGTCGGCCGAACTCGAGATCGTACCCGCAGGTCGCGCAAGACATTACGGTATCGATTCGAGCATGATCATCGGTTACGGGCAGGATGACAGAGTGTGCGCATATACGTCGGCACAGGCATTCTTCAACGTACCGAACGTTGACAGGACTGCAGTTTGCATCCTTGTCGACAAGGAAGAGATCGGAAGTGTCGGAGCTACCGGCATGACCTCGAGATTCTTCGAGAATTCCGTTGCGGAGCTTATGGACAGACTCGGCTGCTACAACGAGCTCGATCTGAGGAGAGCTCTCGCCGCGTCACATATGCTTTCATCCGACGTTAATGCCGCCTTTGACCCGAACTACCCTTCGGTCATGGAGAAGAAGAACTGCGCATATTTCGGAAAGGGCATGGCGTTCAGCAAGTTCACGGGCTCAAGAGGAAAGTCGGGCTCGAACGATGCCAACCCCGAGTTTATCGCGATGTTACGCGCGGCACTCGACAAGCACAAGGTTTCGTACCAGATGGCTGAGCTCGGCAAGGTCGACCTCGGCGGTGGCGGAACGATCGCCTACATCATGGCCGAGTACGGAATGGAAGTCATCGACAGCGGTGTCGCGCTTCACAACATGCATGCTCCTTGGGAAGTTGCGAGCAAAGCTGACATCTACGAAACCGAGAAAGGTTACGAAGCATTTTTGAATGAAATTTAAGGGAACCGAAAAGGAAGGAGGATCGTCTAATGGTTGAAGAGACGAAGAACTCCGTTTACGACATTGAGACTCTCATACGCGAGTATGGCAACGATGTTCTGCGAACGGCATATTCCTTCGTCAGGGACAGGGAGGCCGCGAAGGATCTTTTCCAGGAAACTTTCATCAAAGCCAATTACAATCTTGATAAGTTCAGGGGTGACAGTTCGATCAAGACATGGCTTATCAGGATTACGGTCAACGTTTGTAAGGATTATCTGAAGAGCGCTTACCAGAAGAATGTAGTCCCTATGACCCAGGTCGAAGAGGACAGTCTCAGTGTTGAAGACGATCACGAGCAGATCGAGAATGCGGATCGCGATGAGCAGATCAGGCGCGCCGTGAACTCATTGCCCGAGAATTATCGCGAAGTTGTTTTGTGTGTATACTTCCGCGAAATGAGTGTTGCCGACGCATCGGCTGCACTTGGTGTGCCCGAAGGTACGGTCAAGAGCCGTCTGGCCAGGGCACGAGAAGTACTAAAATCTAAGTTGGAAGGGAGGCTGTAAGTCATGGATGATTTTGACAGATTATTAAAAGACGCCCTTGACAGCGACATTGACTTAGAAGGCCTCACGGTCGACGAAGGTCTTGTTGCATCAACACTTAAAGCTATCGACGAGGCAGCTCCCCGCAAGGAGGAGATCAGAGCTGAGTACGATGAGAGCTTTGCGGCAGCAGTTTTGGAAGCTGTTCCGGAAGAACCCGCGGTACAGGCGGTTCCGGTAGCTTCCGTAGCAGAATTTGCTCCCGCACCCAAGAAGAAATTCTTTACAGGCAAGAGGATTGCCACGATCACCGGAATAGTTGCCGGACTTGCAGCCGTGGTTGTTGCCGCGGTATTCCTCGGATCGGGTCTGCACACATCCGAAATGAGCAAGATGGATTCGGCAACGATGTCCGCAACTACAACCAACACAGCGGATTACGCTTGGGAGGGCGCAGCGGAAGCTCCCGCAGCGGCAGCCGAAGCCAGAGAGTATGCTTCGTTTGATGCCGAAGCGTACAGTGTGGAAGATGACGGACGCGCGTACAGCAGCGCCGTGGCATCGGCAGCACCCGAGGAAGACGGACTCTACTATTTTGACGATGATGATTATTACGCGGACAGCAAGTCCGACACATCGGAGCTTTTGAACAATGTCTATATGCTCGGCGACAAGGATCTCTACAAGCCCATCCTTGATGCGGTCAGAGCCGTTGCGGAGGGTGAACCCGAGGTTTCGAATCCCATGCAGTACAGTGAAGAGGAAGCTGCGGCAGGTGAACCCGAAGAGCCTATGGCTGACATGGGAGAAGACATGGTGATCACAGGAGCTGCCGGTGACGACGGTACGGCTGCAGCCGGAGCGGAAGAGGATGAGGAAGAATTTGACATCAACGATCCCACACAGCTTGCTCAGGCACTCGCTGAATCCCAGCAGATGCTCAAGGAGACGGGCGGAGGACCTTCCGATAAGGCGACCGAGGTGATCGGTTCGATCGAGGTCAACGGCGAGACTGTTCCCGACTTCGATTATTCTCCCGAGAAGAGCCCGTTCTGGGTTGATGTCGAGGACGCATCGGATGAGGCACTCGCAGAGTACTCACCACTGATCGTCATCTACGACCAGGACAACGAAGCCGACTTTGATGTGTGTGTTCAGGTCTTCTCTGACAGATGTGTTGTTTACGATTTCGCTTTCGGAACCACAACAACCTACACTGTGGCTGACGGACAGGCACTTGCGGACACTCTCCGTGACATCGTCGGACAGTGATAACAGACTCAAAAAAGTACAACACCCTTCCTGTCATTTTCGCGTGACGGGGAGGGTGTTTTTCGTGACTTTTTCCTCCGGATCGAGGCTCGAAAAAAAATGTTTTTTCATATGGAAGAAAACGCTTGTAAGTAGATATGAAAAAGTTTATGATAATTCTAAGTAGAGAATTATCAATAGGGTTCTTTACACGGACGGATCGCGTGAAACGCTACGTACAAGCTGATTTGGGGGATTTTGCATGGTTGGGATGGCACAGTTTTCAAAGGTTTCATCCGCACAGTTTGTCGAGTCGGCGACCGACAAGCTCGGCATCACCCCGCAGGAGGCCATAAGCGTTTACGCATCGATCACCCTCCCCAAGAGGGCCACGAGCGGCAGCGCAGGGTACGATTTCTTCACACCGGTGAAGATCGAGCTCGCACCCGGTGAGTCATTAAGTGTTCCGACAGGGATCAGGGCACGGATCGACGATGGTTGGGTACTCATGCTCTACCCGAGGAGCGGTCTAGGATTCAAGTACGGGATGATGCTCGCGAACACGGTCGGGGTTATCGACAGCGATTACTACTACTCGGACAACGAGGGGCACATCATAGCCAAGATCACCAACACCTCGAGTGACAAAACGATCACGGTTGAAGCCGGCAAGGGTTTCATACAGGGAGTTTTCACTCCGTTCGGGATCACGGTTGATGACGACGCGGACGGCGTCCGTAACGGAGGGTTCGGGAGTACCACAAAGTAACACTTGCTCAGGCAAAAGAAAGGAAGCGCATGCAGGTCTGCATGCAGGGGAAGTACAATGACCAGGTTAGGAATTTTCGGCTACGGTAATCTCGGAAGAGGGATCGAGTTCGCAGCCGCACAGAACAGCGATATGGAGCTCAAGGCGGTTTTCACGAGACGTGACCCCAAGACTCTTACCATAAACAGCAAGGCACAGGTTTACAGCGCAGCGGATCTCGCAGCGCACAAGGACGAGATCGATGTCCTCATCATGTGCGGCGGAAGTGCTACAGACCTTCCCGCACAGACACCCGAAGCAGTTAAGTACTTCAACGTAGTTGACAGCTTCGACACTCACGCAAGGATCCCCGAGCACTTCAAGAACGTTGACGAAGCAGCTAAGAAGTCGGGCAAGATCGGATTTATCTCGGTCGGCTGGGATCCCGGTATGTTCTCACTCGCAAGACTTTACTCCAACGCTATCCTCGTGGACGGCGCTGATTACACATTCTGGGGCAGAGGCGTCAGCCAGGGCCATTCCGATGCGATCCGTCGTATCGAGGGCGTTCAGGACGCTCGTCAGTACACCGTACCCGTTCCCGAGGCTGTTGCAGCAGTCAGGAACGGCGAGATGCCCGAGCTCACAACACGTCAGAAGCACACACGTGAGTGCTACGTAGTAGCCAAAGAGGGCGCTGACAAGGCAAGGATCGAGCAAGAGATCAAGACCATGCCCAACTACTTCTCGGATTACGACACAACAGTTCATTTCATAACTCAGGAAGAGCTTGATCGCGACCACAAGGGTCTGCCTCACGGCGGCAGCGTTCTTCGTACCGGCAAGACCGGCGCAGGGAACAGCAACACCCACACCATCGAGTACAGCCTCAAGCTTGACTCGAACCCCGAGTTCACATCGTGCGTACTCGTTGCTTTCGCAAGAGCCGCTCACAGGATGAACCTCGCAGGGATGAGCGGAGCCAAGACGGTATTTGACGTACCGCCCATCATGCTCCTTAAGGATGACCCTGATTTCGCAAGGGCACATCTGCTTTGATATTCAGTCAAAGACGACGCGCCGCAGGTCGTTAAACCGCGGAAGGGGAATTACCACATTTGTAGGGAAGAGAGGCCGAGCACAATATGTCCGGACGTATCAGAAGAGCTTTTGGATCTTTGATTTGTGTAGCTGTCGCAGCCGGCATCCTGACGGGATGCGTAAGCTCGAGCAGTAAGGCGACCGACGCGCCCGAAAAACTTGAAAAGTCCATCGCGGACGGCAGAACCCTCGTTCCCGACATCACTCGCGACACCTTGAGCCTCCCCGGCAAGGACGAAAGCGAGTCTGCTAAGACCCCCGCCAAGACAACCACCCCCAAAACTTCAGACACCAAGAACTCTACAGATAAAGACGACGTGATCGGCGGAAGCCTTGTCGATCCCGCCAAGTACATCCCCGATCCCGGTGCCCGCATCAAGATCGTTCTCGATCCCGGACACGGCGGAGTTCATGCGGGAGCTTCGTACGACGGCATCAGCGAGCAGGACCTCAACCTCAGGGTTGCACTCCTGTGCAGGAACTACCTGATCACCCATTACAGCGACGTCGCTGTTTACATGACCCGAAGCACAGACAGGGAGCTTGACCCCACACTCAAGGTTGACCTTGAGGAGAGAGCAAGAGTTGCGGAACTCGCCAATGCGGACGCACTTGTCAGCATCCACTTCAACGCTTCGGACAAGCACGATCTTCACGGCTCGATAGTTTACGTCTCAAGACGTGACAACGTGAACGAGGAATCGTCTCTCCTCGGAGAACAGATCCTCGGCAGGCTCGAAGATCTCGGACTCGAGAATCACAGTATCTCGACCCGCGACAGCAACGACCTCTTCGATAAGGACGGCAACCCTTACGACTACTACGCGATCAACAGACATTGCGCAAGCCGTGATATCCCCGGCATCATCGTAGAGCACGCCTATATCGACAACGAAGAGGACAGACCGTTCATCGACAGCGAGGAAGACCTCGCGGCGATCGCAGAGGCAGACGCACTCGGAATCGCAGCACACTTCGAGCTTACATTGTATTAAGAGATCATGAGCGCAGTTCTTTGAAAGGACTGCGCTCTTTTTAAAAGTGTTTGCGTATCACGGACTTTCTACTTGACAAAAGCGAAAGAAATGCTAAAATGTCCGTAACACATTCAGTAAAGCGTTGAAGGAGAAGGCACGATCGCAGGATCCGACAGAGAGGCAGCCCGTTTGGTGGAAGGGCTCCATGGAACTACCGTGATCAAGGTGCTACCGCCTCCCGAGCGGCCCCAATCCGGCCCGTCCGGTCACGTTACGACCGTTACCTTAAGCAGGGTTGCAGACGCAACCAATCGGGGTGGAACCGCGGATAAGATTATTCGTCCCCTTGAAGACAGAGATGTTTTCAAGGGGTTTTTTAATTTTTTTTATTCTTCCGCCTGATTCGATGGAGTTTGATGGAAGGAAACGGAAGCAGTTTGTTGCTTCCAAAGAGAAAGGAGCATGGAATGGCAAACATCACAGAACCCAGGACGCTTTCCGGATTTATGGAGCTTCTTCCGGACCGTCAGGTTATTTTTGACAAGATAAGGAGGAAACTTGAGGATGTCTACAGCCTTTACGGCTTTTATCCCCTTGACACACCCATCCTTGAATACAGCGAAGTGCTCCTTGCAAAAGCAGGCGGCGAGACGGAGAAGCAGATCTACCGTTTCAACAAGGGTGACACGGACCTCAGCATGAGGTTTGACCTCACGGTTCCGCTTGCCAAGTACGTTGCGAAGAATGCCGGTGAGCTCACCTTCCCCTTCAAACGTTACCAGATCGGTAAGGTTTACCGCGGAGAGCGCGCTCAGAAGGGTCGTTTCAGGGAGTTCTATCAGTCCGATATCGACATTATCGGTGACGGTGAGCTCTCACTCGTAAACGACGCGGAAATACCCGGAATAATCTACAGGATTTTCACAGAACTCGGTATTACCGATTTCACGATCAGGATCAACAACCGAAAGGTTCTCGGCGGACTCTTTGAACTCTTCGGTCTCGGCGGCAACGAAGCCGAGGTTCTCCGTGTTATCGATAAGCTCGAGAAGATCGGTGGGGAGGCCGTTAAAGAAGAACTCAGCACGCTAGGTATCGACATGAAGGCTGCGGGTGAACTTCTTGAACTGTTGACACATAAGCGTTCCAATACGGAGACGATCGAAACCTTGCGCGCGATGGCGGGCAAGTCGGAGCTCCTCGATGAGGGTGTTAACGAACTGGCGACCGTGACAGAGCTTCTGAGCGGGTTTGGGGTTCCCGACAAGAACTTCCGCATCGACCTTACGATCGCTAGAGGACTTGACTACTATACCGGCACCGTATATGAGACAATGATCAACTCGCACCCCGAGATCGGAAGCGTGTGCAGCGGCGGAAGGTACGAGAACCTCGCCGGATATTACACAAACCGCAAGCTTCCCGGAGTCGGGATCTCGATCGGACTCACCCGTCTCTTCTACGTGCTCAACGAGAATGGGTGGCTCTGCGAAAGCCAGAAGTACCCTTCGCAGGTTCTCGTGATCCCCATGGGAGACGACTACGCGAGAGCGATCGAAGTTTCGCAGTACCTGCGCGACAAGGGCATCAGCACTCAGATCTACTTCGAGAAGAAGAAGTTTAAAGCGCGCATCGGCTACGCCGACAAGCTTTCGATCCCGTTCTGCATCTTCATCGGAGAGGACGAGATCAAAGAAGGCAACGTCAGCCTCAAGAACATGACCGACGGCACACAGGAGAAGTACTCGCTTGAGGATTGTGCAGCCACCATCAGGAAGGCACTTGAGGATTTGGGAAGCACAGCACTTGTAAAATCGCTGTGATATTTGACATAAGCCGTGAAATGACGCGGCATCACATATACGTTAAAAACAAAGAGAGTCGCCGCGAAAGGCGACGTTAAAGAAAAGGAGAAGACATGAAGATCACGTTAAAAGATTCATCAGTTAAGGAATACGCATCACCTATGTCGGTGATCGACATCGCTAAGGACCTCAGCGAGGGACTTGCAAGAGTTGCCTGCGCCGGCGAGATCGACGGCAAGGTAGTTGACCTGAGAACCATTGTTGACAAGGATTGTGCGCTGAGCATCCTTACATTCGACGATGAGAAGGGCAAGGCTGCATACCGCCACACCGCTTCGCACGTTGTCGCAGAGGCTGTAAAGCGTCTCTATCCCGAGGCTAAGCTTGCTATCGGACCTTCGATCGACGAAGGCTTCTACTACGATTTTGATACACCTCCCTTCACGCGTGAGGATCTCGACAAGATCGAGGCTGAGATCAAGAAGGTCATCAAGGAAAACCACGAGCTCAAGAGATTTACGCTTCCCCGTGCCGAGGCGATCAAGTTCATGGAAGAGAAGGGCGAGCCCTACAAGGTTGAGCTTATCCGCGATCTTCCCGAGGACGCTGAGATCTCGTTCTACGATCAGGGCGCTTTCGTGGACCTCTGCGCAGGACCTCACCTCATGACGACCGGTCAGCTTAAGGCAGTTAAGCTCATCTCTTCGTCGGGCGCTTACTGGAGGGGCAACGAGAAGAACAAGATGCTCACCCGTATCTACGGAACGGCATTTACGAAGAATGCGGACATGGACGCTTATCTTGCACACCTTGAGGATATCAAGCTCCGTGACCATAACCGTCTGGGTCGCGAGATGAAGATCTTCCTTACCGCCGACGTTATCGGTCAGGGTCTCCCGCTCTTCACCCCTAAGGGAACGAAGATGATTCAGATCCTGCAGCGTTGGATGGAGGACCTCGAGGACAACGAGTGGGGCTATGTGCGTACGCGTACACCTCTCATGGCTAAGTCCGACCTCTACAAGATCAGCGGTCACTGGGATCATTACCAGGACGGCATGTTCGTTCTCAACAAGGAAGCTGAGGGAACGAAGGACGGCAAGGAAGTTATGGCGCTCCGTCCCATGACATGTCCTTTCCAGTATTACGTATATATGAATGAGCAGCGCAGCTACCGCGACCTGCCTTACCGTATGAGCGAGACCTCGACACTCTTCCGTAACGAGGATTCGGGCGAGATGCACGGACTTACACGTGTAAGACAGTTCACGATCACGGAGGGACACATCGTTCTTCGTCCCGACCAGGCTGAAGAAGAGCTTACGAGATGCGTTGAGCTTGCAAACTACGTTCTTACGACGCTCGGACTTGCGGACGAAGTTACATACCGTCTTTCGAAGTGGGATCCCCAGAACAGGGAGAAGTACCTCGGAGACGAGGAGTACTGGGACAAGACACAGGGATACCTGCGTGATGTAATGATCAAGAACAACATCAAATTCACGGAGGAAGAAGGCGAGGCTGCTTTCTACGGCCCCAAGATCGATATCCAGGCCAAGAACGTGTACGGCAAGGAAGACACGATGATCACGATCCAGCTCGACTGCGAGAGCGCAGAGAAGTTCGGAATGTATTACATCGACGCCGAAGGCAACAAAGCTACTCCCTGGATCATCCACAGAACATCAATGGGTTGCTACGAGAGAACGCTTGCATGGCTCATCGAGCACTACGCAGGCAAGTTCCCGACATGGATGTGCCCCGAGCAGGTAAGAGTCCTTCCTATCTCCGACAAGTACGAGGAGTATGCTAAGGAAGTTGACAAGAAGCTGAAGGCTGCAGGCATCCGCTCAACCATCGACGCTCGTTCCGAGAAGATCGGCTTCAAGATTAGAGAGGCTCGTATGGACAGACTTCCTTACATGATCGTTGTTGGTCAGAAGGAGCAGGAAGAAGGTCTCGTGAGCGTAAGAAGCCGCTTCAAGGGCGACGAAGGAAGTATTGCGCTTGACGAGTTCATCAAGAACATCCTCGTTGAGATCAATACGAAGGAGATCAAGGAAGAGGAAACGACTGATTAAAGCTATAAAATTTCCTGCGTCTCAAAGAGACTTGGAAATTTTAAGACGCCGATGCTTCGCATCCCTCTCGAAACACAACAAAAACCGTTGTGTTTCTGACGGGACACAAAATACCGCTATGCGGTATTTTGGTCGGCTTGGGTTGACGGAAGATACATAATGTAGTAAAATTTGCAACAATGTAAAAGAGATCATCCCCCGCCTTTTCGGAGCTGAAAGGGCGGGGATGTGGCGTTTCATCGGCGGCTGAGTCGATGAGAAAATTACGGGCAGGAGGATCCGCATGAAAGAGACAAAGAAGAACATCATGACTTACGAAGGTATTAAGGCCCTTGAGGATGAGCTTGAGGATCTTAAGGTCAATCGTCGTAAAGAAGTTGCACAGAAGATAAAGGAAGCACGTGAGCAGGGCGACCTTTCCGAGAACGCTGAGTATGATGCAGCCAAGGAAGAGCAGCGCGAGATCGAGCTTCGTATCGAGGAGATCGACAAGATCCTCAAGAATGCGGAAGTTGTTGATGATGACGAGACCGGCAAGGACGTGGTTACTGTCGGAAGCACTGTCACCATCTTTGATGAAGAGTTCAAGGAGGAGGCTGTTTACAAGATCGTCGGATCGACAGAGGTAGATATCCTCAACAACAAGATCTCCAACGAGTCTCCCGTAGGACGTGCTCTTATCGGAGCAAAGGCCGGCCAGAAGATCAAGGTCGAGACAAATGCGGGCGAACTCAAGTTCAAGGTTCTCAAGATTGAAAAATAAGCAGTAAAAGGGAAACGACAGATATGGCAGATAATAACGAAAACAGAGCTACTGAGCAGACCGAGGACCTCGGACGACTCCTTGCGGTACGCCGCGAGAAGCTTGCCGCTTTACAGGAAGCTGGCAAGGATCCTTTTGTGATCACTAAGTATGCGGTTTCGCATCATTCGACAGATGCCCGCAGCGAGTACGAAGAGCTCGAGAAAAAGCTTATCGGCGACAGACCCGAGGTCAACACCGACGGTATGAGCGAGGAAGACGCCAGAGCAGCCAAGAAGGCTGATTACGAAGAGAAGCGCGCTGTCATGGACGCGTCTGCTATCCGTGTTACGATCGCAGGCCGTATGATGAGCAAGCGTGTCATGGGTAAGGCTTCTTTCTGCAACATCAAGGACCGCGAGGGCAATATCCAGGTTTATGTTGCACGCGACAGCATCGGCGAAGAGCCCTACGCAGACTTTAAGAAGTACGATATCGGCGATATCCTCGGCATCGAGGGTTACGTTTTCCGTACGATGATGGGCGAGATCTCAATCCACGCCGAGAAGGTGGTTCTCCTCACAAAGTCGCTCCAGATCCTTCCCGAGAAGTATCATGGACTTACAAATACAGACATGAGATATCGTCAGCGTTACGTTGACCTTATCATGAACGATGACGCGCGTGACACGTTCATCAAGCGTTCGCGCATCATCAGCACCATCAGACGTTTCCTTGACGGACAGTGATTCATGGAGGTTGAGACCCCCATGCTCGTTTCGAACGCAGGCGGCGCTGCTGCCCGTCCCTTTGAGACGCATTTCAACGCGCTCGATGAGGATCTGAAGCTCCGTATCTCCCTTGAGCTTTACCTCAAGAGACTTATCGTCGGCGGTCTTGAACGCGTATATGAGATCGGTCGTGTATTCCGTAACGAAGGTCTCGACACACGTCACAATCCTGAGTTCACGCTTATGGAGCTCTATCAGGCATATACCGACTATTACGGAATGATGGATCTCACCGAGAACATGTTCCGTCATGTAGCACAGGAAGTGCTCGGTACGACCACCTTTAAGTACGGCGAGATCGAGCTTGATTTCGGCAAGCCTTTCGAGCGCATCACCATGATCGACGCGGTTAAGAAGTATGCAGGCGTTGACTTTGATCAGGTTGCCGATGACGACGAGGCACGCAAGCTCGCCAAGGAGCACCATATCGAGATCGAGGCACACCACAAGAAGGGCGACATCCTCAACCTCTTCTTCGAAGAGTATTGCGAGGAGAAGCTTGTCCAGCCCACATTCGTTATGGATCATCCCGTTGAGATCAGTCCGCTCACAAAGCGCAAGCCCGACAAGCCCGGCTACGTTGAGCGTTTCGAGCTCTTCATCAACGGTTGGGAGATGTGTAATGCGTACTCCGAGCTCAACGATCCCATCGATCAGCGCGAGCGTTTCAAGGCACAGGATGCACTTGCCGCAGCAGGTGACGAAGAGGCGAACCACACAGACGAGGACTTCCTCAACGCCCTCGAGATCGGTATGCCTCCCACAGGCGGTATCGGCTACGGCATCGACAGACTTACGATGCTGCTCACCAACAGCCCCGCGATCAGGGACGTACTGCTCTTCCCGACAATGCGTAGTGTGGACGGAGAATAGACCCATTATCACCCATTAAGGCACATTTAGGGCTGCAAAAAAGCCCGATGTGTACCTCTACTGTACCGAAAAGCCTCGTAATACTGCTTTATAGCGGTATATAAAGGTCGTTTCACGGATTTTATTTTAAAACTGATATGCTTTTTGAAGGCACTTTCTAAGATCATCGTCTTAAAAAGTGCCTTTTTGTTTCTGCTGCGGTCACAAAATTCAGATGTAAGAATGGAGGACCGTAAATGAGTAAACCCAGAGAACGAGCAGTCATAGAGGATGTGATCACTAAAAGGTATGTCCGTTATGGCGAGGGAGCAAAGCTTTACAGTATGTCGGAGAATAAATTCCAAATCGTGGCGAAAAAAGCCAACGCCTGCTACAAGATAGACCGGATGGTGCTTGTAAACTGCGATGAATTTGAGGATTATCTGAAAAGGACATACAAGATCATCACAAATACGGAAGGGAGGTGAGACGATGGCGGTTACATATTGCTGTGCCATACAGAAAGGTGGCGTGGGAAAAACTACTACCTGTTTTAATCTGGCATATTCTTTAGCTAAGATGGGATACAAGGTATTGGCAGTTGATTTTGACAGTCAGTCGAATCTCAGTACCTGTTTTGGAAAGCAGGACAGTGGAAACGGAGATTATTATGTCGAGGATCTGATGCTTGCCATGATGGAAGAGGAAGAACTACCGGACAGATCCGAGTTTATCAATCATTGTAACGGTGTGGATTATATCGCATCAACCATCGGGCTTTCAGTGATAGATGCAAAGCTTCGTATGGAAATGGGATCTGAAAACATGCTGCGTGACATTCTGAGGGGTTTTAAGGACGATTATGACGTGGTGCTTATAGATACCTGCCCTTCGCTTGGAACGCTCACTATAAACGCTCTCGCGGCGTCTGACAGGGTAATTATTCCGGCGGATCCGGAGCTTCTTACCATGATGGGGCTGAAAGACTTTTTAAAAACCGTTTCTAAGGTCAAAAAGAGGATAAATCCCAATCTTGAAGTTGCGGGCATTCTTTTGACAAAATGTGATAACAGGACAAATCTTTGTAAGGTTATTACGGATGAGGTTGAGGATGCCTACAAAGACAAGCTTATGGTATTTCATTCGAGGATCCCCAAGACTGTCAAGGTCGGCGAAGCGATATATTATGGAATGAGCGTTGAGGAGTACGATCCCAAATCTCCGGCGGGAGTTGCTTATTCGGAATTTGCAAAGGAGCTGGTAGGATATGAAAGCTAATGCTCCAAGAAGAAAGATATTTGATGATGCGATAGATGTGCTGACCGGACCGGAACCGGATGTGGATTCCGGGCAGGGAACCGGTTCGAAGGTACAGGAGATTCCGATTGAGAAGATTGTAGCGTTCAGGGATCATCCCTTCAGGTTGTATGAGGGTGAGAGACTGGATGACATGGTGGAAAGTATTAAGACTCACGGCGTTTTGACTCCGGTGATCGTTCGGAAGATCGATGATAAGTACGAAATGCTGGCGGGACACAACAGAACCAATGCGGCAAAGATTGCGGGACTCGCAACTGTTCCTGCGATTGTCAAGGAAGATATCTCCGATGAAGAAGCTTACGTGTATGTCATCGAGACGAATCTCATGCAGAGGTCGTTTTCGGATTTCCTGCCGAGCGAGAAGGCTTCTATCCTGGAAAAGAGATATAACACTATAAAAGTTCAAGGAAAACGTAATGACATCATCAGGGAAATAGCTCTCCTTGAAGGAAAAAATCCAGAGCAGGCGATACTGGATTCTATGGTTGGTCTAATAGACCTAAGAGGAAAGACGAAAACGGCGGGATTTATATCTAAAGGACAAAAAGATGAATTTGGTCTAATAGACCAAGAAGGAAATAGCGGTGGTCTAATAGACCAAAATGCAGGTTTTTCAAGTCGAGAAGTTGTGGCAGCGGAATATGGGTTGTCGAGCAAGACTGTAGCACGGCTTTTGAGGTTAAATAACTTGATTCCAGTATTTAAGGAAATGGTGGATAAGGATATTTTACCACTATATGCCGCTGTGGAGTTATCGTTTCTTTCCGAGGCTGCACAGGGCTGGATTAACGATGCGGCGGAAAGATATAAGTTCCGCATCAACATGAAATCAGCCAAGCTGTTTCGGGATGTAGGAGAGGATCTGACGTCAGCAAGAGTAGACGAGTTGGCAAAAAGTCTTTCATCGGGAGGAAAGCCGCAATCAAGGGCATATCAGAATGTGAGATTGCCAAAGATAGTCTATAAAAAATACTTTAAGGGCATGAATGACGATAAGGTGCAGGCGATCATACAGGTGGCGTTGGATAAATACTTCAAGGAGCAGGGATAATACAATTTTATAACAGTGTAAACTAAGGCGTTCGATTCTTATTTCATAAAGGGTCGGGCGCCTTTTTTTATTTCCGGGAAACCGGGGTAACTATTATTTTTCACAGGAGGAAAAACAAATGGAGAACAGAGAAGAAAACAAAACGGAACAGCAGACAGAGAAGAAGGAGTTTCAGGAGATTACCCTGAAGTTTGGCAAGGGCTGCGTGGGAGAATCATTTACCGGCAAGGACGGCAAGGAATACACGCAAATCCTTATCCCAAACAGCGATCCCGAAGATCACAGACCCTGGGCGACATTTGTAGCAAGAGCTAACGCAGTCCATGAGGACAAGTACGGCAAGGGCATGTGGCTGAAGTTGCCGTCAGAGGGACACACCACGGTAAGACGAAATGTCCGTGTTGGTGAGGACGAGCAGGGCAAGGGTATCTTCGAGCGTGAGGAGAAGCGTGTAGCAAACCAGGAGCTTAAGGGTATGGTGGAGTTTTATAAGTCCAAGGGCAAAGAGCAGAAGCCATCTATAAGACAGAAGATGGAGGAAAAGAAAGCGGTAGTCCAGCAGGCACTGGCTGAAAAAGGTCTTGAGGGAAAGGTAAAGACCGCAGAAGCAGTGCTTTGATCTGAATAAAAAATGGAAAGAGGTGGTGACGATGGATAAAGATTTTGAAAAGGAAACAGAGGAAGATGAGCAGGATTCAGTTTATCCCACGAAAGAAGAGTGTGCGGCTTGTAATCTGAACAGGGCGACGCCCTGCATTGGATTCTGCCTCCGCAAGATTATGAAAAAGGATTACGGAAAGCGGGGTGGAAAGGATGCCGGTATTTCGAGTTGAAAAGAATAGGGATTATACCACTATGAGCAATGTCCATCTTCGTGATAAGAACCTGTCGTTAAAGTCAAAAGGGCTTCTTTCACAGATATTAAGTCTGCCGGATGGTTGGAATTACAGTGTAAGCGGACTTGCAGCGATCAACAAAGAGAGTCGTGACAGCATACGGACGGCGATAACGGAGTTGGAGACCTGCGGGTATATTGTTCGTAACCGCCTTCGTACACCGGAAGGGAAGCTTTCGGATATGGAATATGTCGTTTATGAAAGACCTGTATCGGAAAAGCCAATGTTGGAAAAACCTACGTTGGAAAATCCAACGCAGGATAATCCTACACAGGAAAAACCTACGTTGGAAAACGCCACAGTATTAAATACTGATACATCAAATAAAGATATATCAAGTACTGAAGGATCAAGTAAAGACGGGATGAAGGCAGATGAGAAATCCGTTTACGGTGAGTTTCAGAACGTGGAATTAAGCGACGCCGACATGGAGCGGCTGAAGGAACGATTCCCTGCGGATTATAGGAACCGCATTGAACGCCTGTCGGAATACATGGAGTCCTCCGGCAGAACATACAGGAATCATTACCTGACCATCTGCCAGTGGGCAAGACGGGATGCGGAGCGTGGGAAATCCGGTGAAGCTAGAAAACGATTTGAAAATTATGAATGCGAGGAAGGAGAGAGCTATTGATGGACACGGCGGATGTATTAAAGAACATCAGCGATACTGTATGGCAGGAATCGGAGGATGGTGATTATAAGGGGCAGGACGATCTTCTTTATTGCGGTAAGTGCCACACCCGTAAGGAAGCACGCTACATGTTCATGAACAAAGTTATGAAGGTGCATGTCCTGTGCGCATGCGAATCGGAGAAACGGCGGATTGAAGAAGAGGAGCGGAAAATCCGGGAAGCGAAGGAGCAGATAGCAAGGATGAAGGCGACCTGCATACAGGACCGGGGGCTTATAGAATGTACCTTCGCCAATGATGATGGAAGCCTGCCGCAGATCGCTTCGGCGAAAAGGTATGTGGAAACATGGCAGGAGCGAAAGGCAAACAATGACGGACTTTTGCTCTGGGGAGATGTAGGAACCGGAAAGACCTTTTATGCTGCCTGCATCGCCAACGCCCTGATCGAGCAGGGAGCATCGGTACTGATGACAAATTTCTCGAAGATTCTAAATAAGCTAACCGGTCTGTATTCGGATGATCGTAATGAGTTTATCGCTTCCATGATGCAGTATACACTTCTCATTATTGACGATTTCGGAATTGAGCGAAACACCGAGTATGCTTTAGAGCAGGTCTACAACATCATTGACGAACGGTATAAAAGCAAGCTTCCGCTGATCGTGACGACAAACCTTTCTATATCTACGCTTAAAAATCCGGAGGACACGGCGCATAAGCGCATCTACGACAGGGTACTTGCCATGTGTGTCCCGGTCAAGTTTGTGGGTGCCAATCACAGGGCAAAGGACGCAGAGGCAAAAATAAAGTCATGTAAGGGGATTTTTGAAGGAGGGAGTGCGGTATGACGATTCAAAGCAATTTATACGAGATCAAAAGAGGCAGCATTTGTGAACTGCTGGGGAGAAAGGAACAACTTTCGCAGTCAGCGGCAAGCTGGATGATTGAAAATCCGAGGTTGTGTGAACGACTTTTCTCCACGAATCCACGATATATCCTCGTGATGAAGTGCATTGACGATGAGAACATCCTCATCGCCCCAATTTATGAGCGGCAGATGCGGAACATGAAGGAAATTAGCATCAATGGCCAGAGATTCTGGGTAAGGTTTTCGGAGTTTGTTTCCATGCCGGCTTCCATGGTGATACCTGCATGCGGAAAAATGCTCGATCATCCCGGTGCCACAGTCACGGCAATCTATAAGGCACACAGAATTACAAAGAGCCGTGGATGGAGGATTAAACAGAAATGTGCCGAGGAAGAGCGAATCTTCAAAAAAGGTGGGGAAGGAAGTGAGTGCTATGCAGGATGAGGTGAACCAAAGAGTCGTGGCACTATCCGTCAGGGTAGCCACTAAGGGCGGCAAGATGACAGCGGATGTCTTAAAGGCTGCCATGCGAAAATGGCTGAAGGGTCATGAACAGAAGAAGTCGATCAAGTTTCAGCAGAAGATGAAGAAAGCTACGGAGCCAAAACATGGCAAACAGACTGTCGGAACACTCATGGAGCAGAATCAGGGGCTGACGAATATCGAGATTACGGACCAGAACATCAAATCCTTTGAGCGTGTCGCCAATAAGTATAACATTGACTTCGCTCTGACCAAGGACAAGGCTTCGGAGGTACCGAAATATGTGGTGTTCTTTAAGGCGAGGGATGTGGATGTGATGACTGCGGCATTCAAGGAGTATTCAGTAAGGACTCTTGAAAGGTCGAAGAGACCTTCGCTTAAAAAGAAATTGGCTCAGGCAGTCGCAAAGTCGAAGCAGAAGGCACAGCAGAAATCCCAGCAACATAACAAGGATCGTCAGCGTCAGAAAAACCGGGGGCAGGACAGATGAGCGAGAAGAAAGCGAAGTTTCAAAAGGTGATAGCAGAAAAGAAGGAGCAGATCAGAAAAGCGGACATCAAAAAGATTCTCATTATGAATATCCCATATATCATCACAGGATACTTTGGCGATAAGCTTTCATGGCTGTACCGGCAGTCGGACGCAGACCTTGCGGCATATAAGATTAGTTATGTTGTAATGAACTTCGGTGACGGATTTAAAAATCCCCTGCCGAGTATTCATCCAATAGATATCCTGATCGGCATTGTCGCCGGGCTTATATTGAAAGGAGTAGTCGTGTACAAGAGGAAAAACGCAAAGAAATTCCGTTACGGTACGGAGTTCGGTTCCGCCAGATGGGGAACGAAAAAGGATATTGAGCCTTTCGTGGATGAAAACGAGGAAAATAATATCATTCTTACTGCTACGGAAAGCCTTACCATGAACAGTCGTCCAAAGGATCCGAAGAACGCCAGAAACAAGAATATCGTAGCGGTGGGCGGCAGCGGCAGCGGAAAGACGAGATTCTTTGTGAAGCCGCAGCTCATGCAGCTCCATAGTTCATACTGCGTGACCGATCCGAAAGGACAGGTTCTTGTTGAGTGCGGCAGGATGCTCCAAAGGCACGGATATGTGATAAAGGTCTTTAACACGATAAATTTCAAAAAGAGCCAGCATTATAATCCATTTATGTACATCCGCTCGGAAAAGGATATACTTAAGCTTGTAAACACATTAGTCGCAAACACCAAAGGCGAGGGTGAAAAAGCAACCGAGGATTTTTGGGTGAAGAGCGAAAAGCTCCTGTATCAGGCCTATATCGGGTATATCTGGTACGAGGCACCGGAGGATGAGCAGAATTTCTCGATGCTGCTTGACATGATCAACGCATCTGAGGTCAGGGAAGAGGATGAAACCTTTAAAAATGCAATAGATTTGCTGTTTGAAGACCTTGAAGCGGAGAAGCCTGACCACTTTGCGGTAAGGCAGTACAAGAAATACAAGCTTTCTGCCGGTAATGTAACGTGAAAGAGACGTTTTAATACGTCGGCTGAAAAGCCCTGTATTTATGCGTCTTTTCGCGTTTTTTTATATTTCAAGAAAAGGGGGTATTATCATGAAAAAAGCGAAAATTACCGCTTTGTATGAGCGTTTGTCTCGTGACGACGAGCTTCAAGGCGAATCAAATAGTATCAGCAACCAAAAGAAGATGCTCATGGACTATGCAGTGTCGCAAGGCTTATCAAGCCCGACACATTTTACGGACGATGGTATCTCCGGTACTCGGTTCGATAGACCCGGCTTTATGTCTATGATGGAAGAAGTCAATCGTGGCAACGTCGGGACTATCTGTGTAAAAGATATGAGTCGTATCGGAAGAGATTATCTCATGGTCGGTCAGATCGTTGAGATGCTCAGACAAAAAGGTGTCCGTCTTATAGCCATAAATGACGGTACTGATACTTATAAGGGAGAAGATGACTTTCTTCCCTTCCGTAATATCATGAATGAATGGTATGCAAGGGATACATCAAAGAAGATAAAATCCGTCTTCAAGGCGAAGGGTAAGTCCGGCAAGCACGTTGCCAGTACATGTCCTTACGGTTATCTCAAAGATGAGAATGACGGTAATCATTGGATAGTAGATGAAGAAGCCGCCAAGGTAGTCCGCAGGATATTCAGATTGACCATCGAAGGATATGGTCCTTATCAGATATCGCGGATACTCGAGGAAGATAAGGTTGAGATCCCCGGGGTTCATATGGCAAGGTTCGGACAGGGATTGCATCAGCATTCCGATATCAAGGATCCTTACCATTGGTCTTCTTCTACTATTGTAAGTATATTAAGGAAACAAGAGTACTTGGGTCACACGGTCAATTTCAAAACAGCCAAGCACTTCAAAGATAAAAAGAGTCATTATGTTTCACAAGATAATTGGGTGATATTCGAGAATACTCAGGAACCGATCATTGATCAGGATACGTTTGATCTTGTTCAGAAGATAAGAAGGAATGTGAGACGATATCCCGATGGTTGGGGTGAGACGCATCCTCTTACGGGGCTGATGTACTGTGCCGATTGCGGTGCAAAAATGTACGTTCACCGGACAAGTAACGGTAAACGGATTGCTCAGTACACGTGTTCCGCATATACAAAAACTCCGGTCGGTAAGCTTTGTCCTACTCAGCATCGTGTTAATGAGGAAAGTGTTCTTGAATTGATTAAGAGTCTTCTTAAGTCTATCGCGGACTATTCCAAAATTGACCGTGAAGCTTTTATTCGTACCATTACTGAGGTACAAGAGAAGCAGGCTTCGTCTGATATTGTGAAGCTAAAGCAAACGATCGAGTCGAATAATCGACGCCTTAAGGAATTGGAGACTCTTATTTGTCGCATCTATGAGGATAATATTCTCGGGAAACTCCCTGATGACCGTTATACTGTATTGTCTTCCTCTTATGAAGCTGAGCGTATTAAGATCACCGAAGACAATAAGAAGTGTGAAGATGGTCTTAAGGAATATAACGCGAACGTTAATAACGCGGAGCGCTTTATCAAACTGATTGATAAGTACGAGAACTTTGACGAACTGACAAGTCCGATGATTTTGGAATTGGTCGATAAGGTTTTGGTTCATGAAAGAGATGTCAAAGGATCTTCAACATGTTCTCAGGAGATCGAGATATTCTTCAACTTTGCAGGAAAGTATCTGCCACCTGATTGTGTTAAGGAACCGACACCCGAAGAACTCGAAGCGATTGAGAAGGAACGTAAGAGAAGAGAAAAAGCTCATGCGGCTTATCTTCGTCGTAAAGAGAATGGATGGCAGAAATCTTATGAAGCAAAAGTCAAAGCAAAGAAGAAAGCTCAGATTGATGCTTTGAAAGAAGAGATCCGTAAAGAAGATCGTGAGAATGGGTTGTATTTGGTCGTCGCTGATCTGCCTGAAGGTAAGCCTACGATCATAAAAAATGATAAAGCATACGATGTGAGTGCATGATCACATCGCGTGCGCATAACCGATAATGATCAAGACCAAGGCGACTGCCCTGGTCGATCATTGAGGAGAGCCGTTGATACTTTGCTCCGTCACTTTGTTGTGACAGCAGCGAAGAGGTCAGCGGCTTTTTGCGTGGAAAGATCCGGTGGATGTTTACGCGCGAACCGATGAAAGCGGAGACCGATGGAGCACACATCGTGATTTGATTTTGTCGGCTAAGGGGTCAAGGGGAATGATTCCCTTTGTCGGGTGCAGGGTTGAAGATCCTGCGCAGGTCGAGGGTAAGACCCCGCCCAGTAAAGTGATGAGCATCGTCACTTCGTACTGGGTTATAACCTGTCGAAATAACGTGATTTTTTGAAGTTATGAAACAGGTTTTCCCAGAATATTTTATCGAAATGAAGGAGGAAATCATGACCAAATTAACAAGACACAATGGTCGAACCGGTAAAGACGGAGCCTTCAATCCGAAGCACAATGACCGCAAGTTCGATCTTGAAAACGCTGATCATATTGATCAGGATCTCGCAAAGGAAAACATCTATTGGGATTATATGCAGGGCTATCATAATCCCATCATAGATGAACACATCGGAAGAAATCCGTTATCGTTCGAAGAGGTGGAAAGAGCATTCTACTATGAGCGCTATTGCGATTACTGCGATGCTCAGAACGAAAGAAACAGAAAGACCGGACACTCTGAAAGAGATCGAAGACCGGAAGATCTTCGCGCCGATAAAAGATATTGTCCGGAAGAAACGATCCTTCAGATTGGAACGATGGAAGACTCGGTTTCTTACAAGACTTTGTTCAGGATCGCCGAAGATTATTTCGAAGAATTCGAGAAAAGGTTCGGAGAATATGTTCATATCATAGACTGGTCTTTGCATGTGGATGAGGCTACGCCTCACATCCATGAGCGGCATGTTTTTGACTGTCCTAATCGCTATGGCGAGATCATGCCGCAACAGGAAAAAGCTCTGGAAGCTCTCGGATTTGAGCTCCCCTTCCCGGATAAAAAGCCCGGGAAACTCAATAACAGGAAGATATCTTTTGATAAAGCATGTCGCGTGATGCTTTTCGATATCTGTGAGAAACATGGTCTGCATCTGGATAAGGAACCGGAGTACGGTGATCGGAAATATCTCGAGAAGACAGACTTCATTATCAAGAAACAGGAAGAAAAACTGGAAGCACTCACCGTCCGTATCGAAGATACGGAGAAGTTTATCGAAGAGGTGTCCGAAGTGGCTTACGAGTCTGCGGTCAAGGCTGTAAAGGATAAAGTGATCGAGGAAACGCATAACGCGGACTTCGATATGATCGCGAAAGTCAAGAAGGAACTTCTCTCCCGAGAAGATTATTCGCCGACAAAAAAGACGATCATAAAGAATGCGATCAACCGTGTTCTTAACAGGTTCAAAGGAATGTCAGAACATATTACCGAGAGGCTTAACAAGATCTTCGGTGATCCCGTCCAGAAAGAAAAGATGAAGAAACCGATCAAGGAATCTATCCTTAAGACTCTCGCAGAGAAACAAAAGATAGTCGATGAGGAAAAGAAACGAGGTTCGGTATCAAGACACAAACAAAATGATATAGGGCTTTAAGAAGCGTCTGTACTAACAAAAGTCAGGCGCTTTTCTTATGCCCGGAAAGGAGCTATATGAGTTTATTCACAGAAATAAAAGATCAGGTTACGGCGAAAGATGTTGCCTTACATTATGGCTTCGATGTTGGTAGGAACGGCATGATGTGCTGTCCCTTTCATGATGATAAGCATCCCAGCATGAAGGTCGATAGGAACTTTCATTGCTTTGGTTGCCAGGAAAATGGAGATGTGATCAGGTTTACGGAAAAACTGTTCAATCTGTCTTCGCGAGAGGCAGCCGAGAAACTGATATCAGATTTTCGGCTCCCGATCGAGGTAGGGAGACAACCTAAGAAAAAGAAGAAACGATATTCCGAGTATAAGCGGATAAGACGTCAGAAAATGAAGGATCTGTTGTTCGAGAAATCTGTTGATCGAATGAACATTGTCTATCTTCAGTACTTTCATCTCCTGAATAACTGGTTATGGAAGTACGAACCGAAGTCTCCGGATGAAGACTATCATCCGCTTTTCCTCGAAGCAATCCATAAGAAAGACTATATCGAGTATCTTCTTGATCTGTTGAATAGCGGCACAAAGGAAGAAAAGGCATCGATCATTATTGAAAAAGGAAGGGAGGTAATTGCACTTGAAGAAAGAATCAGAAAGATTAGATCCTGCGATGGAGAATAAACTTTTGGAGATAACTATGGGGTTACAAACAGATATGACCGTAGAGGATGTCAGTAAGCTACTTGATAAGACTGATAAGGATGTTGTGAAGAATACCATCTCGAATGCGGTGAAGATTCTTTCAATGGATCCGTTATTACATGACAGTATCAGGTATAACGACTTCACGCAAAATATAGATGTGGTCAGACCATTGGGATGGGATAGGCGTAATGGAAAGGCTTTTACGGATAATGACCTTAATAACATTCATTTATATATAGAAGAAACATACGGGTGCTCTGATATCAGGAAGATCGATGAGGCATTACAGATAGTAGCTAACAGGAACTACTATCACCCGGTTCGAGATTTCTTTAATAGCCTTAAATGGGATGGCCGAGAGCGTATCTGTTTTGCATTGAGCCATTTTCTTGGTGCTGATGCAAGCGATTATACCTATGAGGTGCTGAAGCTTTTCATGTTAGGAGCGATATCGCGAGTGTTTGAACCTGGAATCAAATTTGACTACATCATGTGTCTTGTGGGTGATCAAGGAGCCGGTAAGTCATCTTTCTTCCGGCTCCTGGCAATCGATGATGATTGGTTCACAGATGATCTTAAAGATCTTGAGAGTAATAAGGTTTACGAGAAGATCAAAGGTCATCTGATTATCGAGATGTCGGAGATGCTAGCTACTAATAACGCTAAGAGTAATGAAGCTATAAAAAGCTTCTTGAGCAGACAGAAAGATATATTCCGAACTCCTTATGAGAGATATCCAAAGGACAGACCGAGACAATGTGTATTTGCCGGGACTACTAACAAGATCAGTTTTCTGCCGAGTGATAGGACTGGGAATCGCCGTTTTCTTCCTGTTGCCTGCGATGAGAGCAAAGCCGAGGTCTTTATTCTGGACGACGAGAAAGCATCTCGTGAGTATATTGTTCAGATGTGGGCTGAGGCTATGGAGATATATCGTTCTGGGAGCGTTACTCTCAAACTACCGCCAAGAATCGAGGACGAGCTTCGTCTCAGACAAAGGCAGTTCATGCAGGAAGATGTCGACTCGGGGCTGATCCTAGCATTCATGCAGGATTACCCGGGAGATAAGGTCTGCTCAAAGCAACTTTTTAGGGAGGCTCTTCATAATGAATATACTCAACCTCAAAGATGGCAGACGAATGAGATCAACGACATCATGAATCAGCTGATACGAGAAGGATCTCTTGAGGGATGGCGATACTTCGACAGTCCCAGACGTTTCCATAGTGATTATGGTACTCAAAAGGGCTGGGAAAGAGTCAAAAATGTCAACGAAGACGTGTCAACGGACGATGACTTTCCTCCGCAACTATATGAAGGAGATGACGGATTTTGATTATTAACACTTCGTTGACATGCTTGGTTGACGGTTCGTTGACATGAAATCTGAGTGCTTAGAGTTCGAGAATCCTTATTTCTCGGGCTTTTTGTTTTTAATGTCAACGAAAAACGTCAACGAAGGGTAAAAAGGTTCAGAGAAGAAAAAAGACAATTAAAAATTAAGAAAAGTGTTTTGGGGTCTGTTGACGTTTGCGTTGACAGGCCTCTTTAGAAAGGATGTGAATATGACAGATAACAATACTAATAGCATCAACCGTGAACAGGATTTCGTAACAGTCCGTAAGAAGATTGGCAAGACGACCTTCCTTGTAAAGGTTCACTTTAACAAGGATAGTAAGGAGACACTTCAGAAAAAGTGCGAACGTTTGATTGCTGATGAAGTAAGGTACATCGATTCCCCGGAAAAAGGGGGTGTTGTATGATCCAAGAAGAAGCAAACATGATTCTTCACAAGATGTCGAAGGTTATTGATAACAACCAGATGGTGAAACTTAACACTATTCTCGAGGAGCTCATGATGGATGCGAAACTGGATTCCCAGCTCAGATCATCAGAAGAGATCCTTGAGGCATTTCTTTCTTCGAAGAAGTTGGAAGGCAGATCCGAGAAAACTCTATCCCTTTACCGCTTTACAATCGAGAAGATGCTTGAAAAGGTTAATAAGAATATCTGTACTGTGACAACAGAGGATATACGTAACTACCTTGCCGGATACCGTGAGGAGCATAACGTAAGCAAAGCGACAATTGATGGGATAAGGCGAAATTTGTCGAGTTTATATCACTGGCTTGAGGATGAAGATTATATCTTCGTGAGCCCACTTCGGAAGATTCATAAGATCAAGCTTACAAAGAAGGTAAAGGCCGCATATTCTGATGAGGAGCTTGAAAAGCTGAGGGATGGATGTAAGTATTTGAGGGATCTGGCAATAATCGAATTCCTGTTCTCGACCGGAATGAGAATCGGAGAGCTTGTAAAACTCAATCGCAATGATATCAACTTTGAAGAGCGCGAATGCAAAGTCCTCGGAAAGGGAGATAAGGAACGGCTCACCTATTTTGATGCTAAAACAAAGCTTCATCTCCAAGAATACCTTGCTGCAAGAACAGATGATAATCCAGCCTTGTTTGTCTCCATAAGAAAACCTGCTAAGCGAATAACGACCGGCGGTATAGAGATCATGATGCATCGTCTGGGAGAACGTTGTAATATCGAGAAGTGTCATCCTCATCGCTGCCGTAGGACGATGGCTACGACTGCACTTGAAAAGGGTATGCCGATTGAACAGGTACAGAGAGTTCTCGGGCATTCTCAGATCTCGACTACTTTGTTGTATACGGTCATTAAGGACTCTACAATCAAGAATTCACACCGCAAATACATTGGTTAAGCAATAACACGCCGTGGGATACCGAATAAAACTCGGTATTCTGCGGCGTTTTTCTTTATTGCGCTAAACTATATGTGGTACAATATTAGTACTCGGCTGAGGACGACCCTTAGTCGTGAAAATAGACAGTTTTCAAGTCTGAAAGGAATAAAAATGAGCATAAGAACAAATTACGAGAAATGGTATGAAGGGGATACTTATTACTGGGGACTGGAGCCTGGGAGATTCCTTGAAGAATTAATAGAACTGTGTCCGCCT
>JAFRSH010000030.1 GCA_017427685.1 Lachnospiraceae bacterium | reverse complement strand
GTCCGCAGCATAGCTCTGTTAAAAGATAACCCATATATGGGAACACCTTTAAGCAGCAAGCTGGACGGACTGGATACGGGCATCAGGTTTATTGTAGTCTCCAAACATCTGGTATTCTATGAGGTAAACGGTGAACTGATTGAAATAATCCGTGTGCTTGACGGGAGAACGGATTATCTTGCAATGCTATTCGGCTGACCGATTAGCTCCAATTGCTGTTGAGCTTCGTCTTCATCGAGTTGAACATCTCGGTGAAGAAGCCGGGGAAGAAGGTGTTGATCGCAGTGATGAGAAGTCCGATGACGACTACTGCGACGATGATTGCGCCGATGGTATTGGTGGCGAGGTCGCCCTTGACGTCCTCTACAGTAGTCTGCATGAGGACGAGGAGCATGAGCGCCTTTTCCTTGAGTGTGTTAAAAAGCTTTTTCATTTTGGTTTTTCCTTTCTGTTGTTAGATTTAGTGTTGTTGGTGGATTACCAGTTAGCGTTGAGCTTGGTCTTCATAGAGCCGAACATATCTGTGAAGAAGGTCGGGAAGAACGCATTGATCGCGGTGATGAGAAGTCCGATGACGACTACCGCGACGATGATCGCGCCGATGGTGTTGGTGGCAAGATCGCCCTTGACGTCCTCGACGACGGTCTCGACGGCCGCCTGAGCCTTTGTGAAGAATGATATTGCTTTGTTCTTGATGTTCTTGAAGAAGTTTTTCATTTTGGTTTTTCCTTTCTGTTGTTAAAATAGAGTATTTAATTGGTCCATTACGAACTGGGCGAGCACATAGATGATCATGACGACGCAGACTACCACTGCAGGAAGATACGTTCCACGCATCTTTCCCGGTCTGAGTGAGAGCTCGCGCTGTATATTCAGCTTCTGCTGACGCGCCATATCGTCAGCGAGGTATTCAAGCGTTCCGCTCTGGTCGATGCCTCTGTCTATCTCACGGAGAGCGCTGCAAAGACGGAACGCCGCCTCTGTTCCGAGGCGTATTTCAAACTGCCCGAGCGCCGCAGGAACACTTCCCGACCGTATGTGGGTCAGAAGTATATCCAGCTCAGCGCCGAGCACAGGACCCGCAACCTTACGATAGGATTCAAGCGCAGCCGGTATATCCCTGCTGCCTCTGAGGTTGCGGCAGATAGTACGCACAAAGCGCGGCATTTCGGCGCTTATGGCGTCATCGCGCTCCTTCAGCTTCGAGGTCAGCATTTCACGCTGACGCATTATCCCGAAGACCACTAAAAGCAGAACGAGAACTATTCCAAGCCAGAACTTAATAAGCACGCAAAGCAAAACGCCCACGGCTCCGGCAGCGACGATGAGATACTTTCTCGCTGTGAAGGTCTTGGGCGTTATGTTATAGCCTGCTCTTTTGAGCTTGGTTTCAAGCTGTTCCGCAGTAATAGAGTCGAGGTACACGAGCCTGGATATTTTCTCGCAGAGCTCTTTTAATGTTGGGTTATCCCATATCGTGGTCTTCTCACCGTTCCACTTGCGGATCTCTTTGAGGTATTTCGAGCCCTCATAGGAACGATCGCCGAAGATGCAGGCGTTGGTAAGGAGCCTCAGGCCTGTGGCAAGGAGCGCGGATAGGATAAAAAGGATGAAATATTCTGTCATTTTTCCTCCTCATACGATTGGTGTATTAATGCGGAGCGCACGGAACACCGAGAAAAGCACAGCGCCGAGAAGGAGCATAAACATACTCTGCCCCGCCGCCGAGGTCGTAAGCG
>JAFRSH010000001.1 GCA_017427685.1 Lachnospiraceae bacterium | reverse complement strand
TATGAAAGACGTCTCGTTTGAAAACAACAGGGTTTATTTCCATGATGCGATGGAGGAGTTCTTCGGATTCCCGATGTATGACGAGATGGTTGTACTGAAAGTGTCCGTGATTCAACTGTTCAGGGTTCTCACGTTCGGTTCTGTAGACATGGTGCAGAATATTAACACATGGCACTTAGAAGACTATTACGGGCGTATCATCAAGCTGTCAACCAATGACGGCCGGCGTATCAAGGTTACAGTTGAAGAGGTACGTAATGGAATAGCGACTTATTTCCCTTATGTCGGCGAGGAAATCATGCGAAAAACGGATGTCGCCGTCGTTGATAATGGTTTTTTCTTTCCGAAGATGTACGGCAGATTCGGTGAATGCAGAAACAGGTGTGTTGGCGATCAACTAGTATGTGTATATGGTGAAGACAGGATTGCACCGAAAACGAACTACTGCGAGATGAGTGACCTCGATCGCCTGTATTACGAAACGAACGAAATGGGCGAAGGCGAGACGAAATGAAAAAAACCGCCAGTGAAATCGAGGGCACTGAAAAAGGTGCCTAACCAGAAGGCCTCTGACAATTAAGACAATCGAAGGATATCGAGATATTTCGGTATCCTTCGATTTTTTCGATTCTCAATGTGATGATTGTTCGATTTAAGGGTATATTTCTGGTATTATCCCAGTATCTTGACTATTCTTCTAAGATTCGCAGCAAAGATTGCCATTGCACCCTGCATTTCCATGCATGAGAGTCCGTATGACACGGCCCTGTCATATCCTAACACATTCTTAAGCTCTGAGTTCTTGGCTTCGATTTTATAACGTTCTTTTGACAGAAGTTTGAAGCGTTCTGTCTCTTGGAACTTCATCTGCGACCGATGCTCATCAGATTTAATGGATACCGAATACGACTTCGTCTTGGCCCCGGCTTTATAGCATCCCTGTCTTAAGGCGCATGTTTTACATTTCTCGACATCAAAGTAGTAGGTCATTACTTGATTTTTTGTTTCGCCTTTCTTCCCTTGGCGAGCCTTTCGTATTGCCATATGTCCTGCAGGACATACGAACATTCCCGCATCTTTGTTGTAATCGAACTTATCTTCCTCTTTTCTGAAGCCCTGGCTGATACATGGGTTGAGTTTCGCAACCAGTTCAATGTCCTCCTCTGCAGCCATCTGGATATTCTCCTTGCCAGAGTAAGCCGCGTCACCAACGACGACATCTACCTTCACTCCGTTATTACGGCTCTTTCTGACGAGGTTGTCCAATTCTGGGCCATCGCCCTTCTCCCCGGACGTGACTGTCGCCGCAACAATTATCCTCTCCGGAGACATGGCAATATGCGTCTTGTACCCAAAGAATGCGTCATCGGTACTCTTATGACCAACTCTTGCCTCCCTATCTTTGGACGTGTTGTAATGATCTTTAATGTCATCAACAGTTTCGGCCAGCAGGTTCATCTTCTCTTTCACTGCCGGGATTTCACTTATGAGCGGTTCTGATGCAAGATGGTTTAACAGGTCCCCTGCATATTCCATCTCATGTTCAAGGTTGTCATCTTCATTCTTCTGGGGCAGCGTCCCTTTTCTGCCCTCATCTATTGTGTAGACCGCTTTCCTAAGCAACTTGGAACGCTGTTTCAGGATATCTACAGGGGCATAAGGATTGGAGCGGGATGCCGTATGAGTCGCATCTACGATGATTGTCCCACTCTTGATGATGCCCTTCTCTATCGCGATACTGACCGTTTTGCTAATCAGCATATCAAGCAGGTCAACATCCTTCAGACGCATTCTCCTGAACTTGCACAGAGAACTCGGGTTGATGACATCGTCTTCTGGCATCATTCCCAAAAAGTACTTATACGACAGATCGTAGCGGGAATGCTCCACCACATCAACATCAGACAATGTGTAAATCGTCTTCAGCAGAAGATACTTGAACATCTTGATAGGATCCTCTGCCACACGACCATTGTCCAAGCAATATTTACTCGTCAGCTCTTCGTTTACGAAGCTGAAGTCAATAAGATCATTGATTTGCCTCAGAACGTGGTTTTTAGGAACCAACATATCATAAAGAACAGCATGCTCACTGAACTGTATTTTGCCTTGTGTCGGTAACATAACTCTTTGATTTCTAAAGGTTAAGTTACGAAAAATCGAGGAAATATCCAAATAAATTGAACATTTCCTCGATTAATTTAGGAAGCCTCTAAAGGGACTTTTTCAGTGCCCTCGTGAAATCCCGGCGGTGTTAAACAATTGTTTTTAACGTGGGCCCTGCATGAAACGGATGCGGGGCCCTTATTTTATATGTGGGGGCCCTCTATCCGCTTCCCGTCAATCTTTGTCCTTGCGTTTTTAGACAGGAGATCTTCGCGAACCTTCTTGGGTTTCTCCGCCGGCTTAATTTCCTTCGGCTGGTCCTTTATCGGCTCCTCCACGGGCGTTGGTTTCCTCGTTGTTGCCACCTCATCGGCATTGACTCCGAACGCCTGTTTGTACTCGATCTTTCCATCCGGAGACAGGAACACAGGCTCTCCCTTCAGGTTTTCAACTACAGGCAGCTCGCCATAGTATCCGATGAGTTTATTGAAACCGGTCTCGGATATGGTGTTCCCGTCTTTCCTTAAAAGGTTCTCCTTCCCATCGAGTTGGACGACCCTTGCGGTCCCAGTTGAGGGATCAAAAGGATAACACTTCTGGAAGTTCCCGGGGATCCGTACGCAGCCGTTGTTGAGGTCGAGGAATGATTCAACCTCCTTGTTACCCTCTGTCGTTTTTATGACGCTGAATCCGTTCACGGGCTCCTTGATGGCGTTCAGGCCTCCGGCCTTCTCGTTCCCTTGAGCGTCAAGAATCGCCAATTTCCCCCCTTCGCACATCGCCACGCCAAAATTTTCACCAAGGGCGGTCGTTCCAAACGGAACGAGGCCGTCATACCCCTTACCTATCGGCCTCAGGTGCTCGTCAGCATAGACGTGCTTGCCGTCAGCGAGGATACAGACATATTTACCGTTCGTCATCTCCCCTACGATATCCTTGAAATTCGGAGATATCTCCTTCGTCATATCGTTACCGGCCTCGTTAAATGAACGTACTTTGGCAGAAGCCTGCTTTACGGGTGTTTCAACGGATTCTTTTTTCTCCGTGGCTTGATCTACAGCCGGCTTCGACCCGATCGTTTGCTCCTGTTTTTGTCCGGTGTTCAGAGGTTCTTTTTCCTGGGTCTCCTCTACAGATTTATCGTTTCTCTTCCGGGGCTGCCGCTCACGGCGTTTGTCACTCTTCTGCGCCATTCCGTCCTTCTGGGAGGCCGATTCAGGCTTGCTCTTTATGACCGGTGCATTCTTGGCGAGTTGAAGGAGTTTCTCGTTGTTCGCCTTGACGGCGGCCGCCTTTGCAGATCCATAGTGTTTCCCAGGGATACTTGTCATGATTCCATTGGGAAGACCAGCCAAACCTTCAGAAAGTACCCTGATGAGATTCCCGATGAATTTCGGAATTCCGATAATCGTGAGACATCCGAGAAGGGACGGCGCAAGGCTCCAAAGAGCCTTGAGGCCCCACCAGGCCCCCTTTATGGCCGAACGGATCAGAGTCACCGGCAACTTCCACAGCAGTGCGGTGGCAACCCTTTGAGGAGTCCATCTTCCCTGGAAAACCATTGATTTCCCGATTTCAGAACCGACCATTACGGGTCTTTGCGAGGCTCCTTTTCCGCGATCCTCTTTTATGAGGGCACCCTTGATGGCAATTGGATCTTCCACCTTATGAGCTCCGTTCTTCTCGAACGCATCCTTCGACATCATGACGGAAACATAATTAGGATCCTCTCCGGATTCATCCGGTATACGCATATCGAAGACCACCTTATCGCCGACTGTCTTCGGCTCCGATGCAATAAACCCGTCGATAGTATTATCTGCAACCTGATCGGAACCGGCTTTCAGGGCGGCAAACCTGGAATTCATCGCGGCTATGGCCTCGTCAGAGGGCTGTTTATCGGTTGTAAGGTTTTCAGGGGTCTCTTTCTGAGGCTCGATAGGAGATTGCGGAACTTCCTCAACGAGATCCTTCTGTACCTCCTCAACGACAGGCGACTCATCCTGTTTCTCACCGGCAAGGAGATCGTCCTGCCTGTCGACGTTCTCCCTCCTTATAGCATCGATCTGCCGTCTTCTCTCCCTGGTATCATTCAGAGGGGCAAGAATTGCCCTGGCCTCGGCCAACAGACGGTCACGGAGACGTCCATACTCCCCTTCCTTTGCTTCAGGTGAGTAGAAATCAGGAAAAGAGGCATTTTCTTCTATCCGACCATCCAGAAACATATGATTCCTGACATCGCGCAATCGAAGGTTCAACCATTGTACTCTTGCTATCTTTTCCTCTGCTTCCGACAACCTCCCACTCCGACGAATAGGGTTATTTGTATCAACATCCGCCATGACAAGAGCGCTGAAATCAGCTCTTACAGCGTCCGAGTTCGCGTAAGCATTCTTGTCAGCCTCCGACAAGGCGTCCCATTTCCACCGGTACTGATCGGCATCACCATCAACAAGATAACCAGCCATGGCCACATCGCGTTGATAATTATATTCCCGTTCCGCAAAACGCATCAGCGCCCCTTGCTCGAGAGGACCTATATTC
>JAFRSH010000029.1 GCA_017427685.1 Lachnospiraceae bacterium | reverse complement strand
TGCTCCATATGATGTGTCTGTCTTTCACTTTCTTCACCTCCGTCCTTTTCACAAATAGGGCAGATCATTCTGCCCTCCGGTATCTCTGCTCCGCAGCAGACACAGTATTCGCTCATCTGACGTCACCTCTGTCCTTCGGGGGCAGGGGCTTGCCGTCCTTGTCATAGTTCTTCGGATCAGCGCCGGGAACATGAAAGCCGAACATGGAGCCGGTTCTCATAGCTTCCTCTTGGGCTCTGGTAACTCCCAGCTTTCCGTTGTACTCATCGACAATTTCCCTCGCTTGTTCCTGGCTGGAAGCAGGAATATGGGGATTGTAGTAGCCTTTTTCATTTCGCTTGACTACGATGATTTCTCCGGAACCGGGAAGAATGCTGTAGCATTGCTCCGGAAGCTCTGTTCGAACAGGCTCGTAGGTGTGTCCGTTTTGCTCCATCCGCTCGGCAAACTCGCAAATGTGGTAAAGGTTGTCGCCAATTTCAACATGGTAGTCATCGATATATCTGCAAGTTCGCACCTGGTCTTCGTTCCATGCAAGGTGGATCTTGATTTTACCACCATCGGGGATGCGGAACAGTTCCTTATAGTGGCTGTTAATGAACCGGATACCCTTTGCCGCGTCCTTCATGTGCCCATTGAGCCAGTCCTTGACGTAGCAATAACAATAGAGATTGTATTCGCCCTTATTCGGGTTCAGGCGCAGCAGATAGGTGTATTTGTCTGTATCGACACGGACGCCGTAATAGTCCTGCTCGGTGGGCATTTTGCTCTGCGGATTCGTGTAGCAGTAATAAGCCAGGTCCTTCCGGTTGTGAAGAATATCTCCTTCCTCACGCAAAGAGTTGATAACCTCGTCAAACTCCTGCTTGAACTCATCGGTTTTGAGGTCTTTTCGGTAGTCATTCCACGAGCTGAAGAAGCCGTTGCCGTCAGTATCCATATCAGCGCGAAGATAACCGATCAAGCCGGTTTGCGAAGAAATCTGAGAACTCTGACGGAAGGTGTATTTATCCTCGGCCTCTATCATGGCTCGCTTTTCATAGTCGATCATCTTGCTTCACCTCTTTCATTGGGATGGCTTTTCTCGTTTTGCCTTATTTCAAGGGCGTTTTGAAGTCCGATCTTTGCCCACTCAGGCAAGGAACGCTTATCCATGACGCCAAGGACATCACCGCGATAAAACGACGTCTGCTTTCCGCTATAGAGGGAGATGCAGTAGCAGGTTCGTCCTCTGGCGTTTTTCTGTGCGCCGAATCCTCCTGTGCAAAGCATCAGTTGGTGAGAGGCGTGTCTGAACTCCGGGCGAAGCACGTTCCCACGTATCACGATGACTTTATCCTCGATAGCCTCATCATGAGAAATTGGCTTACAGTCCTTTGCGGTAATTTCGTCGTTCATACCGATCTCGGACGTTACCTTTTCCGTTTCTTTCATAATCTCGTCTGCGGCCTGCGTCACGCGTTCTCCGTAGAGCTTTACGATCTCGGCAAAATCATCACTGACTTGTGCCTCAAGATACTGTTCATAGAACAGCACTCGCTCGGCATAGCAGCAGACATATCTCTCTCCGTTGACTGCTTTCGGGTTCTCGCCCAGGATGATCTCTTTGTGCCCGATATACATCGAGTTAATGACGGTGTAATCACCGACCATTCTTTTTTCATCCATAATCTTTCCTCCTTATGGAATCGGGCGGCCCCATTTGACGGGGGCCGCCCATGTCCATTACTTTCTGTTATT
>JAFRSH010000028.1 GCA_017427685.1 Lachnospiraceae bacterium | reverse complement strand
TCACGAAGATAAATATATACCGACTTTGCTTTGTGAGACAACAGCTCGTCGGCGTAGATACTGTTAAACCAGCTCATTTGTTATCCTGCCTCATCTTCGTTTTGTAAGCCCTCTTTTTGCTGTAATTGGTCTCGGTCATATCCTGCGAAGCAACCGCCTTCATCGGGTTACTTTTAGGCTTTGGTGCAGGTATCAGCAAATCTTCCGGCAGATGATACTCGTTTACAATTCTTTGGAGCAGTTCCTCCTTGCTGGCGTAAGCGACTTCTCGTGCGCCCTTATCCTGTAAAACATACGGTTCATCAAAGGTTATACCCCATTCAAGAAACAGCCGGAGCCTCGTCCTCATCGGATAGGCTCCGGTTTTCATTACGACAAACTCACCCTTCGGTATAGTCTTCAGCTCGTCGGGTGTAAGCAGCGCTTTCTGAATCATCTGCAGAGACTCAGTCGGATCATCTTTGCCCTTGGAAATGCTTCCGGACATTATCGTCTTGTAGCCGAGGGATTTTGATAGCGTTTCGGCTGTCTGAGAGTTCGGTGCGAAGCCTCCGAAGATCGTATCCTGGCAGTTATCCGTTATGATCTCCGCTCCCTCCCTGCCGTAGTTTTTCTCAAGCTGTGCGAGAGATTGGATTATCGGGACAAGGGTCAGCTTTCTGGAGCGACCTGCGGAGAAGAGAGGAAGAATATCAAATGGAGGCATCGTACCAAGCTCGTCGCAGTAGAATACCACGCGATTCTTTAGCTTGCCGCCGTTCTCATCGGCAACAGCGAACAGCTCACGGGAAAGGTTTTGTATCATCAGCCCTGCCATAAAGTTCTTCGTGCTGTCCTCCTCCGGGAGTATGAGGAATATCGCTGACTTTCTTGACGCAAAAGACTCCGCGTCTATTGCGCTGTCGAAGCACAGCACCTGCTCAAGCTCCGAATCAAGGAAGGCATTGAGCCTCGAAAGCACCGTACTCATAACCGACTGCATAGCCTGCTCCGCACTGTTGAGCGCGGCACCGGCAAACCACTTCGCCTTATGATTCGGCGGCAGGAGTCTCATCACCTGATGGAAGCCGTTCTTATTCTGCTCTCCTTCTATCGGCTCAAGCATATCCTGCACGAGCTTGAAGATGCTGACTATATGTCTGCGCTCAACTGTTTCCCCTTCCAACGGCGCAAGATATTCCGCTGTGAGAAGTATTACCGATGTCAGCAATCCCTCAGCCGCATCATAGAAAAAAGCGTTCTGACCGTACTGCGAAGAGTCGCCATCGGAATTTATAATCGTCTTGGCAAGCACCTTGGCGTACTTCTCAGCTTTCGCTCTCGCCGAGAGATTCTTTTCGTTCTTCTTTGCCTCGTCCATATAGTTATTTATGAGCGTCATCAGATTAAAGCCGTCGGAACGCGTCGGGTTTCGCAGGTCTATCACAGCAACGTCGTAGCCGTAATACTGCTTTGCAATCGTGCCGTAGTTTCGAGCGAGGTCGCCCTTTGTATCGAGCGCAAGAAAACTCATTCCGCTGGCGCAGGCGTATTCAAGGTTCGGATAGAGGAAGTACGCCGTTTTACCTATACCCGAAGCGCCTATCATAAGGCAGTGTATATCATCGCTGTCAACGATCGCGGTTATCCCATCCTTACTATTTTCGCTTCCGAGTATCAGTCCCTGGCAGGCATCAGGAAGCCTCTCTCCATTTCTCCAAGCCTCCGGCTCAAATAGTATTCGCTTATAGGTTTTTGCTATCTCGCACTTCGTTGCCCACCGCGCGGAGCCGTACTGTCCGTCGCCGACAGTCTTCGCCTTTATTCCGTCAAGTGTAAAGTGATGTGAGAGAAAGAGTATCGTGCCGATGACTATCGCCATTATCGACGCCGAGGCTATCAGCAGAAGGACATTGCTTTGCATTGCTTCTGCTCCTTGCCCATCCGCAGGTCATCGTTCCAATCCTTGTGAGTCGGCGCGAGTCTTTCACTCTCGATTCCGCTCTCAGATAGCAGTTCTCTCATTCTCTCACTTGCCATATTCCCCGCGCTGTCGTTATCAAGGCAGAGAGCAACCTTCTCAACGTATCCGAGCCGCTCTATCATTTTCAGTACCGGCAGAGACGAAGTTCCGCAGCAGGCAACGTAGCTGCTCTCATCCCAATTCTTCGGATGGAGAGTTATATATGACAGCATATCTATGGGCGCCTCAAATACATAGAGGCTCCCATTTGTTCCCATATGGTTAAACGAGTATCTCGGATCACTGCCCTCCACATTTATTTTGAAGGCTTTTCCTTCGCTGTTCGTACTGCGCTTATGTGCGTGACGAGCTTTGCCGCTCTCATCTCTGCCGAGGAATACGCAGTTGTGGTATCTCTCATCCTCGTACAGAGTTCCCGCCCTTGCGAAGTAGGAAATTACGCTCTTGTCAATGCCTCGCACCTTCATCAGATATGCGTACACTCTGCTCATATTCTCATTCGGTTTCGGAACCACGAACAGCTTTTGCTCCTCTGCTTCTTTAGGCTTCACCATCGGAAACGCCTTGCCGTCGTTGCCGCAGAGCAGCATACTCACGGCTTCGGGATAGGTTACTCCGTAGCGTTCTCTTACGAACGACACCGGACCGCCGCCCTTATCCATAGCGTGGTCATACCACTCGTTTCCTCGTATCGTAACGCTGTGGTCTGACTCCATTCTCTTTTCTCTGCCGGAGGAGATGAGCTTTTCTCCTCTCTGTCTGAGGAATTCCTCGAGATCGACCTCATTTGCTCTGAGCTTCTGCTCATCCGAAAACGGTATGTACTGTGCCATTAGATTTCACTCCTGTCTAACTTATGATCTGTTCCTCGTGATCGTCAGGCTTATGACCCATAGCAAGGCGCTTACGCATAAGCTGACGTCTTCTCTTTCTGTCGATTTGTATTCCCTTGTGGATATTATCTCTCGTGGAATTGTCTCTGAAGATATCTGACATATTGTGAAGCATTCTCGTCACCGCAACGCTTATCGCCAACGCACTTGGTTGAGTAATGATCGGCGCTGAAGCGTGCGGCGTGAATACTCTCGGCGCAGGATTGGAAGAAGCCTTGTTGTGATTTTCATCTATCTTCAGCACTTCACGAATGACCATATTCCTGACTGTCTTGAATTCCTTCTGCCGACTCAGCGGCATACGCTCAGGCAACTCGTCGGTGTAGATCTTTATCGTTTCCTCGCGCATATCATTCCACAGTGAGTATGCTTCCGCAACTCTCTCGTCCTTACTGAGCTCATCAACTATCTCATCAACGATTCTCTTCGTTACAGGCGGCAGATACCCATACACCTTTTTACCCTTCGCAGACTGAAGGCGAATCCTGAGTTCGCTGACGAGAGCTTCAAGTCTCTCGTTATCCAGCCAGCCGTTTTGCATTTTTTCAGTCAGCTTCTCCATACGTTCAGCAAACGATTCCTGGAGCTCTTCTCTGTATACAGTCTTTCGTTCATAGACCTGTTGGAGATCCTGTTCAAAAATACGTGTCGCGAACGCTGACTTAATATTTCGTATTCCCTGCTTCGTCAGATATCCTTCTCCAGGATCAGCAGAAAAAACGACGAGGTGGATATGCATGTGCTTCTCCTTTTCGTGGAGCGCAGCATACCACCTCAGATTGCTCGGCTCTATTTTGTATCCGCTCGCGATCTCATTCGTGCAGGCATTTACGAGTGCGCGCCAGTTTTCAACATTGGTATAGCCAAGACGCTCCGCATCTTCTCTGCGAATGGAAACCACCGGAGTCCAGACAACTCCTTCGTGATTTGCAACCTCCTCCATCGCCTTTGATAGATTTCTGACCTTGCCATCTCTATCCCACAGTCCGTGATCACCATCTGATTTGACTCCGGGTCTGTGTGAAACGTAATCTACGAAATTGTGCTTCTCATCCATCGGTGTAATATACTCTTCCCACACCTGCTCGATGAAATCTCCGGCGGTACTTTTTGTCGGTGACGAACAGTAGTCATCGTATTCTCCCAGCTCTTTTGACTGAGGAAACTCTTTCAGCAGTCGTGAGATAAACTCCTGCTGCTTTTTCGTCGGAGGAGTATCATCACGCTTTTCATTCAGCAGCTCAACTCCTTCGCGTGTAGCGATGTACTTAGTTCTGTTAGAGAGCTTCGCCTTATCCTGACCGCCCTTGAGATACTGAGCGATAAAAATCAGTCTCGCCAATCAGATATCCCTCTGCACGTCGAGCGCGTGATCGAAGCTGATCTGACCGCAGGAGCGTTTCACTTCCTCAACCGCGAACGCGCGAAGCTCTCTTCTGTCGATTTCATCTGCACCGAAGTGAGCCGCAACTGTGTGACAGCAGATGTTGAGTTCCACCGCCCACTTGAACAAGAGACTGCGCAGACGATTGTTGTTGTTATCCAGCGTTCCCTGAATCAAAGCAGAGAGCACCTTGCAGAGATATGCCGATGCGTCATTTGTTTCAAGATAGCCTGTGTAGAAAATTATCGCCTTCTCTATGTACTCGCTTTCGTTTTTACAGTTATCCAGTTCAAGCCAGCGATCCATTTTCTCTCTGGTCTTAGGTTTTATCCATATCGGGAATCTAACCTTTCTTTGCTCTTCCAAAAAGTGTCTCTCCTTTCCAAAAATCCGTAGGTGCACCTCGAAAAGCCTTGTTTTTCTTGGCATTTCTTCAACTATAGACACCAATTTTTCGCAAATCTTAATTATTGGTGCACCAAAAAAGCCCCGCACTGCGGGGCTTTGTGCCTCGAGAGGTTCACCTCTCTTTATCTTGTGCTTTTTTCGAACGGGGTTTCTCCCCTCGGAAGGCTCTCAGAAACTCTGCGCAAAACCCGCCCTATTTTCGCTTTTCCCGCTCCCTGGGGCTGTGACTCCACCCCGCTCCGCAAAGCCGCACAAATCGGCTCACGTGCGCTCACATCGTCATCGTGCCCCAGCTCTGCGACCTTGTCTGCGTACCCTCGTCGAGCTTCATCGCCAGGTCATCGTATCCAATCTGCTTCAGCGCTTCTTTCGGCTCCGGGTACACCATAACTGTCTCGCCGTTTACTATCTTTTTCGCTGCATCAATACCGAGAGCGTCATCCTCATTCAGAACTCCGGCTCCGATCAGTGCGGTGAGAACTCTGTCGGTTTTATCCGGTACCCTCACAGTCGCTTCTCCATAATTCATCGCGTCAGCGTACTCGCTGAACCTCCAGCAGCGACGTGCGAAGTTCTCACTCAGCTGCACGATGATAGGACGCTTCCATTCGATAGGAGCTTTCGACCTCACCGCATTCAGAACTGTCTTCGCTATATCTCCGCTCTGACTCGGGCAGTTAACTTCTCTTCCGTCGAGGTAGTCGTTGAACTTTCCGACACGCACAGAGCGATCTATGTTGTCCTTTTGAAACGCTCGGTACGCTGCTGTGCTGACATCCTTCACAGAATAAGAGCGCCACATATTATCTCCACCTGCAACAGCAACGCGACCGGCGTCGAGGTCAATATCGTATGCGTGTGTGACTTTGCGGTCACTCGAATCAACCTTTTCAGCGAGCTTGTTGAACTGTTCTTCGGAAATAAACCGGTCAACGAAAAATCTATCTCTCAGGGTTTTTCCTTTCTCTGAACCGAGATGCGTTCTCAGCACTGTCGCTGTATCGAGGAAGTCGCACTCACCTTCATAGGTGAACACAGACGTGTTTCCGTTTTCGGTTATGCGGAACGCAGTGTATTTCTTCGCCGCCTCACGCATTTCTTCTTCACGAATACGCTCGGCGTTTATCTCCCTGCTTATTTTTTCATACTCTCTGTCCGGGAGAGAATTGATGAGCTCATCGAGATACTCGTTCACCTTATCCTCGATTCTTCCGTGATGTTTTTCGATCGCTTTGACCCATCGTTCATCAAGCCAGACTGTTATCTCCTGAGAATTCATTTTCAGACACCTCCTTCTTTGTATTCTTGAACTGTTTTTTTGCTTTCGGTTTTGGAACTGAATTTATGCTTTCAACGTATTCACGAATGTCCGGAGGCACCGTACTCTCATACAGTTCTTCGAGAGAAGTCTCCAGACGTTTTTGAATCGAGCTGTCATTTTTTCTGAGGAAGAACTCCAGCGCATCACGCTTGTAGTCTTCAAGCTCGACTGTTATTTTTATCTTCTCCAACCAACTTACCTCCGTAACAAAAAAGAGAGTATGGTTTTTTTCTAAACCATACTCTCTGAAAGATTTTTCGTTGTTATCAATAGCGGATCTCGACTATGAGTTCCTCAAACGGAATTTGTTTATCCTTTATTGCCGGTTCATCATTTTTCTCAGGACGCTTAGTTGTATTGTCTTCCATAACGCACAACACTTCCTTTGTCAAAATCCATTTCGGATTTTACTCTTTGAAGCTCAGTTTGTCAATTCCGAAATACAATTTGTTGCGTATCACTCGTAAGAGATATACGGTATCTTGAGCCAGTGCGTCCAGCCGCGACCCTCGAGCTTTGTCTTGACAACACCATACTTCGTACCCATCGCTTCGATGACTTCTCCGTTTCCGATATACACTCCGATGTGACCTTCGTGCCATACGGCGATGCCGGGTATCTCCGGGATCGTATCTATCGTTCCGTATTCAGTCGCGTAGTAGCGCATCTGATTTGCACCTATATCCGGCATACCGTTCGTGCCGTATTTTATCTGTAGCGTTTCTGCATCGAGCCAGCCGTAGCCCTTTATGAGACCAACGCAGTCGGTTGCTCTTCTCCCGATCCAGTTCGCTCTTATGAACTCTTCATAGCTTCCGACGCCGTCCGGGTATGCTTCCGTCATCCACTCGAGCGTTCCCTCTGTCATCACATTTCCATAGCTTCCCCAAACATATCCCCAGCCGTTTTCCCACGCCTGCTTTGCGTACTCAACTAAATCGTGAGCGTTCTTCGACGCAGGATCAGTGAAGCCGGAGGCATCTATCTCTGTTGAGAACTCTGTTCTTCGCTCATATCCTCCGTCGAATGTTCCGCTTCCGAGATCGCCGTTTATCATAGAGTAGATGTGATTTGCGTTCTTCATATCTTCCTCGGAAATTTCTCTGCCGAGCAATGCGGAGAGATTTTCAAACGTCGTATCTGCAGAATGCAGAATGTTTACCGAGTAGCTATTCTCAACTAGCTCCGTCTCGCCGTTATCATCCGTTACCTCAACAAGCACCGTTCGCTCTTCCTCATAGTAGAAGCATCTTGTGAACGCTTCCTTGGATATGCGTGCGTTGTCAAAGCAGAGAGCATAAAAAAATGCCTTGACTCTGTTTGCGTCAAGACTTCCGTTTTCCATATTCGCATTCGCCGTGCTGACTGCCGAATCCAGAGAGGAGAAGCTCGTTCGCATTCTCGAGATGTGCGCTTTATACTCTGCCGGTGCTGCTTCCGTAAACTCGCCGCCGTAGAAGCAGGCATATACAACAGCGTTGTTATGCTGAGAAAGAGCCGTTCCGAGCGCAAGTATTACGACGATAAAGATTGCGATTGGAGTGGTCACTGCCGCTATTGCTTTCCTCATCACTGTCCACCTGCTGTGCCGAACAAAGACGCCTTGTGCTCAGGCGCTTTTACTTCTAAGAGAAATCGCTCCACTCCGCATTTGTACAGGCACACTCCTCGCTGCGGATAGCGTATCAGTTCATACTCGCTGTCCTCAAGCTGGAGGTTCTGCTTATAGAATTCCTTATCCACAGCGCCGCAGTTGAAGATGAACTGATGTGTAGGTATTCCGAAGAGAGGTCGCGTCAGTTCTCTTATTCCCTCGACATTGAAGTCCTCGAGATTCTGCGACGCCATGATTATAGAGCTGTCCTTCTTGCGAACTCTCTTGAGCATATTGCGTATATACTCGATCGTCATCCTGCTCGACAGCCAGATATACAGCTCATCGAGCGTTGCGACGGTGTTCCCTTCGGTGAGGAGCTTATCCGAGAGATACGACAGGACATTGAAGAGAAGCGCGTCCTTCACTCTGACATTTCCGTTCACAAGATGCTTTACTCCGAAAACGAGAAATCTATCGCTTGTTATATTCGTGTGACCGTTGAAGAACTTGCTCTCCGCTCCGATGCACATTGAATGCAGTCCGAGCAGCACCTCTTGCAGAAGTTCCTTGGTGAAAAGCGGATTCTTCTCGTTTCCGTAGTTATTGTAGGCGCTCTCGATAGTGTGATAGAGGTCAGCGAGTATTGGGTACCCCTTAGAGCTGAGTCTCGACAGATCTGAATCATCTGTTATGCCGTGCTGTGCGTACATTCTCTCCAGCATTATTTCTATCGTATCTATGTGTCTGTCGGAGAAGTCCTTATACGCCCGAAAGAAATCCTTGAGGAAGCTGATGTGCTGGCTGAGCCTGCTTTGCTGTGTGAACGCATCGGGAATATCCTTCTCGTCTGTTCCTTCTATGTTCCACCGCTTAGGCTCCAGCGGATTTATAATATACTTGCCGCTCATAAGGTCAACGAAGCAGCCGCCGAGATTATTGCACAGCTCCTCCAGCTCGTGTTCTGGGTCGAGACATATAACGCTCTTGCCTGCTTCAAGTCTGTTGATGAGCAGGAGCTTCAGAAGATAACTCTTTCCTTGACCGGAGTTACCGAGTATGAGCGCATTGGCGTTTGTCTTATCCTCTGCCCTTCTGTCGAGATCAACAATAACGTTTGTTCCGTATCTGTCCTTACCGATGTAGAAGCCGCAGGGATCGGTCTTGCCGCTGTAATTAAACGGAAACAGATTTGCGACCGATGATGCAGGAAGTACTCTTTCGTATTCCGTCCCGAAGGTATTGCTGCCTGCCGGGTTTACTGCCTTGTAGCCCTTCTGCTGACGCAGCATCACTCTGTCGACTGCGATCTTCGCTCTTATGAGCTCAGCGGTCACCTCGTTTTGCAGCTTTCTCAGCTCCTGCTCTGTCGGTGCGCCGAGCTCTATGAACACGGCGCAGTGCATAAGCGGCTCGTTCTCCTTGTGCATTTTTGAGACGAGCTTCGCAACGTCCTGCAGGTTCTCCTCCGCTTCGATATTTACTCGCAGCTCATTTGAGCCGGACTGATTCATACGATTGCGATTCTCAGCGTTATGGATAATGCGGTTTTCATCAACGATACCTACCTTGCGGGTATAGATGTGAAGCGTGACTCCGCTCTTTGAGCCGAGGTTTTTGAGCAGCGCCATATCCTCGGTGCTTGTCGGGTAGCCTCTCACGGCGAGCACCGTTCTGAACGAATTACCGAGGATATAATTATCCACGTTGAACTTCACGGCACCCGGCGCTACAAAATCAATGAAGTCTTTGCTTCCGTTTTCGCTCTCGAAATAATCTGACGTGACATCCTGCTGATAATACACAGCAAGCAGTCTCTTTATATCCTGCTCACCGGCTCTGCGCACCTGGAAGCCTCGGTTTCTTATCTCAAGCTCCCATTCCGCAAGCTGTGTCTCGAGACCAATTTTATTCTGGCTGTTTAGCGTAAACACGATTGCGAACTCTCGCGCCGAAGCTGTTGAGGTTTGTATTGCGTCGAGCTGCGCCGAATCCAGAAGTAGCATATTTCTGAGTGCAGGATTCGTTTCCTCTTCAAGCCTTTCTTTGAAATATACCTTGTTGTTAGCGAAGCTCTCTCGGCTGTCAAGCGCCATTATATGCATATCCTCCGAGCCCTTGAACAGCTCTGTCAGCGCCCGTATTCTGCCGTGTATTGCTTCAAGCGGAAGGACCGACAGATTATCCGGGCGTATGAGATAAAAAACAAGCTCACCCTGCGGAGTTTTGATTCCGCTTTTGGTGAGCTCGGTTATTCCCATAAGCTGGCGTGTACTCTTCAGCTTCTTTTGCTCTTTTTTCTCTCTGCTATTCACTCTCCTGCCTCCATTCATAGTATTGCGGTTCGATCATAAAGAATTTGACGGCGTAGATAATAAAGTCAAGGATGCTGTGGGCATCGAGGCGTATCGTCAGAAATGCGAATGCCGCCGTAACAACGAGCAGTGCAAACGAGCCGGTCTGTGATATGATAAACACAGAGAGAAGCGCTCCAATGCCTATAATAGCAATATCTCGCAGCGTCCAGAGCCACATTCTGCCCTCTGCTGCGAGATTATCCGGGTAAATAAATATGATAGATCACCTCCCGCTATGAATTTCCCACTACTCTCCCAT
>JAFRSH010000027.1 GCA_017427685.1 Lachnospiraceae bacterium | reverse complement strand
TCACAGACCTTATCATATACCGGCTTGAGGCTTTCTGTCCCACTACTTGTGTTTAATTTGATCGAATAGACGGTTTGACCGCTTTTTGTCAGAAGGAAATCTGCGGAAGCGTTTTTACCGTTCCGAAAAGGAGCCACTATATAATCAAACTCTTCTTCACTGGTCTCGGCCGACTCCGCTTCCTGCGCTCTGACAGTCACTTTGGGGTATTATACTTGTAAATTATATTGTTAGAAGCGGATAAATGCAACATATGAGATTAGTCCTGTTGTTGCTGTTGTACCTGCCGCTGTAACTGTTCCATACTATGCGGTCATCCGTCATTTTCCAAGGATCTTAATACCGGAATTGTACCCTGTAAGTAGTTTGATAAATTCGTCTTCTTTTCGCGGCGAGCAAAAGACTTTACAGATCCCTTTTTCGTTTGCATATCCTATTTCAATTCGTCGAAGCGATGCCGAATCGGACGCTATGGCACTGATCGTCTTCTTAAGCGATGTGATCGTACTCACTTTTATATTGGTTGTTGTGATACCAAAGCATATCTTAACCAGATCTTTTGTCACGACAATCTTGTTCCTGAATTCGAACATGAGCGTAATGATCAAGATCAAACCAAAAACGATTACCAATATCCAAAAGATAACTTGATTCTCAAAATCGTCCTTAAAGAAGATAAAAAACAATTCACATGCCAGCAAAATAAGCCCAACAATCCAAATGATCACACCTGTTCTACCTTTAAAAGTCATCAGATCATCTCCTGTTCTAATAATTTCTAATAAGTATAAATGTTTGCAATACAACTGTTACTTTTTCTTCGTTAAAACTAATTCCATTATTGTTTCAACAAGAAGGCAGATCCAACCTGCAATTAAACCTCCTGTAATCGTATCATAGAAATTCCTTGAAAGAACAGCCACCGCAAATGTGGCAACAAAGAGGATTATTACAACCGCTCTGAAGAGCCTTCGGTAAAAGCACACCTTTTCATACTGATAATCATCAAGGAAGCTCTGCCCTTTTACATAACAGAATCCGAGCAGTCCGGAAACAGCAACTGCAACACATGATACTGCAACAAATAATGCTCTGCATCCCTCAAAGACTACCCATGATATATCAGAATAGTCTTTCCACATGAGTAAAAGAACGACAGCCATACACACCGAATACAGCGAGAAGAAAAGAGTATTATAAATTGCAAGCTTTCTGTTCATTTTCTTTCACTCCCTTCAAAGTCAAAAAGTTCGGTAATCTCTATACCAAAAAACACAGACAGATCATATGCCAACCAGATGGACGGATCGTATTTTCCTTGTTCGACTGCAATGATCGCCTGTCGTGATACATGTACCGCCTGCCCAAGTTCGCCCTGTGTAAGCCCCATCTTTTCCCGCAATTCGCGTACTTTGTTTTTCAAGATACCATCTCTTTTCTCATTTTTTGTAAGGTTAACCTTACATATATAATATCATGATTCACTCATTTGGCAAGTGTTTTTTTCGTTGTTTGCATTTCTTCTTGAAGGAAAATGCGATATAATCATACATAAGCGTTAAGGACACGCAAGCAACGATTCATACGCGGCCCATCGGACCGCCCGAAAAGGAGGATCACATGAAAAAAGCGATCGGATATTCAGTAATTCTGGCACTCTTTGCCCTTGCGGCATTTGTGTTGGCACCTTCAAACAAGACTTCGGCTGCAAACGGCCCGAGTACAGTGTATGAGGATAATGCATATGTCATGGTTTATCCCTCTGCCGATGAACAGGTATTCCTGTATGCAGGCGAGTTCATGCAGTCAATGGGAGCAACCGAAGGCACGGTCGACGGAGCAAAGTATGATCTTAAGACCAACACCCTGACTCTTAAAGACGCTAACCTTTATCACATCGACGTAAATGTAATGGGTGACGACTTCAAGGTTAAGCTCGTCGGCGACAACACGCTTAACAGCTTCAGGTCATGGGGTTATTACTACGGTGGAAACGTTACCTTCACAGGTAAAGGAAGTCTTACTCTCACAGGAGATGGCACGCCCCTTTTTATCTCTGCCGAATGCAGCGACAGCGCTTTCTACTTCACCGAATCGGTTACTGTCAAAGTTACGAACGCCGGTTTGGCTCCGGTTGCGATCACAGCTTCCACGAGCAAGAGTGGTATAAATGTTGCCAAGAAGCTTAACACACTCTGTTCCGAAAAATCACAGGCTACCATTTACGCCGAATATGACGACGACTATAACATTTACCAGATATTTGAAAAGGATGGTGCGCTTTACAGAGTCTATGTTCTTAAAGCACCGGATGACAAGACGATCTACACGATCGCAGATGAAGAAGGAAATGTTATCGCGGACGAACTGTCCTTCAACGATGTTATGAAGGCAGGATATCGTGTTAAAGATTCCGGTCTCACAAACTATTATTACGGTTTAAACGGACAGTTTGAAGTAAGCCCTTCGGTTAAGGCAGCCATTGCCGCACCCAAGGTTTCGGTCAAGGCTTCCGGATCAACAGCCAAGTTCACCGTCAAAAAGACCAAGGGTGCTGAGGGTTATGAGATCAAGATCATCAGAAAGTACGACGACAGCAATCCTCTCACCGAGAAGACTATCAAGAAATCAGGTTCGGCCAAGAGAACTCTGAGTGTCAAGAAATTAAAGTCAGGCTCCTACTACGCTACGGTAGTGCCTTACAAGACGGTAAACGGCGAGAAGGTCTACGGAGCAGAGAGCAAGGCCATTTATTTTGAGATTAAGTAAATCTGAGTTCAATTGAATTGATGTTTACATCATAATAAAAGAGGAAGTGCCTCCGCGACACTTCCTCTTTTTGATTTAATAACACTTGATCTAAATCCTTATCAAAAACTCAAGCGTAACCTGTTCTTAGGATCTCTCATGCCTTGTCCTTGCCAAAACCCCAGGCGCTGCTTCTTATCAGACATTACTTAATCTTAGCCTTCTTAACCTCTGAGAACTCGCCGTATTCCTTCTTGCCGTCCTTTTCGGTGTAGGATCTCACCTTGAAGTAAACGGTCGAACCGCTCTTCAGCTTCTTAACAGTGCCCTTGGCAGAGTTCTTCTTGACCGTCGTGGCCTTCTTAAACTCACCGTTCTCGGAATCCGAAGTGAAGATCTCGTAGCCCTTGGCGCCCGAAACTTTCTTCCATGTCACCTTGGCCTGACCCTTCTTGGTGGAGGAAACCTTCTTGATCGCTACGGCTGTGCTCTTCGAGTTACCCGATACCGCGCTGTAGCCGATGATGTCCTTGAGGTCGTCGTTCTTTCCGCAGATAACAACTACCTTGGCATCCTTATCGTCAGAGATATCAGCGTATCCGCCGTAATATCCGTCCGCGATCTTTGACTTGACCATGGTCTTTCTGCTTGTTCCGTTGTAAACCACACGGTCTTTTCCGAGCTTAGCGGTTGCCGCGGTATAAAGATATGCCTTGTACGGTGCACCGTCATCCACTTCACAGATCAGGATGCCGTTTATCTCATCCTTGGCGGATTCGTTCATATACCCCTCACCGCCCGAAGCGTATATCTGATAGCCCGATCCGTAAGCCTCAAGTCTGGCGTTTTCACCGATAACCGTTTTTTGAGCATTGTATGCGCAGTAATCGCCGGATTCACTTGAATCCTTGCATATAAGCGTTACGGAATCCTTAAGAATGATGTAATCTCCGCCCACTGCGCGTGCGCCGACCTTTGTGAGCTCACCGTAAAGAACTCCGTCGCCACCGATCGTTGTTGTGATCTTGCCTCCGGCATATGTTCCGAAAAGGATAGCCGAGTTGTAATCCTGATCAACTTTTTTGATAACCTTGTTGTAGCCCTTGACTATGACGTTGATCGCGCCGTCTCCGCCGTAAGGCATGCAAAGGATATTGCTTCCTTCAAACCCGTCAAGTGTCAGCGTCCTGGATGCGTCGTCGTAGCTCCAGCCCTCGCCGCTGGTAGCATATTTCTGCGTATCGTTGTCAAACAAGGATGTTGCGAACGGGCCGTCCACAACATATTTAAATCCGCTGTTATCCGTAATCTCAAGGCCAAACTCGTAATTCATCGAATCAGCCTTAGCGCCCGAAGCGCCCGTTACAACAACAAAAAGCCCAGCCGCCGCAAGGGCAAGTAACAGTTTTCTTACAATCCTCATAATAAATCTCCTTTCGCTTGTCCCGTATTATACGTTGATCCGCAACGTTCAGGCCGAAGCGGATCATCTGCTCCCGTAGATTTAAATATCATTATACCACATTCCGGCATCAAAGTCTGCTCTTTATAAACGGCTTTAACCCGTATCATTTTCGATAGGAAACTTCTTGTATTCTTCGCCGGATCTACCCGTTCCTCACAGCAGTACCTTCACCGCATCGTTCCAGCCCTTGATGCGGAGATCTCGCTCCCCGTCGCTCATCGCGGGCTCAAATACCGTTTCGCCCGTTGCGCATGCTTCAAGCTCCCCGCGCGACCAGAAGCCGGTAGCGAGACCGGCGAGGTATGCTGCTCCGAGCGCCGTAGTCTCGACGCAGGCGGGTCTCACGACACGTGTGTTGCTGATGTCGGCCTGTGTCTGTACGAGATAATTGTTGACCGAGGCACCGCCGTCGACACGTAAGGTGCTTCTGGCGTTCATGCCACATTCCGAAGCCGCTTGTCTGTCCCGGCGTGCGTTCATGTCGTTCTCAATATCCGCTCTCATCGCGGCCACGATATCGTTGACCTGGTAAACGATCGAATCCAGCGCCGCACGGATGATGTGGTATCTGCCCACGCCTCGCGTGAGTCCGGTTATGATCCCCTTGGCTTCGGGCTTCCAGTACGGAGCTCCCAGTCCCGTGAAGGCGGGCACAACATAGCACCCGTTCGTGTCCGGCACCTTCTGCGCCAGTTCTTCTGTCTCGGATGCCTTGGCGATCAGCCCGAGCTCGTCACGCAACCACTGCACGACCGCGCCTCCCATGAAGACCGATCCCTCTAATGCATATGTGATCTGCCCGTCGATCCCCCACGCGATCGTGGTCACCAGCCCGTGTTCGCTGAGGACGGGATCAGCGCCAATATTCATCAACAGGAAACAACCTGTTCCGTACGTGTTCTTGATATCCCCGACTCCGAAAGCCCGCTGCCCGAAAAGCGCAGCCTGCTGGTCTCCGGCAGCACCCGCGATCCGGATCCTGCCTCCGAGCAGCTCCGTTTCACACTCTCCGTAGACCTCACTGTTGCCCACAACCTCGGGGAGCATGGTTTCCGGGATCCGCAGGAGCTCGCAGATCTCCTCATCCCATTTGAGAGTATGTATGTTAAAGAGCATCGTTCGTGATGCGTTGCTGTAGTCCGTCACGTGGCGCTTGCCCTTCGTCAGGTTCCAGATAAGCCAAGTCTCAACAGTTCCGAAGAGCAGTTCTCCGCGCTCAGCGCGTTCTCTCACGCCTTCTGTATTATCCAATATCCATGCAAGCTTGGTTGCGGAAAAGTACGGATCGAGTACAAGTCCGGTCTTTTCCCTGATCTTAGAAGCGTAGGCTGCGATCTCCCTGCACTTGTCGGCTGTACGCCTGCACTGCCAAACGATGGCGTTGTAAACAGGCTTGCCTGTCTGCTTGTCCCACACGATCGTCGTCTCGCGCTGGTTCGTGATGCCGATCGCGTCGATATCGGACGCTCCGATCCCCGCTCTGCTCATCGCTTCAACCGCCACGGAAAGCTGTGCCGACCAGATCTCAAGCGGATCATGCTCCACCCATCCGGCCTGAGGATAATACTGCGTGATCTCCTTCTGTGCGACTGAAACTATCGCACCCTCATGATCAAAGATTATCGCTCTCTCCGAAGTCGTGCCTGCGTCAAAAGACATAACGTATTTCCCCATGATCTGCTTGTCCTCCGTTTTCTCTGCTATATCTAAAACACCTTCCTTATGATTATATACTTTTTTCTCACCGTATGCACCAGATGCGACGGGACATCTCGCGTACAAGTCCGCTCGATGTTCGTTCACTCAGCCATCTGTACGTGAGACTTCGCCTCACTTTAGATATGACGCCCTGTTTGCTCATGAGAGCAAGCTCTCTGTGCAAACAGGGGCATCATATCTAATTGCAAACAAGCTTGCAACAGATGGCATTCGTTTATCGCACAAAAACAAGCATGACCTTACTTTAGCCATGCTTGTTCTTTTATGCTATGTATCAATCTTCTGTATTATGTCGCCTGCTAAATATACCTGACTCATCAGATAAACTCGGGCTTGTCCACAACAACACCCTTCTCAAGCAGGTGATCGATGAACAGCTTGAAGTAACCGGGTACGTACTCCTCGGTCTCGTCGTGAGCGTGGATAAGAAGGATATGGCTTCCGCCCTCCTCAAACAGAGGATTCAGAGACTCGGGATGCATGTCGTCCATGCGCTTGAAAACGCTCTCCTTAGTGAACTTGAACTGCGGACGGATGAGGTACTCGCAGAAATCAAACGTCCAAAGCGTATCGATCTCCCTGTCGAGGCCGAATTCCTTCCAGAAGGCGAAGGGGATCTGTGTGTCCTTCAGCTTGCTGAAGCCGTTATCACGCAGGTACTTCTGAAGTGCGGGCTTGTTCTTGTCACCCTTGTTGCCGTAGGGAAATCTGAATGGACGATACTTCCTTTCAACACCGGCATCCTTGTAGAGCTTGTCGAGGACACGCTCGTTGTGCTCGATCTCCTCGATACCCTCCTCAACAGTGATCTCGGAGAAGTTGGGATGCGAATAGCTGTGATTGCCGATGATCATGCCCTTCTGCAAAGCATAAATCGCGTTATCGTAAAACTTCTCAACATTTTTACCGACAGCAAACATCACTGCCGTGATGCCCTTCTCTGTCAGATAATCCACAATAGCGGGGGTATTTGCCGACGAAACATCATCTATCGTAAGAACTGCGTGAACCATAAAACTAATCCTCTCATATCAAATACGTGTTAACAATTTTACCACATCATATTCGAGACCACAACATGTTATATGATTATTCTGAAGGTCTGCTCACTTGTTTTTTGCATTAAACATTTGGTACAATAAACTTCAGTACGTCAGAATCATTCAGGAGGAAACGACATGACCCCCAAGAAATACATGCGGGAGAATTTCAAAGAAGTCGCTCACACCACCGTCAACCCGGAAGGTCCCGGTGTTGTGCGCATCCATCTTATCCCGCCTCATATCGAAACCAAGGCAACTAAGGACGGCAAGCCCGGCAAGATCCGCATCAGGAACACCAAGCTTCCTTCGAGTATCGCCATCATCAACGGACAGGACATCATCCCCGTCAAGTACGCGTGGAGTATCCTGCTCAACGAATTCATCAAGGAAGTCAACAAGTATCACGGCCGCGAGGTGAGCGACGAGGACGTCGAGTCGATCCTTGACAACACCTTCAGGTCCGTTAAGAAAGTCTTCACTTTCACATCCAGGAAGCGCCTCAGGGAAGACCTGCGTACCATCATGGACACTTTCAAGCAGGTCGCTTACGGCGAAGAAGTGACCGCTGATATCGGTTACATGAGTATCGGCGATTACGCTGATTACATGACGGCGCCCCACCGTATGGACATCATGGTGAGTGCCATGGAGAAGCAGGGCCACTGGAACTGCAACCAGTGCTGCGTCCATTGCTACGCCGCAGGACAGACAGGCTCTTCCGAGACCGAGCTCACCACCGGGCAGTGGAAGCAGGTGCTCGACAAGCTTCGTGAGATCGGTGTTTCACAGGTTACTTTTACGGGCGGCGAGCCCACCATGCGTGACGACCTGTTCGAGCTTATCGGCTACTCGAGGTGGTTCGTGTCGCGTCTCAACACCAACGGCATCAAGCTCACCCCCGAGTACTGTGCCAAGCTTTGCGAGAACGAGATCGACAGCGTCCAGATCACCTTCTACTCGAGTGACAGGGAAATCCACAACAAGCTTGTCGGCGCGAACCACTACGACGACACGGTGGCCGGCATCGAGAACGCCCTCAAAGCGGGACTGAGTCTCAGCGTCAACACGCCCCTGTGCACTCTTAACAAGGACTACGTCGAAACTCTCCGCTTCCTTAAGGAGAAAGGTGTCACCTACGTCACCTGCTCCGGTCTCATCACGACCGGCAACGCCCTCAAAGATGCTTCGGAGTCGCTGCAGCTCTCTCCCCGTGAGATCAGCGATATCCTCGCGGACGCGGCCGATTACGCCTATGCTAACGGGATGGAGATCAGCTTCACCTCCCCGGGTTGGATAGACGGTGAGTTCTTTGCGGAGCATGCCCTCTCGACCCCGAACTGCGGCGCATGTCTCAGCAACATGGCCATCACCCCCGGCGGCAATGTGGTGCCCTGCCAGAGCTGGCTCTCGGGCGCACCCCTCGGCAACTTCCTCACAGACAAATGGGAAGACATCTGGAACAGCGAAGCATGCAAGAAGCGCAGGGATTTCTCGGCGCTTATGCTGGGCAGGTGCCCTCTGCGGAAAAACTCACCCGCCGATTTGTCTTCACGATCCGGTGAAAAGACAGATCACATTATAAGCAGCTACAAGAGTACTAATACAGACGACAGCTCTGAAGTCTCAATAATTTCGGATAAGAATGACCATTCCGAAAAGGAAGGAGGCTCAAGATGAAAAAATTACTTTCTATCTTAGCTTCCCTCGTCCTTGTTGCGGCAGTCGCACTTCCCGGCATAGGCGTTAAGGCCCAGCCTACCGACGAGATACTTGACTTCACTATCACTGTGGATGTGAACGATGACGCGACCCTCAACATGCTCTACCACATCGAGTGGAAGGTCCTCGACGACAGCATCGGCGCGCTCGACTGGGTTCAGATCGGAATTCCGAATTCTAATTACAAGTCCTGCGCGAAAGTGAGCGACAACATCCAAGATGTCAAAGTTCAGTTTTCCGGCTCTGAAGTGTTCGCTCAGGTCTACTTTAAGAACAAGTACTACAAGGATGATATCGTCAACTTTGATTTCAGAGTGATCCAGGACTACATGTACGAGATGAATGTCCTCAAGGAAGGCGAGACGGTGTACTACTTCACTCCCGGCTGGTTCAAGGACATCCCGGTCGACAACCTCACGATCATCTGGAATGCAGACAAAGCAACTGCGTGGAGCCACGGCGCCACGACCGAAGACGGGAAACTGGTATGGAAGGGCACTCTTTCGGCAGGCGCGAAGTTCGAAGAGATCAGCGTGACCTATCCAAGCGATGCCTTCGCATTTGATACTTCAAAGACGGCCAACGCTTATGATGCATACGGCAACGGCTACCAGAACAGCAATGGATTTGATTATTACAGCTACGACTACGATGATTACTATGATTACGACGATTTCTCCGTGGGCGTGGCTTTCATAGAATTGATACCTGTGTTCCTTTTCTGGATAGGTATCAGAGTGATCGTCTCCAAGATAAAAAGCTACTTTAAAGGAACCGGTTTCAGCTCGCAGCCCAAGACCACAAAGAAGATAACCCGTACGCTCATCAAGTATTATCCCGAGTGCCCGGGCTGTGCGGCTCCGAGGCCCGAAAACGCCGAAAAGTGTGCGTACTGCGGCCGAAGCTTTATCGAAAGTGAAGAAGTCGTTGAGGAGAAAGAGATCACCAATCCCGAGAACTACTCAAACGAAGGAACTTACCGCTACGGTTCGAGTCCGAACACATTTATCAGAGTACATGTGACTCACATCCCTGCCCCTCCTCCTCCGAGGAGCTCCTGTGCTCACAGTTCATGCGCCCACAGCCACTGCGCCTGCGCTCACTCCTGTGCGTGCGCCTGTGCATGTGCCTGCGCCGGCGGCGGACGTGCCGGATGTTCGACTAAGGACTTCTATAATACGAATCTTAAACTGAAGCAGATAAAGTTGAAGAAAAAGAACAGGGCATAAACTAAGCAATCGATTTTCACATAAACATAAAAGCACTGACTTTCAATCATCCATAAAACAAGTGCCTGAGAGGATTAACCTTTCAGGCACTTTTCTTTACTTTACCGAATACTTCACATGATCTCCTCTGGTCATAGCAACCTTATACCCTACGCTCTCTACACGGCGCTCCATGCATCTGATGCACTCGGCTGCTTCCTCGCCCGTGCAGATCTTATTATCATAGAGCAGGTACTTGTTGCGGACATCGGTGGGTGAAAGGTTCGGCATGATAACGTTGGCTCCGGCGAGGAGTCCCTTCTCGCGACCCTTGGGGTCGACCGTCCCGAGTGCCGTCGTTGCGGGCAGCAGCACATCCGGGAGGATGAGTCTGATCACCGACAGAAGCCTCAGGGTAAGCGGCACGCTCCCGGCCTCGAAGTTTGCGAACCGCGTGTCGTGATGAGGTATGAAGGGTCCGATCCCGACCATCTCCGGCTTGAAATCGATCAGGAAACGCAGGTCCTTCACAAGGTGGCGCGGCTCCTGGTAGGGCGACCCTATCATCATCCCGCATCCGACCTGATAACCGATCTCCTTGAGGACCTTCAGGCAATTCATCCTGTGCTCGAACGACATCCCGGCGGGATGAAGCTTCTCATAATGCTCCTTGTCGGCTGTCTCGTGGCGCAGGAGGTACCTGTCGGCACCCGCCCTGAACATGATCTCGTACTCTTCCCTCTCCATCTCGCCGATCGACAGGGTCACTGCACAATCGCTGTGTTTTTCCTTGATAGCGCTTATGATGTCGGCCATGATCTCCGCCGTAAAGTGTCTGTCCTCACCGCCCTGGAGAACGATGGTCCTGAACCCGAGCTCGTAGCCCGTGTCGGCGCACGAAAGGATCTGCTCCTTGGTGAGCCTGTAGCGGTCGAAGTTCTTATTATCGCGACGGATCCCGCAGTAATAGCAGTTGTTCCTGCAGATGTTCGAGAATTCAACCAGTCCTCGCAGGTACACATCCTTGCCGTAATACTTCTCTCTGACTTCCCTTGCACGCTCGGCCAGCAGCTCATCGATCTCCCCGAAGGGAGCACAGATCACTTCAAGGAACTCCTCATCCGAGAGGTTCCTGTCCGTAGCGAGTTTATCAGCGATATCCTTATATGACATATTCGAAATCATCCCTTTTCTAAATTACTCTAAGTGTATTCAAAGACATTATACCACTGCGTATCCAAAACAAAAATCACTTCTTCTTATCACAAAAGGCTCCTCCGCGCCCGTGGTCTTTTCGGAAAACAATTAAAGGCGAAGCCGTTTTCCGGAAAGACTACGTGGCAGGAGGAGCCGTAAGCACAATCCTAAATCAATTCATTTCGGAGATAATTGCTCATTCAAACCTGTCGATGATATCGTTGATCTCCTTCGCGCTGCGTCCGTTCTCTTCCGCAACCTTCATGATCTTCTCTGCGATCTCGGTGGTGAGCTCGTTCTTGTAGATGATGTCCTCAACGCCCTTCTCATTGTCGGAGGATGCGCCGCTGACGTAATCAACCTGCTGCTTGATCTTGTTCATGGACTCACTGAACTTGCCGGAAACCTCTGCGATGCTGTCCATGGACTCACGGATGTTCTTAACATCCTCGCCGTAGCCCTTGGCCATATCCGAGAATTCCTTGAACTGAACGGTAACGTCCTTCTCCATGAATTCGATGATATCCTTGAAGCAGGCCTTAACGCTCTCAATACTGCTGTTGGATGCAACACAGATGTTCTGGATCTGGGTAGCTGTCTGTGACGAATCTTCCGCAAGTGTTCCGATCTCGCCGGCAACTACTGCGAAGCCTCTGCCCATCTCGCCTGCTCTTGCTGCCTCGATCGAAGCATTGAGTGAAAGGAGGTTGGTCTGTTCTGTGATATCAAGGATCTTTGAAGCCATCTCATCGATCTGCGAAAGTGTTGCAAGCGCTTCGATAGCTTCGTTGATGTTCTTCTTGGTGGTTTCGATCTTCTGGATGCTGTTGTTAAGCTGCTCTTCCGACTTCTCAGACATAGCCTTGGAGTTCACGATCATCTCGCTGCTCTTGTCGGTACCTGCCTTAACCGCATCGGAGATACTGCCGACCATCTCGTTCATGTTGTTCATCTCGTCACAAACCGTCTCGAGAGCCGCGTTCGTGTTCGTGATGCCTGCAGAGAGCTGCTGTGTGGTCGCCGAGTTGTCTTCCATGCTTTCATGGAGTGACTTTGAGGTGCCGGTCATATCGGCTGAATTCTTCGAGAGTGAATCGGAGCATTGTCCGAGCGTTCCCATAATGTCGCGGAAGGTTCCCGAAAGCGAATCAACCTCCGTCGCTATCATTCCGACCTCGCTCTTTCTTCCGACATAAGGCTTTATCGAGTCATCGATCGAAAGATTGAGACTTCCGAGCTTCCTGATCGATTCGGTAATGGTATTGAGGGGTCTTGTAAAGAGGATGACCGAAACAATAACGAGTGCCATGATAAGCACAAACGCGCCGATACCGAGGATGATCATGGTTTGCTTGCTGCCCGCGGAAGCTGCGTAAACATCCTTTTTGTCGGCAGCAACAACGATTGCCCAGTCACGTCCTTCAAGCTTCTCGTAGCTGGCTACGAGCGTCTTGTCGCCGTCCTCAAATTCAAACTGATCGTAATCCTTTTTGCCTTCATTTACACGCTTGATGACTTCAAGAAGAAGGGGCTTCGTCGTCTCCTTTGCGAGGAACTCCTCTTCCTGTTCCGGCGAAAGCTCGGTATCGGTAAACAACATGCTGTTAGCGGTATTGATCATGTAGAAATGGCTGTTCTCAACACCCGTGAGTTGATAAGCCGTCATTATCTCTTCAAGCTCGGTGTGGAATCGTCCCGCGCCGACGTATCCGATCATCTCTCCGTTCTTATATACGGGAGCGTACATCGAAAGGCAAAGCTTTCCGGTACCGGGTGAAACAATGATACCGAGATTATAAACACCCTCGGGATTTGCCTTCATAGCGTCCATCAGCTGCTGAATCTTTTCGGGATCGGTTCTGAAGCATTTACCGACAACGGGAGGCACACTGTATGCAAGAGCTCTTGTCTCGAAGCTGCCGATATAAAGTCCTTCCCAGTTTCCGAGACCCGCAGCGTACTCCATAACGTACTCCTGCGAATGCTCGAAGTGCGGATAGTGGTCCTTAAAATATGCAACCGTGTTATAGTCGGGATCATTGAACATAGGGAGTTCTCTGTTCGGATTGGCATTATAATCAGCCAGATCGTCATAGATAAGATCCTCAACCTCGCAGGCTTCCTTAAAGAGAAGGAGCTGCTTCTCAGAGGTCGAAACGAACTGCTCAACCGACCTTGCCTGTGAGTCGAGGTACGTCTTCATATTATCACTGGTCTTTTCTTCGAGCACTTTGTCCGTATTTCGGATCGAAAGCGCACAAAGACCGATGATGCCGATCGCCGTCGATAAAAATACAATGGCGATGATCAGTGTTTTCATCTTCAAGTTCTTCATGAATAGCCTCCTTAAGATTGCTTTTTAATACCCTAAACAAAATAATACTATATGTTCGGAGTTTTGTCACTATGTTTTTGTGAAATTTTATTCATAATCTTGAGATTCGAAATTACATCCGTGGCGGCTTTGCGTTTTGTGAATTAAAGGTTAAAAATTCCCCTTTGCGTTTGTTTCGATTATATGTGCAGACCTAAATCCACGACCCGACAGGACTTTCTCCTGCGCAAAAAAAAAAGAGCAATGCTTCTCACACCGCTCTCATATAATCGTTTTCTGTTTTTTCACTGTTGATCAGCTTTCTGTTTTCTTCCTCTATCTTCCTGACCTTGTCCTCGTTTTCCGAGAACAGTCTCACGATGACAGGATCGAAATGCTTGCCGGAGCCCTCTTTGAGTATCCTCATTGCTTCCTCGTGTGAGAAAGCCTTCTTGTAGCTTCGATCCGAAAGAAGCGCGTCATATACATCCGAAACAGCCATGATCCTTGCGGAAAGAGGTATCTCCTCACCCTTCAGGCCCTCCGGATAACCCGAGCCGTCCCACTTCTCATGGTGATAGGTGGCAAGGTTAAGCGCCTCTTTAAGGTATCCCGAAGAACCGCCCGTAAGCTCCATGGCGCTCTCGATGATCTTCTTTCCGGCTGTCGTGTGTTTCTGCATCTCAAGGAACTCCTCGTCATTCAGACGGGCGGGCTTGTTGAGGATAAGGTCGGAAACCTTGATCTTGCCGATGTCGTGAAGAGGCGCACAGTTGCACACATCTTCGATGTACTCGTCCGTAACCACGCCGCCATACTCTCCGCTGTCGCGCAGGAGCTCGAGGATCAGCCTCACATAGGCCGCTGTCTTCTTGACATGGTCGCCCGTGCACTTGTCGCGGCTCTCAACCAGGTCGGCGAGGATGTAGATCAGACCGTTCTGCATCCTGGAGATCTGCTCTCCTTTTACACGAACATCCTCAAGATAGCCGACAGTATCACCCATGGTCTTAAGTACAGCCTCGTAGAGCTTCTCTATCTCGTCTCCCGTTGAGATCTTAAGGTCTGCCAGACTCCTCAGTCCCGTCTCAAGCTCTTCCTCGCTGTTATAGGCAAATTGCCTTGCAGCGAAGGTCATGGAATTGATCGGATAGGTCATGTGGTACTTCATGTGCCACAGGCAGAACACAAGTACCACAATGAAGAAACCGATAAAGAGCGAGGCCAGCCTCGTGATGAACATCACTCCGTCCACGGGCGCCGCTTCGGCAGACACGTCGGCAACCGAGCCCATGACCGCGAAGTGATCCTGTGCAAACTGATCATATATCACGTAGCTAATGATGCACGTCGTTACCGCCACAAAGCACATGACAGAACCGACGATCATGATGATCCTGCTGCTGAGCTTTCTGCGCGCTACGTCCATGTTGTGGGAAGCTCTGATCTCATCCCTGTCAAGGGGTCTCTGCTGCCATGAGGTGAGCGCTATCGAATCCCGGATTTTCTCCGGTATGAGCTTTAACAGAGCATAGACTATAAGAACCGTAACGGTCTTGTCGATGATGTCGATCGCAACATCAGAGATCAGCTGCGCCGAGAAAACACTCAAGGTCCCGTTTGCAAGCAGCTTCTGCGCAAAGGGCGCCGAGATCCCTTCTCCCATTCCGAAGCCGTAAAGGAGATAAGTAAGAAGCGATCCCAAAAAGCCACCCAAAAAAGTAAAGACCGGGATTGAAACAAGCGATTTGTAAAACTTCTTATAGAAACCTTTGTAAGCCAGGGCCGATGCGGAAAGCGCGATCAGCACGCTTATCACTGCGTAGTAGGCGGTGGGCGGATTGAAGACCGAGTTGATCAGGTTCGTCACGTACCCGACGATGATACCCGGCAGGAAGCCTCCGCAGATCGCAGCAAGAAGAGTTCCGATGCAGTCAAGGAACAGAGGGATCTCGAGGAGCCCACAAAGCCTGCTGAAAAGAATGTTTATAAGAATGCAACCAAGATATACCGAAATCAGACCGATATACCTTCGTGATTTTGCAACAGTAGATGTATTGTTCATGATTTGATCATCTCCCACTTTTCAAAACGCAACATCGTCCCTACCGTTTGCTATTATAGCATGTCTTGTTCGTTAAATAAAGAAAAAGTTGTCAGAGATGTCAAATTAAATAACAACAGGAACCCTCCGCGGAGGGTTCCTGTTGGTTTACTGCAATCGCTGTGACTGCCACGTCGCAGCTACTTTACGAATGATTTGTCAACGCTATTTCACTTACGTACTTGATATCGATTACGCCATCACCTTTGTAAGTGCCTTTATTTCTTATATCAAACGCTATACCATTCACTTCGTTTACGGTCAGGCTTTGACTAGTTGACGATTTCGCAATAAAGATCGTTACGATAATGCTTCCGTAGTTATTAACTGTTCCGTTGTTTGCAAACCAAACCTCAGGCGTTACTACATCGGCACTTTTATATCCGCCACACTCAAAGGTACCATAGATTTCAAGTGTACCACCGGCTTCAACAATTACTCTTCCACCCTTTTGAGAAACAAGCTTGGCTTTTCCTTCACCGCTGTTTCCATTACCATGAGTACCGTCATATACATTGATTGTTCCGCCGGCTTTTACGGTGATGTTTCCGCCCTGGGTGGTGCGAAGTTCACCATATTCGCTTCCGCTGACCTGAATATCAATAGCTGCGCATGAAGCGACAGTAACCGCTGCCTCGAGTACAGATCCAGGGTTTACGGTGAGCTTCTTGCCGGAAACGATTTCAACATCCCACATGGTCTCCAGCTTTGAGTTAAGGATAAGCTCATTGTCCGCATTATCCGGATTGATCCGCACCTTGATCCTTTCCGACCCCGATCCGTCTCCCTTGCACATGTAAAGAGCGCGGAGATGTTCACTTTCCTTTATTTCATAGTATCCATCACTGTCCTTTTTAGGAGCTATTAATTCCTCAATACTGTTATTTGCCAATCCACCCGCTGCGCGTTTCAGGATCCATGCTCTGTCAGGATCGCCTGTTACTACAAAGTATTCCTCACCATTAAGCTTGCTGGGATCGATAAAATCGATCGAGATATTGTTCGCGAGTAACCATGCATTGATCTCTGCAGCTGTGGGAATGGTTTCAGTTCCATTATCGACCTTGGTGAACTTAGCGCACTGGGGTACCTGAAGTCTTAAATAATACTTATAAACACCATTCTGGGAATCTGTAGTCCTGTTATTATCATATTCAGCAGAGAGTGAGATTCCGGGTTGGCCTGCTTTCCAATCGCCGGTGCAGTTGTCGGGAACAGAAACCTTGATGTCACCAATCTGAAGCGCACCACCGAGACATACATCGATACGGGCACCCTTGTTTTGCTGTTGCGTTGCATTCTCATCATAATCGAGCACAAGTGCCTTCGTATATAAATAATTGTTATCCTTTGAGGCAGCCATTACAGAGTCAACCACAAGTGTTCCGCCCATGCTCACTTTAAGAGAAGCTTCCTGCCTGAGTCTCATCGAACAAAGTTCGCTTGCAGTGTAATCGCTTAGCTTAAGCTCAACGGCGCTCAATTCCCAAGGAATATTGTTTCCGTCCGACGACTTTCTTGCAGGCAATGTAAGATACTGTTGTGTATTTGTTGAAAACTTATGCCACCCGATGTTAGCATAGTTTTCAATACCATCAAAAGCATTCGCAGCTATTCCGCTAAAGTCGACATACTTATTGTTATTATCATCTGCTACTTCTCTGATTCCGGTCAAGTTGTTCCAATTCTCGTTGACATACAACCATGCAACACTGCTTGACCAGTCAAGAAATCTCACAAGCTCATGCCTGTTATCTATAACTCCTATATTTATTCCCTTCCGAAGATCTTCAAGCGATATGAAATTGTCTTTGAAAGGATGATTTACAACCTCTACACCGGTTGTATCGGCAGCACCCTTTGTTTTCCTGTAAACCATCCAGTGAGGTGTTCCTTTGGTGGTATCCTCGGGGATATAGATGTATTCCCATATTGATTTTATATAGGTGTTCCCGTCTACCTCGTCTCTCCATGTTTCGATCGCCAGGCCCTGCTGTTCGGGATCGATCTTTGTAAGATCAACCTGTCTGCCATCTTCAAATGAGTATTTAAAGAAATACTCTCTGTACTCACTGCTTTCTTTTAAAATCAGTCTTGCCTGAGGGCCGCACATCTCTACGAGAAGATGAGGAACTCCTGCCCTTTCTTTGCTTGTATTACCAATCACCGAGCTGCAAACGCCAAGACCATGATAATAATTTGCTTGCGATTCAAAGGTTCCCATGATCTTGAGGACTGCGCCGTACTCTTTCATGTCAAGCGGCTTATTTGCAATAAGCTTTGAACCCACAGGAATACGAAGCTCGCCGGTAATCGTTATCGCTGCGCCGTTTGAGTTGCCCGAAGGTATAGTGACAGTCCTGATCCTGCCCACATCAGATTTCTCAACAGATATAGTCGAGTACTTTCCTGCTTTCTCTGCATCGGATATCTCGTTTGCTCTGTTCGGATCAAGGTATGCATTAAGCCAGTCAACGTCAGAGTTCACGTATTCATAAATCGCTTCATTTCCAAACTTGGTCACGAACTTGTTGCAACTGAGGTTGTCCCCGTTTGTGAACTCAAGATAAGAGAACACTCCGTCCTCAGGTACTGCGTTACGGGCATTTTCGAAATCAGCCCAATCGGTATTTGGAATATTCAGGATATAGCTGCCAACACCGAAAGCAGCGGGAAGCTCGCTTAAGCCTGCGCCTTCACCGGTGATCGTTACGGTACCGCCATTGTTCTGAACAGAAACGGAATTATTAAAGAACCTGACATTACGATCTGCGTCTTGACTCCAATGCCAATCCTCACCGCACGCATAGCGGATAGCGCAAATATGATAATGAGGATCGGTAACGCCCTGATCTCCGTCAGCGATAAACCTGTAAGCACCGAAGTTAAACTCTGCACCCGGTTCAACAACAAGCCAAGCCTCTGTGTGGCGAACCTTATCTTCGGGAGAGTAGACTATTTTCTGTTCCTCAACATTAAGCTTACTCTGGGACGATACGATTATCTGTGAATTCTCCGAAAGCTTGATTCCATATGAATCTGCGTCAAGTGTTGCACTACTGTTTTCGTATCCGATAAACAACTGTACACCTGTAGGAATGACGATATCCTCGGTAAGTGTAAGATCGGTTGTTCTCTTTACAGGCACAAGCTGACTGTAGCCGTTCTGTGCAGCCGTCTCAGCTGCAGTCGTGAGTTCTTTTATAAACAATTCCGTAGCGGTAGGACCGGGCACGCTTGTATAGCCGGGATCTGTGTTGCCCTGGTTGTTACCGGGATCTGTATTCCCCTGATTATTGTCCGTTTCGTTATTGTCCGAGCCGGTATTGGTTGTGTCGTCTTTCTTTTCTTCTTCCTTCTGCTCCTCTTCCTTAGGCTGCTCTGTTACTGTGCCTTCGGTTGTTTCGGGCTCATCAGGCTTGCCGACGAAGTTGTCTGTTGTGAGGTCCTCACCTGTCTCAACCTTCTGGGTATTTCCTTCGGTATCCTTTACGGAAACGGTTTCTTCCGTATTGTTCTCAAGCTTAACGCCTGCCGTCTCTTCCTTCATTGTGACCTTGGAGTTCTCGGCACCTTTTTCGAGGGTCAGATCAACGTCTGCATAAGCGTTAACGCTAACCGGAACTTCAGCCTTAACCGACGCTCCGACAGCTTCCTTCTGAACCGTAACTTTAAGACTCTCTTCAGAAGTTCCGCTGACGCTGATATCAGCAGCCGCAGCGACGTAAACACGTCCCATTTCACCGTTCTGTGTCAGGTCAACCTTAACTTCGGTCTTAACGGAAACCTTCTCGATACCACCGTTGTTAACGACCTTGACGGTACCCGTCTCGGAAGCGATCGTCAGCTTCTCAACCGACGCATTCTCCATAGCTGTGAATGTCAGCTTCTCATCATTAACGGTGATCTTGTTGCCCGAAGCGTACTCCTTAACAGACTTCGCCTCATTAATAGTAATACTCGACACCTTAGCCTTACTCTTGATGGTGGCATTGGGCGCGTCAACAACGATCTGAATACTGTCCGAGCTGTACTTCGCACTGAGTGTGAAGGTACTTGCCTCGGTAGTCTCGATCTTGATCTTAACCTTTGAATTTGAAGAACCGTACTTCTTGAGAGCAGCAACAAGTTCTTCCTGTGTCGTAACGACGATCGTCTTCTTCTTGCTCTTCTTCGAAGCTGCTTCCGCACTGCCGGCGGGAAGTGTTCCGAACACCAGAGCAACGATCGCAAACAACACGACTAACCTGGTAGCAATCCTTTTCATTTAAAACCTCCTCTTTGCCGTCGGTTTTCTACCGACTGCGTTTCCTCGCCCCTTCAATTCCCGAAGGGAATGATCAGGGCCGTTAGGCCATACACTTCAACGAAGTAGTAGGCTCTTATACGCATACATGGTATGTATTTTACCCATATTTCGAAAGAAATGCAATGCTAAACGTAAAGAGCACTTTGTATGTGATCCAAACAAGAAACGCTTTTTGCATATGCATATGCATAGACATATTGATCACCGGAGTGAGGATTGAACGAGCAGATGAATTGATCGTTGACTATTCAATTATTCAGAAACTCTATTTCCAATTCTCGAAGAAATCAAGGATGAGTTTATTCGCACTGATCTTGTTAAGCTCCTCCGTCGGCCATCCATGCTTAGCTCCCTTTACTACTACGCCCCAAACCATGTCCTCATCGCCGTCAGCACCATACTTGCGGATCGTCGAACCTTCTCCGATCTCAGCTTCGGACTGAAGCTCAAGGCCGTTTGATGAAGCCATGTAATCAAGTACATCCTCAATAGCGGGATCAAGAGCAGTCTTTGCTGTTCCGTCGAAGTTCTTCGGAACGGACTCATCGATCTCTCCGATGATAGCAAGCATTCCGACATCGTTCTTTTCAGGTTTCTTGTTCCAAAGTGTCTTGCAAAGATCTCCACCGACGCTCACGCATGCCTGGAATGTATCCTGTGCCTCAAGCGCGAGTCTGAAGTTCATGAATCCTCCATTCGAGAAGCCTGCGCAGAACACGCGGTCTTCGTCGAGTGAGTACTCATCAACAAGGTAGTTAACGAGCGCCTTGATAAATCCTACATCATTGTAATCAGGATCCATTCTTCCGTAGTTCCAGCTCTTCTCACTTCTTCCGGCCTTCACATTAACGGTTCCGGTTGCGTAGCAAACTGCGTAACCCTTAGGAAGCGCATCTTCATCAAAACGGCTCGTGAGTCTGAAGTTCTCAGCAGAATCCGAAGCTCCGTGAAGCATCACGATGAGAGGTGCGTTCTTGGTCTGCTCGGGAAGGCTGATTACGAAATCATGCTTAACATCCTCAAACGTGCAATTGTACTTGTTACCCTTATCAAGCTCAACATTCTCAAGCTTGGGCCCCGACGACGAACATCCCGTAAGAATGCAGGCAGCCATAAGCCCGATCAGCATAAGCGTTAAATAAATTATTTTCTTCATTCCTTTTCCCCTTTCCCCGAGTCTCTCCCCGGGCTGCGTATCTGCCTTGATTCTATCAGTTGAATTTGCTTTCTACAAGTAAAAATAAAGTAGAAAAAAGGATCGCGCCTCAACGTACTGTTGTATTGAGGCGCGTGTGTCAATTGATTCTATTTGGGGTTCGAAAAGCAATAAATATAACTATATTTTTATAAAAATCCAACCAATTCTTTAGCGCCCTTCAACTGATAGGCGCGTCGGGACTGTTTACGCTCTGGTACGCGTACCACCGCATATTCTCCGACAGCTCCTCCCTCGCGAGGCTCACACAGAGCTTTCCGAGGTCACGGCAGTTCTCCTTGGCTGCGTTCGCTTCCTCATAAAGCAGCACCATTCTCTCGGAATCGTGTGCCCACTGATCAAGCGAGAGCTTGCCGTAGTAGCTTCCTGCGAAGAGCGAGATCGCTGAAAGCGATCCGGTGGCGAGTTTGAAGATGGTCCTCACGAACTCGGCATCGACTTCACCCAGCTTCGCGCTTCCTCCGAAAGTTCCTGCCCAGAAGATCTCGAACACGAGTGCCGCCATGTACACCGCTACAGTGATCGCGACAGCGACGTGCACTATCCTGTCGTTCGCTTTCGACTGAGCCTTGGCGCGTTCCACGGCTCTCCTCTGATACGAGAGCTGTCCGTTGATCCAGTTGTCGGTCGCACCGGTCAGCGTGAGCGAATCGGGATCGTAGATGCAGATAGCCGCCAGTGCACGGCTGATCCACGGTGTCTCGAGCTTCTGTGCCCACGAGAGCATCTCGAAGGTCTCGGCATAAACACCTGCCTCGATCAGTGCACTCTGAACACGAAGCGCCTCCGCAAGCAGTCTGTACTCAAGATACTTGCGATGGAAGTCACGCTTCCGGGCAAGCAGGTTCAGAACGTATATACCCACGATCATCACGCCACAGCCGACGATCAGGTAATGAATGTTTGCTTCGTCATAAAGAAGGAACGACATCGTAAGGAGCGTCGCCATCACGGCGATCAGTCCGACTGTGATCCTGTGTCTCTTGGCTCCCTTCACACTGCTGAGATCCGCTGCGCATCCGACCCTCGACATACGCTCGAAAGCGCGTTCGTTCCCGGTCTCATGCTCCGACCCGGCGAGTGAAGCCTGCGATGCGATTTCTCCCTTCGCGGCGAGCTTCAGGGCGCTCCTGTTAAACTCTTCAGTTCGTTCGATAACTCTGTTAAAAGTCTTCTCATCGCCGAGATAGTTCGGTGTGATGGTCCTTTCGGGGAAAGGTTCCACTCCACCTCTTCTTACGGGGATATGTATCACGAACCCCTTCTCGGGCGAAAAGCCCGGTGCCTTGCTGAGTTCGAGGCTTCCCTTAAGCTTGATGTCCACCGTCTCAGCGGTTCCGCATCCCCCGCGTTTCGGCTCCGAACCGTCCCAGAGCGCTATGAGCACATGTGAATGTGTCGCTACGTAAATCCCGGCCTGACGGTAGAGGAAGTCGCGACCTTCTTTGTGATCCTCGATCTCGGGCGCAACGAAGACGTTTGATGCGCCCGAGAGAAGCTCCCTGTACTCTGTAACCTCTTCGGGGGTAAAGTCTTCCTCATAAAGCTCCGACTTCATTGGGAGGATGACAGTGAGAGGGATCCCTTCTTCAAGAGCCACCTCAGCTACGATCCTGTCCGCTCCCGCCGCAAGGCTCGAGAGCAACTCCAAGGGAGTGTCGGGAGCAAGTGCTGCGAGCCTCTTGATCTCGTATCTAACGACATCCCGGGCGAGTCTGGCGTCATCAGGAGTGATGTCCCTGTGTCCCGTAACTCCCAGAACAAGAGGAATATATTGTGTTTTTATCGCATCCTTAACCATAATCCTCTGCTTTTCTCTACTCTTCCTAAACGTTCACAAGCTTTTCCGCGCCCGTGTGTTTTCCAAAAAACAATTAGACGACAGCGTTTTGGGATCACTTGATGCTTGAAAAGAACTCAAGTATCAACTGATTCACACTGAAACCATTAGACTCCTGCGTCGGCCATCCGTGCTTGCCGTCCTTTACAAGCACACCCCAAATGGCATCGCTGTCTCCGTCCGCACCGTATTTATATATGGTCGAACCGCTTCCGATCTCGCCCTCCGATTGCTTGGCGAGTCCGTTTGACGATGCGAGATACTCAAGCACATCTTCTATCGCCGGATCGAGTGCGCTCTTTGCCGATCCGTCAAGGTTCTTCGGAACTATCTCGTCCTTTTCGCCGTATACAGCCATGAGACTCACATCATTCTTTTCGGGCTTTTTGTTCCAAAGGGTCTTGCAGAGATCTCCTCCGACACTGACACAGCCCTTGAAGACGTCCTGGGCCTCGAGTGCAAGTCTGAAGTTCATGTAGCCTCCGTTCGAGAATCCCGCGCAGTAAACATCATCATCGTCGAGCGAGTACTCATCGCAGACGTACTTTACCACTTCTTTTATAAACGATACGTCATCATTATCGGGTTCGATCCTTCCGTAGTTCCAACTGCATGAGTTTCTTCCGGCCTTAACATTGACCGTTCCGTTGATAAAGCAGACAGCATAGCCCTTTTCATTCGCATCTTTGTCGAACTCAGAGGTTTGTCTGAAGTTGTCTGCGGCATCCCCGGACCCGTGAAGCATGACAACAAGCGGAGCATTCTTCGCCGTCTCGGGCAGACTTACGATAAACTCTCGTTTTAAGCCATCATACTCACATGTGTAACTGTTCTTTTCTTTATCAAAGGCTATGTTTTCAAGCTTTGTCCCTGATTTGCATCCCATAAGCAGGCATGCAGCCATTATACCAACCAAAATCGAAAAAACGATTGTTCTTCTTCTCATCATTTGTACCCTTTCTTTATAAACATCGTATTATATTACGGATCATAATCCCTGTTCTGACTCGTCGTGATACTGCTGTTTCCGAGCCTTTCAGCGAGCTGTTCCTCAGCCCAGTTAAAGAATTCATCTATCTCCTCATCGGTATAATTTCCGAGGAAAGCTCCGAAGATAGTTGCTTTTCCACTGCCCTTAACGGTTCCCTTGTTCACGAACCATACAGCACGGGCCATCGAGCCGTCGGGAGTCACGTTATGCATAACGGATCCGCAGTTAAAGGTTCCGTTCAGGTTGAGTGTCGCGCCCGAAAGGTTGTTGAAGGTTCCTCCGAACATACTCTGGATCTGGCCGCCCGATTTGACATCGACGGTGCCGTAGTTCATGATGCACTCCTCGCCGCCCTGCGTACACCAGAGCTTGCCACCCGATTCAACCACGATCTTGGCGCCCTTCTGTACCGTCACACATGCCTGAAGCCTTCCGCCCTTACCAATGGTGAGCGTCCTTCCCGAAGGAACTTCGACAGTCCAAAGCCCTCCCAGATCCGTGTTGATCGTAAAGTCATCCATGATCTTCATGTTAGTGCTGTATGTGTCGTTGGCGTGCTCTCCTTCGAACCATTCGTCACCGTACGACCGGGCTTCCTCTGCAGTCATGGGCATATCATGGATCTCCTGCATGGCCGCCTGATTATAAACCTCCCACTTGTTCCCGCCGAGGCTGTTGTACTTCGCCGTTTCCGGAGTCGGAGTGGGTGTCGCTGTAGGCTTCGGTGTGGGTGTGGGCGAAGGTGTTGCCGTGGGAACAGGCGTCGCCGTGGGAACGGGTGTCGCTGTGGGTGCCGGCGTCGGTGTAGGTACCGGTGTGGGTTCGGGAACAGGCGTAGCCGTAGGTGCCGGAACAGGTGTAGGCTCGGGTACTTCTTCGACTTCAGGTTCTTCCGCTTCAGCATCTGTCACGCCTGCAACGTCCCGTCCCTCGGGTGTTTCATCGCCTGCGTCTGCTGTATCTTCTGTATCGGCCGTATCTTCTTCTGCCGCGCCTTCATCCTCTGTGACCGCTGCGACATCACCGCCCGAAATTGAGCCTGTGGTATCATCAGGGGTCGTGCTCCTGTCGGGAGCCGGGTTCGGATCCTCCGCGGGCTTCACTTCCTCAAGATTGCTCGTATCGTCCGCATCGACAACTACAGGCTGCGTACCGCGGATCACGTAGTACTTGCCCGCGATCTCAAAGATGATTTCGCCGCCGTCCGTTGCCACATCAAGGTCTATCACGTTGTTTCTCGAAACCCTGAGTCCCGCAGGGATGCTCTGCGCATCGACATGCGCGTTCTCTCTGCCCGTACCGAGCACGGGTGAGATCTCAAACTTCTTCATGCCGGCGGTGATCAGCATCGACGCCGCTTCGCTTATATGGTGCGTTACAGTGTCCGGAACATCCGTCAGGTTCTCCTCGGGTCCGAGGCTCTGCCTGATAAGGACGGGCACAAAGCGGAAGTTCATACCGCTCCTGCTCTGCGCGAATACCTTTCCGAACGGATATGTATCAGAGTAATCGTTACTGATATCACAATCAAAACCGGCTTCTTCGATCAGTGCGCGCGCCTCGTCCGCATCCATGTCGATAACGTCGGGTACATCCTTGAAAGCCACGAAGAAGGTCGCTGCCGCAAGTGCCGCCAGAACAGCGAGTACGATGAGCAGTCTGAGGATCAGCTTGTTACGCTTCATCCTGCTTCCAAGCATGATCTTCTTATCGAGTGCCCCGCCCGTAGCCACAGCGGAAGCTTCCTTAACTTCCGTTACGGAGCTGCCCTCTGCTGCTCCTGCGTAGGTCCCGGCCTTCTTCAGCACGCCTGAGATCGCATTCACGAAATCGCCGTATGTCTTAAAAGTCCTGAGCGAAACGGTCTGATTGACCATGAGCATCCTCTCGAGCTCGGCCGGGAACGCAACGTTTCCGATCGTCACCGTGAGGACGGGCACATCATGTTCTCCGGCAAATGCGATCTCGCGCAGCACGTTGTCACGCTTGACCGATGTCTTGGACGCGCAGAAAAGCACGATTGCAGCCTTCTCAAGGTTGTTACCGATCACGCCTGCCCAGTCGTTGCCGGGTTCGATCCCCTCGTCATACCACACGCGGTATGAAGCGCTCTGCAGAGCCTCGATGAGAGGCATCACGTCAGCGCTGTCCTTGTGGGCGTAGCTTACAAAAATGTACTTTTCGTCTCCTTTGTACGCGGTAGGCTTCTCGCTCATAATCCTTCCTTTCTTTAACTCTGTATGTTCACTCCGGTCAGGAAATTCATTGCCGTGTAATCCTCTATCGGGTTGTCGCGGATGTCCGCTTCCCTCAGCTGCGTGAGCGCGAGCAGGACGTTGATGTCCTTGACCCTGTTGCCCCGAACGCTCAGTACCAAGAGCCCCGTGGTGCTGCTCAGAACGCTTATGTCAACGATCCTGTTGTTATCCGCCTTCAGGACGCTCAGCTCCTTAAGTCCCATGAGCACGCCGATGTCGCTTATGGAATTGTCGCTGATATCAAGCTCCTTGCACGCGGTGCAATCCGCGAGGAACGAGATATCCGTGAGTCCGAGTCCCGCGAGATCTATCTTCTCGCTCTTTTTGAGTGCTTCCACATCTATCCCGAGTCTTTCGACTTCCGAAAGTGCCGACTCTGCTGCGGTACCCGTATCTTGGTTCATAAGCGTCAGAGCCGCTATCACTCCGCCTGCAACAAGCAGTAACACTGCGGTTAGGATCACTGCCAGCTTGATCCTGCTCTTCTTTTGTCCGGCCGATACGCTCTCGCTCACGCCCTTAAGCCATGCGGTCAGGTCGTTCGCCGGGTTCGCCCCGTCCACCTTCGCCGCGATCGCGAGCTGGATACTCAGACCGGAGTCAAGCGTACCGCCCTCTTCGAGGATGTACGCGACCGGGAGACCCTTGTCGAGCGCGAGATTGAGGTCTTCCTTGACACGCCTGTTCTCCTTGCCGCAGACACAGATAAAAAGAGCGTCCGCACCGAGCAGGGTGCGGGCATCGCCCTCAACCGGCATGTGACCGGCTGCTGTGATAAGTTCTCTGCTGCTCTTAGATGGTTGCGCATCCGAAGAGCACGAACAGAATACGTTCAAACCTGTGGACTTCAAAGCAAGCTTCCTTTCGGGATCAATCGATATAACCGGCTGCTGTCTTCTTCAACGCCGCAAATGTCTCGGGGCTGATGTCGTGCTCGATCTTGCATGCGTCTTCCGCAGCGATCTGCTCATCGACTCCGAGCTTTACCAGGATCTTGGTAAGAACGACATGACGCTCGTAGATAGTCTTCGCAACGTCAAGTCCCTTGTCTGTAAGTGTAAGGAATCCTTCGGGTGACATGTTAAGGTAGCCGTCGTCCTTGAGTCGGTTGACAGCCCTGCTCACCGAGGGTTTAGAGAAATTCATATGATCAGCCACGTCGATAGACCTGACTGTCGCCTTCTCTTTTGAAAGCACAAGTATCGTTTCAAGATACATTTCGCCTGATTCTCGCATAAAACCACCTCTTACATAAGTTCTTTAACCCCTTCTTTTCATTTTATTAAACTTTCAGGGTTTTTACAAGTGCATGATGAAGTCACCAACAGGGTACCAGGTATTGTTACAAAGATGTTAGGGTCAAAGACCTTAACAGGTTTGTAACAGTACCTGGTTCCCATAAAGTGAAAAAAGGCCCCGCGAAACTCGCGGAGCCCAAGTGTTTGATGTTAACTTATTACTTACGAAGACCAAGCTTCTCGATAAGCTCACGATAAGCTGTGATGTCTGACTTCTTAAGGTACTCGAGAAGTCCACGTCTCTGACCAACCATCTTTAAAAGACCACGTCTTGAGTGATGATCGTTCTGGTTGTTCTTAAGGTGTGCTGTAAGGTCGTTGATCCTCTCTGTAAGAAGAGCTACCTGAACCTCTGTAGAACCTGTGTCCTGAGCGTTCTTGCCGTACTTAGCAACGATCTCTGCTTTTCTTTCCTTGCTTGTCATGTTAAATTCCTCCTTTTTATTGTAGCTGAAAACCAAAACCCGGAATGGCGGCGGGAGAAGCCGCTCACCTGAGCATGGTCCGTGTGCTCTGATATAATACAACGCGCGGGGCCGGGTGTCAAGACATCAATTTCTTGGCTTCGTCTGTCTTGCCGTTCTCGATCAGGTCTCTGATCCTTGTGGAGCTGACAACCTCTCCGCCTTCCTTGAGACGCTCAACAGTATAGGTCTCGTAACCGTAGCGCTCACCGTAGGTCTCAAGCTTCGCGATATCGCCGGAAGCGAGTCTGCCGTAGTGGAAATCGTCACCGCAGACCATAAGCTTGCATCCGAGCTTTTTCGCAAGCACGTCCTTCGCGAACATCATGGGTCTGAGCATCGAGATCTTGCGGGTGAAGGGGCAACGCACAACCACGTCGACACCCATCTGTTCAAGCTTCTTCACCTTCTCGTCCCATGTGGTGAGCAGTGAAGCTTTCTTCATCGACTTCTTGAGGACCTCGATGTCAAGCCTGCCGCTCGTGTCGTCCTCCATGTCGACCACGAACACAACGGTCTTGAGCTTCTTCTCAGCGGCCTTCTCTTTAAGGATATCTATAAGGTATCGATGTCCGTGATGAACTCCGTCGAATTTGCCGATCGTAACGGCCGTGTCCTTAAGATTCACATCCGGATATGTATAAATCTCCAAATCTGACCCCTCCTTACTTAATACGGGAACCAGGTACTGTTACAAACCTGTTAAGGTCTTCGACCCTAACATCTTTGTAACAATACCTGGTACCCTCGTAACTGTAACAGTACCTGGTTCCCATCTAAAACAATACTACTGTGTGAACATCTTGAGCGGTTTGTAAAGCTTGCGGCGCTCCTCGAACTGGTAGACCGCAAGGAATTCGCCCTTCGAGGTGTAAACCCTCACCGGTGATACCGGTTCTTTGATGTATTCCTTGAAATGCCTGAAGAACATGATGTTACCGTTCTCCAACACCTGATCGTACTTCTCCTTTGTGTGAAGCGCGGGCAGATCCTTGAAGCATTCGTCTGTCGCTATCAGCGCTTCCGAAAGCCTCCCTTCCCCGGCAAGCTCCTGTGCCTGCGCGAGTGTCAGGCTGCTCTCGATCCCGAGGCTTCCGACCCTTGTCCTGATGAGCTTCTCCATGGTCGCGTGGACCCCGAGTTTCTCACCGATGTCTCGGCAGAGCGATCTGATGTACGTCCCCTTTGCACACTCGACTCTGATCACGAACCTCTTCACGGGAAGCGTGAGCACTGCTTCGTCCTTCATCCATTCGGGGTCGTTGTTACGCTTGAAACGGTCGTCTTCGGGCTCACCGTTCGCGCCGAAGCGGTCCATGTATGAGCCTTCCTGTAAAACGAGCGTCCCACTGCCCTCCGAACCGTCTCCGCCCCGTACGAGCTCCGGCTTCTCACCGAGTACTCCGTCCGCGATGTTCGACATGATCTCGATCTCTTTGATCGTCACGCTCCTCGCCTCCGGAGTGAGCTCCTTGCCCTCTCGCGTGAGCTCGCAGAGCTTCTTGCCGTCCTTCTTGATGGCTGAGTAGACGGGCGGGATCTGCATGTATTCACCTTTAAAGCTTTGTACCGCAACGCTTATGCTGTCGTCCGGGATCTCTGAAAGCCTGTCCTGACCGAAAGCTGTGATCTCACCCGAGATGTCCTCGGTGTCCGTCGCGATACCGAGCAGTACGACCGCTTCGTATGACTTGTCGGTGTCTGTGAGCATCTCGACAACACGGGTAGCGGTTCCGAGGCAGACGGGAAGCACTCCCTCAGCATCGGGATCGAGAGTCCCGGTGTGACCTGCCCTTCTCTGACCCGAGATACCGCGCATGCGTGCGATAACGTCATGAGAGGTGTAGCCCTGCTCTTTATATATATTTATGATTCCGTCCATGTAGTCTTTCTTTTCTTCACTGTTATGCTTTTCACTACATAGCAGCTCCATCTTCCATATCTTTTGGATCCTTCTGTTATCGGATCTTAAACTTTATTCTCTGTTTATGAGCTGCTTTTCGATTTCCGCGGTAAGGTTATTGATAACGTCGCGTCTCGAACCGCTCATGGTGGCACCTGCGGCCCTCACGTGACCGCCGCCTCCGAACATGGCGCAGATCTTGGAGACGTCCACGATCTCACACGACCTCATGCTCACGCGCCACGAGCGCGGAGTGAGTTCTCTGATGAGGATCGCAACCTCGACTCCCTTGGTGACACGAAGCTGGTCGATGATGCCTTCCGTGTCCGCGGGTGCGAGTCCGTAGAGATTGATAGTCTTCCTGTCTATGGATGAGAAGATGACTCTTCCGTCAAGACACAGGATGCTCTCCATCAGGCAGCGTCCGAGTATCTGATTCTGAAGGTATGTCTTCTCAAAAAATGTTCCGTCGATGATCCTCGATGATGAAACACCGTGGTCAAGCAGCGCTCCCGCGATCTCCATCGTCTCACGCGTGGTGCATGAATGCTTGAACACTCCCGTGTCATGAACGATCCCGAGGTAGAGCGCCTCGGCCGTGCCGAGAGTTACCTTGCTGTCGTCGAGGAGTGTGTAGATGATCTGTGCCGTAGCGGCCGCTTCGGGCTTCACGAGATTGTTCTCGAGGAAACCGTTGCTTGTCGCATGATGGTCGATGCAGTACGTCTTCTTAGCTTTCTTGACGTACTCCATTGCCTTGCCGAGCCTGCCATCGTCGCCGCAGTCAACCGAGATAAAGAGGTCGAACGGTTCTTCCCTGTAGGGATATCCCGTAACGACTTTGTCTCCTCCCGTGAGGAAATCAAAAGCCTTCGGTAATTCCTCGAGGTAGACCGTGGGCTCTTTGCCGAAGTTGTCGCGGATGTAGCTTGCAAGTCCCAAAGCACTTCCGACACAGTCGCCGTCGGGCCTGATGTGTCCGGCAATGCCGATACTTCCGGCATTGCTCACATCATCCCAAAAAGTTTGTTTCTCAAATGCCATTAATCTTCTTCCCCTTTGGAGGCCTCGTCAGCCTCGATCACCTCGTCGATGAGGTGTGACATGTTCACGCCGTACTCGATGGACTGGTCCACTATAAACGTCAGTTCGGGCGTGTTTCTCATGTTCAGGTTGTGGGCGAGCTGGCTGCGAAGGAACGGAGCCGCGCTCTTTAAGCCCTTAAGTGTGTTCTCCTGTGCCTCAAGGTCACCGAGTACCGAGATGTAGATCTTCGATGTCTTGAGATCGGGAGCGACCTCAACCGCTACGACCGAAACCATCGGTGCGATGCGGGGGTCTTTGATCTCGTTATTGATAAGCTCCGAAAGCTCTCTCTGGAACTCACGGTTTATCCTGTTGTTTTTGATACTGTTCTTTCTCATGGAGACTGTCCTCCTGTTCTGTTTCCTAATCCCTATGTTCGACATGCGCTGCCGGGCGCCTGCCGCTATAACGGATCTCAAACATCGGTCATGTCGATACGCTTATGATCAGGTTCTGGGTACCTCTACCATCTTGTAGAATTCTACCTGGTCGAGCTCTGCGATGTCGTTGAACTTCTCGAATACGAAACCGCACTCGTAACCTGCCGCAACTTCCTTAACGTCATCCTTGAATCTCTTGAGCGAAGCAAGAGGTCCGTCGTAGATCTGCTCGCCACCACGGCTGATACGTGCCGAGCAGCCTCTCTCAACCTTACCGTCAAGCACATAAGAACCTGCGATAACACCGAGTCCCGAAGCCTTGAAGAGCTGACGGATCTCCGCATGTGCGATGATGCGCTCCTCGTATACGGGCTTGAGCATACCCTTCATGGCTGCTTCGATATCGTTGATAGCGTCGTAGATGACCTTGTAGAGCTTGACATCCACGTTCTCGCGCTCCGCGATATCCTTGGCCGTGTTGTCCGGCTTGACATTGAAACCGATGATGATCGCGTTACTTGCACTTGCGAGAGTAACGTCGGATTCGTTGATATTACCAACACCGCCGTGGATAACATGAACCACGACTTCTTCGTTGCTGAGCTTCTCAAGACTCTGCTTAACGGCCTCAACAGAACCCATAACGTCGGCCTTGACGATGAGGTTAAGTTCCTTGACTTCACCGGCCTGGATCTGTGAGAAGAGTCCGTCAAGACTCATGCGGGCCTTAGTCTCCGCAATAAGCTTCTCCTTGTTCTGTGAGATGAATGCCGAAGCGATGTTCCTTGCTTCCTTCTCATCCGCAACGGCGAGCATAACCTCGCCGGCCTCGGGAACCGCATTGAGACCGAGGATCTCAACAGGTGTTGAAGGAGTAGCTGATTTAACTTTCTGTCCGTTGTCGTCGATCATCGCACGAACCTTGCCGTGTGCTGCGCCGATAGCGACGTTCTCGCCGACATTAAGAGTACCCTTCTGGATGAGTACCGTAGCAACGGGACCGCGTCCCTTGTCAAGCTGTGCCTCGATAACAATACCACGTGCCTTGCGGTCGGGGTTGGCCTTCAGTTCGAGCACATCTGCAGTAAGAAGAACCATCTCGAGGAGGTTCTCGATACCCTCGCCTGTCTTGGCCGAAACGGGTGCGAACACAACGTCGCCGCCCCAATCCTCTGCTACGAGGCCGTGCTCTGTGAGCTCCTGCTTAACACGTTCGATATTTGCACCGGGCTTATCGATCTTGTTGACTGCAACGATGATCTGTACTCCGGCTGCCTTCGCATGGTTGATAGCCTCAACCGTCTGGGGCATAACGCCGTCGTCAGCTGCGACCACGAGGATCGCGATATCGGTCGACTTCGCACCACGCATACGCATTGATGTGAATGCTTCGTGACCGGGTGTGTCGAGGAACGTGATTTTGCGACCGCCGATCTCGACCATATATGCACCGATGTGCTGTGTGATACCGCCTGCTTCGCGAGCGGTAACGTTTGTCTTTCTGATCGCATCGAGGAGTGATGTCTTACCATGGTCAACGTGACCCATAACGCAGACAACGGGAGGACGTTTGATGAGCTTCTCGGGATCCTCTTCCTCTGTATCCTTAAGGAGTTCCTCAACGATGTTGACCTTAACTTCTTTCTCGCAGAGGATCTCGTATTCCATGGCGATCTCTTCCGCTTCCTCGTAGGAGATCTCGGAGTTGAGGTTAACCATCTTGCCGCCCATGAAGAGCTTCTTGATGATCACCGAAGGAGTCTGCTTCATCTTGTCAGCAAGATCCTTGATGGTGATGACCTCGGGAACGGTGATCGTCTTGATATCGTCAACCACTTCTTCCTTGGGCTTAGCAACAGGCTTCTGGAAAGCTCCCTTACGGTTGGGATCTTTCTTCTGCTTGCCGTTTCTCATGCCGTCCTCGTCAAAGGATGTGTTACGATCCTTACGATTCTTATCACGGCTTCTGTCTTTAAGGTTATCGGCACGCGAGCTGCTTCTTCCCATATCGCCGGGAAGGTCTCTCATGCCGGAAGAACGAGAGTCGTTCTTCTTGCTGAAGGTACGACGTGCGGGCTCTTCATCCTTGCCGCCGAATCCGCCCTGTCCGCCGAATCCGCCCTGACGGCCGCCGCGGTCTCTGCCTTCACCGCCTGCGAAGGGTCTTCCGCCCTGAGGTCTGCCGCCGTCTCTTCCGTATCCGGGACGACCGCCTGCGGGTGCGCCGCCTCTGTCTCTGCCCGAAGCGGGACGATCCGAAGATCTGCCGCCTTCGGGACGGGGTCCTCTTGCGGGACGCTCACCGTCTCTTGCGGGTCTCTGCTCTCTGCCGCCCTCTCTCTCGGGACGTGCTTCCCTGCGCGCGGGTGTTGCGGGACGAGCGGGTCTTGCCTCCTCGACAGTCTCACCTGCTGCGGGAGCCTCAGCTGCCTTAGCTGCCTTAAGAGGGTTGGGAGGAAGCTCGATCTCCTTCTTCTTTTTCTTGGGAACCTGAGAATAATCGATAGTTTCAGCCGAAGGGTCAAACTCAAAGCCCTTTATCTTATCGCCAAGGGTCTCGGTAAGCGCCTTTCTGCTTCCTCTGCCGGCTGCGGGAGTCGACGCGGATGCGATGGCTCTCTTATCCCTCTCGGAGCGCCCGTCAAAAACCTGTGACTGGGGCTTCGACTGTCCACGACCCGCCTGAGACTTCTCTCCGGCAGCCGGACGACGTGAGCCGTCACCGGCGGGTGCGCTCTTTTTCGGGAGCAGCTTTCCTTCCTTAACATTGAAGAGCCCTTCCGGTGTCATCCTCAAGTCAGACTTTACACCGGTCTGAGCATTGACAAGCATGTTGTCTTCGCCGACGATGTACTTGGTAGCCGTTCCGTCCTTTCTGCGAATTGTGATAGTTTGATTACTAGGCATTCCTTTTAGTTCTCCTGTTCCTTTTTATTTCCTAAATGCTTTGTTCATTGTTCTGTGCTGTTTTGCAGAGCGATCAGGTCCTTAAGCTTCTTCGCGAAGCCTTCGTCGTTAACCGAAAGACTGGCTCGCATCTGCGTTCCGGTCGCATGTCCGAGGCCTTCCTTGTCACCGTACTCGGCGTACTCGACCTCGTAGTAATTGCACATGTCCCTGAAGTTCTTCTTGGTGTTGTCCGAGGCGTCACACGCCACGATACAAAGAAACGACTTGAAGCCTTTAATCGACTTCTCGGTCAGGAATTCTCCGGCAGCGATCCTGCCCGCCCTCTTGGCAAGTCCGAGGAGCATGTAAACTTTGTCCTGCTTCATGTTGTCCTCCCCGCTAGATCTCTGCCATGAGCTGTTTTGCTATCTCTTCAGGGATCGCGGCTTTCAAAGATCTCTCGAGGCCGTGTGTCTTAAGCGCCTTTTCGAGGCATTCGCGACTGCGACAGATATATGCGCCGCGGCCGTTCTTCTTGCCCGTGAGATCAAGCTCGATACTGCCCTCGGGTGTCAGGATCACCCTGACCATCTCCTTCTTGGGCATCATCTCGCCGCAACCCGTACATTTACGAACCGGTATCTTACCTTTAGCCATTAATAGTATCCTTCTGCGTTCTGAGTTTCGCTCTTGATGTCGATCTTGTAGCCTGTAAGTCTTGCTGCAAGGCGTGCGTTCTGGCCTTCCTTGCCGATAGCAAGAGAAAGCTGGTAATCGGGAACAACGACCTTGGCGCTCTTCTCGTAGATATCAACGTCCACTGAAACAACCTTAGCGGGGCTCAAAGCGTTCTCGATAAGTCTTGCGGGATCCTCGTCCCAAACGATGATATCGATCTTCTCGCCCTTGAGTTCGTCAACGATAGCGTTAACTCTCTGACCGTTGAGACCAACGCATGCGCCTACGGGGTCGATGTTAGGGTCGTTCGACCAAACTGCCATCTTGGTTCTCTGACCGGCCTCACGAGAGATGCTCTTGATCTCGACGATACCCTCACGAACCTCTGTAACTTCCTCTTCAAAGAGACGCTTTACAAGATCCCTGTGTGCTCTTGAAACAGTGATCCTGGGTCCGCGGGAGTTATCCTCAACCTTTGTGACATAAACCTTGATCCTCTCGCCCGAAACAAAGCGCTCGCCGAAGATCTGCTCGTTCTCGGTGAGGAGCGCGTCAACCTTACCGAGGTTGATACTTACATTGTTGCCGACATATCTCTGAACGGTACCCGTAACAACTTCGTGTTCGATACCGATGTACTGCATATAGAGGATCCTTCTCTCTTCCTCGCGGATCTTCTGAACGACTGTCTGCTTGGCCTTCTGAGCCGAGATCCTGTAGAAGTTCTTGGGTGTAACCTCAACGTTGACAACATCACCCTCCTTGATCTCCTCAGTAGGATAAAGAGCGGCTGCTTCGTCAATCGAGATCTCAAGTGAAGGGTCAGTTACTTCCGCAACTGCCGTCTTCTGTGCGATAACGCTCACCGCACCTGTTGTACGGCTGATGGTTACCTTGATGTTGTCAGCTTTGCCGAACTGGTTCTTGCATGCGGCAAGAAGTGATGTCTCGATAGCTTCGAGCATAACTTCCTTGCTGATCTCCTTCTCCTTCTCGAGCATGTCGAGTGCCATGATCAGTTCCTTGTTCGCGTCAATGTTTTCCTTTGTTTTCCTTTCTTGTGCGTTCTTTTTCATGTCGTTTTCCCTTTATGTGTTATTGTTTTATTCTTCCGGTTCAGTCTGTCCGATGAATCCGGTTTGCTTCCAAATGGTTCCTTGGTACCCTGTCTTAAAGATCCGGGTCGAGCGAGATCTTCGCAACGTTTTCTCTGTTCACGGTTCTGCTTGTTCCGTCTACCTTAACGCTTATGCCGGAAGAGTCGAAGCTCTCAAGCTCACCTCGCAGTTGCTTCTCGCCGTCGATCGCCTTGAAGAATTTGACAAGTACCGTCTTGCCGATGCTGCGTTCAAGATCCTTGTCCTTTTTTAGGACTCTGAAGAGTCCGGGCGAACTAACCTCGAGGATGTAGGCCTCGCTGATCGGATCCTTCTCATCGAGGAGATCACTGATCTTCCTGCTTGCGGCCTCGCAGTCGTTGATACCGACTCCGCCTTCCTTGTCGATGTAAACCCGCAGGTAGTACTCTCCGCCTTCTTTGACGAACTCGACATCCACAAGTTCAAGCCCGAGAGGTTCGGTCACCTTTAAGGCAAGCTCTGTGGCCACCTGCTCGTATGTTTCTTTTTTTGCCATTATGATACCCCGTAAGAGTCATCCCGAACCGTTCAAAAACCGTCCCGGGAATTATGCTGTAACCGCTGCTTTGTAAATCTTCACTTACAACATGAAAGAGTGGACCGCTCGGTCCACTCTCCATAACAACATTACCATATGTGATAATAACACCACAAAAAGCAAAATGCAAGCACTATTTGTGATTATTTCGTCTCAGTCTGAGTAAACTTCCTTCTTCAGGACACCGATGTACGGAAGATTTCTGTAGTAGTCGGCGTAATCGAGTCCGTAACCCACAACAAAGCTGTTGTTGATCGAGAATCCGCTGATATCGCATCCGATCTCTGCGGGGTGGCACTCGAACTTGTCAAGCAGGCAGACCGTCTTGACAGAACGGGGCTTACGTGAGAGAAGGATCTCCTTGAGGTACTTGAGCGTGAGGCCCGAGTCGATGATATCCTCCACGATAACAACATCCCTGTTAAGGATCGTGTTGTCAAGATCCTTGATAAGGCGTACGGCACCTGACGACTGTGTAGCATTACCGTAGCTTGAAACAACCATGAAATCCATGTGGATCTGTGTCTTCATCTGTCTGCACAGGTCTGTGTAGAAGATCGAAGCACCCTTAAGGATGCAGACCATGATCGGCTCACTGTCCTTGTACATCTCGGTGAGCTGTTTGCCGAGCTCCGCAACTCTCGCCCTGATCGTTTCCTCCGAAAAAAGTACATACTCGATGTCGTTTTTCTCTGTTGTTATACGCATTGTAAACTCCTCTCTGCTCTTCTGTTATCTGTTGGCGAGTTCACCCATAACATCGTCCCAGTCGATGCCACACTCTGCCATAAGCACCGTCATATGATACATAAGATCCGCGATCTCGTACTTGAGCTCCTCGGCACCGGGATTCTTGGCCGCGATGACCATCTCGGTAGCCTCCTCTCCGCACTTCTTGAGGATCTTGTCTATTCCCTTGTCAAAGAGGTAATTGGTGTATGAGCCCTCCTTAGGGTTCTTCTTTCTGTCGATAACTACGTCGTAAAGTCTCCCCAGTACCGCGTAAGGATTCTTCTCGTCGAAATCGTGATGGACCATGGTGTTAAAGAAGCAGGAGTACTCGCCTGTGTGGCAGGCTGCGCCGATCTGGCGTACCTTAGCCAGGAGCGTGTCCTTGTCGCAGTCAGCACTGATCTCCTTAACATACTGGAAGTGTCCCGAAGTAAGTCCCTTGACCCAAAGCTCGTTGCGGCTTCTCGAATGGTAAGTCATGATACCGGTCTCAACCGTCTTCTCAAACGCTTCCTTGTCCATGTATGCGACCATGAGCACCTGACCGGTCCTGTAGTCCTGTGTAACACAGGGGATGAGTCCGTCGACAGTCTTAAGGTCGTCGAAGCTGATCGCGCTTTTGAAGGTGTTAATGTCAATCCCGTCGCTCTCGAGGGATCTCTTGACCTTCATGATGCTGCCCTGCTTATCGGCACCGTCCTCGTCCGCGCGAAGTGTGTTCTCATAGAAGTTGGTAGCAACGGCGCTGACCTTTTCGATGGACATAAGCGTTCCGATATCGTTACGAACGAGGCTGTCACGGATGATGAGGTCGCCCGCGCACTGCGAAACAAGTGCCTTGAGGCCGTCGTCTTGGGATGTGTGTTTAGCGATTATGTTGCAAGAGGGCGTGAGTCTTCCGCTCTTGTACGCTTCAAGAACAGGAGCAGAGTTGCCCTGTGTCATGTCTGCTTCGACGTAGATGTTAGCGGCACCGAAACGATCGATGCTCTCCTTGAGGAGGGCCATGTCCTTAATGTCGCCGAGAAGGATCGATACAGCAACGGCACCCGTGTAGAACGCCTTCTTCACATCCTCGAACCTGCCGACACGGCATCCGATGATGATCGGGATGTCGACAACCCTGGCCATGTCCTTCACGAGGAGCAGGAACTCCTCTCTCTCAGTCTCGTTCTCACTGTGGTTATAGACGAACAGTCCGTCGATACCCAGATTCTCATAGAGAGTGGCAGTCTCGATCAGGTTGTCCCCGATGCCGTTCTCCGCGTTAATGTATGCAAGCAGTCTCTTCTGCATGTAATTACTCCTTTTTTTCCTTCTATCGGGAGCCAGGTACTGGCACCCTTTTGTATACTGTGATCAGGCTCGACCGCGACCATGTGTTGTTCCAAAAACAATTTAAGCGTAAGCGTTTTTGGAACAACACATGTGGCAGGGAGAGCCGAAATTACCGGTTTACATGTATTTAGGTATTTCTTTCCTTAAGTCTACCTTGCCCTCATAATAGGCCTTCCCGATGATAACGCCTTCGACTCCTATCTCTTCGAGCCTCTCGAGATCGAACGACGACCCGACTCCTCCCGAAGCGATGATATCGAGACCCGTGATATCCACAAGCTTCTCGGTCGTGATCACATCGGGTCCGCTGAGCATTCCGTCACGTGAGATGTCGGTGTAAACGATGGTCTGAACGCCCATATCACGGAACTGCTCCGTAAGGTCGATTACAGTCTTGTCGCTCTCGACTTCCCAGCCGTGAACAGCAGCCTTGCCGTTCTTGGCATCAAGTCCGACCACTATCCTGTCCGCACCGAAGCGTTCGATCGCCTTGCCGACGAACTCGGGCTCCTGAACGGCACGTGTTCCGATGATGACTCTCGTCACACCTGCAGCAAGCTTTGTCTCAATGTTCTCAAGCGTCCTGATCCCGCCTCCGGTCTGAACGGGCAGACCGCTTTCGACAGCGATCCTTCCGATCACCTTGGAATTCTCGGATTCTCCGACACGTGCGGCATCAAGATCGACCACATGGATGTACTGAGCACCGAGTGTCTTGAAATCAAGTGCGATCTTAACCGGATCGTCACCGTAAACGGTCATGTCGTCATAGTTGCCCATCTTGAGCCTGACAGCCTTGCCGTTTCTGATGTCTATTGCGGGGTATATTCTCATAGCTTAATTCCTTATTACTCTTTTTCTTTTTACATTTTTCTTTTACCGGGAGCCAGGTACTGTTAAAAACCTGTTAAGAACTTCGTTCCTAACATCTTTTTAACAATACCAGGCACCCTGGTAGGTCACTTTAACAGGCTCGACCGCGACCATGTGTTGTTCCAAAAACAATTAAAGCGTCAGCGTTTTTGGAACAATACATGTGGCAGGGAGAGCCGTATGCTCAATTCAAATTACTCCTTTAGTGGAGGGTATTCCCTTCTCTTTGGGATCGTAGGAAACCGCCTGCCTGAGCGCCCTTCCGAAACCCTTGAAAGCAGCCTCACTGATGTGGTGATCGTTAACACCGGCCAGTTGCTTGAGGTGTATGCTTGCTCCGATACTGTATGAAAGCGCGTAGAAGAACTCGCGGACGAGCTGTGTATCAAGGCCTCCGATAACGGGTGCCGTGAACGACAGATCAAATCCGAGATAAGGTCTTCCGCACAGGTCGGTAGCACACAGCACAAGTGTCTCATCCATGGGAAGGAGGAAATTGCCGTATCGTGTGATCCCTGCCTTGTCACCGAGTGCGTTCCTGATGGCCTGGCCGATCACGATACCGGTGTCCTCAACACTGTGATGTCCGTCAACAAACAGGTCTCCCTCTGTCTTAACCGACAGATCGATGCATGCGTGCTTAGCAAAAAGCGTGAGCATGTGATCAAAGAACCCGATGCCCGTGTAGATCTGTGATGCGCCTGTTCCGTCAAGATCAACGCTCACAACGATCTTTGTCTCGTTTGTATTCCTCTCAACCGTAGCTTTTCTACCCATAATTCTCCCTTCATCTCAGCATTTCGTTATTACCAAATGCATTTCTCATGGTCAACCCCTAAAAGTACCCAGGGTCCTCTCGCATTCCTAAAATGCGTTTATTACTTAAATCTCTCAGCAACAGAAGCAGCATGTGCGAAAAGTCCCTCTGCACGCGCGAAGAACTCGATATCTTCGTGTGCGGCTTCAAGTGCTTCCTTCGAATATGATATCACACTTGACTTCTTAATGAAATCATATACTCCGACTGCGGAGAAAAATCTTGCTGTTCCGTTCGTGGGAAGGATGTGGTTCGGGCCTGCCCAGTAGTCGCCGAGCGGTTCACTCGAGTAAGGTCCGAGGAAGATCGCACCGGCATTTCTGACCTTCAGCATGTCGCCGTATGCATCCCTGGTCTGGATCTCAAGGTGCTCGGGAGCGATCTCGTCAACCGCATCGATCGCGTCACGCATGTTGTCCGCGATGAGTATGTAGCCGTAGCTGCCGAGAGAAGCACTGATGATCTTCTCACGGGGCATCTCCTTCGTCATGCGCTCCGTTTCCTTGTTAACCTTCTCGGCAAGCTCGGGGCTCGTGGTGATAAGGATCGCGCACGCGAGCTCGTCATGCTCTGCCTGTGAAAGAAGATCGGCCGCAACGAACGAAGGATTGGCTGTCTCGTCCGCAAGCACAAGTATCTCACTGGGGCCTGCGATCGAATCTATGCTCACATTGCCGTAAACGGCTTTCTTTGCGAGAGCAACGTATATGTTACCCGGTCCGGTTATCTTGTCCACCCTCGGGACGCATTCGGTTCCGAATGCCATTGCAGCGATCGCCTGTGCGCCGCCGACCTTGTATATCTTGTCAACTCCGGCTTCCTTGGCTGCCACGAGAGTTCCCTCGTAGATCACGCCGTCTTTTCCGGGAGGTGTGCACATGATGACTTCGTCAACACCGGCAACTCTCGCGGGGATAACGTTCATAAGTACCGACGAGGGGTAAGCAGCCTTGCCTCCGGGCACATAAACGCCGGCGCGTTTTAGGGGAACGACCTTCTGTCCGAGGAAGATGCCCTCCGAAGGGTTCTCGAACCAGGAGAGCTCCTTCTGACGCTCGTGGAAATCACGAATGTTGGCAGCTGCTTTTCTGATGACTGAGACGAGCTTCTCGCCTGCTTTAGCATAAGCGTCATCGATCTCAGCCTGAGTCACGAGGATGTTCTCGGGCGTAAGGTCAAATCCGTCGAACTTCTTTGTGTACTGGGCAACAGCCTCGTCGCCGCGCGCTCTGACGTCACCGACGATCGCCGCAACCTTGTCCTCGTACTCTCTGTACTGACCGGGGCTCCTCTTTATAAGATTACTTAATATCTCTTTCTTTGATGATTCATCCAGCTTAATAATCTTCATATTAGTTTCTCCTTACTCTTCCTTCTGCTCGATAACTTCGCGCATGTCTGCGATCAGCTTCCTGATACGCTCCTGCTCCATCTTGAGGCTCACGCGGTTGACTACCATTCTTGCGGACAGCGGCATGATCTCGCAGAGTACCTTGAGGCCGTTCTCGCGAAGTGTCGAACCAGTCTCAACGATATCCACGATCACGTCCGAAAGTCCGACGATCGGTGCAAGCTCGATCGAACCGTTGAGCTTGATGATCTCCACCGACTGGTGTCGCTCGTTGTAGAAGTAATCCTTGGCGATCCTGGGGTACTTGGTCGCAACCCTCAGCGGGAGTGAGGAATCAAGAAGCGACCTTGCGGATTCGGGACCCGCTACGCACATCCTGCATTTGCCGAGGTTGAGGTCGAGTACCTCGTAGAGCGATCTGGCCTCCTCAACGATCGTATCCTTTCCGACGATCCCGATGTCGGCTGCGCCGTATTCAACATATGTGGGCACGTCGTTCGCCTTCGCAAGGAAGAACCTGAGTCCGAGCTCCTCATTTGTGAAAATGAGCTTCCTGGAATCCTTGTCCTCCATCTCGGGACATGTGATCCCGAGCTTTTTGAGGATCTCCATCGTCTGCTTGGCGAGACGTCCTTTCGCAAGTGCTATAGTAATGTATCTCATGTGTTACCTCTCTATTGTTTCTCTTTATCCGAAAATGATCGCTGTCTGTAATTAACATGCGCCGGATCTGTATTACCTTCTCATAGGGCTTGTTTCGGATGATGCCGCCTTATGCCGTGATCCCGGAGATTTGTCATTCCGGCAAATCATTTCACTTTAATATATGCAGGCTTCCCGGCTTTTCTGAGTTCTCTTGCCTCTTTAAGGGCCTTTGCATAAGAGTTCTCATCCGCTTCAACGGCTGTCTTCTGCGGCTCGTGCTCGCCTCTGACGCAACCGTTTCTCACGAGAGCTTCCATCATGCGCTCCACATAAACAGCCATACCGACTGCGGGTCTGTCGATACCGAACTGGCCTGCGAGCTTGTCATAGCGGCCGCCCGCAACAAGCGCTTCGCCGAGTCCGTACGTAAAGGCGCTGAAGATGATGCCTGTGTAGTATCTGTAGCTGCTGAGCATACCGAGGTCGAACCCGATATAATCATCGTAGCCGTAGATCTTCATGATCTCGTAGATCTTCTCAAGTCGCTCGATCGCTTCGATTGCAGCCTTGTTGTCTGTAAGCTTTTTGAAGTCCTCAAGTCTGTCGACAGAGCCGAACAGCGAGGGAAGTGCGAGGAACAGTTTCCTGTACTTTTCATCAAGGCCTTCTCTCTTAATGAGATCTTCAATACCAAAGATGTTCTTGTCAATGATGAGCCTTACGAGCTCGTCATACTCATCGCCCTTGATCCCTGCTTCGTCCGCTATCGCGGTGAAGAACGCCGTGTCACCGATCTCAACCTGGAACTGTGTGAGTCCCGCTTCAAGGAGGCAATCGATCGTAAGTGCGATCATCTCGGCATCACCGTATGCGCTTCCGTCACCGATAAGCTCGGCGCCGAGCTGTGTGCTCTGGCGGGGTTTGCCCTGATACTCGCTGCTGTTGATGAAAGTGCTACCGCAATATGCGATCCTCACAGGCTCCTTGCTGTCCTTGTAGTAACGGGCCGCGCAACGCGCAACTGAAGGAGTCATGTCGGGACGGAGCACAAGCGTGTTGCCCTCTCTGTCGAAGAATCTGTACATATCCTTCGGGCGGGCGGTACCTCTCTTCTCTCCGAACACTTCGAAATACTCGAAGACAGGAGTCTCGATCATGTCGTACCCGTTAAGACGCATCTTCTCGGAAAGCCTGTCCTCAAGACCCTTCTTAAGTACGCACTCACTGCCGTATATGTCTCTGACACCCTCGGGTGTGTGTAATAGTCTGTCTTTCATTCGCAAATCCTCGCTTTATCACATTAACGCGTCACCTTGCTACTATAGTAGCAAGGTAGTAAATTAAAACGATTATAATGGTCAGCCGGTTATCCCGTCAAGTGTTTTTTATGTCTTTTAAGCAAATTGTAATTCATAATCCCCTCTTGACTTATCCATGTATATACGTTATCCTGTATATACGTATATACTAAAGGAGGTCTTCTATATGTCTCAGGTGGCTATCAGATCTTGGGGTAACAGCCAAGGAATACGTCTTAGCAAAGAAATCATGGATATAATGGGGCTTAAAATATCTGACACTCTTGATATTGAGGTTTACCATGATGAAATAATTCTTCGAAAAGCTTTCCGTCATAAGACTTTTGAAGAGAGAATGCTGGAATACCATAATAAAATATCTGCTTGTGATTTTGATTGGGGTGAACCTGTCGGGAGGGAACTGTTATGACTTACTGTCAAGGCGATATAGTAAAGATAGATGGATTAGGAAAACACCATTTTGTTATAACCAGCAAGAATGCATTCATACAAGCCTTGGGTGTATTTCACGTAAGTCCCCTTCTTTTGGAATACACCGATGGTCCTCTCCATATTCCTGTGATCGGCAAAAATGGCACTAAAGGCACAGTAATATGCGAACAATTAAAAATGATTGATCCTGCTGTCAGAGCTGTCAACAAAACAGATTCCTTGAAGTATCAAGACATAATGAACATCTCAGATGCCATTCAAGGTATGTTCGAATATGATTAATGCCTTTGTGCCAAATTTTATAGTATTTTTGTCGTCGATGATGATTTATATCTTCTTCTTAAAAAAGTTTGTATCGTAAATTTCGGCGCCTTTGTTCTGGTAGAATCTCCAGGCTTCTTCGCGTCCCTTTCCGGAAGTGAAGTTGAGCTCACCGCAGCCCTTTTCGGCTGCCCACTCGAGCATAGCTGCAAAAAGCATACCACCGACACCCTGTCCGCGGACAGACTCGTCCGTAACGAAATCTTCAAGGTACGCATTCTTTCTGCAGATCGGTCCCATGATGATCGAAAGTGTAGCGATTCCGACGATCTTCCCTTCATCATTTACAGCAAGAAGCATGTCGTTGTGCGGAGAATTGATGACCTCCTCAAACCACTCGCGCGGGATCTCTCCACGGTCTTTCTTGCTGCGCGAAAGCTGGATCAAAAGCTCGCGGATGCGATTAGCAGCCTCCGGTGTGTATTCCTTTAATCTTTCGACTCTCATAAGATTTCTCCTCTCAGTCCAACACTCAACACAAAGTATCGGTCTCTCATATGATTTTTTAGAGTTTTATCAACCCTGTATTTCCTTATAACACTGTATTATTCTCTCTCTTCGAGATCCTTCTGAAGCATCTCAAGGTACGGGATCACAAGCCCGTCGCCCTGTCCAAAGAAGTACTCCTCGTCTAGTTCATCAGCTCTCACACTCTTTCGTCCACCGCTTTGCGCTCTGTCCCAGAAAACCTTTAGTTCTCTACTACGCATATAGTAGAGCCGCCCGCTGCCCGTAAAGCTTATGAGCAGGAACGCAACGCCGTCCTGCTTCTCAAAGTCCTCCATAAACTTTACCTGATGCTCATGGACATTGCTCAGAGCGAATGTATCGGTTGCCGATTCTTTGGCATCAAAGCATACCGGCACACCCTGAACTACTCCCACATAATCGACGGTACTCTTCTTGTCAAAGTACGCGAGCGTAATGTGGCCGTGTTCCTTATCCATCTCAATGGGTGTAATGGGTGTGGGGATCTTCTGTACAAGCGCAAGCCCGCGGTCCCGCAGCTTCTCGTTTGTAAGGTTGATCCTTTCCTCAAACGCCGAGCCCCTGAGGCCTCGTGAATTCCATGCCGGCATGTCTGTTTCCTCTCGATGGTCCCATGGGGACGGGGGAAGCGCAAGCGCTTCCTCTTTGTGGGTCATTTTTACTCTACCATTTCAAAGGTCACGGTGTCACTCACACCGGATGCTTTGAGAAGGGCTACGATCTTATCGAACTTCTTCTTCGAAGAAGCCTTGATCTTGAAGACCGCATTCTTTGCGATTCCCTTGAAAGCATTCTTATAAACCTTTTTTACGGAATCCGTCAGTTCGATGGTCTTGAGCTTCTTGTTGTTCTTAAATGCTCCCGATCCGATCGATGTGATGTTCTCACCGATTCGGGCGCTTGTCATGGTCTTGTTGTTTTTAAGAGCATACTTGGCTATCTGTGTTACAGTGCGCTCTTCTCCGGCAACTTCCACAGTCTTAGGGATCTCTACTTCTTTTTCATCAGTCTCGATCGCGGTCATCTTGACCGTTCCCTTGCTTGAAACCGAATATGTGCTCTCGACTGTCGAAATAACATTACCGTCCGCATCCTTTTCAACGTTTGTCTCTGTAACCTTACCCGACTTTGTTGTTTTAACCTTCGTTTCGACTGTTGAGCCGTCGGTGTTTTCGGTAACCGACTCAACGATCACCGAGCCCTTCTTGTTAACGCTTATATTTGTGGTTGTGACCGATCCGTCCTCGTTTTCAACCACCACGGTTCCGTCATCTTCTTTTTTGTCGTCTTTTTTATCGTCCGACGCCTTATCGTCCTTTTTGTCGTCCGATGCTTTATCTTCTTTCTTCTCGTCGGCAGTTTCATCATCCTTCTTGGTCGAGTCGGTGCCACCTGAAGTTGCTCCTCCTCCGGAGATTGCTCCTCCACCACCGGAGATTGCTCCACCTCCGCCTGAGACTGCTCCACCTCCTGAGACTCCTCCGCCTCCTGAGGTTCCACCTCCTACAGATCCGCCTCCTACAGTTCCACCGTCTGAGGTTCCTCCACCTACGGTTCCGCCTCCTACAGTTCCACCGCCTGAGGTTCCTCCACCTACGGTTCCGCCTCCTACAGTTCCACCGCCTGAGGTTCCTCCGCCTACGGTTCCACCACCTTCGGTTCCACCACCTACAGTTTCACCTCCTGTGGTTTCACCGCCTACGGTGCCTCCTCCTACAGTTCCACCACCTGAGGTTCCGCCACCTTCTGTGGTTCCGCCCTGCTCGGGATTGGTAGCCTGCTGTTTCTTAGAAATAGTTATGGCATTATCAAGCGTAACAGTGGTTGTATTATTGTTCGCAAGCACGTAGTTCTGTGCGTGTGTACCTGTCAGTCTGAATGTCGCCTTGACACCTGCCGAACCCTCGGCTGTGGTTGTCGGATCAACCACATTTGTGAGCTCCAGATTGGTGATCTCTGCAGTCACCGTATCTCCCGAAGCAACTCCTGCAAGCTTGATCTCAAAACGATCCTTCAGGTCAGATGTGATCTCACTCGGCGCTATGGTAACCTTATTTGCTCCGTTCTTAATAACAACAGAAGGAGTCAGAGTTGCAGGAAGGACAGTAAAGCTCTGTCCTTTCAATGGATAACTGTAGCCAGACCAAGTATTTACAACAACGTAAATTGTATAGTTTCCGGGAGCCAGATCATGAGGATCACCAAAGTTCACATCCATGGGGTGATACCCAACATCTGTAAAGGTTCCGCTTTTTACAACAGTCCCATTCTGAGGCGGAATAACTCCGTCTGCAAACTCATCCACTTTGATCAGTTCGTATTCATAACAGGTTTCATAAGTGGATCCATATCCGGTCTGAATACCAATATAAAGCCCCCTGTTTATAGACTCCCCATCCTTATATATGATCTGAGGGACGCTGTTTATGTTGTCAAACAAAGAATCGTTATCCCAATAGTTATTGCTGTCCTTTATTTGCAATATCGGGTAATATTTCCCGGAAAGACATTTTATAAAATCTCCGCTATACGAAGGTTCGTAGCCCACTGCTTCGGTAACGAGCGGAAGCAAGTCATTACTAATATTAATAGTCGTTCCCTCAAACAAATAGAACGGTATCGGAGTTATTTTGTGTGTAACGCCATCTGAATCTTTATAGCTATACTGAATGTAATAACCTTTTCCCTCTTCAGGTTGTGTATTCTGATCAAAAGCATCAAAAGATTTTTTGCCTTTCAGTAAGAGCGCATTCTTATACTTATATCTTTCAGCATCGCTGACAGATGAATTCAAATCAGTGCGTAACCAATTGAAATCGTCATTTGTAAGATCGATCACATAAGAAGCATCTTCTATTGTTGCAATGTTCCATTCATGTCTTCCGTACGTTGTTACACCGGTTTCTAAGTTTTTGTTTTCAACGTAACCGATCTCAATTCCCATCTTTACATCGTTGTAGAATCGGGTTCTGTCACAGATATACTTATATATTTCGGCGTAGCCTTCACAAACTGCCTCGAGCACATCTGACGAATCATAGAGATGAGTTCCCCATCCGCTATACTGTGCGACACAGTCAATTCCGAGAGACGAATGCTTTGCTCTGTTAACATCCCCTCCTGCAGCCAGGCAAGCGGTATCATACTTGATCAGTTTTTCAAGCATGAGTGCTGTGCCCACCAACTTGTCATAATCCGACAATACACCGGGTACTTCTGTCACAACAGCTTCTTCACCGCCCTTAACAGTTTCCCAGAAACCTTTCGATGCTACTTCAGAGATAACTCTGTCAGCAAAAGCGTTTATTGAATTCATTGTCTGAGGGATCGTATCTTTCGTATAGCATCCCCCTGAATTAAGAAGCTGACTTGCAAGATAGACATTAATGCCACTTATAACAATGCCTCCGTTCGAGCCATTGTTATAACTGTAATTCCAAGCCACACAGGTTTTATCCCACCAGAAAAGATCGGGAAGGTCAACAAAGAGAGCCTCCATTACTCTTCCGAAATTAATAAACTGACTGCTTATAGCATCACTAAGAACAGTGGACGAGCCCTCAAGACTTCTCAGTTCACTTTCTGTATAATACGACACTGCACCCCCACTTGCAGTTCCCGGCTTTTCAACCATGATCTCTACAGAAGGGATCTTATATGCATCGGGCATTCTTGAAGAATCAATCGAGAAAAAATGACGGTCCTGATAGGCCTGCACAAACGCAAAATCACCCGAATTAAATGCATTATTGAACTGACTTAAAAAGCTGTTTTGATTTCTGTTTGCATCAGTGAGATACATGTGCAGAAGAACGACCTGATCATATAACTTCTTTTCGTAGTCATTCAAAATATAAACATTTCCCAAAGTGTTGGTCATGTATGTTCTGTTCTCTGTATACTTTGCACCTTTATGATAATACGCGGGAATTCCTGTCGCATCCGAAGTTTCATCCCTGAAAATGTATCTGGGATTCATAACCTTCGACGTCGTATCGGCAAAGGCATCCGCCGAAGGAAGCGATGTGAACGCAAAGACCACTGCAAACAATGCAGCGATCATCCTTATAAAGCGATTCCCTGTACTGTTTTTCTTACCGTAGTGTTGCAAAAAACTCATGTTCTGTATCTCCTTAGTCATAATAATCTGCTAAAACCCTATCTGTATTATTTTATCAAAACGATATATCTTTTACAACTTGACGATCGGTCCTATAGACCATCCAATTCCACAATAATTTTTTTTTTCAAAAATCCTCATAGGCTTATCCGCGCCCGAAATAACTTTCGGGAGCATCCGCAACGCCGGTTCTTAGCGATGACCGTAGGTCAGAGCTTAGAACCGTTGCGTGAGGACAGAGCGAGAGCGTCTCCCGGAAAGTTGTTTCGTGGCAGGAGAAGCCGTACGCAGCAATATGCCTATTCCATATGATTATTCCACTAAAGATTTAGATCAAATATCTTTTTCACGAACTCAGGCGTGTTGCACGTGAATTCTTTACTTGATAGTCCACTGAGTTCTTCGAGTTCGGGAAACCTGAGCTTCCATGCGACAAGCATCTGATGTTTAATCCCATACTCTTTCGCCGCCATGCGGTTAAACGCAACATCCCCGTACTTCGGATCCCCGACAACAGGATGCCCTATACTCGCCATATGCGCTCTGATCTGGTGGGGTCGCCCTGTAACCAGTTCAACCTCCAGGAGCGTCATGCCATGTGCACTTGCGATCGGCCTGTACCTAGTTTCGATGTTCAAAGCTCCCGGTACGGACGCATCCGAAAAGATCTTTACTTTGTTGGTCTTCTCATCCTTAAGGAGCCACCCCTTAAGATCACCGGGTTCGGTGATGATCCCTTTGACCGCGCACATATAATACTTTTCAAGCTTTCTGTCATGGATCAGGGATGACATGATCCTGAGTCCCTTCAGAGAACACCCGCAGACAACTATCCCTGCGGTGTTGCGGTCAAGCCTGTTGCATACCGATGGTTTGAACGTTTCCCCGGTTCCCGAGAGCTTTCCGCTGTGACTGAGATGATCGATCAAAAGATCGTTGAGAGAGACCTCGTTGCTGTCCGACCCCTGCGAAAGGATCCCTGCAGGCTTATAGACAAGGATCACATCCGTGTCCTCGTAGATGATATTTTCGGCAAATTCGTAGCCCTTTATGCTTGAGCTCTTTTTCGAAACAGTCCCGGCCGTCTGTCCCGAAATACTCTTGTCCCCGGCATTGCCGACTGTCCCTCCGAGCTCACGCAGAGTGTCGTCACTGAAGAAAAGCTTGAGCTCGTCACCCTCACAAACTCTTGCGTCCGGTTGGGTCTTCTTGCCGTTAAGAGTAACTATCTTCTTCCTGATCGCTTTATAGACAAGCCCCTTCTCGGCGCGCGGAATAAGCTTGCCGACAAGCCTGTCGACACGCTGACCGTGTTCGTTAGCACCGATAGCAATAGCTTTCATCCGTGTTGTCCTCTTACGGATTATCCTGCCACGAAGCATTTTCAGAGATACGCTCGCGCTCAGGTCCTCACGCAGCGGTTCTATACTCCTTCCTTCAGTCGTCGTTAAGAACCGGCGTTGCGGATGCTCTCTGAAAACGCTTCTGCGCAGATAATCCTTTAAACAAATGATCATTCAAAAGTTGATCGTGCGGGTAGCAAATCATGCCATATAAACTCGCAGCATCTCAACAACTTCCTGCTGAGGATCTTCCTCATCTTCGGCACGTGCGGGAGATTCCGAAAGCGTTCCGAGGTGTTTAAGGAATTTATCCATATCTTCAACCACTTCAACAGAGTTAGCGAAGCCCTTGCGCTTCACAAGGTCCTTCAGGTACTCGTAGAGCTTGACTGCGGGAAGTTTCTCTCCGGTCGCTTTAAGCGCTGCAACCTCGTTGTCCGTGATTACCACGAACGCAAGTCCCATCGCACGTTCAGTCGATGTCAATACCACATCAGAAAGTGTCGTACTTCCTGCGGGAGACGCATCAAAGACCTTCTTCTCGTCCTCTTCGCTCACAGACTTGTACTTTGCGAAAAGTACAAACCTCGTGATCGCACCCGCGAACGGGATGACGATAAGCGCCGCGAATATCGAAAGCACGTTAAACTTGCTGTCAAACAGGAACAGGCCCGCGATGAACATGGCAGCTGCGAGCATAAATGAGCCCGCTGCAACAAGTATCGCGAGTTTCTTTGTTCTGTCGATATATCCGCGTGATCCCTTTGCAGGGACGAGTTTCTGTTTCTTTTCCATGTGATTCTCCTTTTTGAAGAGGTATTAAGGTTTCTCCGCGCCCGAAGCGTCTCCCGGAAAGATGATTCGTGGCAGGAGAAAACGTATGTGTTATATCAATTCTTTAAAAGAATGAAGGTAGCAGTTCGCAGCTTCCCTCTTCTCCTCGTCCTCATATGCGCTCGCAGGATCATAGAACGCGCACACACGCATCCCGGCTCTGAGTCCTGCGATGACTCCGCGGAGCACATCCTCGAACACCAGGCACTCCGAAGGGTCGACTCCGAGCGTCTCGGCTACAAAGAGGTAGATATCGGGGCTCGGTTTGCCTTTCTCGACTTCGCAGGCAGTGTGGATCTCGTCGATATAGGCGTCGATGCCGAGTCGCTTCGTAACCATGAAGGCGAGCTCATTCGAGTTGCTTGTCGCGATGCCGGTCTTGATCCCGCGCTCCTTGAGGTACTTAAGGAACTCAAGCGCTCCCTCCTTAAGAGTAACGCGCGTGCTGTACATCTCCCACGCCATGTCGTTCCAACATTTCTTGATCGTATCGAGATCATCCTCGATCCCGAAAGTCTCCTTAAAGTACACCGCCGTCTCCGAAAAGCTCATCCCCGAGATCGTGTCCTGCAGATTCGGTGGGAAAGGCTTTCCCTTTGAGGCCAGATAATCTATATCGATCTGCTTCCACATCCACATGGAGTCGATGAGTGTGCCATCTAAATCAAATATCACTGCGTTAATTCCGTTTAACAGCTCTTCTGACGGTATCTTTACTTCCGCTATATCATTATTATTCATACTTCTGATAATCTTTCAAAATCATTCTAGCTCTGTAAATAGTTTTATTCCCAGTGTGCATAGGTTTCTCCGCGCCCGAAGCGTCTTTCGGGGAGCATCCGCAACGCCGGTTCTTAGCGATGACCGTAGGTCAGAGGTTAGAACCGCTGCGCGAGGACCTGAGCGCGAGCGTATCCTCGAAAGATGGTTCGCGGCAGGAGAAACCGTATGTACCAAATTGTGCTAGATACTCACATCATCCTCCACCCCGGCAGATACCGATTCTTGATGGTGTCCCCCTTCTTGCGTCCCCACCCGAGGGGGAACCCATCCGTGCACACAAGGACGTACCCGTCCTCAGCCTCAGCGTTCTCTCCGCTGACGCTTATAGTCTCGCACTTCAGGTATCTGATCACGTCCTGCGAATCCGAAGGGAAGTCGATGACGTTCTCAAAAGCTCCTGCGGGCATCGCGCAAGCGAGTGCCTGCGAGGGCTCGAATCTGTCTTTCTTGATCTCGCCGAGCAGGAGTCCGCGACGCAGGGTTCTAAGCTTCTCGGCTCCGAACGGGATCTGCGGTTCGGGATCGAGCGAAACGAATCCGCCCTTGACATAAAGCCTTTCGGCAGGGATCTCGAATCCGATCTTCTCAAAGAAGTCAAACGCACTGTCAGGTACGTCACGGTGGCGTTTGCGAACGGATGCAGCATAGGCGTTACACTGATTAAAGGCCCTTGTAGCTCCCCCGGTCGGGAGTGTGTCTGTCTGATCCTTAGAGATGGCCTCGACCCCAAGCTCACCGGGGCCGTCCTTGCGAAGGAGCGCCACGAAATGGCCCTCGCCCTTGATCTTGTGGGGATAAAGTCTGGCTGCGTTTGAGATCTCGGCGGGGTAATCGGTGCCGTTTGCCCTCACGAACCCGATCTCGCCGAACAGACGCTCGGCCTCGGGGAAGGGTATCACGTGCATGTCGGGATGCTCACGCAGGATAAGCGCGAGTGATGCCTCGTCCTCAAGGGGCGAGAACGTGCATGTCGAGTAGATCATGACGCCGCCGGGTGCAAGCATCTCGATCGCGTGGGGGATGATCTGCTTCTGAAGGTCGGCGTAGTAGCCGCTGCCGTACTGTTCCCAGTTCTTCGCGACCGCATGCACCTTTCTGAACATGCCCTCACCCGAACAGGGCGCGTCGATAACGATCCTGTCGAAATATCCGGAGAATACTCCCGCGAGTCTGTCGGGTGATTCGGAGGTGATGAGCACATTTCCGATCCCGAAAAGTTCTATATTCTTGAGGAGCGCCCTTGCGCGTGAAGCGCTTATGTCATTTGAAACAAGGATTCCTTTTCCTGCTAGCCTTGCCCCAATCTGGGTACTCTTCCCGCCGGGAGCCGCGCAAAGATCGAGGACCCTGCAACCCTCAGTAAGCGGCAGGAGCGCCCCCGGAGCCATGGCACTCGGCTCCTGAAGATAATAAAGGCCTGCATGATAGTAAGGATGCTTCGAGGGAGCGGACTCGCCCTCTTCTGTCTGAACGTAGAAGCCGCCCTCAGCCCAAGGCACTCTCTCGAGCTTCCTGTAAATCTCCCCGAACCTCCCGGGTGAAACCTTCATGGTATTAACACGAAGCCCCGACGCAGGTTCCACGTCATACGACGCCAAAAACTCCTCAAATTCATCTCCGAGGAGTTCCTGCATGTTATCTATGAATTTTTCAGGAAGATAATCTCTGTACATAGACGCAATCCCCTGTTTTCAATCCTTAATCTTCTTAAACTGATTTATTAAACTTTCCCAAACGTAAACAGCCTGCGCGGACAAGGTGTTTGCCGGCGCAGGCCTCTTGGCATTTTATTTAAGGCTTTGCGCCCTATAACCTTCAGAGATTATATCCAGCTCCTTCGCGAAGAGTTCGAGATGCGCCAGATCCTCCGAGTTATAGATCTTAAAGAACTCATCCTGAATCTTCACGATCTCGCGCTTGTTCGCTACCTTGTAGAGGTTCTGGATGTTGGTCAGGATGTCGGCCACGAGGTTCGACTTAAGGGTGAACGTGTTCTGAGCGTCCATGATCTCGCCTCGTACAAGGGACATCTCCCTGTCGAGAACGACGATAGCCTCTGCCGCCTTTAAAAGTCTGACACGCAGGTTCTCGGGCATGTTCTGCTTGTACTTGTACTGAAGGGAGTGCTCGATCGTAGCCCAGAAGTTCATCGCGAGCGTTCTGATCTGGATCTCGCAGAAGATGTCCTTGGGTCCTTTGAGCGACTCAACCCTGTATTTGATGACCATGTGGTAGCTTCTGTAGCCCGAAGGCTTCTGATCCTTCACATAGTCCTGCTCTTCAACCACCTGCATGTCGGTACGCTTCTTGATGATCTGTGCGACCTTGTAGATGTCCTCTATGAACTGGCAGATGATACGAACACCCGCGATATCGTCGATGTGCGTTTCGATGTCGTCAAGCGAGATATGCTTGCGCTGAACCTTCTCCAGAAGGCTCGAGATGGATTTTACTCGTACATCGACCTGCTCGATGGGTGAATAAAGGCCCGCAGCCCTGTAAGCCGATCTCATGTGCTCGAATTTTTCCTTGAGTTCATCCACCGCAAGTGAATAAGGCTCAAGGATCTCTCTCCACATCTGTATTTCCATACACCCGCTCCTTTCAGTTTTCCATAACTTAATACTTTCTCACATTTATAACCGTCCCCTGTGGACTCTCCAAATTCCTTTGTCAGTCCTTTTGTAACCCCTTAACAGTCCCGGAACGGTCGGCACTTCCGGCATTAAATGCCGTATGTTATTCCTTTGCTCACTTACCGTAAATAAACTCCTGCAGCTCGAGTGCGTTCTTCCTCAGATCCACCTTCGTCACGAGCATCCCTCGCAGGTTGGCATCGCTGTAGGTCCCGTCGATAGGGATCCTGTAATCGCGGATCTTCTTGTCGAGCCCGATGTCGAAGACTGCCTTGATATACTTCTCGAGAGTCTCCTCATCTATGTCCGTCGTAACATACGGCAGGCACTTGTCACAGAACTTCTTGAGCTGCTTGATGCTCATGCCCTTAAGTGATGCGACTATCGACTCGAGCAACATCCTCTGACGTGATGTACGTCCGAAATCGCTGTACTCACGGCCCGAGGTTCCGACCTTTCTGATGCGGCAGTACCCGAGTGCCTGATTACCGTTGAGGTGGTTCTTGCCGACCCTCACATTACGGTATTTCTCTTTGCTTATGTAATTGGTCCTGTTGAGGTACGAAGCCTCTTCTTCGGTGAGCTCGATATCGACTCCGCCGATCGCATCGATGATCTTCTCAAACGATTCAAAGTTCACGAGTGCGTAGTTGTCGATATCAAGTCCGAGATTGTTGGCGAGTGTCTGGTAGACGAGCGATACCCCTCCCATCGCATATGCGGCATTAAGCCTGTTGTCGCTGTATCCGGGGATCGCGACAAGTATATCACGCATGATCGAGGTGAGCTTGATGCTTCCGTCCTCTTCGTTAATGGTGGCGATCATTATAAGGTCCGAACGCCCGCGTCCCCCGCCGGATTCAAGATTCTCTTCACCGAGCAGAAGGATGTTGTGGACCTTCTTCTCTTCCGGTTCCGTGCCCGTGTTCGCCGGCTTCTTCTCGTTCTCGGGGAGGTCGAGCTTCTGTGTCTCGTCTACAACCTCAACACCCGGCATCATGTCGAAATCAAGGTCGTCCGGAATCTCGATGATCTTCTCGGGAACAACCGGGCTGTAGTTCATCATGCCGCTGGCGTAGCTTGCGCCCTCGTCAATGACGATATCCCTTCCGATGTTGGTTGCGAAGATCAGGATCACCGCAACTATGAGAAGTGTACATGCTCCCGCGGCGGGGTAAACCCACACAGGAAGCTTTTTGATCCGCTTCCACAGCCTCTTGTACCAGGGCGTAGTCTCGGTCTCTATCACGATGTCCGTGAGAGGAACCTCACCGACGATCGAGTTCATGTTCTCTTCCTGAAGTGACGCTCCGATCGCTTCGATAAGCTCACGATCATCATCCTCATGCTCCAGCTCGTATATTTCCTTGCTGTAATCGTCCTCGTAGGAACCGCCCTCGGGGATGATCTTCATGTCGGCATCCTCGTCGAGTTCTTCGGGAGGTGCTGCCTGTTGTTCCTCACTGACCGATCTGTTGAAATCCTCGATTGACACACGCTCGGGAACGATCTTCATGTCCGAATCCTCATCGTCCGGGATCTCGGGCTCAGGCTCCCTTTCGGGAACAATGGTCATATCACTGTCATCGGACGCAGTCTCAGTCGTGACCTCTTCGGGGTCTGCGGGAACTTCGTCCGGCAGGATTTCGATCATCTCATCGATTACGGGATCATCTGTCATCGGGGAACTCCTTATGATTACTCGTCAGGATAAGTGTCATCAATTATCGTCACCGGCTCTGTCACCGTAGTCACGGGATCAGTGATCACCGGCTCGGCGGGTGTCGTATCCGAAGGTGTAAGTTCGATCGCGCCCTCCGTGCTTACAAGTGAGTCCTCGGGCACGAGTCCGGGGATTCCCGTGGGACCGGTCGGTGCCTCGGCTCCGAGCTGCTGTGAGGACGGGATCGCCTCGTCTATCATTGATGTCTGGGGAGTTGCAGTGGGTGTGGGCGACGTCTTTGACGAGGACGAACCCGAGCTTGACGAACTGCCGGATCCGCTCTGTGCTCCCGCACCTGCTCCTACCATTCCTGTTGTATCGGTCTCTCCTTCCTTATCAAGGAAAATGAACTGGTGGAGCCTCTCGATATTCTTACCGAGCTGGTCTCCCATTACAAGTGTGTATGTGATGTTGCTGCTTCCGTTGTAAATGCCTTTCCTGCCGCTGTCCGTGAAGAACTCGTCAGCCGGAAGTCTCATGGAGTTGGTCGTGAAGATACTGTTCTCGACAACATCTCTGAGTGTATCGGTGATCTGATCCTCTCTGATGTTCGTGGTGATCTCGCCGAGCACTTCCTTCATGATGGGCAGCATGTCAAGGTAGCTGAGTGACTTGAACTTCGAAATAATGGCGTTTATGACACGTCTGTGTCTTACGGTACGTCCGTAGTCATTGTTCGCTCCGCCGAGTGTGACAACCTTTCTGACACGACAGTAACCGAGCACCTGGTTGCCGTTCATGTGGTTCCAGCCCTTCTGAACGGTACGGTTTGCGGGGTTGCTGATGTAGTTGGTCTTGCGCAGATATGCCGCTTCCTTCTCACCGAGCTCGATATCGATACCGCCGAGTATATCGACGATCTTCTCAAAGCTTTGGAAGTTAACGCACGCGTATCCCGAGATTGCAACATCAAAGGTGTTCTCGATAACGTTCTTGAGAAGCAGTGCTCCCGTAGCTTTCTTGAGCTTGGGATCGTCTGTCATCTTGGCACCCCTCGAGTAGACCGAATTGATCTTGTTGGGGTTGTTGCCCGGGATGTTGACGTAAGTATCACGCATTATGGACGTGAGCTTTATGGTGTTATCCTGCTTATTGATCGAGACGAGCATGATCGCGTCCGTATTGGCCGCTCCGCCGATCTCCTCGATACCGAAGATCAGGTATGTCTTGACATAATCTTCGCTTCTCGGGCCATCCGGTCTGAGCGGGTTGCCGCTCGGATCAACTATACCGACCCCGCTTTCCAAAAGAATATCGTTATCGGCAAGGATCTTGGTTGCCTTCGCTTCCTCTTCTTCTGAAATAGTGATCAAGCCGTCATCCACAATTCCTCCGGCGATCCAGTACCAGAAGTTTCTTCCGGCGGGAGTGAAGATCGTGAACACAGCAAAGATTATCACCACGCCGAAGAAAATACCCACTCCGAGGAGGATCTTCTTGAGCAATGACATCTTCTTCTTTCCTTTAGTCACTTCACCATCATCCTCCGGCTCTTCGTAGAGCATATCTTCTTCGTAGTTTTCTTCATCCTTGTAGTAATAAACCTTGGGCTTAAGCTCGCTGTTTCCTTCTTCGTCGTACATGAACTCCTCGTCGCCGTCTTCCGGCAAGAGTCCTTCATCATACTCCTCATACGCAAGCTCTTCCCCGTCTTCGGCGGGGATCAGTTCGCCGTCCTCCTCCGCATCAAGAAGGAGCTCATCGTACTCTGAATCCTCGTAATCCGAATCCTCATAATCCGACTCGTCAAACTCAGTTTCGTCGAATTCGGGTTCATCGTATCCGGGATCGTCGTACCCGTCATTAAAATCTTTACCTGCCATCAGTGCCGGTGCCTCCTAATAAACCTAACAAAAAACCGTATCAATTCTTAAAGCTGTGAATCGGTGCGGGAATCCTGCCTTCCCTGGCGATAAAGTCGCTGCATGAGAAGGTGTTGACAGGCATTACGGGTGAGTACCCAAAAAGTCCGCCAAAATCAAGGCTTTCCCCGACCTTCTTACCTATCGCGGGGATAAGTCGTACTGCCGTTGTCTTCTGATTGATCATGCCTATGGCCATCTCGTCGGCGATAATGCCGGAAATGGTCGATGCAGGTGTGTCGCCGGGGATCGCGATCATATCGAGACCTACCGAACATACACATGTCATTGCTTCAAGCTTCTCAAGTGAAAGAGCTCCGGCTTCGACAGCTTCGATCATACCCTTATCCTCCGATACGGGGATGAACGCGCCCGAAAGTCCGCCGACGTACGAGCTGGCCATAACGCCGCCCTTCTTCACCTGATCGTTGAGAAGAGCGAGAGCCGCAGTCGTTCCGGGTGCACCGGGATGCTCAAGTCCGATCTCCTTAAGTATATCAGCAACACTGTCGCCCACAGCGGGTGTGGGAGCCAGCGAAAGATCCACGATCCCGAACGGAACGTCAAGCCTGCGCGCTGCTTCGGTCGCAACGAGCTGACCGACACGCGTGATCTTGAACGCCGTCTTCTTGATAGCCTCGCAGAGCACTTCAAAGCTCGCTCCGTGCAGGCTCTCGAGTGCCTTCTTAACAACACCGGGTCCGCTGATGCCGACATTGATGATCGCCTCGCCTTCGCTCACGCCGTGGAAAGCGCCTGCCATGAAGGGATTGTCATCGGGTGCGTTACAGAAAACAACAAGCTTTGCACAGCCCAGCGAATCCGTACCGTAGGAACGCTTGGCCGTATCTACGATGATCTCGCCCATCATCCTTACAGCGTCCATGTTGATGCCTGTTCTGGTAGAACCGACATTGACGGAGCTGCACACACTCCTTGTAACCTTGAGTGCCTCGGGGATCGAGCGAAGGAAGATCTTCTCGTGATCCGTCATCCCCTTCGAGATGACTGCGCCGTAGCCGCCGATCAGGTTGACGCCCGTCTCCTGTGCGGCCTTTTCGAGCGTGAGCGCAAGCTTGACGAAATCCTCCTCGCTCTTGCAGCATGAGGATCCGATGCTCGAAATGGGTGTTACGGCAATTCTTTTATTGACTACGGGGATCCCGTAGCTCTTCGAAATGTGCTCGCCGACCTCAACAAGACGACCGGCCTTTCTCACAATTTTCTCTAAGATCTTATCCTGCACGCGCGACAGGTCTTCCCCCGCGCAATCATACAGGCTGATACCCATGGTGATCGTTCTGACATCAAGGTTTTCCTTGTTGATCATCTCATTGGTCTCGGAAACTTCCGTTATATTTATCATGACTTCTACCTCTGCTCTCGGCTCAAATCCTGTGCATCATATTGAAGATCTCTTCGCGCTGCATGCGGATAACAACTCCGATCGAGCTGCCGAGTTCCTCAAGCTCCTTCGCTGTATCCTCAAAATGACCCTTGTCGAGCTGCCTGTCGGCAACCATCATCATGTTAAAATATCCCGAAACGATCGTCTGCGAAATATCGAGGATGTTGATCTGCTTTTCGGCAAGGTATGTACAAACCTTTGCCATGATGCCTACACAGTCTTTTCCGACTACGGTGATAATTACTTTCTGCATAATAACTCCATTTCTTTGATAAATGATCCCAATATATCAGACGTTCTTTTTCCCCACTCGGTTCCAAATTTTCCCCATTAATCTCGAACCTAGATCTCAAATACGGCGGTCGGTTTAAAACGGTCCGCCACCACTACCGTCGGAGCGTCGATCCCGCGCTCCCGTGCCGCTTCCTTAACGATCTGACTGACCGTTTGGTAAGCAAGTTCTTCAAAATTGTTATCAACGCTTATGTGAGCGAGCATGACAGTGCTCAGCTCTCCGGTCATTACCCTCGAGACCATGTCACCGCACGCCTCGTTCGAAAGATGCCCGAGCGGCGAGTCTATCCTGAGTTTGAGCTGATAAGGATAGGGTCCCATCATAAGCATGTTCTTGTTATGGTTGGCTTCCACATAAAGTGCGTTCGACCCGGCGAGATGACCGAGCGTGTAATCCGTGAACTCTCCGAGATCCGTCGCCATCCCGAGCTTCCTGTCTCCGTGGCGGATCGTGTAGCACACGGGGTCGGCCGCATCGTGCGAGATCCTGAACGGCATAACGTTCAGATCTCCGAGCGTCACCTCCATGTCGGGAACAAGCTCGTACATCAGTTCCCGCGGAAGCTCTCGCTTATCACTGAGCGCGATCGACGTGAGGGTTCCCCTCGTGGCATAGACGGGTATCCCGAACTTCCGCATAAGCGTCGGAACGCCTTTGATGTGATCGCTGTGGTCATGCGTGACGAAGCACGCTTTTATCTTACAGGGGCTCTCTCCTATCTCTTCGAGGCCCTCGCAAACCTTCTTGCAGCTTAGCCCCGCGTCAACAAGGATGGCCGTGTCTCCCGCCTTAAGGTAGAGACAGTTGCCGCTGCTGCCACTGGCAAGTGAACAAAACTTCAAAACTGATCCTTTCATTCCCAATAAAGATCGATACGTTCTCCGCCGTACAGCTCGTGGATAAAGTCGGTGTCTGTGCCGTTTATCCTGATGACCGCTCTGTCACCCTGCGGGTTCTTGGTATCGAACGAAGGGTAAACATCGAGCACGTCCACAAGTCTGTAGAGGTCCTTGCCCGTCAGTGAAACAGGCAGCCCGTTGACCACAACGGTGATGTTGTGAGGTCCTGTGGCGGGAGCCGCTTCCGCGACTGCAGGCTTGTCTTCATCGGGCTTTTTATCTTCGGGTTTCTGTACCGCGGGCTCCTCTTTGGTGCCCGGAACTTCAGTGTTTACAACGGTTTGAGCGGTTTCTTCCTGCTCTTCGTCCGCCTCGACACCTGATACATCTTGCATCATTTCACCCTGATTGTCAAGCGAACTGTCTTCGCCCGCAAGCTCGAAATCTATCGAGAAGTTCTCGTAGACCATGTCCTGCGGAAGGGCAGGTACGTTATTAATGCTTATGGTCCCGACGGCGGTGACATCCATGTATTCGAGCAGTCTTCCCGCGGTGTAGTAGTCTGCTTCCTCGATCGAGTCACCGTTGCTTACCATCATACCGGGCTCGGCTTCCTTGCCATTGACAAGCAAGAGTCTCGGAGCCGCAACCTTGCGACCGTTGACAATGAAGCAGATGCTTCTCGCGCCCTCTGCAAGGCTTTCAACACTGACCTCAGCCGGTGTACCCTTCGTCGAAGGAGTGATGATGACCTCGTCGCCCCTGACGATCGGCGAAGCGATCGATCCAAGCTGACCGTTAACTTTGATGACCGCACCCTCGCCCGCTTCACCGCGCACAACACGACTCTTGCCGTTGAAGGTGAAGGAAACGCCGTCTCCGCGTCTCGGGAAGAGCGAGCTCGTATCGATACCGATACCCATGGCCGCATCCATAACAGTCAGATGACCGTTGTCATAAAGTCTCAGCAGCTCACCGTTAACACGTGCGAAGATGAAGTTGTTGTTCTGCTCGTAGTAGTTGAGGCAGATACCGATCGGTGTAACGAGCATCGGATCCTTCTTGATGTTCTCTTCGAGGAAACGAACCTCGCCGAGTACCTCGGCTCCGCGCAGAGCCACACGCTCCGAAGGGATCTTGAGTGCTGCGGCGATCATGTCGGTGAAACCGGGTGTCTTGCCGCCGCCTCCTACAAGGAAGACTGCGCTGGGCGACTTGCCGCCGTTAAGCTCCTTGATCTTGTCCGCGATCATCTTCGCGAGCTCTTTCATCGGATCGCTCAGGGTTGCCTTAAGGTCTTCCACAGGCACGCTGACCTTTGAACCGATGATGTCTTTGTATGATATCTTCTTTTTCTTACCGGATATACCGATCTTCATGTCTTCCGCGGTCTTGAATTCCACGAGGTATTTCTGCATGACTGATTCGGTGAGGAAATCTCCCGCTTTCGGGATCATTCCGTAGGCTGTAACCGAGCCCTCGCTCGTGATACAGATATCGCTTGTTCCCGCTCCGACATCGACAAGAGCGAGATTGAGGAGTCTGAACTTCTGAGGGATCGCGATGTTGATGGCCGCGATAGGCTCGAGTGTAAGGTTGATGACTTCGAGTCCCGCTCTGTCTGTTGCGGCGTAAAGTCCGTCGGTGACATCGCGCGGAAGGAAGGTTGCGAGGAGATCTGCACCGATCGCCGTACCCTTGTGACCCTCGAGGTTCATGATCGCAACATCGCCGAGGTAGTACTTCGTCACGGAATAGCCGACACAAAAATAGTTACCGCCGCCCTTTTCCTCACGACGGAGTACATCGCTCGCCTTCTCGACACCCATGAGCTCCATGGTATGGATCATGCCGTTGTCGATGACAGCCTCGCCCTCAAGGTCGTAGTCGATCCTGACCTGTCTGGTCTTGAGCACACGACCTGCGGCTGCGATGCAGACACCGGTAAGTCTGGTGTGAGTCTTGTTCTCGAGCTCACGCTTTACTTCACCGATCGTTGCGGCTACCGCACCGATATCGTGGATCTGACCGTCAAGCATCGCACGGGTCTCATGGAATCTCACGGACTGAGCGACCGCCACGAATTCACGAGCGGATGTTCTGTATCCGACTGTTCCGACAACACTACGTGTTCCGATGTCCAAGCCAAAGATCAAGTTTTCTTTACCCGTATCCATAAAACCCTCCTCAAATTATGAACAATCTGTATCTTCTTACTCGTCCTCGTCGTCATCGTCTGACAAGATCTCGTCCGCACCCATGCTCTTGAGTATCTCTTTTATCTGTGCGATGATGTTCTCCTCGTCGGCGTCCGAACCGTTCCGGATCTCGTGTGTGGAGGTCTTTCTGTACTCGTCGTCCGACGGTTGCGATCCGAACACGCTCTCGATCCTCGCTTCGTCGTATCCGCGCTCGGTGAGTCTCTTCTTCCTGTCCTCTTCGGGTGCGGTCACAAGCCAGACCGCGTCGCAGATCGGACAGTACCCTGCGTCGGCGAGTATCGCCGTTTCGATGAGAACATGAGTAAACAGTCCTTTCGAGCCCTCTATGAGCGACTCGACAGTCTCCCTGACATGGGGATGCGTGAGTCCGTTCAGCTTCCCGAGAAGCTCCTTGTTCCCGAACACCTTCTTAGCAAGCGCTGCACGGTCTATCTCGGGAAGATCCGTATTATCTTTACATTCACACAGGCAGTCCGGAAATGCCTCCGCAACTCCCGCGTAGGAAGCTCCGCCCGGCATCATCTGCGTCCGTGCAAGCCTGTCCGTATCAATGTGGAGCATGTCAAAGTTCTCTGCCGCGAGCGCCGCCACAAAGGACTTGCCCGAGCCCGCTCCGCCTGTTATTCCGATCACAGCCATAAACGTACACCTGAATTCTGATTATTATGATTATAAACAGCCGATCTTTGTCGCCGGGGTAACTCTCTGTTTCTCTTCCGGGCTTAGTGCGCATCCCCCCAGTTGGTTCCTGTTCCGATACCAACCTCGAGCTCTACCGCAAGATCAGCGGAAGCTTTCATCTCTTCCTCAAGGATCTTGGCAGCTTTCTGCGCGTCCTTCTCATCGACTTCGACAAGCAGTTCGTCGTGAACCTGAAGGATGAGCTTGGCATCCGGGAGTTCTTTTGCGAGTCGCCTGAACACTCTGATCATCGCGATCTTCATGATGTCGGCCGCCGTACCCTGGATCGGTGCGTTCATCGCGATCCTCTCGCTGAAGCTGCGCTTCACGAAGTTCGGCGACGAGATGTCCGCGATCGGCCTGCGTCTTCCGAACAGTGTCACGGAGTAGCCCTTGTCCCTCGCCGAAGCGATAAGTCCGTCGAGGTAACTGCGGACCGTCGGGTAAGTGAGGAAGTAAGCATCGATGTAGCTCTGCGCCTCCGCCCTCGAGATATCGAGTCCCGTACCGAGTCCGAAGGAACTGATGCCGTATACGATACCGAAGTTGACTGCCTTCGCACGGCTTCTTTCTTTGTCTGTAACTTGGTCGAGGGGCACATGGAATACCTCGGCCGCGGTCGCGGCGTGGATGTCCACATGGTTCCTGTATGACGCGATCAGCTTCTCGTCACCCGACATGGACGAGAGGATCCTCAGTTCTATCTGTGAGTAGTCGGCGTCCACGAGCACCTTGCCCTTGTCCGCAACGAAAGCCCTCCTGATGAGCTTTCCCTTGTCCGAGCGGATCGGGATGTTCTGAAGGTTCGGGTCGCTGCTGCTGAGTCTGCCCGTCGCCGTCGCTGTCTGGTTGAAGCTCGTCCTGATCCTGCCGTCCGCGCCCATGTAGCCCGGAAGCGCGGTTGCGTAGGTCGAGTTCAGCTTAAAGAGCTGTCTGTATGTGAGGATCATCTCAATGATCGGATCCTCAAGTCTGATCTTCTCGAGCACCTGTGCCGATGTCGAGTAACCTGTCTTCGTCTTCTTGCCGCTCGGCAGCCTCATCTTCTCGAAGAGGATCGTGCCGAGTGCCTTCGGTGAGTTGATGTTAAACTCTTCGCCCGCACGCTCGTAGATCTTACGCTGTGTCTCTGCGATATCCTTCTCGAGGGATGCCGCGAATTCCGCGAGTGCCCCGGTGTCGAGGAGCACGCCCTCCTTCTCCATGCACGCGAGCACGTAAGCAAGCGGCTTCTCGATCTCCTCGAGCACGTAGGTCATGCCCGTGTCTTCGATCGCTTTGCGCTGCGGGAGCGCGTTTTCGGCATTCATCTTGGCCGATGCCACGTAGTCCTTGTCCTGAAGCTCCTTGGTCTTCGATCTCGAGGGCTTCTGTCCGGGTGCGTCATCGTCCTCACCGGAGTCCGCTCCCTCGGGGTTCAGGAGGTAGTCGGCAAGCTCCGTGTCGTGAACGTTCGTGAGCTCGCTGATCCCTGTCATCCTGTAAAAGCTCTTGAGGCCCTTAACGCTTATGAGCACGCTCTTTGCTATCCCGGCTATCACGCTGTCCGTACCGGGTTCTTCGAGAGTGTCGCGACTTACCACGAAGCCGTCCTTACCCGTCCAGACCGCGAGTGCCTTAAAGGATCCGTCCCCGTCGGGGATGGCTTCCAGACCGACAACTTTGTCAGAAGTTCCTTCGTCGCTTTTTATCTCTTCAAGCACCTTTTCGAGTGCTTTCTTATCTTCAATGTATGTAAACTGTAATTCTTCTTCCGCAACAGCCCTGTCATACTCGCCCTCGGTGCCCATAAGCGTAGGTACCTTAAGAGCCTTGATCTCGAGGTCTTCGAACTCTCTGATGAGATCCATCCTCGAGAACTTCGAGGCGATCTCAAGGTCTGCGAGCTGCAGGTCTCCGAGGTCGATGTCGCGCTTGATGGTCGCGAGCTGCTTGCTCTTCATGGCGTCGTCACGCGCGCAGCCCTCTTCGTCCTGTTTGGTGAGGAGCTTGATGGGCGGTCTGTTGATGCCGAAGCTCTTAAAGAGCTCCGTGAGTTCCTTCTGGCGTGCCGGTGTGATGGGCAGGGGACCGATCTCCTCGTACATCGCCTCGATCGTACCGTAGTGTGCGATCATTTTGGCTGCGGTCTCACCGCCGACGCCCTTTATACCTTTGATGTTGTCCGATGTATCGCCCATGAGGCCCTTGAGATCGGGCACCGAAGCGGGCTTGATCATGAATTCCTTCTCAACGAGCTCGGGGTCGTACTCAAAACAACGATCGGGCACGGTGCTCTTCTTCTCGATACCGTACTTCTTGTAGAGCTCGTCCGTCTTCTCCTGTGTAGAGTGCATCAGGAAGAGGTGCGTGTTCTCGCTGACGAGCTGAAGATAGTCGTTGTCCTTGGTCATTATCCTGACGTTGACTTCGTCTTCGAAGCGGGACGCAAGTGTCCCGGCGAAGTCGTCCGCCTCATAGTCCTCGCTCATGAACTGCCTGAAGCCGGCTGCGTCGAGCATTGCCTCGATCCTCTCAAACTGCTGTGAGAGCGGCTTCATGGTTGATTTGCGGTTTGCTTTGTAGGAGCTGTCGATCTTCCTGCGGAAGGTGTCGCGACCCATATCCCAGGCGATCGCAAGGTACTTCGGACGTGCTCCGCCCGAAAGGATCTTGAAGAGCGTCCTGAAGAATCCGAAGATCGCGTTCGTGTACACTCCCCTCGAGTTCTGCATGATCTTGTAGAAGTACTTCTCCTTCTCCTCATCAGTCTTCGCAAAGAGGATCTCCCTAGGGAGGTTCCCGAAGAACATGGTGGTGAGCAGGCTCGAACCGTCTATGATCAAAAGCGTGTCTTTATCGTTTCTCTGTCCCATAATCAATCCTTAAAAAACTATCCCGCGGATCAGGAAGTAAATAATTATCAGAAGTGTCACGACCACCGTGATGAACACGTAACGCGCGAAGCGTCTCCTGCGCTTCTGGGTGTCGGCGCGGCTGAGCATGCGTGCGAGGGTCTCCTTGTAGTCGATGTCCTCTTCCTCACTGCCGCTGTCGAGCTGCGTGACGACGGTGTTGACCATGTGGTAGACCTCGAGCTCGCCGTAGCAATCCGAACAGCCCTTCACGTGTCTGATGAATTCCTCGTTCTCAACGGGAGTAAGCGACTGTTTCAGGAAACTCTCGATGAGCGACTGACACTTCGTGCAATCCATTCAGTCCTCCTCCCGGAAGCGTTATGTCCGGCTTCCGATCCCTTACGAAATACTCTCTGTCTCAGATGAGAGCCGTGCTGAAATACCTCTCTGCGCGGTCGGCGAGGATTGTGGCGATAACCTTGTCCTTGCCGTACTTCTGTGCCATGAGCTTGGCTGCCCAAACGTTCGCTCCCGACGATGTTCCGACGAGAAGTCCCTGAACTCTGGCAAGCTCACGTGCTGTATTGATGGCGTCCTCGTCGCTAACTTCGACGATGTCCGTGATGATCTTGGTGTCGAGGATGTCGGGGATGAATCCGTCACCGATACCCTGGATCTGATGAAGTCCGGGCTCGTCTCCGAGAAGTGCCGAAACGTTCTTGGGCTCAACTGCCACAATCTTGCACTCCGGGTTCTTCTCGAGCAGGTACTTGGCAACGCCCTGAAGCGTTCCGCCGCTGCCGATACCCGAAACGTAGATATCGATCTTACGCCCGAGCTGCTCCGTGAGCTCGACTGCGGTCGTCCTGTAGTGCATCTCGGGGTTCGCGGGGTTCTGGAACTGCTGGGGAACGAAGTACTCGTCCGACGATGCCGCGATCTCAAGAGCCTTGTCTACCGAACCGCCGATACTGAGCTTGGGGTCGGTGAGCACGAGTTCGGCACCGAGTGCCTTGATGATCTTCTTGCGTTCCTCGCTCATGTTCTCCGGCATTACGATGATGACGCGGTAACCTTTCCTGACTCCGCACAGAGCAAGTCCGATGCCTGTGTTGCCCGATGTGGGCTCGATGATCGTCATGCCGGGCTTCAGCTTCCCGTCCTTCTCTGCCTGATTTATCATGTTAAGGGCGATCCTGTCCTTAATACTTCCTCCGGGATTTAAGAATTCAGCTTTTGCAAAGATCTGAAGTCCTGTCGTCTGCTCAAGGCTGACGAGCGGTGTGTTTCCTATCAGATCCAAAACGTTTGTGTAGTACATCTCTTTGTTGCCGGTCTTCCGCGTCAACTGTCACTACGGAAAGCCATACTCCTCTTCAACTTTTGTGCGTAACTTCCGCTTCGCCGTGTCTGTGGGTGATGCAAGGCTTATCACATAAGCGTCTGCCCGACAGGTTTGCATGAAGTCACAACTTATATTGTACCACAAATCCCGTCCCCGGCAAAGATGGAAATCGTGAAAAGAGCGTGAAATACTGTAGGTTATCCTTGCCTTGAAAGAGATCATGACATATAATGTTGCATGTCGGTTTCAGGCACCGGAATCGTGCCGGCCGTGAATTCCGGCAGCACACATAAGCATTAAATCATTGAATGGGGAATTTCACATGAAAACTTCAGCACAGAACATACAGAAAAGGATCATTGCTTTACTGCTCGTCTGCGTTATGAGTGTTTCGGTCTTCCTTACGGGATGCTCGGGTGACAGCCGCAAGCCCTTCGAAAAGTCGACCGATCCCTACAGCGACAACACAGAGATCGTCTACGACCTCGGAAGATCATCGATCTCCTACGGCAAGTACCTTTACTTCGTTGCTTATTACGAGCTTGTCGCTCAGGCGATGATGCAGAGCTACGAGCAGGAGCTCGGTTTCACCGGCGACTACCTCGCTCAGAAGTACGACGATACACAGACCGAGGCCGACCACTACAAGTCGCTCGTTGAAGAGACGGTCGTTTACTACGAGATCGCCAAGAACGCAGCTCTCGATGCCGGCATGACACTCAGCAGCGACGAACTCGAGGAGTGCCGCGTTACCGCACAGCTCACCTTCGACTCTTTCACGGAGGAGCAGGTCAAGCAGAGTGGGATCACGGTTGACGGGATCGACGCCGCACTCAGGACTCAGGAGCTTGCGCTCAAGTATGAGGATTCCATAAGAGAAAAACTCTCCCAGAAGGAAGAGTTCATCGCTATCGAGACCGAAGAGGACAAGGCCAGCTACCTTAGGAAAGGCATCGATCTCGTTTATGAAGAATTGAAGCGTCAGTATCAGATCGTGGCAAACCAGGATCTTCTCGATACCGTACAGTTCGGTAAGGTCACTATCGTAAAGTGATCACCTTATCGACCACACGCTTCTGACGCTCACCCCTGTCGGGTCACCCTTTAAAACTTTGACGCGCTTCTCGCCGCCGTTCAAGTCAAAGAAATTGTCCGAAAGCACGAGATCGTCGCTCTCGTTTCTGATCTCGACGCCTTTCGCGTAATGTTCGCTGGATACCACGATCTCATACCCGCTGTCTGATTCGCCGGATCGCTCCGTTTCATCCGCTCCGGTTAAAGCAGCGGGTTTATCTGTTTTCTCAATCTTAACCGCGAGTCCCGGATCATCAAACCCGAAGTGCTTCGGAGCGCAGAATAGAACCGTACCCTCCGAAACGATCTCACCGTTCTCAAGGAGTTGGTAGCTCACGTAGTCCTCGTAGATCCTTGCCTCCGGGAGTTCGACCTTCTCAAGCCACAGCGCCGACATGGGTTCTACCTTGACCGACGTGCTTTCTTCCCTGAGTACTTCCGCTTGCGCATTTCTGAGCTGCCATCTGATCTCGCACACTCTCTCGGTCATGGATTCGTTCGCCACGTTCAGGCGGATCGACTTTTTGACTTCGAAAGGCTCCTCGTTGACATTGAGGCTCTGACTTAAGAGTCCTTCCTCTTCGCACGAGATCATAAGCGGCGTGAAGAACCTTCTCGCGTAATAATGCAGCGCCTTCCATCTGCCGTAGTAATCGATCGACGACCAGGAAGCCACCGGCCAGCAATCGTTGAGCTGCCAGTACACGGTTCCCATGCACCTTCCGCGGTTGCGTCTGAAGTGCTCGACTCCGTAGCGGATTGCTTCGGCCTGCATGAGCTGCGACGCATATATGAACAAGTCAAGATCGCAGGGGTAAAGGAAGGTCTGCTCCATGTAGTTCATGATCTTGCCGTTTGCAGCCGCGTTCCTTTGATGCTTCTCCATGACATACGAGAAAACGTTTCTGTCCGCGGGAAGCGTAAAGCTCTCAACCGTCCTGATCGAAGGGAAGGACTGGAAGCCGAATTCGGAAAGGTATCTGAAGAAGAACTTTCGGTACTCCGTAAAAGGCTTGTTTCCGTGCCATACATCCCAGTAGTGCGTGTCGCCGCGATCCGGACAGTTCGGATCGTCAAAGCCTCCTCCGCTCGAGGGCGAAGCGGGCCAGTAGAATCTGTCGGGATCCTCAGCTTTCACTATCGCAGGGAAGATGTCTTCGTACATCCTGAGGTAATCGGCTCTGATCGCATCGTCCGCGCCCCAGCTGCCCTGTCCCGCGAACTGCTCCATCTCATTGTTGCCGCACCAGAGTCCGAGGCTCGCGTGATGTGCAAGTCTTCTGATCTGGCACACAAGTTCCGCTTTTATGTTTTCCTCAAATTCAGGAGTAAGTCTGTAATTCGCGCATGCGAACATGAAATCCTGCCATACCACAAGCCCGAGTTCGTCACATGCGTCGTAGAAATCGTCTGTCGGATAGAGTCCTCCGCCCCAGACACGGATGCTGTTGAAGTTCGCATCGGCGCACTGCTTCAGGAGCTCGAAGGTGCGTGCCCGTCCTGTTCTCGGGAGGATATTGTCCTCGGGGATGTAATCCGCACCCATCGCGAAGAACTTCACGCCGTTGATGACCTGCGCAAACTCCGAGCCGTACTCGTCTTTCGCTGTGCTCACTTCGAGCCGGCGGAGTCCGATACGCTTGGTGTCTTTGTCAAGGATCATATCTCCGTCTACAAGCTCAGTATTAATCGTGTAAAGAGGCTGTTCTCCGAGTCCGTTCGGCCACCAGAGGCGGGGATTCTTTATCACGAGAGTCTTACCCGTGATCTTAACTGTTCCGCTCTTGCTTTCATGCTCTTCCGAAGAAGACTTATTTGAATTATGTGCGGATATATCATCTCCGGCGTAGATATCTGCTCTGTCGAAGATAACCTTTCCATCGGGATCTGTCACGGTAACAAGTACCTGTATGCCACCTTCCCCAAAGCTCGCAGTCCCAAACGATCCGGCTGTGGCTGTGCTATTTGAACCCTTCGTCTTTTCGGATCCGGCGCCCTCCACAAGGGCTTCGATCCGTAACGTCGCTTCGGAGTAGTCATCCGTGAGATCCTGATGCACGTAGACTCTTGTAAGACGTGCCTTTTTAACCTTCAGGAGTTCAACACTCTTCCAGATACCTGCATCCGGGATCCTGGGGCCCCAGTCCCATCCGAACATGTAATGTGCTTTTCTAATCTTGGGGAAGCCTCTCATCGCGTCTTCCGTTCCGAGGATTCCGGGATCGGCTTTGTACTGCTCCGCAATATAATTTACGGGTGACTTGAAAGAAATCAACAACTCATTTCGAGAAGATGCTGCTCCAAAAGCATCGGTTTTCAAAAGATCCTTTACATGGTACTCCCATGTTCGGTGCATATTGTTGACGGAACCGAGATTATGCCCATTGAGAGTGATATCGGCGATCGTATCAAGTCCGTTGAAGCGAAGTATCACATCGTCCGCGTCGAGAAGCTCGTCCGCATCAACGTCGAATGTGCCGTGATACTCGAAATCGTTCTTCATAAGCGTCAGAGCCTTAAGCTCGTTGTCCCTGTAGTAGGGTTCGTCCATGGCACCGGCGTTTAACAGATCGTTTATAACGGAGCCCGGAACCTCGGCAGGCAGGAAGCCGCCGTCCGCCAGGAGAGCCCTGCCCTTCTCAGTCAGGCAATCAAGCTCTTTCGGAGTCCCTAAAATCCGCATTTTCCAGTTCTGATTACGATCAATCCTTTTCAATTCCGCACCCCCTGTTATCACATCATACAGTTATATTGATTTTCACACACCCCACTCCTTTTGTAAAGTGACATAAAAACTATCCATGATTGATCATCAACCTCAAAGAGTCATTGACATTGTATCGCTGTAGCGATACAATATTCGCAAAGGAGGGTTAACGCTTATGCTCATATATCATGGTTCAGATCACATCATCGAGAAGCCTGTATATAACGGAAGTAAAAAAACTAATGATTATGGATATGGTTTTTACACCACAGAAAGTATCGAACTGGCCAAAGAGTGGGCTTGCGGCAACAACACGGACGGGATCGCCAATATCTACGAATTTGACATGACAGGTTTAAAGGTCCTCAAACTCAATGACTCCGGATTCAACATTCTTAATTGGCTTGCAGTTCTCACACGTTTTCGAAGTTACTGGCAAAGCGGAAACATTTCCGAGGAAGCCAAGGATTATCTTCAGCGCAATTTTTTTATAGACCCCGATCCATACGATGTGATCATCGGATACAGAGCAGACGATTCCTATTTCTCTTTTGCTCAGGATTTTGTTGCAGGGACAATCTCTCTGTCTAAACTCAGCGATGCAATGAAGCTCGGAAAACTTGGAGAGCAAATAGTTTTAAAAAGCAGATTCGCCTTTGATCACATAACTTTTAAAGGATCTGAACCCGCAAGTGCCAAGATTTACTACGAAAGAAAAGTTGCCCGTGACCGCGAAGCCCGCCGTGAATACCGCAAAACAAAGGGTTCGGACAACGGAATAAACGGTATATATATGCTTGATATAATGAGAGAGGAAATGAAGAATGGAGATCCGCGCTTACAATGAAGACTACCTTACGGGTGCACAAAGAGTCCTTGGTGATGCCGTGGATTTTGCTGTTATGACACTCAGAATCGATCCCGATGCATTTGGAAATGCACTTGCGGTCTGCGATGCTTCAAAACAGCTGGCATCCGGCAATCCAAAATATACTGTAGGTATGAACGGGTGTGAGTTTGCACGTCTCGTTTTAACTCAAACATATACCTCTTTTTCAGATGCTCCGGACGAGATGTATACCGACAAAAGCCCCGAATATTGGGCAGGATGGGCGCTTGCTTTCTTTCAGTGGCACAGCAGTCTCTCATTTGGAGAGATTCTTTCGGCTGTTTCATTATCAAACATCATTGAAATGTATCCACTGTTCCACGAGATGGACATCATGCAGTTTTGCGACCGCATGTACAAAACTGTTAAATCTCTAACTCCCGACACCAGACTTAAAACAAAGCGTGAGAACTCCGGTCTCTCTCAATCCGAGCTTGCACAGGACTCGGGCGTTCCCGTAAGACAGATTCAATTATTCGAACAACGTCAGAGAGACATTAATAAAACAGCGGCCGAAACGCTTCTGCGTCTCAGCCGCTCTCTCTGTTGTCATATGGAAGACCTTATAGAACTATAGATGCTTTCGGGTTTCCGACACATACGTCATGTATTCCTCACCACGAATTCCTCGTCGCAGTAATCCACGAGCACATGACCCTCTTTGATGGTGCCCTCGAGGTACTTGCGGGCGAGGATCGTCTCGACATGCTTCTTCAGGAAGCGTCCGAGAGGACGAGCGCCGTAGATGGGATCGAATCCGCCTTCAATGACTGCATCATAAGCGTCATCCGTAAGTTCGATCGTGATCTCTTTATCGGCGAGCCTCTTGTTGATGTCGTCCACGAGGAGTCTTGCGATACCTGAGATGTCGCTCTTGCTGAGCGGTCTGAAGGTGATGATCTCGTCGAGCCTGTTGAGGAACTCAGGTCTGAAGAAGCCGTGCAATTGCTTTTCAACAGCTGCCTTCGCAGCTTCCGTGATCGATCCGTCCTCGTCGATACCGTCAGTCAGATCGGCCGCACCGATATTGGAGGTCAGGATGATGACCGTGTTCTTAAAGTCAACCGTCCTGCCCTGCGAGTCGGTGAGTCGTCCGTCATCAAGGATCTGCAGGAGCACGTTGAAGACATCGGGATGCGCCTTCTCAACCTCATCAAAGAGGACCACGCTGTACGGTCTGCGACGAACCGCTTCCGTGAGCTGCCCGCCCTCCTCGTAACCGATATATCCCGGCGCAGAGCCGAGTAGCTTGCTGACGCTGTACGACTCCATGTACTCGCTCATATCAATCCTGACCATACTCTCCTCACTGTCGAAGAGGTTATAGGCAAGTGCTTTTGCAAGCTGCGTTTTACCGACACCGGTGGGTCCGAGGAATAGGAACGAGCCGATGGGACGCGTAGGGTCGTTGATGCCCGCACGTGAGCGCATGATGGCCTCACTCACAAGTCCGACTGCTTCATCCTGTCCGATGATCCGCTTTTTAAGATTGTCCGCGAGCTGCAGTACCTTGTCACGCTCAGAGCGCGAAAGATCGGCAACCGGTATGCCCGTCCACTTCGAAACGATGAACGCGATCTCGGGAGCATCAACCTTCTGCGATACCGCAAAAGGAAGCTCGTCGTCTTCAGCACCTTTATTGGCTGCCTCCTGCGCCTCTTCAATCTCCTTCTGCAGTGCGGGGATCTCGCCGTATTTGAGGGAAGCCGCACGCTCAAGATCATAAGACCTCTCTGCCTCCGCCGCCTGACGTTGTGCTTCTTCAAGCTTCTCGCGCAGAGTACCGACACGCTTCATTGACTCTTTTTTGCTCTCCCAAGCAGTCTGCATGGTCGCGAATTTGGCCGAAAGATCCTCCAGTTCATTCTTTATCGCTGCAAGTCTTTCACTGTTTCTTGCGCTTTCGTCCTCGCGCTTTAGTGCCGCCTCTTCGATCTCAAGCTGCATGATCCTGCGACGCATATCATCCATCTCGACAGGCATCGAATCAAGCTGTGTCTTGACCATCGCGCACGCCTCATC